>CAVEQW010000020.1:0-36092 GCA_963618155.1 Alloprevotella sp.
GGCTCCCTTGTGTAAAGGGAGCTGTCAGCGAAGCTGACTGAGGGATTGAAGGGTTTCGATCACAGCCGGTTTTCCGGCAAAAACGCAGATCTTTCAGCTTGCGATCCCTCCGTCACGGCTTGCGCCGTGCGCCTCCCCTTGTACGAGGGAGGCTTTGGCTTGGCAAAAGTCTGGAGAAAACGCGTTTTTGACACGCTGTATTGTGATTAGGTTAGCATACTTTAACCAAATTTGCAAGAAACGATATTTTTTTCGGAAAAGCCCTTGACAACATAGGTTAGATATATTAAACTTAGCGACGGTTAGAGAAGATTAACCGTTTTTCTTTGTTTGTGAGTTAGACACATTAAACCAAAAGGGGATGTTCCCATGATGCCGTTGAATCTGGCAGAGCCGGGTGAAGAAATGATGATACGCCGTATCGGCGGAAATCCGGAGACGAAAAGACATCTGGAGGATCTGGGCTTTGTGGCCGGCGGCACGGCCATGGTCGTCTCGGTGCTCGGCGGCAACATCATCGTCAAGGTCAAGGAGGCCAGAGTCGCCATCAGCGAGGAAATGGCCCGCAAGATCATGGTCGGTTAATTAAATTTTTAAGGAGATAGATCGTATGAAAACGCTGCGAGACGTTAAGATCGGCGAGACCGCCCGCGTCGCCAAGCTGCACGGCGAGGGGCCTGTCCGCCGCCGCATCATGGACATGGGCATCACCCGCGGTACGGAGGTTTATGTCCGCAAGGTCGCGCCCCTGGGCGACCCGGTGGAGGTCACGGTGCGCGGTTATGAGCTCAGTCTGCGCCGTGCGGACACCGAAATGATCGAGGTCGAGTAATAATGAAACGAGGTCAGTCCTGCTGACCGAAGGAGAGAATATGGACAAACAAATCAAAATTGCCCTTGCGGGCAACCCGAACTGCGGCAAAACGACGCTGTTCAACGCCCTGACGGGCTCCAACCAGTTTGTCGGAAACTGGCCGGGCGTCACGGTGGAAAAGAAGGAAGGCAAGCTCAAGAAGCATGACGATGTGGTCATTATGGACCTGCCCGGCATCTACTCCCTGTCCCCCTACACGCTGGAGGAGGTCGTGGCGCGCAACTATCTGATCGACGAGCGCCCCAACGCCATCCTGAACATCATCGACGGCACGAACCTGGAGCGCAACCTCTATCTGACGACCCAGCTCACGGAGCTCGGCATCCCCGTGGTCGTCGCCATCAACATGATGGACGTCGTGCGCAAGAACGGCGACCAGATCAACATCGGCGAGCTGTCCCGCCAGCTTGGCTGCCCGGTCGTGGAGATCTCCGCGCTCAAGGGCGACGGGGTCATGGAGGCCGCCGAGACCGCCGTCCGCGCCGCTGCCGGTGAAAAGACCGTCCCCATGCACAGCTTCTCCGGTCCCGTGGAGCACGCCATCGCCCACATCGAGGAGGCGGCTGTCCACAATATGCCGGCCGAGCAGCAGCGCTGGTATGCCATCAAGGTATTCGAGCACGACGACAAGGTGCTTGAAAAGCTCCACATCGACGAGTCGGTTAGGAAGCACATCGAGGACGACATCGCCGCGGCGGAGAAGGAACTCGACGACGATGCCGAGAGCATCATCACGAACGAGCGCTATATCTACATCGCGGGCATCATCAAGGCCTGCTACCGCAAGAAAAACAAGGGTGCGCTCAGCACCTCCGATAAGATCGACCGCATCGTCACCAACCGCTGGCTGGGTCTTCCCATCTTCGCGGCGGTCATGTTCCTTGTATACTGGGTCGCCATGGTGGCCGTGGGCGCACCGGCGACGGACTGGGCGAACGACGGCGTGTTCGGCGACGGCTGGCACCTGTTCGGCATCGGCTCGGCGGCCTATAACGAGGTCGCGGAGGAATACAGCGCCGCGTCCCTCATCGTCGACGGCTATGACGCTTATGTCGAGGCAAACGGCGAACCCGACGGCGAGTTCACCTATGAGGTGGAGGACGAGGAGACCCTCGCCATCAGCGAGGAGACGGCCACGCTCGCGGATTATGAGGCGGCCAAGGAAACCCTCGCCGAGATCGGCGACGAGCCCGATCCCGCGGACTACGGCGTGTGGGTGCCCGGTATCCCCGTGCTGGTCGGCAACGCGCTTGAAGCCGCCAATGTCGCGGACTGGCTGAACGGCCTCATTCTGGACGGTATCGTCGCCGGTGTCGGCGCGGTGCTCGGCTTCGTGCCCCAGATGCTCGTGCTGTTCCTCATGCTTGCGTTCCTGGAGGCCTGCGGCTATATGTCCCGTATCGCCTTCGTTCTCGACCGTATCTTCCGCAAGTTCGGCCTGTCCGGCAAGAGCTTCATCCCCATGCTCATCGGTGTCGGCTGCGGCGTCCCGGGCGTCATGGCCTCGCGTACCATCGAGAATGAGCGCGACCGCCGCATGACCATCATGACCACGACCTTCATCCCCTGCGGCGCGAAGGTGCCCTTCATCGCCATGATCGCCGGCGCTCTGTTCGGCGGCAGCCCCTGGGTCTCCACCTCCGCCTACTTCATCGGCATGGCCGCCATCATCGTGTCCGGCATTATGCTGAAGAAGACCAAAATGTTTGCCGGTGAGCCTGCTCCCTTCGTTATGGAGCTGCCCGCCTACCACTGGCCGACGCTCGGCAACGTGCTCCGCTCCATGTGGGAGCGCGGCTGGAGCTTCATCAAGAAGGCCGGCACCATCATTCTTCTCTCCACCATCCTTGTCTGGTTCACGACCTACTTCGGCGTGGTGGACGGAACCTTCCGTATGCTCACCGAGGAAGAGATCGACTTCTCCATCCTTGCGACCATCGGCGGCGCGATCGCCTGGATCTTCAAGCCCCTCGGCTGGGGCACCTGGCAGGCGGCCGTCGCCTCCATCACCGGCCTTGTCGCCAAGGAGAACATCGTCGGCACGCTCGGCATCCTCTATACCAACGGCGACGGCACGGTGTACCAGAACATCGCGCAGGCGTTCAACGGCATCAGCGGCTACAGCTTCCTTGTGTTCAACCTGCTGTGCGCCCCCTGCTTTGCGGCCATCGGCGCTATCAAGCGCGAGATGAACAACCACAAGTGGACCTGGTTCGCCATCGGCTATCAGTGCGGCTTCGCCTATATCATCGCGCTGATGATCAACCAGTTCGGCGGCCTGTTCACGGGCAGCGTCAATGTCATCGGCCTCATCTTTGCCGTCGCGTTCCTTGCGCTGGGCATCTATATGCTCTTCTTCCGCAAGTACACCGAGGCGACCAAGCTGACGACCAAGGTGTAAAACCCAACTTACTTAGAATCTTGCCAAGGGAGGGATTTTTATGTTCCAGTGGATAAGTGAAAATCTTGCGACCATCCTGATATCTGCCGTGCTGTTAGCCATTGTCACCTCCATCTCCATCTCTTTGTTTAGGCAGAAAAAGCAGGGAAAAAGCTCCTGCGGCAGCGGCTGTGCCCACTGCGCCCTCCACGGCCAGTGCCACAGCAAGCCGTGACCGCGACGGTCCGGCCATACAGGGAAACGGGTGAGAGCCTCGCGCTCTCACCCGAATTTTTATATATTCGTTATTTTCCGTATGCGGTCGAGGGGGATCTTGACGACCTGGCGGTCGTAGGTGACGAGGCCGTTCAGCTCCTCCTCCACGTCGGTGAGCTGGGTATAGATGGCCGCCGCCAGCCCCGCCTTTTTGGCGGGGTATATTTCTTTCCAGAAAAGGCGGCGCAGCTTCTGCTCCAGCACCTGCTCGTCGGCGCAGGAGTTATAGCCGAAATCGCGCTCGTTCCAGGTGTGCCCCCACACGCGCAGGTTATAGCCGCCGTATTCCGAGAGCACGACGGCGCGGCCGAGGCGGTCGGGCTTGTAGCGGTATTTTTTGAAATAGACGTGCTCGTCGCGTATGCTGCCGACGCCCTGGTCATGCCAGCCGGAGGCGTGGTCGACGAGCCGCGTCCCGTCCATCGAGAGGACGAGCTCCCGCGCTTTTTTCGCGTCAAACTGTCCCCAGCCCTCGTTGAAGAGCACCCAGAGGCATACGCAGGGGCTGTTGTACAGCGTGTCGACGATCTCGCGCAGCTCGTCATAATACGCCTTGCGGCTGAGTGGGTCGTCGCGGTCAAAGAGGCGGTAGTTCCCGTCGTCCATGCTGCCCATCGAGCCGACCACGACCGGAACGTTGACGGCCAGCGGGCGATAGCGGCCGCCGCCGTTGGGGATATCCTGCCACACGAGCATACCGAGGCGGTCACAGTGGTAGTACCAGCGTGCCGGTTCGAGCTTGACGTGCTTGCGGATGGTGTTGAAGCCCATGTCCCGCGCAAGCTCGATGTCCCGCACCATGGCCTCGTCTGAGCCGTAGGTCAGGAGCCCGTCGGGGTTATAGCCCTGGTCGAGCACGCCGTTCATGAAGGTCACGCGGTCGTTGAGGCAGATATGGCCGTTCTCCACGGAGATCTTACGCATGGCGAAATAGCTCTGCACCTCGTCCGTCCCATAGCGGACGGAGAAGTCGTAGAGATGCGGCTCCTCCGGCGACCAGGGGATGAAGTTGGGGATGGGGATGCGCGCCGGACAGGGATGATCCTGTCCCTGGAAGCGCACCGTTCCGCCCGGTTCGGCATCGATCTCCACCACGCCCTCGTCATACCACGGCGTGATGCGCAGCGAGCGTATATAGTCGTGCGGCACGCGCTCCGCCCATACGGGCTGCCATATGCCGCTCTGCGGGGTGTACCAGATGCCGCCGCGGCGCAGGCGCTGCTTGCCGCGTCCGAGGGGGGAATTCTCCGTGTCGTCGCGCACGGCGACGATGAGCTCCGCCTCGCCGTCCGGGCCGGGGAAGCCCGTCAGGTCGATGGTAAAGGGCGTATAGCCGCCGTTGTGCCGCCCGACCTCCAGGCCGTTGCACCAGACCACGGCGCGCTGATCCACCGCGCCGAAGTGCAGCAGCAGCCGGTCGTCCGAGGCAGGAAAGCGCGTCTTGAGCCGGTACCAGAGAAAATCCCCGGGCTGCACAAGGCGGGAGACGCCGGAGGCAGGCGCTTCCGGCGAGAACGGGACGAGGATCCTGCCGTCCCACACCGTCGGCGTGGCCGCCGAGCGGGTGATGGCGTAGTCCCATTCGCCGCACAGATTGATCCAGTTTGGCCGCTTCATCTGCGGGCGCGGATATTCGTCGAACATGAAAAGCCCCTCCTTTTCGGGAAAACGCCGCGCATTCCGTATTCCGGCGGCGCATAGGCATGAATATAAAGCGTTCAAATCGGGCGCGAACCCCCGCGCTTTCTGTGGGATGGCCCTTACTTATTTATTATATCAGCCAAAATCGGATTGTACAAGCACAGAAAAAATGTCACAAACGCAATAAAAGACGTGAATTTGGGATGGACACTAATATTTAGATGTGTTAGAATGGCTCTATGCAAAATTTAAGCACACAGAGGTGATGCACATGGTATTCCGAACCAAGGGAGCACGAGCGGGAGGCAAGCCGCCTTTCCCCTCCTATGGCGGCGTCCATCCGGACGACTGTAAGGCTCCCCAGAACGAGGCTGTGATCCGTGAGATCCCGCTTCCGCCGCAGGTCGTTATCCCCATGTCCCAGCACATCGGCGCTCCCTGTACGCCGATCGTCGCCGTGGGGGATGAGGTGCGCCTCGGACAGAAGATCGGCGACTCCGACCGTCCCGTTTCCGCCCCCATCCATGCCTCCGTCTCCGGCAAGGTCGTTGCCATCGAACCCAGGCTCAACTCCATGGGTAATATGGTGACGAGCGTCGTCATCGAAAACGACGGCAAGGATTCCCCGGCGGAGACGATGATCCCCGCGCCGGAGGATGCACTGGACGACCCCGAAAAGCTCGCGGCCATCATCCGTGAGGCCGGCATCGTCGGCATGGGCGGCGCGACCTTCCCCACTGCGTTCAAGATCACGAGCGGCTGGGGCAAGGTGGACACCGTTATCATCAACGGCGCCGAGTGCGAGCCCTACATCACGAGCGACCACCGCACCATGCTGGAGCATCCGGATGAGCTGCTCAAGGGCATTTCGCTCATCATGCGCGCCTGCAGGGTCGACCACGCCTACTTTGCCATCGAGAAGAACAAGCAGTTCGCCATCGACCTGCTCCGCTTCAAGGGCGCGGCCAATATGGGCATCGAGATCGTCGAGCTCGACTGCCGCTACCCGCAGGGCGCGGAGAAAACGCTGGTACAGACCATCACCGGCCGCGAGGTGCCGCCCAACGGGCTGCCTGCCGCCGTGGGCTGCGCCGTGTTCAACACCTTCACGAGCTATTCCGTCTATCGCGCGGTCTATGAGGGCTGGCCGGCCATCGAGCGCGTCGTGACCGTCTCCGGCTCCGCCATCGCCGAGCCGCAGAACGTTAAGATCCGCGTCGGCACCCCCATGCGCTGGGTCATCGAGCAGACGGGCGGCTTCGCCAAAACGCCGTGGAAGATCGTCATGGGCGGTCCGATGATGGGAATCGCGCAGTACGATCTCGATGTTCCCTGCGGCAAGGGCACCGCGTCGCTGCTCTGCTTCGCGGGCGACGAGAACCGCCGCTCCGAGCACCCGACCTGCATCCGCTGCGGCCAGTGCGTACAGGCCTGCCCCATGCATTTGCAGCCGATTTATATGTATCTCTACGAGCAGAAGGGCGATGTTGAGATGATGAAGAAGCTCAACCTCACCGACTGCGTGGAGTGCGGCGCCTGCACCTATATCTGTCCCGGCCGTCTCGACCTGACCCACGCCTTCAAGGCCGGTAAGGCCAGGATCCAGGCCTATGACGCTGCGCTGAAGGCCAAGGCAGAGGCCGAGGCCGCCAAGGCGCAGGAAAAGGAGGAAAAATAAGATGAACGAAAACATCAAGCTCGTTGTATCCTCCTCTCCCCACATCCGCACGCCGCGCGATACCCGCGCCATCATGCTCGACGTCATCATCGCGCTGATGCCCGCGCTGCTCGCCGGTATCATCTTCTTCGGTCTGGGCGCGCTGGTCGTGACCGTGGTGAGCGTCGTGAGCTGCGTGTTCTTTGAGTGGGGCTATCGCCGTCTTCTGAAGAAATACGACGCCATCGGCGATCTCTCCGCCGTTGTGACCGGCCTTCTGCTGGCGTTTACCATGCCGCCCACGGCGCCGTGGTGGATGGCCATCATCGGCTCGCTCTTTGCCATCGTGCTCGTCAAGCAGCTTTTCGGCGGCATCGGCAAGAACTTCCTCAACCCGGCGCTGGCCGGACGTGCGTTCCTGCTCGCCTCCTACGCCGTCCTCATGACGAGCTGGAAGGCGCCCGCCTTCGCGGGCAATGTGGACGCCGTGACCTATGCGACGCCGCTTGCATCCATCCATGCCGGAAGCCTCGCCGACGTTTCGCTCGGTGCGCTCTTTATCGGCAACGTCGGCGGCTGCATCGGCGAGGTGAGCGCGCTCGCGCTGCTGCTCGGCGGCGCGTGGCTCGTGTACCGCAAGGTCATCACGCTGCGCATCCCCGTGAGCTTCGTCGGCACCGTCGCGGTTCTCACGCTGCTCTTCTCCCGCGGCAACAACCACATCCTCTGGATGCTCCAGAACGTCCTCAGCGGCGGTCTGCTGCTCGGCGCCATCTTCATGGCGACCGACTACTGCACCAGCCCCGTCACCCCCAAGGGTCAGGTCATCTACGGCATCGGCTGCGGTGTCATCACCGTGCTCATCCGCTACTTTGGCTCCTATCCCGAGGGCGTCAGCTATGCCATCCTTATCATGAACCTCACGGTCTGGATGCTCGACAAGGCCACTGCGCCCCGCCGCTTCGGCGTCGTCAAGCCCTCCAAGCTCGTGAGCTGGTTTGAAACGCTTCCCGAACGCGCCGCCGCCAGGAAGCAGGCGAAAAAGTCCGGCGGAGAGGAGGCGGCCGAGTAATGGAGGAGAAGAAAACCAACAGCCTTGCCGCCAGCATCATCCGCCTCGGCCTCGTGCTGCTCGCCGTGGCCGCCATCGTGGCGCTCGTCCTCGGCCTCGTCAACAGCGTGACCGCCGGACGCATCGCCCAGCGCAAGGCGGATAAGCTCAACGCCGCCATGCAGGCCGTGCTCTATGCCGACAGCTACACCGACCTCGGCTATGCCGCGGACGACATAAACGCCGTCTATCAGGCCGGTAACGCCGGTTGGGTCGTGGAGGTCACGGAGACCGGCTCCCAGGGTGAGATCACCATGATCGTCGGCGTCTCGACCGACTACCGCTGCACCGGCATCTCCATCACCTCGTCCAGCGAGACCGCCGGTCTCGGTGCCATCGCTGCGCAGAGCAGCGAAAAGGGCGAGGCCTTCCGCGCCCAGTTCGTCGGCCAGGCCAGCCCCGTCGCCGTCACCAAATCCGGCGGCAGCATCGACGCCATTTCCGGCGCGACCATCACCTCGGCTGCCGTCTGCAAGGGCGTGACCGCCGCGCTTGATGTCTGCGCCGCGCTCGGTGCGCCGGCCGCGCCCGTCGTTCCGGCGGAGGTCGTTCTGGAGCAGACCGCTCCGGCGCAGCCTCTTGCCACGCCGCCCGCCACGCAGGAGCCGGCCACGCAGGAGCCTGTCGCCACGGCCCAGCCCGCAGCAGCCGGTACGGCTTCAGCCCAGCCCGCTGCCGATGCGACGGTCACGGGTTAAGGAGGTACACACATGAATATCAAATCACAGCTTAAAGAGGGGCTTATCACCAATAACCCCGTCCTCGTACAGCAGATCGGCCTTTGCGCGACCATGGCCATCACGACCTCCCTGTTCAACGGCCTCGGCATGGGTCTGTCCGTGCTCATCATCCTCACCTGCTGCAACGTCGTCATCTCGGCCATCCGCAAGATCATCCCCGACCAGATCCGTCTGGCCATCTTCGTGGTCGTCATCGCGGGCTTCGTGACCATCGTCGACCTGCTGCTGCAGGCCTTTGTCCCGGCGCTGAGTGAATCGCTCGGCGTGTTCATCCCGCTGATCGTCGTCAACTGCATCATCATCGGCCGCGCCGAGGCGTTCTGCCAGAAGGAGCCGGTCTCCCGCAGCTTCTTCGACGGCGTGTTCATGGGTCTCGGCTATACGCTCGTGCTCATCGCCATGTGCGTGGTGCGTGAGCTGCTCGGTGCGGGCACCTTCGGCGGCGGCCTCATCGACGTGGCAAACGGCTTCCGCCTGACGCTGGACGGTACGGGCGCGGGTGTCCGTATCTTCCCCGAGACCTACGGCGCGGGTGCGCTGCTGCTGCCGTTCGGCGGCTTCCTGACCCTTGGCCTGCTGCTGGCCGCGATGAACGCCGCGCTTGCCAAGAGTGCGAAAAAGAAGGAAAAGGAGGGGGATAAGTAATGTTTGCTTCTCTTGTCTCCATCTCGCTGGGAGCCATCCTCATCAACAACTTCATCTTCTCCCAGTTCCTCGGCTGCTGCCCGTTCCTGGGCGTGTCGAACAAGATGTCCACCGCGACGGGTATGTCCGTTGCTGTCACCTTCGTCATGACCCTCGCCTCCGCGATCTGCTGGGTCGTCAACGAGTATCTGCTCATCCCGCTGGGGCTCGACTTCATGCAGACCGTGGCCTATATCCTCGTCATCGCCGTGCTGGTGCAGCTCGTCGAGATGTTCCTCAAAAAGAGCATCCCCTCGCTCTACACCGCCATGGGTATCTTCCTCCCGCTCATCACCACCAACTGCGCCGTGCTCGGCGTGGTGCTGCTCAACACCCAGAACGGCTACAACTTCCTTGAAAGCGTCGTCTACGGCTTCACCGGCGGCGTCGGCTTCGCCGTGGCGATCATCCTCTTCGCCAGCGTGCGTGAGCGGCTGGAGTTTGCCGACTACCCCAAGATCTTCGAGGGCTTCTCGATCTGCCTCGTGTCGGCGGCGCTGTTCGCGCTCGCGTTCATGGGCTTCTCGGGACTCAAGATCTTTTAAGGAGGGCATACGAATATGATGACAGTTATTTATGCCGTGCTGGTGCTGGCGGCGCTCGGCCTCGCGTTCGGCGTGCTGCTGGCCGTGGCCGGTAAGATATTCGCTGTGGAGACCGACCCCCGCGTGGACGAGGTTCGCTCCTGCCTCGCGGGCGCGAACTGCGGCGCCTGCGGCTACCCCGGCTGCGACGGCTATGCCGCTGCGGTCGTCAAGGGCGAGGCTCCGGTCAACGCCTGCGTGCCCGGCGGCGCTGCCGCTGCGGAGGGCATCGGCCGGATCATGGGCGTCGCGGCCGCCGGGGGCGAGCGCTATGTCGCTTTCGTCCGCTGCGCCGGTACGACCGGCCATGCCGCCGAGAAATACAGCTATGAGGGCATTCCCTCCTGCCTCGCCGCCACGCGTCTGCCCGGCGGCGGTGCAAAGGCCTGCGCTTACGGCTGCCTTGGCCTTGGCGACTGCGCGGCCGCTTGTCCCTTTGACGCGATGCACGTCGAGAACGGCGTGGCGGTCGTCGACCGCAGCAAGTGCGTCGGCTGCATGAAGTGCGCCGAGGCCTGTCCTCGCGGCATGATCGTCAAGGTCCCGGCGAACTCGACCGACCTGGTCGCCTGCGCCTCCAAGGACAAGGGCATCGACGTGCGCAAGATCTGCGACTTTGGCTGTATCGCCTGCCAGCTCTGCAAGCGCGAGTGCCCGGCGGACGCCATCGTGATCGAGAACAACCTCGCGGTCATCGACCAGTCCAAGTGCGTCCATTGCGGCCACTGCTCCGACGTCTGCCCCCGCAAGATCATCCACGACATCCGCTGACACAAGGCGAATAAAGCACGACCGCCGCTCCGGTTTGGAGCGGCGGTCACAGCTTGTCAAGGACCGCGGCTTTCAACCTGTGAAAACGGGGGGGCTTTGACAGCCTGGAAAACGACGGAGCTTTTTTCGCTCCGTCGTTTGGGTTTATGAGACGTAATAAGGATTTGGCTTGGCGAGGTATTTGAATATGTCGATCAGCCAGCGGATGCAGAAGAGGCCGGCGGTGCAGAGGTAGAGGATGCCGGTTCCGATCTTGCCCTCATAGAATTTATGCGCGCCGAGGCTGCCGAGGAAGAGGCAAAGGAGAAACGCGACCCACTTGTTTTTGGGCGTTTCTCCATAGTAGCCGTCGTTGAAATTTTGATTGCTGTTGGTGTTTGTGTTGACATTGTTGTTGGAGTTGTTGATTATGATCTGGGGTGTTTCAAGCTTCTGCCTCAGCTCCTCGACCTGCTTGCCGCACTTGGGGCAGACAACGCAGTCGGGGGTCGATCTTTTGTCCGCAATGCTTGCAGAACTTGAAATCTCTCAGCTTTGCATTACAAGAAGGGCAGACATGCGCATCGTTAGGGATCTCGCTGCCACAGGTGCTGCAAAACATTTTGTCAACTCCCCTCGTTCGTTTTTTCATTTTACACCATTTAGGGATGGCGGTCGACCGTTTTTTCCGTTTCCTGTGCGGCGGCGATGGCGGCACCGAGGAGGGGCGCGTCGTCGCGGCGGGTGAAGCGAAAATGTCGCCCGCAGCGGGCGGACGACCAGCTGTCGAGCCAGTGCCGCAGCTTCGGACGCAGCAGGGGCGCGCCGTAGAAGGACGAGCCGTCCGCGCACACAAGACAGGGACGCGCGGAGCTTCGCCCGCTGTCCGTATGGACGGCGATGGCGGTCAGCGTGACGGCGATCATACACGCAGCGCGCTCATAAAGCGTGTCGATCATGGCAAAGAGCGCCGCCTCGTCGTCGGCGTTTCCGGCGGTGAGCGCCGCGAGCAGATTATCTGGCGCTTTATTGCAATAGGCGCTGAGCTGTGAGGTCGTGAAGCCGCCGCACTGTGCCAGTGCTTCGGCAAAGCGGCTGGAGAACATCCCCGCCTCACACGCGCCGCGTGCGCAGCGAAAGGCAAGCTCGCCCATATATGCGCCGCCGAACAGCTTCTCCGCGAGATGATCGCCCGGCCGCTCCGAGGCGGCGTCCAGCGCGAGGTCGAACGTGCCGCGCGGGAAGCCGTTATAGAGGCCGGATTCGAGGTTGATGATCTCGCCGCCGCGCTGCGGTTCAATGTAGCAGGCGTTCGTGCCCGTGCCGAGGATGAAGCCGATGCAGCCGTCGTATCCCGCTGCGTCGTCCGCAGCCGCCAGCAGCGCGGCGGCGGTGTCGTTGAGCAGCGTAAAGCGGCGGGAGCTAAGTCCATGCCGGACGAGCGCACGGTCGAGCGATGCGCCGAGCAGCGCGCCCTCCGCGCCGTCGATGTGCAGCTCCTTGCAGAACGCGCCGATGCGCGCGTCGTGATCGGGCAGAACGTCCATGACGAAGGAGAAGCAGAAGCCGGCCGGCTCATCCCCCTCCGCCAGCGGCGCAAGCGCGTCCGCCAGCGCGGCGAAAAAGCCGTCGCGGTCTATGGCGGTAATACGGCCGGGCATGGGACGGCGGTCGAGCCGCTCGATGGCCGGCTGACCCGCCGCGTCAAAGCGGACGGCGGCGGTGCGGAGGTTCGTGCCTCCGGCATCGAGCGCCAGCACACGGCGGCTTTTCGGCATGGGCGGCACGCGGAGGCAGCTCGGGAGCATCCGAAGCGAGGACGGCTCCCCATCTAGCCCCGCCCGCATTTGGCGGATATATTCCGCCAGCGCCGCGTCCATGTCGAGCGGCGCCGTGTCCATGCCGCAGCGCCGGAGAAAGGCGCGGATGTCGCTCATCGAACAGCGCGTGTCCGTCAGCTGCGGCCGCCGGACTTGGTGGTGTCCTTGAGCAGCACGTCGTGCGCGCCGCCCTCCACGATGGAGACGGAGGACACGAGCGTGAGCTTGGCCTTGTCGCGCAGCTCGGCGATGGTGTTCGCGCCGCAGTTGCACATGGTCGAGCGTATTTTCAGCAGCGTGGCGGCCATGCCGTCCGCCAGCGAGCCGGCGTAGGGGACATAGGAGTCCACGCCTTCCTCAAAAGAGAGCTTGTCCTTCGCGCCGCCGAGGTCATAGCGCTGCCAGTTGCGGGCGCGGGCGCTGCCCTCGCCCCAGTATTCCTTCATATAGCTGCCGCCGATCAGCACCTTGGCGGAGGGGGATTCGTCGAAGCGGGAGAAGTAGCGGCCAAGCATACAGAAGTCTGCGCCCATGGCGAGGGCGAGGGTGATGTGGTAGTCCTGCACAATGCCGCCGTCGGCGCAGATGGGGACGTATATGCCCGTCTCGGCATAATACTGGTCGCGCGCCCGCGCCACATCGATCACGGCGGTGGCCTGGCCGCGGCCGATGCCCTTTGTCTCGCGGGTGATGCAGATGGAGCCGCCGCCGATGCCGATCTTGACGAAATCCGCCCCGGCCTCGGCCAGGAAGCGGAAGCCCTCGCCGTCCACGACGTTGCCCGCGCCGACCTTCACGCTGTCGCCGTAGTTCTCGCGGATCCAGTCGAGCGTGCGCTTCTGCCACTCGGAATAGCCCTCGGAGGAGTCGATGACGAGCACGTCCACACCGGCCTCCACCAGCGCCGGTACGCGCTGGGCGTAGTCGCGGGTGTTGATGCCTGCGCCGACGACATAGCGCTTCTGGCTGTCGAGCAGCTCGAGCTGGTTGGTCTTGTGCGCGTCGTAGTCCTTGCGGAAAACGAAGGAGACGAGCCGCCCCTCCGCGTCGATGATGGGCAGGGCGTTGAGCTTGTGCTCCCATATGATGTCGTTGGCCTCGCGGAGGCTCGTGCCCTCCGGTGCGGTGATGAGCTTTTCGGCGGGGGTCATGAACTCGCTGACGGGCGTGGCCGGATCCATGCGGCTGACGCGGTAGTCGCGGCTGGTGACGATGCCGAGAAGCCTGCCGTTCCCGCTGCCGTCCTCGGTGACGGCCATGGTGGAGTGGCCGGTCTGCTCCTTGAGCGCGAGCACGTCATAGAGCCGGTCGGTCACGCGGAGGTTCGAGTCGCTGAAGACGAAGCCCGCCTTGTGATTTTTCACGCGGCGCACCATCTCCGCCTGCTGCTCGATGGGCTGCGAGACATAGATGAAGGCGATGCCGCCCTCGCGGGCGAGCGCGATGCCCATTTTCTCGCCGGACACGGACTGCATGACGGCGGAGACCATGGGGACGTTCATGGAGAGAGGGCATTCCTCGCCGCGGCGGAATTTGACGACGGGCGTTTGCAGCGAGACATTCTCGGGAATGTTCTCGGAGGAGGAATAGCCGGGGACGAGCAGATATTCGCTGAACGTGCGGGAGGGTTCTTCAAAGTAAAAGGCCATAGTACACCTCAGTTCAATGTATTTTATCTATGTTATCATATCTTCGCCGGAAATCAACAAAAAATTACGGGATCTGCTGAAAATTTGAACGAATATCCGCCGCGCTTCCCGCGTCTGTGCATGAGCGGATGCGTATAATTGTATCAGGGCGGATTTTTTTGTCCCTGCCGCGCGCTTCGACTGCATTTGATAGTTTGCATAATATATATTTATGTAAACACATCATCGGAGGATCGGACATGGCGGTCAAAATGGAGCGGCTGCGGGCGGCGGAGGGTCTGCGCACGGCGCTGGCGGACAGGCCGGCGCTGCGAAACGCGCTGCGGTATTCGGCGAGCTTTCTTATGGGGACGGCGCTGGGCGCGGCGCGGCTGTTTTCCGGCTGCGGGTCCTTCGGCGTGGCGGTGGTCGGCGCGGCGGGAACGGAGCTGGAGGGGCTTCTGTGCCTTATGGGGACGCTGGCGGGCTATCTGCTGTCCGGCGGACTCGTGGACGGCGTGCGATTTATCGCCGCGATGTTCCTGCTGTTCACGCTCAAGCTCGTGTGCCGGGATCTGCGGGTCACGGGGAGCATATGGTTCATGCCGCTCTGCGCGATGCTCTTCACCTGTGCCACGGGGCTGTTTTACACGGCGGGCGATAACGGCCTTGTGCCGTACTCGCTGCGGCTCGTGGCGGAGACGGTGCTGTGCGGCGGCTGCTGCCTTGCGTTCATGGAGCTCGTCGCGGACGGCGGCGAGGCCACGGAGGGCGGCGAGCGGCGGCGCGGCCTGTGCATGGCGGCGGCGCTCGGCTGTGTGCTGATGAGTCTGCGTCCGCTGGGGATATTCGGCGCGGTCTATCTCGGGCCGTTTCTCTCGCTGCTGGTCGTCATGCTGGCGGCCTATGGCGGCGGGCCGCTGGTCGGCGGGGCGGCGGGGGCGCTGTTCGGCCTCTGCATGGATCTGGCCGTGGACGCGGTGATATTCCGCTGCGCCTGCTATGCGCTGTCGGCGCTGACGGCGGGGGCGGTGAGCCGCCGCGGGCGCTTTCCCTTCGTCATGTTCTACTGCGCGGCCAACGCGCTCTGCGTGCTGTTTGGCTGGAACGGGCGCATGGAGCTTGCGGCGCTGTATGAGTGCTTCGCCGCGTCCGTTGTCTTTCTCATTCTGCCTCCGGCGCTTGTCGACCCTGTGTGCGCCTATCTGAAAAGCGAGGACGGGAATGGCGAGGCGGCCTTCCGGCGCTATCAGGCGGCGCGGATGGAGCGGCTGTCCGAGGCGTTCCGGCGGCTCTATGAGGTCGTTCACGCCGCCGCGAGCCATGAGGACACGACGCCGGATATGGAGGCGGTGTTCGACCGCAGCTCGGATGCTGTGTGCCGCGACTGCCCCGGCAAGGAGCTCTGCTGGCACACCGAGGCCAAGCAGACCCTCGCCACGCTCACCGAGGCGGCGGAGGCCATGCAGCGGCGCGGCTATATGCGCTGGGACGATCTTTCCGAGCGCTTCCGTATGCGCTGCCTGCATAAGGACGATTTTCTCTGCGCCGTCAACGCCGAGCTGCGCGGAATGCTGTATCGGAGGCAGTTTCTGTCCCGGCTCGACGAGGTGAAGACGGCGGCCTATGGCCAATTCGTGGATATCGCGGCGCTCATGCACGCGGTCGCGGGCGAGTTCTGCGGCGCGGCGGGGCCGGATATGCGGCTGGAGCGGCGGCTGGGACGCTTCCTCTCGGGCGCGGAGATGGACGGCGGCTGCTCCGTGTTCCGCGACGGGCGCGGGCGCATACGGGTCATTATCGACAGCCCCGACGCGGAGGCGTTCACGCAGACGGAGGGCTGGCTCGAAAAGCTGTCATCCGTGGTGGGCGTGCGGCTGGCGCGGCTCGCCGGAGGGGACGGCGAACGGCTGCTGCTCATCGAGGCGGAGCCGCTGGCCGTGTCGGTGGGCATCGCGGCGGTCAAAAAGGACGGCGAGAGCATCTCCGGCGACCGAAGCTGCTATTTCAAGACGGACGCGGGCTTTTTGTGCGTGATCCTGTCCGACGGCATGGGCACGGGCGCGGAGGCCGCCGTGGAAAGCTCGGCGGCGCTGCGGATATTGGAGGAGTTCCTGCGCTCCGGCGTGGAGCCGGAGACGGCCATGCGGCTGCTCAATGCGGCCGTTCTGCTCAAAAACGGCGACGAATGGGGCTATGCCACGGTCGACCTCTGCTGCATCGACCTGTTCACGGGGCAGACCAGCTTCTATAAATACGGCGCCGCGCCCAGCTATATCAAGACCGGCCGCGCCATCCGCCGCATCAAGGGCAAGTCCATGGCGGCGGGTCTCATGACGGGCGAGGGGAGCGCGCCGGATGTGGTGCGTATGAAGCTGCGTCCCGGCAACGTGGCGCTCATCGCCTCGGACGGCGTGCTTGCAGAGGACAACGACCAGTGGCTGCGCGACGTCCTGGCCGCCTCGGATGGCCAGGAGATGAAGACGCTTGCGCTTTGCGCCCTGCAGGCCGCCCGCGAGCGCTTCGGCTGCTCCGACGATATGACGGCCATGGCCATACGGGTGGAGGAGCGGCCATGACGGAGCGCGGAAAAATCGTGTCCGGCCTGCATAAGAAAATGCTGCGGCGGTTACAATGCCTCTATAAACCGAGCGGGGAGGCAAGAGCTGTGGTCAAGGGAACAAACCGCCGTGTCGTGGTGGTTCGCTCGCCGGACGAGCGAATATTTGAGCAGGCCATTTTCATCATCCGCGACGACTATCTGAAAAAGGAGCCGGACGGCGCCAAGCGGCTTCTGGAGGAGGCGCGGCGGGCGGCGTCGGCCTATGCCGCGAGGGCGCGCGGGACATACAGGCGGCGGGTCTTCCGCCCGGTCTATGCGCTGGGCGGTGCGGCGGCGGTGCTGATCGCGTGGCTTGCGGTGCGCTTTGCCGGCGTTTTGCTTTGATTTGTGATAACTCCCCTTTCCGATTGCTTTTATTTATCGGAAAGGGGAGTTTCGCGGTTGTATTTGCCGGCGGTCAATGATAGAATGGACGCATGAATGCTTTGTTGACCTTTGAGCAGATGCTTGTCATGCTCCTGATGCTGATCGTCGGGGTCGTATGCGCCAAAACGGGCGTGATCGACGCGGACGGGAACCGAAAGATAACACGCTTTACGCTGGCAGTGCCGCAGAGCTGCATGGTGCTGTCCAGCGCCGTCAATATCGAGTTCGAGATCAATGCGGCGAAGCTTGCCGCCGTGTTTTTCTCGGGCTTTGTCATGTATGCCGTGCTGATCGCGCTCGGCGCGCTGGTGTGGTTCGCGCTGCGGAAAAAGGAGGGGGAGCGGGAGCTCTACGCCTTCATGACCGTATTCGGCAACGTCGGCTTCATGGGCTTTCCCGTGGTCAACGCGCTGCTCGGCGGCGAGGCGCTGCTCTATGCGTCGCTCCTGCTCGTGCCGTTCAACCTGCTGGCCTATTCCGTCGGCGTGATGATGATACGCGGCGAGCTCCGCGGCGGTTTCCGCTTTGACACGAGCGTGCTGCGCAGTGCGCCGATGGTGGCGACCTATGTGGCCGTCGTGCTGCTGCTCCTGCGGGTGCAGGTGCCCGCGCCGGTCGAACAGGCTGTGGATTCGATGGGCGACATGATCGTTCCGCTCTCCATGATCATCGTCGGCGCGTCGCTGGGCGATATGCCGCTGCGCGAGGCGCTGGGGGACTGGCGCTGCTATGTGTTCTCGGCGTTCCGGCTGCTGGCCGTTCCGGCGGCGGTATGGTTCGTCATGGGGCTGTTTATAAACAATGAGCTGCTGCTCGGTGCGATGACGATACAGGCCGGTATGCCCGTGGCGGCGGTCGCGGCCATGCTGTCGCTGCAATACGGGCGCAATGCCTCGCTTGCCTCGCGGACGGTCTTCGTCTCGACCGTGCTGTCTACGCTGACGATACCGCTGGTATGCTGGGGGCTTTTGTGATGGAGCTGTGTGATATACATCAGGTCGAGACGCTGCTTTCGCGCCACGGCTTCCGTTTTTCCAAGTCCAAGGGACAGAACTTCCTGACAGCGGCCTGGGTGCCGGAGCAGATCGCGGAAGGCTGCGGCGCGGACGAGAGCTGCGGCGTCGTGGAGATCGGCCCCGGCTTCGGCTGCCTCACCGAGCAGCTGTCGCTGCGCGCCGGACGGGTGCTGGCCTATGAGCTGGATGAGACGCTGCGCCCGGTGCTGGCGGAGACGCTGGCCGGACGTGAGAACATCGAGCTCATCTTTGACGACGTGCTGCGCCGCGATATCGCGGCGGATATACGGGAGCGCTTGCCGGGGCTGCGGCCGCTGCTCTGTGCGAATCTGCCCTACAACATAACCACCCCCGTGCTCACCCGCCTGCTGGAGGCGCGCTGCTTCGAGTCGCTGACGGTCATGGTGCAGAAGGAGGTGGCGGAGCGCATCGCGGCGGCGCCGGATACGCCGCAGTACGGTGCGTTTTCCCTGCTCGCCCAGTGGTATGCCGAGCCGGAGCTGCTCTTCACCGTTGGCGCGGAGTGCTTTGTCCCGCGCCCCAAGGTGACGAGCGCGGTGGTGCAGCTTACAGCGCGCCCCGCCCCGCCGGTGCAGACGGACGAAAAGAGCTTTTTCCGCGTCGTCCGCGCGGCCTTCAATATGCGGCGCAAGACGCTGGTGAACGCACTGGACGGCCTCTGCGGGCGAGAGACGGCACGGGCGGCGCTTGCGGCCTGCGGCCTTGACGAGCGGGTACGCGGCGAGGCGCTCTCTATGGCGGAGTTTGCCGCGCTCACAAATGCGATAAACCAATTGAAATAAAACATAAAATATAAGACGGACGGAAGGGGAACATCATGCCGAACACAAACAACCAGCACATCCTCCACTGGGTCGACCGCTGCGCGGAGCTCTGCAAGCCGGAGCGCATCGTGTGGATCGACGGAGGAGAGGACCAGCTTGCCGCGCTGCGCCGCGAGGCGTTCATCACCGGCGAGCTCATCAAGCTCAACGAGGAGAAGCTGCCCGGCTGCGTATACCATCGCAGCGCCCTGAACGACGTGGCGCGCGTCGAGGCGCGCACCTTCATCTGCTGCGAGAAGGAGGAGGACGCGGGTCCGACCAACAACTGGATGGCACCGGCGGATATGAAGCATCTGCTGCGCGGTATCTACGACGGCTGCATGAAGGGGCGGACGATGTATGTCATTCCGTACTCCATGTCCATCGTCGGCTCGCCCTTCGCCAAATACGGCATAGAGCTGACCGACAGCATTTACGTCGTCGTGTCCATGGCCATCATGACCCGCGTGGGCAATAAAGTGCTTGAGGCGCTGGGCGACAGCGCGGACTACATAAAGGGTCTCCACTCCAAGGCGGAGCTCGACGAGTCAAAGCGCTACATCGTCCACTTCCCGCAGGAGAACTACATCATGTCCGTGAACTCCGGCTACGGCGGGAACGTGCTGCTCGGCAAGAAGTGCTTTGCGCTGCGTATCGCCTCCTGCCTTGCGCGGGACGAGGGCTGGCTCGCGGAGCATATGCTCATCCTCGGCGTGCAGAACCCGCAGGGTGAGACGCGTTATATCTGCGGCGCGTTCCCGTCCGCCTGCGGCAAGACCAACCTCGCCATGCTCATCCCGCCGGAGGCTTATCGCGAAAAGGGCTGGAAGTGCTGGACGGTGGGCGACGATATCGCGTGGCTGCGTCCCGGCCCGGACGGGCGGCTCTGGGCGGTCAACCCGGAGTACGGCTTCTTTGGCGTTGCGCCCGGCACGAGCGCCAAGTCCAACCCCAACGCGCTCGCATCCTGCGCCCGCGACTCCATCTTCACGAACGTCGTGCTGAAGCCGGATGGCACCGTCTGGTGGGAGGGCATGGACAAGAACCCTCCGACGGACGCGCTCAACTGGAAGGGTGAGCCCTGGGATCCCTCGGACGGCTCCAAGGGCGCACACCCCAACTCCCGCTTCACCGCCCCGGCGAAGAACTGCCCGTGCATCAGCCCCGAGTTTGACAACCCCATGGGCGTGCCCATCGATGCTATCCTCTTTGGCGGCCGCCGCGCCAAAACCGCGCCGCTGGTATACCAGAGCCGCGACTGGACGCACGGCGTGTTCGTCGGCTCTGTGATGGCCTCGGAAAAGACCGCCGCCGCCGAGGGACAGGTGGGCGAGGTGCGCCGCGACCCGATGGCCATGCTGCCGTTCTGCGGCTACCACATGGCCGACTACTGGCAGCACTGGCTCGACATGGAGCAGAAGCTGACCAATCCGCCCAAGATCTTCAATGTCAACTGGTTCCGAACCGACGAGCAGGGCGCATTCATCTGGCCGGGCTTCGGCGACAACCTGCGCGTGGTCGAGTGGGTGCTCAAGCGCTGCTATGGCGAGGCGGAGGCGCGCGAGACGGCCATCGGCTGGCTGCCCTATGCGGAGGACATCGACCTCGACGGCTCCGGTGTGTCGCGTGAGACGCTGGAGGGGCTGCTCGACGTGGACACCGGCCTCTGGCGCGAGGAGGCCGCCGGCATCCGCACGTTCTATCAGAGGTTCGGCGGCAAGCTTCCGAGGAAGCTGGCCGGCTGCCTTGACACCCTGGAGAAAAATCTGGGCTGAAAAACGTCATATCTTGTATCCGGCACGGGTCAACCGTGCCGGAATTTTTTTGGACATTTCCGCCTCTCTGTCCAAAAATCAGTCAGGGCGCGAGCGCTTGACACTGGAAAACCGATCGCGTTTGCGGGATGATACGGTAATGGAAATAGGGGGCTTTGGAGAGCCTGTCAGCGGAAGGAAGAGGATGTGAGCATGAGATTTTCAAGGGCGGTCGTCAAGCACCGCATAGCGATTTTGATACTGACCGTGATCCTGATGATACCGTCGGCCATCGGCATGGCGAAAACGAGGGTCAACTACGATATGCTGACCTATCTGCCGTCGGACATGGATACGGTCATCGGGCAGAACGAGCTTTTGGAGGATTTCAACAAAGGCGCGTTCACCTTTTTGATTTTTGAGAATATGTCGAGCGAGGATGTGGCCGAGCTGAAGGCCAAGGTGGAGCAGGTCGACCACGTTGACACCGTGCTGTGGTACGACACCCTCGCCGACCTGTCCATCCCCATGGAGCTGCTTCCGGATAAGCTCTACCGCGAGTTCAACACCGACCATTCCACGATGATGGCTGTGTTCTTTGACTCCGGCACCTCCGAGGACGTCACCATGGACGCGGTCAAGGAGATCCGCCAGATCTGCGGCGAGCAGTGCTTTGTCTCCGGCATGACCGCGCTGGTCGTCGATCTGAAGGATCTGTGCGAGAAGGAGGAGCCGACCTATGTCGGCCTGGCCGTCGTTCTCGCCTGCGCCGCCATGCTGCTGTTCCTGGACGGCTGGCTCATCCCCTTTGTGCTGCTTGCATCCATCGGCTCGATGATACTGCTGAACATGGGGACGAACTTCTTCCTCGGCGAGATATCCTACATCACCAAGGCGCTGTCCGCCGTGCTGCAGCTGGCCGTCACGATGGACTATTCCATCTTCCTCTGGAACAGCTATAACGAGCACCGTGGGGAGGGGCTGGAGGCCAAGGAGGCCATGGCTGCCGCCATTCAGGCGACCATGACGAGCGTCGTCGGAAGCTCGGTCACGACCATCTCCGGCTTCATCGCGCTCTGCTTCATGAGCTTCACGCTCGGACGCGACCTCGGCATCGTCATGGCGAAGGGCGTGCTGCTCGGCGTCATCGGCTGCGTGACCGTGCTTCCCTCGCTGGTGCTGGTGCTCGATAAGCCCCTGCAGAAGACGAAGCATAAGTCCATCATCCCGAACATGAAGGGCTTTGCCAAGGGCATCGTCAAGGCGTTTCCCGTGTTCCTAGTCGTATTCGCTCTGCTCGTCGCCCCGGCCTATTACGGCTATGACAAGGCGAACGACGAGGTCTATTACGACATGGGACAGTGCCTCCCGGACGACATGAACTATGTCATTGCCAACTCCAAGCTCAAGGAGGATTTCGACATTGCCTCGACCCACATGGTGCTGGTGGACGCGAGCCTCTCGCCGGAGACGGTCAAGAGCATGATAGACGAGATGGAGCAGGTCGACGGCGTGAAATACGTCCTCGGTCTGGAAACGGTGATCGGCACCCGCGTGCCGCAGGAGATACTCCCGGACAGCATCAGGAGCATACTGAAAAGCGACCGCTGGGAGCTGCTGCTCATCAATGCCGAATATTCCCCGGCCAGCGATCTCGTGAACGAGCAGCTCACGGAGCTGACCGATATCCTGAAATCCTATGACGAGAACGGGATGCTCATCGGCGAGGCGCCCTGCCTCAAGGATATGATCGAGACGACCGACCACGACTTCGCGGTCGTGAACGCGGTGTCCATCGTTCTGATCTTCATCATCATCCTGCTGGTGGAAAAGAGCCTGTCGCTCCCCGTCATTCTGATCGCCGTGATCGAGCTCGGCATCTTCATCAATCTGGGGCTGCCGCACTACCTCGGCCAGAGCCTGGCGTTCATCACGCCCATCTGCATCAGCACGATCCAGCTCGGCGCAACGGTGGACTACGCCATCCTGATGACGACCCGCTACAAGGCGGAGCGCATCGGCGGCAAGAGCAAGCGGGACGCGGTGTGGACGGCGCTGTATACCTCCATCCCGTCGATCATCGTCTCCGGCATGGGCATGTTCGCCGCGACCTTCGGCGTGGCGCTCTACTCGGATATCGAGATCGTGAGCTCCATGTGTATGCTGATGGCGCGCGGCGCGGTCATCAGCATGCTGCTCGTGAGCTTCATACTGCCCGCCATGTTCATGCTGCTGGATAGGATCATCTGCAAAACGACCCTGGATATGAGAAATATTAAAACCGGAAAGAAACGCACGGAGGTAATGGGACATGAATAATATCACAAAAAAGCTGCTCGCGCTCGGCCTGTGCGCGGCGCTCGGCGTGGGTCACGTCTGCGCGGCCAGCCTGCCGAAGAGCGAGCGGAATGCGGCAAGGGAGAGCCAGACGGCGACCCGGACGGTAAGCGCCGCAGCGGGGAAGGAGGCCAGCAGAGATGAGGCGGTCTATGTGCTGGCGGGCGCGGACGGCAGCGTCCAGAAGATCATCGTCAGCGACTGGCTGAGCAGCGCCCTCGGCGGCGAGCTTAGCGGCGACGCGACCGTCGTGGATGCACAGGGAAACGACATCTACACCCAGGAGGATGTACAGAAGGAGCTTCCCGTCGATATGACCATCAGCTATAAGCTGGACGGCAAGACGGTGACGCCGGAGAAGCTTGCCGGAAAGAGCGGCAAGGTGACGATCCGCTTCGACTACGAAAACCGCCAGTATGAGATGGTGGAGATCGACGGCAAGCAGGAGAAGATATACGTTCCCTTTGCCATGCTGACGGGCATGATGCTGGACAACGACTGCTTCAGCAACGTGGAGGTCAGCAACGGCAAGCTCGTCAATGACGGCAACCACACCATCGTCGTCGGGCTGGCGTTCCCCGGCCTGCAGGAAAACCTCGGCGTAGACCGCGACAAGCTCGATATCCCGGACTATGTGGAGATCAGCGCCGATGTGACGGATTTCAGCTTTGGCATGACCATTACCGTCGCCACGAACGAGCTCTTCAACGAGGTGGACGGCGACAAGCTCGACGATGTGGAGGGCGAGACGGACTCTCTGAACGAGCTGACCGACGCGATGGATCAGCTCATGGACGGCTCCTCCGCGCTGTATGACGGCCTCTGCACGCTGCTTGAGAAGTCGGATGACCTGGTGGACGGCGTGAACCAGCTTGCGGATGGCGCCAGGACCTTGAGCGACGGCGCGGCCTCCGTGGACGACGGAGCGGGACAGATCAAGTCCGGCCTTGCCGAGCTTTCCTCCGGCCTCGATACCCTCTCCGCCAACAGCAGCAGCCTGAACGGCGGCGCGGCGCAGGTGTTCAATACGCTGCTTGCCACGGCGACGACCCAGATCCGCGCCGCGGGGCTTGAGGTCGCAGACCTTACCATTGGCAACTACGCGGATGTGCTCAATGCTCTCATTGACTCGCTGGACGAGACGAAGGTCTATAACCAGGCGCTGGCGCAGGTCACGGCGGCGGTGGAGAAAAACCGCGAGACGGTCGTAGCCGGTGTGACGGCGGCGGTGCAGGAGAATGTGAAGACGCAGGTCACGGCGGCGGTGCAGGAGCAGGTCACGAGCCAGGTGACCGCTGCGGTGCAGGCGCAGGTGACGGCTGCTGTTATCAGCGAGGCCACAGGCGGCAGCATCACCACCGTCGATGAATACAACGCGGCGGTGGAGGCCGGAGAGGTATCCGAGGATACACAGGCGACTGTCAGCACGGCGATCGAGGAACAGATGGCCTCCGAGACAGTGCAGGGGCAGATCGCGGCGGCAGTGACGGAGCAGATGGGCAGCGACAACATCCAGACCAACATTGAGAGCAATACGGCCACGCAGATGGAGAGCGACGAGGTCGCGGCGCTCATCGAGCAGAACACGGAAGCCAAGATACAGGAGCTCATCTCCGAGAACATGGCCTCGGAGGAGGTACAGTCCAAGCTCACGGCGGCCTCCGAGGGCGCAAAGACCATCATTGCGCTCAAGAAATCCCTTGACAGCTACAACGCCTTCTATCTGGGACTGCAGGAATACACGGCCGGTGTGGACACGGCGGCGACTGGCGCGGGCACGCTCTACAGCGGCGCAGGTACGCTCAAGGACGGCACGGCGCAGCTCAAGTCCGGCGCATCGACGCTGTATGACGGCGTGCTGACGCTCAAGGACAGTATGCCGGCGCTGGTCGAAGGTGTGACCGAGCTGCGTGACGGCTCCATGGAGCTGTCGGACGGCCTCAAGGAGTTCAACGAAAAGGGCATCCAGAAGATCGTCGACCTGATCGACGGCGATCTCGAGGGCATCGTTGACCGCATCCAGGCCACCATCGACGTCTCGAAAAACTACCAGAGCTTCTCGGACAGCGCAAGCGACATAGCCGGTCAGGTGAACTTCATCTACCGCACCGAGGAAATCGGCGAGGATTGATCCCTGTATAGCAAGCGCCCCGGCTCCCATGCGGAGCCGGGGCGTTCAGTATATTTCAGCGGTATTCGCGTGTCATGAGGAGCAGGGCGGCGGTGAGGAGGAGGCAGGAGAGCCAGATCGCGCGACGGCCGAGGTGGAGCGAGGCGAGGGCGCCGAGCGCCGCGCCCACGGCGAACAGGAGGATGATGCCGTAGTAGCAGAGCGCTTTGCTCCAGTGCGCGTGCTCATGGCCGCGCAGATAGTGAAAAAGTTCCTCTGTGCCGCTGCGGAGGTTGCCGATGCACATGGTGCTGGCGTAGCCGTAGCCGTGTATCTTGCGGAACGCCTCGACCTGCATGGCACAGGTAAACGACACCAGCATGGCGGCCATGCTGTCGGCACTTGCGGGCAGAAAGCCCACCAGCGCGAGCACGGCGATTTCCCAGAGCAGCACGAGCTGCCGCCAGTGCAGCCGGCGCTCATCGTGCCAACGGCGGCGTATCTGCTCCGTGAGCAGGATGCCGAGCACAAAGGCCATGACCGGCATGAGATAGCGCAGCGCCTCCGGCCACTGGCCGGTCACGATATCCTGGCTCATGAGGACGATGTTGCCCGTCTGGGCGTTGGCGAAAACGCGCCCGCGGACGTTGTAGGTGTAGGCATCCTGCAGGCCGCCGGACAGCGCCAGCAGACTGGCGAGCCGGAAGCTCTCCGAGGTCTGCACCGCCCGCGCCCTTTCGCGCCGGGACGGCTTCATGCGCCCTCGAACAGCCGCCGGGGGTTGTCCTCCAATATCACGCGCAGGTCGCCTTTGGTGAGGCCGTTTGCCGTCAGCAGCGGCAGTACGGTCTCATGGATGAAGCAGAAGTCGGTGGTCTGCTCCCGGCTTTCCGCCCAGTCGTCCCAGAACGCAAGGTAGACCGCCGCGTCGTGGCTTAAAAGGATGCGGTCGCGGTAGCCCTGCCCGCAGAGCCACGCGATGTTGGCCGCGAGATTCTCCGCCGTGTTCTCGCGCCCGCAGTAGCCGAAGCGGTCAAAGCCGAGATAAGCGCCGCTTCCCGCCACGGAGAGGAGATAGTCGCGGTCGTTTGTGTCCCCGGTGTGGCCGAGGACGATCTTCTCCGGCGGCAAAAAGGCGAGCAGCTCGTCGAGCGCCGGTATGCCCATCCCCGCACGGCTCGCCGTATGGCAGAACACGGGCTTGCCCTGCGCCGCCGCGACGCGTCCGGTCGCACGCAGAAGCTTTCCGATGAGCGGCGTGACGCCCGCCGCCTCCACCGCGCACTTCATGATGCCGCAGGCCTCCGCGTCCGGATAGAGCAAGTCATACAGCCATTGCTCGCTCCGCGCCTGCAGCCACGGCTCCTCCTGAAAATAGAAGCCGGAGGACGCGATGATGTTCATGCCGGTGGCCTCCGCCACCTCGCGGATGAGGGGCAGGTCGCGCCCCAGATTGATGGGCGTTCCGTCCACGATCGTTTTCACGCCGTGCCGGCGCAGCGGCGTAAAGCAGCGCTTCGCCATCTCGATGAGCGCGTCATGCTCGAAAAAGCGTGCGCCGAAGTTCATGCGCATCGACCAGTCGGCGCAGCTGATATGCTCATGGATGAGCGTCTGTCCCAGTGCCGCGCTGTCGAGCGGCCCAAGCACGCCTTGTATTTTCATAAAGACCTCCTGTTACCAGAGCTTATATTGCTTTGCCTGCTCGCGCAGCTCATCGCGGAACTGCGGGGCGGCGATGCTGATGAGCGCCTGCACGCGGTCGCGCACGCAGAGGTTGCGCACATGGGCGATGCCGTACTCGGTGACGATATAGTCCGCGACGTTGCGCTGGATGGAGACGACGGAGCCGAAGTCGAGCCCCACGACGATGCGCGAGACGGTACCGTGCCTGGCGGTGGATTTGACGGCGATGATGCCCTTGCCGCCCTTGGAGTGGAACGCGCCGTAGGCGAAGTCATAGGCGCCGCCCGTGCCGGAATACTGGGTGAAGCCGACGCGCTCGGAGCAGATCTGGCCGGTCAGGTCGACCTGCATGGCGGTGTTGATGGAGACCATGTTGTCGTTTTGCGCGATAACAAACGGGTCGTTCACATAGCTTGATTTAAGGACGCGGATGGAGGGGTTGTAGTCCACGAACTCATAGAAGTCGCGGTCGCCCCAGAGGAAGGTGCATATGCTCTGGCCGCGGTTGATGCTCTTGCGGCTGTTGTTGATGTTGCCGTTTTTCATCAAAAGTCCCATCGGCGTGCTCAGCATTTCCGTGTGTACGCCAAGGTCGTTGTGGTCGCTGAGCGCGTCCGCCACCGCGCCGGGGAGGCTGCCGATGCCGAATTGGAGGCAGTCGCCGTCCGACACGAGGGAGGCGATGTTTTTGGCGAGTGCCCGCTCCGTGTCCGTGATGGGGTATTCCGGCGCGTAGACGATGGGGTCGTCCGTCTCCTCGATGATGTAGTCGGCGGCCTCGATGGGGATATGCACCTGTCCGACGGTGTGCGGGAGGTTGCGGTTGACCTGAAACACGACGGTGTCCGCGCCCTTCATGAGCTCCAGCTCATATTGCAGGCAGCAGGAGCAGAGGACGAAGCCGTTCTTGTCCATCGGCGTGACGGTCACAAAGAAGATGGTCGGACGCTTGACGTCGGACATACAGCGCGCCAGATAGTGCAGATGGTTCGGCGCATAGCTTACGCGGTGCATATCGTGGATGCGGCGGTGCGGCGCGGCATAAAAGGCCGTGAGCACGTCGATCCTGCCGTTCAGCTCCGGCATGGACAGAAAGGGGTAATCCTCCTGCGGATTGTTCAGCCAGACGGTCACGTTCTCCACGCGGTCGGCGATGGTGTGGAGGCGGCGGAAAATGGGGCAGGTCTCGTCCCCATAGTGGCCGGAGGCGATGCAGTCGCCGGAGTGGATGAGGTCGAGCGCCTGATCGACCGTGATGAGCTTCGAGTTGTAGTATTCCTGATGTGTCATATTTTCTCCGTTCCGATTCCTGTAAGTTTTGATATTAAGACACGCCCCGACGGTCAGCCGTCGGGGTGTGTTTGTGTGTGCCGCTTGTCAGCCGTTGCCAAAGAGCTTGGCGAAGAAGCTGGCAATGGAGTTGAAGAAGGCCGCGATCTTCGCGCCGAAGCTCGACACATTCTCAACAGCGCCGGAGAGCTTCTCGACCGTGTCCTGGAAGCCGGAGATGCGATCCTTCAGATCGTCCACGCTCAGCCCCTGCATACTGCGGCAGAGGGAGATGATGCGGGAGATCTCCTCATCCGTCAGGGTGTAGCCATAGGAGGCGGCGATCTTGATGATCTCCTCGCGCAGCTCGTCGTCCGTCATGTCGGAGATCTCGTCCAGAATGAGCTTGAGCTCGTTGATGATGGAGAGGGCGGCGGCGCTGTCCGTCGCGTCGGCAAGCTCTGCCGTGACGACAAGCTCCTCGGCGGCGGCCTCCTTGTTCTCGGCCTCGAGGGTCTTGCCGGTGATGTCCTCATAGGCCTTGTAGACGCCGGTGAGCGCCGCCGTGCCGCTGACGGAGAAGGGTGCCGTGACGATGACCTCGGCGTCGGTGATGCCGGCGGTGAGCATGGCGGCCTGATACATCTCGTTGGTGCACCAGCTGATGTTGGAGCTGCGTACCGTGAGGCCGGAGCCAGAGGACAGGACCTTGATGTAGATGCAGGAGATGGAGCGGGTGCCGATGACCGATTCGGAGACGATGCCCTCGAGATAGTCGCGCTCCTCCGCGTTTGTGACGGTGAGCTCCTTGACATCGCCGCGGGCGATGCCGAAGGTCTTGTATACCTCTTCGATCTGGCTTTGCGTCAGGTCGGCGCCGACCACGGCGCGCGCCTCGCCCTCGTTCGCCGCGAGTGCGGGGACGCAGAGCGCCAGCGCGAGCGTGATGGTCAATATAATGGATAAAAGCTTTTTCATGGGTTCTCCTTTCCGAGGCTCTCGGCAAACTGCCGGCAAGCCTCCGCTGTCGCCGTACACGCCGCCTCATCGGCGCCGTGCGCGAGCACGTAGATCTTGATCTTGGGCTCCGTGCCGGAGGGGCGGACGATGAACGCCGTGCCGTCCTCCAGCTCGAAATACAGCACGTTCGAGCCGGATATTTCCGTGGTTCCGACCGTGCCAAGCCCCGGCACGGTGACCGTGCCGCTGCGGTAGTCGCGCATACGGACGACGCGCAGTCCGGCGATGAACGCCGGGGTATCGCCGCGCAGACGCGCCATCAGCGCCGCCATGCGTTCCGGCCCGTCGACACCCTCCATGAAGAGGTTGACGGTGCGTTCGGCATAGAAGCCGTATTTTTCATAGAGCGCCTGCACCGCGTCGAGCAGCGTCATGCCGCGTCCGTCGTAGTAGGCGGCCATCTCCGCGATCATCATGGAGGCAGTCACGCCGTCCTTGTCGCGCACATAGTCGCCCATCATGTAGCCGTAGCTTTCCTCGAAGGCCATGAGGTATTCATAGGAGCCGTCGCGCTTGTACTCGGCGAGCTTCTCAGCCATGAACTTGAAGCCGGTGAAGGTCTCGTCATAGTGGATGTGGTTGACCTCGCAGATGCGCCGCGCCAGTCCCGTGGACACGATGGTGGAGATCATGGCGGGCTTTTCAGGCATACGCCCGGTGCGCCGCCGCGCGTCGATGATATAGTCCATGAGCAGCGCGCCCATCTGGTTGCCGGTGATGGTGCGGTATTCGCCGTCCGCGCCGCGCGCCATGACGCCGACGCGGTCGCAGTCCGGGTCTGTGCCGATGATGAGGGAGGCGTTTTTCTCCTTCGCCAGTGCCACGGCGAGATAGAAGCCCTCCGGGTTCTCCGGATTGGGGCTGACCACGGTGGGGAAGTCGCCGTCGATGATCATCTGTTCCGGCACGGGATAGAGCTTGTTGAGTCCCATCCGGCGCAGCGCCTCCGGCACAAGCTTATAGCCGCAGCCGTGGAACGGCGTGTAGACGATGCTGAGGCGGTTTGCCGCCGCCGAGACGGCCGCACGGTCGATGAGCTGCCCCATGACGCGGGTCATGAAGGCGCGGTCGGTCTGTTCGCCGATGAGCTCGATGAGACCCTTTTCACAGGCGCTGTCATAGTCCATGCTCTTGATGTCGTTGAAGAGGTCAAGCTCGCCCATGGTTTTTGCCACGTCCGCCGCGTGCTGCGGGGGAAGCTGCGCCCCGTCCGACCAGTAGACCTTGTAGCCGTTGTATTCCTTGGGATTGTGGCTGGCGGTGATGTTGATGCCGGCGGTCGCGCCGTAATGCAGGACGGCAAAGGACAGCTCCGGCGTCGGCCGCAGCGCATCGAACAGGCGGACGTGAACGCCGTTGGCCGCGCAGACGCACGCCGCCTCCCGCGCAAACTCCGCGCTGTGGTTGCGGCAGTCGAAGTCGATGCACACGCCGCGCCGCCGCGCCTCGTCGCCCTCGCGGACGATGAGCTGGGCAAAGGCCTGCGTCGCCCAGCGTATGACATGGACGTTCATCCGGCCGATGCCGGCGCCCATGATGCCGCGCAGTCCCGCTGTGCCGAATTCAAGCGGCCCGCGGAAGCGGCTTCGTATCTCCGTTTCGTCGCCCCGAATGGCGTCGAGCTCCTTCCACTCGTCCTCCGAGAGAGAGGGGCTGTCGAGCCAGCGGGTGTATTCACGCATCCAGGGGTCGATCTTCATCGTTATCCGCCTCCATCAATGCTTTTGCGTCGCCGAGCATCGTCTCCGGGACGAGGATGTCCACACCCGTGCCGCTCATGCCGAGGATAAGCTCTCCGAACTGGCCGTCTCCCGGCGCTACGCGGATGCTGGGGATGCCGTAGGCGCGGAGCATACCCTGCAGCAGCTCCGCCTGCATATCGAGGGGCGAGCAGCTTTGCAGCAGCGCCGGCCGCACCGTCTCGCCCTGTTCGTCGCGGGGCCAGCTTTCGTAGAGCGCCCCGTATTCGTGAAGTGCCCAATCGCTCATGGGGTTTCACACTCCCGTTTCATTTGTGGTATTTTGTGCCCGCGCGGATGCTGCACGCACGGTATATCTGTTCCAAAACCATGACCCGCGCCAGATGGTGCGGGAAGGTCATATCCGACATGGAAAGCCGCATATCGGCGCTTCGCTTGATGGCCTCCGTCAGCCCCTCGCTCCCGCCGATGAGGAAGCAGAGACGGCTGTGTCCGGCGAGCGCGAGACGCTCCAGCCTCTCGGCAAAGGCCTCGCTTGAGAGCTTTTCGCCCTCGATCGCCATGGCGATCACATACGCGCCCTTGGGGATGCGCGCCGCGATGTCGGAGTCTTCCGGCAGCTCGATGACCTCCACCGCGCCGTAGGCCGAAAGGCGCTTGAGATATTCGGCGCAGGCATCGGTATAATATTTTTCCTTCAAACGCCCCTGACAGAGCACGCTTATGCGAAGCATGGCTGCACCTCGATGTCCAATCGCGCCCGTGCCGGGGCGACGTAAAGCTCTGTCTGTGTCCCCGCGAGCGCGGCGAGCACCGTGTCCCGCGCCGTCTCCGGGCGGTTGTTCTCCCGGCTCAGATGCGCGAGGACGATCTGGCGTGTGCCCTGCTCCGCAAGCTGCCGCGCCAGCGCCGCGCAGTCGGCGTTGGAGAGATGGCCGTGCTCCGAGAGCACGCGCTTTTTGAGCGGGAAGGGGTACGGCCCCTCGCGCAGCATACGCTCGTCGTGGTTGGCCTCGATGACGGCGATGTCCGCGCCGCCGAGGTAGCGCAGCATCGTGGCGGTCACATGGCCGGTGTCCGTGGCGAGGGCGAAAACGCCCTCCGGCGTCTCGATGCGCCAGCCGACGCTCTGCGGCGTGTCATGCGGCGTCGGAAAGCAGACGATGCTGGCGCTGCCGAGGAAAAATGGGCGCTCCGGCTCGACCTCCCGCAGACAGGATTCGACCCCGGAATGGGTCGTGCAGAGACACGAGGCCACCGTTCCGGGGGCGAAGACCGGAACCGGGTCGCGCTTTAAAAGCACAGACAGGCCCGAAACGTGGTCCGAATGTTCATGTGTGATGAGGATGCCGTCAAGCTCGGACGGAGCCGTGCCCGCATCCGCCAGCGCATTGCGTATCGCGCGCGCCGATATCCCGGCGTCCAGCAGCAGCCGGCAGCGGCCAAAGCGCAGCAGCGCGCAGTTGCCGCTCGAGCCGCTGGCAAAAAGGGTCAACTGCATAGATCAGCCCGCGCTTGCCGCCGTCTCCGTCTCGTTTTCCTCGACCGGGACACAGGCGATGTCCGCGCCGAGCGCCGTGAGCTTTTCCACAAAGCTCTGGTAGCCGCGCTCGATGAAGTGGATGTCCTCCACCTGGGTCTCGCCCTGTGCCGCAAGCCCCGCGATGACCATGGCCGCACCGGCCCGCAGGTCGTGCGCCCGCACGCGCGCGCCGGAAAGCGACTCCACGCCCTCCACGACGGCCACGCGTCCGTCCACGTGGATATGCGCGCCCATTTTGATGAGCTCGGCGATGTATTTGAAGCGGTTGCCGTCGTATACGCCCTCGGTCACGACGCTCACGCCCTCGGCACAGGAGAGCACGGCCGTGATCTGCGGCTGCATATCCGTCGGGAAGCCGGGGTAGGGCATGGTCTTTACGTCGGTGCGGCGCAGCGGACGGCTGCGGCGGACGAGAACATAGTCGTCGCCCTCGTCCACCTGGACGCCCGTCTCGCGCAGCTTGGCGGAGATGCAGTCGAGGTGCTTGGGGATGACGTTGCAGACCTTGACCGCGCCGCCGGTGGCGGCGACCGCCGCCATGTAGGTGCCGGCCTCGATCTGGTCGGGGATGAGGGTGTAGCTGCCGCCGTGCAGCTCGCGCACGCCGCGGATCTTGATGACGTCCGTGCCCGCGCCGCGCACATCGGCGCCCATGGAGTTTAAGAAGTTGGCCAGATCGACGACGTGCGGCTCACGGGCGACGTTTTCGATGACCGTCCGTCCCTCCGCCAGCGCCGCGGCCAGCATGATATTCACCGTCGCGCCGACGGATACCTTGTCGAGGTAGATGTGTGCGCCGGTGCAGCGGCCGTTCTCCGTCCGGCCGAAGATATACCCGCCGGTGAGCTCCATCTCCGCACCGAGCGCCGCGAAGCCCTTGAGGTGCTGGTCGATGGGGCGCTCGCCGAAGTTGCAGCCGCCGGGCATGGTGCTCTTGGCGCGGCCGAAGCGCGCCAGCATCGCGCCGATGAGGTAGTAGCTGGCGCGGATGCGGTGCGTCAGCTCAAACATCTCGTCCGGCAGCACGTCCATCTGGACGTTCGTGGAGTCGATCTCCACCGTGCCGGGACTTATCATGCGTACCTTTGCGCCCATGCAGCTCAAAATGTGCAGGAGCGTGTCGGCGTCGCTGATCTGGGGCAGGTTCTCCAGACGGCAGACACCGCGCACCATGATGGCGGCGGGGATGATGGCCACGGCTGCGTTTTTCGCGCCGGAAATGCTCACCTCGCCGTGCAGCGGACGACCGCCCCGGATGATATATTTATTCATAGATCAAGCCTCTGCTTTTGGTTGAATTGTGGTATGTATACCTTCAATCCGTACCATCATACCACATCTATGACGGAAAATCAATCCTCCGTCAATTCTTCACCAGCGCCGCCGCTTTCAGCACGCCGGCGACGGTCTTTCCGTCGGCAAGCTCGCCGCGAAGCACCATGTCCCGCAGCGTGTCGAGCGGATAATACTCCACGTCCAGAAACTCGTTGCGGTCGAGATGCTGCGCCCCGTGGTGAAGCTCCGTGGCGAGGTAGAGGTAGAGGCGCTCGGTGGAGAAGCCGGGCGAGGTATAGATGAAGCCGAGGCTGCGCCACTCGTCGGCCTCCAGCCCCGTCTCCTCCGAGAGCTCCCGCTTGGCGGCGGGAAGCGGCTCCTCGCCCGGCTCGAGCTTGCCCGCCGGAAGCTCCAGCAGATGCTCTCCGATGGGGAAGCGGTACTGCCGCACCATGGCGACTGTCCCATCCTCCTCCAGCGCGACGACGCACACGCCGCCGGGATGCCGCACGACCTCGCGCATCGTGATGTTGCCGTTCGGCACCTGTACCATTTCCATATCCACCTGCACGATCACGCCCTCATAGCGGTTGACGTGGCGGATCACTTTTTCCGTATAATCCATAGTATCTCCCTGTATGTATAGGTTTATCGCGCCTATTCTACCACGCGGCCGCCGGCATTTCCACCATTTTGTGCTGGGCGGGGCGGCGGAATGATATTATAATGTGTTCATTCTGTCATGCGAGGTACATAGCTATGGAGAAATGCTTCGTCACGCGGCGCTGCGTTGCGCTCTGGTTCGGCTCTGTCGTTCCGGACAGCCGAGGCGCGGCGGCCGCCGTCCGGCGGGCGCTTCGCTGCGCGGGACTCAAGCCCTGGCCGGAGACAGAGGCGGAGCTGTTTTACCGCGAAAACGGGACGCTTCTGATCGCCCGCCCGCGGCCGGATGCGCCCGTTCGGGCCGATGCGGCAAAATAAGCGGATTATTTTGCTGGCTTTTCTCGCTGACTTGCGCTATAATAGGCGTGAAACGAGGTGAGCGCCATGCAGCCGGGCGGCAAGGGAACAAAGCAGATCGCGGCGAACAAAAAAGCATACCACGACTATTTCGTCCTCGACCGCTTTGAGGCCGGGCTCGAGCTGACGGGCACGGAGGTCAAGTCCATCCGCGCCGGGGCGCTGAACCTCAAGGACAGCTACTGCCGCGTGATCGACGGCGAGCTCTGGCTGATCGGCACCCACATCAGCCCCTATAAGCAGGGGAGCTATTTCAATGCCGATCCCGACCGCCGCCGCCGTCTGCTGATGCATAAGCGCGAGATCGTGCGCCTCGGCGCGAGAGTGCAGCAGGAGGGGCTTTCCCTCATCCCGCTGAGCCTCTATTTCAAGGACAGCCGCGTGAAGCTCGAGCTTGGGCTGTGCAAGGGCAAAAAGCTGTATGACAAGCGTGCGGATGCCGCCGAAAAGAGCGCCCGCCGCGAGATAGACCGAAAAATGAAGGAGGTCAATTCATGAGTCAGAATCCCGTTGTTACCATCAAAATGTATGACGGAGGCACCATCAAGGCCGAGCTTTATCCCGAGGTCGCCCCCAATACCGTTGCCAACTTCATCTCCCTTATCAACAAGGGCTTTTACAACGACCTGATATTCCACCGCGTCATTCCCGGCTTCATGATCCAGGGCGGCTGCCCCAACGGAACGGGAACGGGCGGTCCCGGCTATGAGATCCCCGGCGAGTTCACTGCCAACGGCTTCCAAAACGATCTCAAGCATGACCGCGGCGTGCTTTCGATGGCGCGTACCATGGATCCCGACTCCGCCGGGAGCCAGTTCTTCATCATGCACGATGTCGCGCCCCATCTGGACGGCCAGTATGCCGCGTTCGGCCGCGTGACGGAGGGTATGGACGTGGTCGACCGCATCGCCAATGCAAAGACCGGCTGGGGCGATAAGCCCATCCAGCCGCAGATCATCAAAAAGATCACCGTGGACACCTTCGGCGTCGATTATCCGGAGCCGAAAAGATCCAAGTGACATAGAACGCTCTCAGCCCCGGGGATGCAATGGTTTCGACGGGGGTGCGGATGCGTGATAAGCGGGCGGATGCCCCGTCCATCCTTAAAAACGGGAACCTTAAAAAGTAACTGAGAACGATAATCTCACTCTGGCCGCCGCTTAAGGCAGGCCCGTCCAGCCCGGGAGCGCTGCGGCCCGGGGCCTGGGCGTCGATCAGCAGCGTCCGTGCGTGCGCAAAGCTTTGAGCGCACCATGCATCATGAAGCTACCCGACCCGGTAAGCGTGTGGGCTTGCTCCGGGAAGGGGAAGGGCAGCCTCCGGCTGTAAAATAACCTACTGCGCCCGGAGAAAGTCGCGAGCAAGCACTTTCGGACGGGGGTTCGATTCCCCCCATCTCCACCA
>CAVEQW010000021.1:0-23723 GCA_963618155.1 Alloprevotella sp.
GCAGAACCCAAAGCAGAACCCAAAGCTGCCGAGGAAAAGCCGGAGGAATAAGCAAACAGCCAAAGGGCGCGTTCCGAATCTGGAACGCGCCCTTTGGCGTGTCAAAAAACGAATTCTGACAGCTCGATCTGATCTGTTCGGCCGAAGCGAATTCGTCCGGCATAATTCAAAAGGCCTTGCGGCGGCAAGGCTTTTTGAATTTACGCCCGCCCCCGGCGGGCGACCCCGACTTGTTGTATCTGCGTGCAGAACAGAGTCCTTTGACGTTCTGGCCAAAAGGCAGGGTTTATTTCCCGATGGAGAAAAATGCGCTCCTGCCGGGATAGCGGGGCACGTCGAAGAGCTCTTCCTCGATGCGGAGGAGCTGGTTGTACTTCGCCACGCGGTCGGTGCGGCTGGGCGCGCCGGTCTTGATCTGTCCGGCGTTGACGGCGACGGTGAGGTCGGCGATGGTCGTATCCTCCGTCTCGCCGGAGCGATGGGAGATGACCGCCGTCCAGCCGGCGCGGTGGGCGGTCTGGATCGCATCCAGCGTCTCGGTCAGGGTGCCGATCTGGTTGAGCTTGATGAGCACGGCGTTGGCGCAGTCGAGCTCGATGCCCTTTTGAATACGCTCGACATTCGTGACAAAGAGGTCGTCGCCCACAAGCTGGACACGGTCTCCCAGTGTATTTTTAAGCAGCTTCCAGCCGTCCCAGTCGTCCTCGCCGAGGCCGTCCTCGATGGAGATGATGGGGTAGCGCTCGCAGAAGCCCTTGTACATATCGACCATCTCCGCAGAGCTCATGGTGATGCCGCGCTTGGGCAGGTGGTAGAGGCCGTCCTCGGCGTTGTACCAGTCGGAGCAGGCGGTGTCGATGGCGATCATGAAATCCTCGCCGGGACGGTACCCGGCCTTTTCAATGGCCTCGACCAGCGCCTTCAGCGCGTCCTCATCGGAGGCAAGGTTCGGGGCATAGCCGCCCTCATCGCCCACACCAGAGGCCGGAACGACCTTCTTGAGCGTGTGGAAAACCTCGGCGCACCAGCGCAGGCACTCGGCAAAGCTCGGCGCGCCGACGGGCATGATCATGAACTCCTGAATGTCCACGTTGGAGCCGGTGGCATGGGCGCCGCCGTTCAGCACGTTCATCATGGGCACCGGCAGCGTCTTGGCGTTGCAGCCGCCGACATACTGGTACAGCGGCAGTCCGACGGCCAGCGAGGCCGCCCGCGCGCAGGCGAGGCTCGTGCCGAGTATGGCGTTCGCACCGAGGCGGCTCTTGTTCGGCGTGCCGTCCAGCTCGATAAGCAGCTCGTCGATAGAGGGCTGGTCAAGCACATTGAGGCCGGTCAGGCACTCGTCGATCTCCTCGTTGACGTTCTCGACCGCCTTGCGGACGCCCTTGCCGAGATAGCGCTCCGCCTCGCCGTCGCGCAGCTCACAGGCCTCATGCACGCCGGTGGATGCGCCCGAGGGGACGGCGGCACGGCCAAGCGTCCCATCCTCCAGCGTGACCTCGACCTCCACGGTGGGGTTGCCGCGGGAATCCAGTATCTCGCGCGCCGACACGTCGGCTATGGTATAGTAATCCTTCATGATGTTCCTCCTCGTATAGTATATTTTAAGTTCTTAATCCTCGTTCACGATAAGGTCATGCCCCGTCATCTGCTCCGGAACGGGAAGCCCCATGGCGTGGAGCAGCGTGGGTGCGATATCGGCCAGGCGACCCTCCTGCAGCGTGATATTCCCCATGCCGCAGACGATAAGCGGGACGGGATTGGTGGTGTGTGCGGTATGCGGCTGGCCGTCCGGCGCGCGCATACAGTCGGCGTTGCCGTGGTCGGCGGTGACGAGCAGCACGCCGCCCGCCCGCTCCACGGACTGCCGCACGCGGCCGACGCACTCGTCCACGACCTCGACGGCGCGGACGGCCGCCTCCATCACGCCGGTATGCCCCACCATGTCGCAGTTCGCGAGATTCATGATGATCATGGCGTACTCGCCGGAGTCGATGGCGGCGCAGGCCTTGTCCGTAACCTCGCGGGCGCTCATCTCCGGGATGAGGTCATAGGTCGGCACGGACTTCGGGGACGGAACAAGTATTCTGTCCTCGCCCGCCGTCCGGCGCTCCACGCCGCCGTTGAAGAAGAAGGTGACATGGGCGTATTTCTCCGTCTCCGCGATGCGGAGCTGGCGCAGGTTCCGGGCGCTCACATACTCGCCGAGCGTCATCTCCACCGTCTCCGGCGGGAACGCGACGGGCAGCTCATGCAGCGATTCGTCATACTGGGCCGTGCAGACATAATGCAGCGGCAAAAGCCCCTTCGGCCGCACAAAGCCGTCAAAGCTCTCCTGCGTCAGCGCCCAGGTCATCTCCCGCGCCCGGTCGGGGCGGAAGTTCGCAAAGATCACGCTGTCGCCCGCCTCGATGCTGCCGCCGGGGCAGCATATGACCGGCTCGACGAATTCATCCGTCACGCCCCGGGCATAGCTCTGCTCCACCGCGTGCAGCGGGTCGGGGTCGAGCACGCCCTCGCCGCAGACGATGGCGCGGTAGCCCTTTTCGAGCCGCTCCCAGCGTTTGTCCCTGTCCATGCCCCAGAAGCGCCCCTGCACCGTGGCAAGCTCGCCATAGCCCAGTGCGGCGCAGTGCGCCGTGAGCGCCTTGACATAGCCCGCGCCGGTGCTCGGGCCGACGTCGCGCCCGTCCAGAAAGGCGTGGACATAGCACGCGCCCACGCCGCGCCGCCTGGCAAGCTCGATGAGCGCGAAAATATGGTCGATGTGGCTGTGTACACCGCCGTCGGACAGCAGGCCGAGGATGTGTACGCGCCGTCCGGCCGCCGCCGCCGCGTCCATCGCGGCGGTATAGGCCGAGTTTTCAAAAAAGCTCCCGTCGGCCACGGCGCGGCTGATGCGCGGCAGATCCTGATACACGACGCGTCCCGCGCCGATGTTCGTATGACCGACCTCGGAGTTGCCGATCTGGCCGGCCGGCAGGCCGACATCCTCCCCGCTCGCGGCAAGGCGCGTGTTCGGGAAGCGGGCAAAAAGCCCGTCCAGCACCGGCGTCTCCGCAACACTGACGGCGTTCCAGTCGGAGGACGCCGCCAGTCCGAAGCCGTCCATGATGAGCAGGACGACCGGCTTGTTCCTCTTCTCATGCATCTTATTCATGCCCCGCCGCCTCGATGATCGCGGCAAAATCCAGCGGCTTGAGGCTCGCGCCGCCGATGAGCCCGCCGTCGATATCCGGCTGCGCCAGCAGCTCCGCCGCGTTCCTGGCGTTCATGCTGCCGCCGTAGAGGATGGAAACAGCCCGCGCCTTGCGGGCGCCGTAAAGTCCGCGGATGACGGTGCGAAGCTGGCGGCAGACCTCCTCCGCCTGCTCCGCCGTGGCGGTGCGTCCCGTGCCGATGGCCCAGACAGGCTCATAGGCGACGACGACCCGCCGCAGCTTATCCGCCGGCACACCGAACAGCGCCGCCTTGAGCTGGTAGGACACGAATTCCATCGTGAGCCCCATCTCCCGCTGCTCCAGCGTCTCGCCCACGCAGACGATGGGCGTGATGCCCAGCGAGAGCGCCGCCAGCAGCTTGCGGTTGACCTGGCCGTCCGTCTCGTGGATATAGGCGCGGCGCTCGGAGTGGCCGACGATGCAGCAGCGCACGCCGAGATCGGCGAGCATCTCCGCCGACACCTCGCCCGTGTATGCGCCGACGTCATGCTCGGACACGTCCTGTGCGCCGGTGGCGACACGGCTGCCGCGCAGGGCGCGGTGGACGGCGGGGATGAGCGGGAACGGCACGCAGAGCGCGGCCTCCACTCCCTGCGGGAGCGCGATATGCGCCTTGAGCTCGTCGGCAAAGGCGCTCACCTCGGAGGCCTTTTTGTTCATTTTCCAGTTCCCGGCGATAATTGTCTTGCGATAACGTCTGTCCATAGTGCCTCCCTTTTATTTATCGAGCAGGCAGGCCACGCCCGGAAGCTCCTTGCCCTCAAGGAATTCCAGCGAGGCGCCGCCGCCCGTGGAGATATGGGTGATGCGGCCGGCATAGCCGAGCTGCTCCAGCGCCGCCGCGCTGTCGCCGCCGCCGACGATGCTCACCGCGCCGGACTCCGCCACGGCCTTGGCCACGGCGCGCGTCCCCTCCGCAAAGCGGTCGAATTCGAACACGCCCATGGGGCCGTTCCACACAACCGTGCCCGCCGAGCGGATGGCCGCCGCGAACAGGCGCACGGACTCAGGGCCGATGTCGAGCCCCATCCAGCCCGCTGGTATTTCCTTGACGTCCACGGTCTTCGCCTCCGCATCGGCGGCAAAGCGGTCGGCGACGACGGTATCGACCGGCAGCACCAGCATGACGCCGCGGGCGGAGGCCTTTTTCATCATCTCCGCCGCATAGGCCACCTTGTCTTCCTCCAGAAGACTCGCACCGACGTCATGACCCATCGCCTTTATAAAGGTATACGCCATGCCGCCGCCGATGATGATGGTGTCGGCCTTATCCAGCAGATTGTCGATCACGCCGATTTTATCGGAAACCTTCGCGCCGCCCAGAATGGCGACAAACGGCCTCGCGGGGTCGGCCAGCGCCTTGCCCATGACCTCAAGCTCCCGCCCGATCAAAAAGCCGGAGACGGCGGGAAGATAGGCCGCCACGCCCGCCGTCGAGGCATGGGCGCGGTGGACGGTGCCGAAGGCGTCAGAGACGTAAAGCTCCGCCATGGACGCAAGCTCCGCCGCAAAGACGGGATCGTTCTTCTCCTCACGCGGGTCAAAGCGCAGGTTTTCAAGCAGCAGTATCTCGCCGGGGCGCAGCGCGGCGGCCTTGGCCTTGGCGTCCTCACCCACGACGTCGGCGGCAAAAGCGACGGGCTTATGCAGAAGCTCGGAAAGCCGCTCGGCGACGGGCGCAAGCGTCAGCTCCGGCTTGACCGTCCCCTTTGGCTTACCCAAATGGCTGCACGCGATCACGGCAGCGCCGTGGTCAAGCAGGTATTCGATGGTCGGCAGCGCCGCGCGGATGCGCTTATCGTCCGTGATGGCGTGGGTCGTCTTGTCCTGCGGGACGTTGAAGTCGCAGCGCAGCAGGACTTTCTTCCCCGCCACGTCCACATCGCTCACGCTTTTCTTCTGGTAGTTCATAGTTCCTCCTCCTGTAAGCTCATGATGCCCTGATCCATCAGGCCGGGAAAGCCGTTTTGCCGCAGCGCCTCGAACAGCACGATGCCGACCGAGTTCGCCAGATTCAGGCTCCGCGCCTGCGGCCGCATGGGGATACGCACACAACGGTCATAATAGCGGCGGCACAGCGCCTGCGGCAGCCCCGCCGTCTCCTTGCCAAACAGCAGCGCGGCGTCCGCGCCGTATTCCGCCTCGACATAGCAGCGCGGCGCCTTGGTCGTTAAAAGCCAGAGGCTCGCGTCGCCGTTTTTCTCCAGATACTCGTCGATGTTCTCGTACACGGACACATCGACCAGGTGCCAGTAGTCGAGCCCCGCCCGCTTGACAGCCGCGTCCGAGATGTCAAAGCCCAGCGGCTTGATCAAATGGAGCCTCGCGCCGGTAGCCGCACAAGTCCTCGCTATCGCACCGGTATTCTGTGGGATTTCCGGCTCAAACAATACAATATCAAACATAAACAAACAAAACTCCTCATCTTCCCACTTCATTTCTATTATAGCCTATTCCCCGGGTAAATCAAGCCAAAAATAATAAAATCGGCTTGTTTTCTTAATTTTCTGCGGCTATAATACCCCTTGAGGTGATTTCGTGGACACACTATATATAATCGTCCCCTGCTATAACGAGTCCGACTGTCTGCCCCAGACCGCGCCGGTGTTCCGCCGAAAGCTCGGCGAGCTGATGGACGCCGGGCGCATTTCGCTGCAAAGCCGCATCCTGCTCGTCAACGACGGCTCGTCGGACGACACATGGACGCTCATCTGCCGTCTCCATGAGGCGGACAAATATTTTTCAGGGCTGTCTCTCTCCCCCAACCGCGGCCACCAGCTCGCGGTCATGGCCGGACTGATGGAGGCGCGGGAGCGTGCCGACTTTACCGTCACCATCGACTGCGACCTCCAGGACGACATCAACGCCATCGACGCGATGGTGGACAAGTATCTTGCCGGGGCGCATATCGTCTGCGGCGTGCGCAACAGCCGCGCGACGGACACCTTCATGAAGCGCTTCACGGCGCGGGCGTACTACGCCCTTATGAATCTATTCGGCGCGAAGCTCGTATTCGACCACGCCGACTTCCGCTTGATGGATCGCACGGCGCTTGACCGCCTCGCCTGCTACCACGACGACGACCTATTCCTGCGCGGACTCGCCACACGGCTGGGGCTTCCGATCGAGACGGTCGTCTATGACCGCGCCGCCCGCACCGCCGGGGAGAGCAAATACACGCTCCAAAAAATGCTGAAGCTCGCCGCGAGCGGCATGGCCTGCGGCCGGAAAAAGCCCGAAAACACGCCGCGTCCCGCCGATACGCACATAAACGAGCGCCTGTTTTAGGCGATATGCACAAGAGCGCCCCAACGCCGGGGTGCTCTTTTCATACATTCAACAATGTTAGTATTTATTCATTATTTTCTGCATAACCACTTGTTTATTCATTTTTAGAGGACTATAATTCGGTCATATTCAGAAAATAAACTTCGAAGGAGATCGAAAACAAAATGAAAAAGATCGTTGCACTGCTTCTTGCCGCCGTCATGATGCTGGCGCTGTTCGCCGGCTGCGGCAGCTCCACAACCGAGGAGACCGCCACCGAGACGGCGACCGAGACCAAGACCGAGGAAACCGCCACTGCCGCCGAGACCACGACCGAGACGGCCACCGAGGCCGAGACCGAGGCCGCCGCGCTCACGACCGTTGAGGCCGGAAAGCTGACCGTCGCCACGAGCCCGGACTTCGCCCCCTATGAGTTCTACGCCATCGACGAAAACGGCGATCCCGTGCTGGCCGGCTTCGATGTGGCCCTCGCCCAGTACGTCGCCGATTATCTCGGCCTCGAGCTCGAGATCATCCCCATGGACTTTGACGGCGTTCTCGCCGAGCTTGCCAACGGCTCCGTCGACCTCGGCATGGCCGGCCTGTCCCCCGACCCCGACCGTGAGGATGCCATGGACTTCTCCGACATCTACTATGCCGGCGGCCAGAGCTTCGTCTGCACCACCTCCAACAAGGATCTCTTCTCCACTCTCGCCGATGCCAACAACGCCGAGTACTCCGTCGGTGCGCAGACCGGCTCCATCCAGTATGACCTCGCCGTGGAGAACACTCCCGATGCGGACATCGTCCTGCTGACCAAGGTCACCGACATCATCGCCGAGCTCATCGGCGGCAAGCTGGACGGCGCCTTCATCGAGACCGCCGTGGCCGAGAGCTACGCGAAGAATTACCCCGAGCTGTTCATCGCCTTTGACGTTCCCTACGATGTGGAAGGCTCCGCCATCGGTGTCTCCAAGGGCAACGAGGCTCTGCTCGCCGGTGTGAACGAGGCCATTGCCGCCGCGCTTGCGGACGGCTCCATGGATCAGTTCGTCGCCGAGGCCGGCACGCTCGCCGAGGGTAGCGTCTACGAAGGTCTGCTCGAGAACTACGAGGGCTGAGTCCCTCCTGCCGGACAAAGCGCTCCCCGCCCTGCGGGGAGGGCTTTGCCCGTTTCATAACGACCGAAAGGATATGGTTTCATGCTGTCTGCCGCCGGTTTTCATAAAACCTTCCAATACATGACCCTCTTCTGGCAGGGCGCCGTCTGCACGGTATCCCTGTCGGCGCTGACGGTGGTGTTCGGCTTCATTCTGGCGCTGCTGCTCGCGCTGTGCCGTCTTGGGAAGTTCAAGCCGCTCAACCTGCTTGCCAGCATCTATGTCGAGATCTTCCGCGCCACGCCCATGCTGGTGCAGCTCTTCATCATCTACTATGTCGTCTTTGCCGACATCAAGGTCCTGCCGGGCTTCAAGCTCTTCGGCTTCATCCGCTTTGACCGCTTCTTCCCCGGCGTGGTGGCGCTCGCGCTCAACTCCGGCGCCTACCTCTCCGAGATCATCCGCGCCGGTATCCAGTCCATTGACGGCGGGCAGACCGAGGCCGCCCGCAGCCTTGGCATGACCCAGTGGCAGACCATGCAGCTCATCGTGCTTCCGCAGGCTATCAAGAACATCCTGCCCGCCATCGCCAATGAGTTCGTCACCATCATCAAGGAATCCTCCATCTGCTACACCATCGGCGTGCAGGACATCATGTCCGCCGTCGCCGCCGTGAAGGGCGCGACCTTCTCGATCGCCGAGCCGCTCGTCATTGCGACCGCCCTTTACTTCTGCCTCACCTTCCCGACCTCCAAGATCATTCAGCACTTTGAAAGGAGAATGCGCCGTGGCGATATCCGATAACAGCATCATCCGCGTAGAAAACGTCTCCAAATTCTACAACAACGGCACCCTGCACGCGCTCGACGATGTTTCCCTCGAGGTGCATCAGGGCGAGGTCGTCGTCATTCTCGGCCCCTCCGGCTCCGGCAAGAGCACCATGCTCCGCTGCCTGAACCTGCTCGAGGTGCCGACCGCCGGACAGATCTTCGTGGACGGCGTGGACATCACCGCCAAAAAAGTGGACATCAACCTCCACCGCCAGAAGATGGGCATGGTGTTCCAGCACTTCAACCTCTTCCCCCACATGACCATCCTCGAAAACCTCACCCTCGCGCCCATCAAGGTCAAGAAGATGCCCAAAGAAGAGGCCGAGCAGAAGGCGCTCGGACTGCTGCGCCGCGTCGGGCTCGAGGATCGCGCCGGAGAATATCCCGTGCGCCTGTCCGGCGGCCAGAAGCAGCGTGTCGCCATCGTGCGGGCGCTCATGATGGAGCCGGAGCTCATGCTCTTTGACGAGCCGACGAGCGCCCTCGACCCGGAGATGATCGGCGAGGTGCTCGACGTCATGAAGGAGCTTGCCGCCGAGGGCATGACGATGGTCGTCGTGACCCACGAGATGGGCTTCGCCAAGGAGGTCGCCGACCGCATCATCTTCATGGAGCACGGCAAGATCGTCGAGGAGAACACCCCGAAGGAATTCTTCGAGTGTCCCAAGAGCGACCGCAGCCGCGAATTTCTGTCCAAAGTCCTGCTCTGAGCAGCCAAAGCGCGTGACCGTCCTGGCCGCGCGCTGTTTTTTGCATCCGGGGCTTGACAACGCGCGCAATCATGCTACAATAGAGACGAATTGAATAGCCTTATCAAGAGTGGTGGAGGGACCGGCCCTGTGAAGCCCGGCAACCTGCGAGAAAATGCGCAAGGTGCCAAATCCGGCGGTGTAAAATCGGAAGATAAGGAAATATATCCGTATTTCTGGAACCTGCCGATACACCGGCAGGTTTTTCTTGTATTCTAACAGAAGGAGATATAAATATGGGACACTATCTTTTTACGTCCGAATCCGTCACGGAGGGACATCCCGACAAGATCTGCGACCAGATCTCCGACGCGATACTCGACGCGATACTCGCGCAGGATCCGAACGGCCACGTCGCCTGTGAGTGCACCGCCACGACCGGCGTTATCTATGTCATGGGCGAGATCACCACGAGCTGCTATGTCGACATCCCCAAGATCGCGCGCCAGGTCGTCCGCGACATCGGCTACGACCGCGCCAAATACGGCTTCGACGGCAACACCTGCGCCGTGCTCACGAACATCGACGAGCAGTCCGGCGACATCGCCATGGGCGTGAACGCCTCGCTCGAAAGGAAGGCCGGCGGCACGGACGACGACCTCACCAACGGTGCGGGCGACCAGGGCATGATGTTCGGCTTCGCCTGCGATGAGACGCCGGAGCTCATGCCGCTGCCCATCTCACTGGCGCACCGCATGGCAAAGCGCCTGACGCAGGTTCGCCGCGAGGGGCTTGTCAGCTATCTCCGCCCCGACGGGAAAACGCAGGTGACGGTCGAGTACGACGAAAACGACCATCCTGTCCGCATCGATACCGTTGTCCTCTCCACCCAGCACGCGCCGGAGGCCGAGCTTGCCGACATCCGCCGCGACATGATCGAGCTCGTCATCAAGCCCAGCCTTGATCCGTCCATGATCGACAAGAATACGAAGTATTATGTAAACCCGACCGGCCGCTTTGTCATCGGCGGACCACAGGGCGACTCCGGCCTCACCGGGCGCAAGATCATCGTCGACACCTACGGCGGCAGCGCGCCCCACGGCGGCGGCGCGTTCTCCGGCAAGGATCCGACCAAGGTCGACCGCAGCGCGGCCTATGCCGCCCGCTGGGTCGCCAAGAACATCGTCGCGGCGGGGCTGGCGCACCGGTGCCAGGTGCAGCTTGCCTATGCCATCGGCGTGGCGACGCCCGTGAGCATCAACGTGACGACCTTCGGCACGGGCACGGTCTCGGACGAGAAGCTGGAGCAGGCCATCGAGAAGGTCTTTGACCTCCGCCCGACCGCCATCATCCGCGAGCTCGACCTCCGCCGTCCCATCTACCGCCAGCTCGCCGCCTACGGCCACATGGGGCGCGAGGATCTGGACGTTCCCTGGGAAAAGACCGACCGCGTCGAGGCTCTGAAAAAGGCCGTCGCCGAATAAAATCGGGCAAACTCTCGACGCTTCGATCCCCCAGTCTATCACGGTATTGATGCAAAACAAAGAGGCCACACAACCAACCCGATCGCTGATGTGTGGCCTCTTCTTTTGTGCTCAGTAAATTACCGTTACAGTGATATCCTTTTCAACCTCCATAAGGGATTTTCCATCAAGGCATTTTTCCGAAAGAACGGCATCGATATCAGACTGCGGAATACTACCGCTCATAGGTATTTCATGTTGGCATAATCTTTTGGATGTATCGATGCAATCGATAATAAGCCAAGCTCTTTCGTTAGCTGCAATTGGTTGAAGTATATATGTTGCACCATCATATATAAATTCAGCCTCATGTGAATACTTGCCAGTTCTTTTTGAGTTATCGCGCGCTTCTGCAAAGTTTCAGCTATGCGTGAGCCTAATTCCTTTCCCATGATGGCACTCCTTTCTGCACTATTGCAGTTAATCGAGCCTAGTGTATTGTACACACACGCATTGCCAATTTGCCAACTATAATTGCCTGGCTCATTTGTCCTCTTCTGTTTTCCATCTCGTTCCAGAAATAAAAACACCGCCGTGAGATCGTTTCCCACGGCGGTGTGCTTATCAAAATCAATATTCCAAAACGAGCTTTGTCTCGACGGGCTGCGGCTCGGGAGCCTTGAGCCTTCCGCAGATGCGGTACCACAGCAGGCACAGCACGCCGAAGCCGGCGACCAGCATCAGCACGACGCGCAGCGCGTTCCAGCCCGTCCATACCTGCGCCAGCACCCAATCACCGGCCACGATGCCGCCGGCGCCCAGCAGCAGCCATTTCAGATTTTTCTTCTTGAACAGATCGCGGAGCTTCTTATTCGGGAACAGAAGCTTATACACCAGGCAGAACACGCCGAGGAGCACGCCCGCCTGCGCCACGAAGCCGAGGATGGCGCTCCAGATCGGAGACGAGGCCAGCGCCGTCACCAGCGCCACAGGGATCGCGCCCAGCGCCCACAGCGGCAGGAGCAGCAGCGCCTTCACCGCGACGGGCAGGCGGATGATCGCCGCGCGGATGCTGTCCGCTCTGGACAACTCGCCCATTTCGGTGTAGTGTATGGAGTAGTCGACCTCACCCTCCTCGCGGAGATATTCCGTTGTGTGGAGAAGCTCCTCCGGGGTGAAGTTCGCATTCACGCCCGCGCCAAGCCCCAGCGCCACGGCACTCAGGCCGACGATGGCGGCCGTTTTTCGTTTCATGCACATCCCTCCCGCTCATCAGGCTACAAGAGTTCACCCTGATTATAGCACAGGCGGGAGAAAAATAAAACTACGAATGATTACAAAACAGGAGAAATATCATGCCGGACCTTGTGACCCATTTCTATTTTGCCGAGACCGTACTCGCCGCGCTGCCGGCGCAGACCGCCGCCCGCATCGACCCGAAGCTCCACGGCTTCACGAGCGCGGGACCGGATGTGTGGTTCTCCATCGGCTTCACCGGCGGGCGCTATAAGCCGCTCGCGGGTCGCGGCGGGCTCATGCACCGCGAGAGCACCGGCGACTATCTCATGGCGCTCGCGGACGAGGCGCGGCGCGGCGCGGACAAAGACGCGCTCTTTTCCTATCTCACCGGCTTCCTCTGCCACTACTGCCTCGACAGCCGCTGCCACCCCTACATCATGACCGTCACGGGCAGCTATGACGGCAGCGACGCGACGCTCCGCTACCGCGGCGCACATACGCGTCTGGAGCGCGCCATCGACAGCTATGTCATACGCGAGCGCTATGGCTATACCCCGTGGCGCTTCCCGTTCCTGCGGCGTGTGCTGCGGCTGCGGGCGCTGCCGGAAACGCTTCGCACGGGGCTGGACGCGGCGCATGAGCGCGTGTTCGGCTGGACGGGCTGCTTCGATGCGCTGCAGCGCTGTGTGCGCGACCAGCGGCGCTTTTACGCGCTCATGAAGGATCCCTGCGGGCTGCTCACCGCGCTGGCACGGCGGCTCGACAACGGGCACGGGGAGTATGACCTGCCGGGGCTCACCTACTACCGCAAGGAGCTCGCCGGCCTCGACTTCCTCAACGAGCAGCACCGCCCGTGGCGCCACTTCCGCGACCCGTCCATCGTCTCCGACGCGAGCTTTTTCGACCTATTCGAGCTTGCCAAGGCGGACTGCCTCACGATGATCGAGGCGTGCCGCGCCTATGTCTACGACGGCGGCGGCTCCCCCGCCGGGGTCATCGGCGAGCGCAGCTATGAATCCGGCTTCGACTGGCGCGACCCGCGCAACGAGGCCGCGCCGCAGTATGAGCCGATTTTTTGAACGGAACGCGAAAATTCTTTACCGACCCGCAACAAATGCTCCACAGTCTATTCACATAATGGACATAAAAACACCCGATAATATAGGCAAATCAACGAAACAGGGTGTTTGTCATGACCACTTGGAAAAGAATACTGCTACTGGCGTGTGCCGCAGCGCTCACGATACCGACCTCCGCTTTCGCCCGTCAGGTCGTGGACGAACCCCGGAGCTACACCGTCGCCTGCATCGGCGACAGCCTCACCTTCGGCACGGGAAGCGACGAGCCAGGCACGCAGAGCTGGCCGTCCGTCCTTGCGAAGGAGAGCGGCGAGCTTTCGCTCAAGACCTACAACTTCGGCGTCTACGGAAGCACCGTCGAGATGTTCAATCCCTGGAGCTACAACAGCACGGCGTGCTTCGCCGAAAGCCTCAGCTGCAACGCGGACGTATACCTCATCATGCTCGGCTCCAACGACACAAGCTCCCCCGCCCCGGACTGGACGTTTGAGGAATCCTATCGCGGGATGCTCGACTGCTACACGAGCCTGTCCCAGAACCCGACCGTCATCGTTCTGCTGCCGCCCGACCTCTACTTCCACAACTATCTGAGCTACACGAACGAGGAGATCGTCCACATCCGCGACACAGAGCGCGCGATCGCTGAGGAATACGGCCTTGACGTCATCGACCTCTCTTCCATCTCCGGCGACATGGAGGAATACTGCGTCGACGGCGGTCACTACAACTCCACCGGCTACGCAATGTTCGCCGACTATATCTACAGCGAGCTCTGCAACATCCTGTAAGCCAACGCTCCGTGCGTTGCGCGTATCGACCGCAGTCCTTGCGGCCTGCGCGTTTCACATATACGCAATACGCAAACCCTCTCTCGCCGCAGACGGCTCCCCCGTCTGCGGCACCTTTTTGTCAAAACACCGCGCAGACGCAGCAGCGCCCGTGCGGTGTTTCGGCGTTCACGCCTGTATCTTTTCCAGCGCGGCGTAGAGCGCCGCGTTATCGGCCTCGTCGCGGACGGCGATGCGGACGAAGGACGCGCCGTCGAAGCCGTTTTTGTGGCTGCAATCCTTGATGAGGAGCCGGTCGTTCGTGAGCAAACGCTCGGCCAGCTCCTTGGATGTGAGCCCGGAGACAGCGCAGAGGATGTAGTTTGCCTGGGATGGATAGGGCTTGAGGAAGGAGAAGCGTCCAAGCCGCTCCGCCATGATGGCGCGCTGCTCCGCGATGCGGTCGCAGGCGGCGGCATAGCTCGATTCATAGAGCGTGAATATCTGCATGAAATACTCCGCAAAGGAGTTGATGTTCCAGATAGGCAGCCGCTCGCGCATGCTGTCGAGCAGCGCCGTGTCCGCGCTGGCGATCACACCGAGGCGCAGGCCGGGCACGCCGTAGGACTTGCTGACGGACTTCATCACGACGAGCGTGGGATAGCGCTCGAGCAGCGCATCGTCCAGCAGCGTGCAGCGCAGCTCAGGCTCCGCAAAATCGACGAAGGACTCATCCACCACGCAGCGCGTGCCCGCCTCCCTACACACATCCAGCAGCTCCAGAAGCGCCTCGCGCGGTAAAAACGCGCCGCTGGGGTTGTCGGGGTTCACCAGCACAAGGTTGTCATTCTCGCGCGCCGCCTGTTTAAGCGCGCCGAGGTCGAACGAAAAGCCCCAGTCCGCCGAGCGCAGCGGCCGTATCTCGCAGTCGCGGAAGCAGCGCACATACTCGTTGAACGCGGGCAGAGGCAGCGCCATCGTCCCATGCAGCACCCGCCCCAGCGTGTTGATAAGCTCCGCCGCACCGTTGCCGACGAGCAGATGATCCTCGCTGACACCGAAGCAGCGCCCGGCGAGCAGCTTCTGGATGCGCATACCCGACGGATACTGTGTCAGCAGCGGGTCAAAGAAATATTTCATCTGGTCGCGCATCTTCTCCGGCGGGTAATACGGATTCACGAGATAGCAGAAGTCCTTGAGCCCGGAGAAGCGCCAGAAGCCGCCGAAATGCAGCTCATAGGCCGCGAGCCGCTTCTCATCCTCTGCAAACAGCGTGTCGGCGATGTCGAGATCCTGCGCGTCGTCGATCTCATACCACTTGAGATCGCCCACCTCATGGGCGAACATCTCCGCGCCGGGCGTGTGGGCAAGGGTCTTGAGCACGAGCTCATAATACTGGTTCTTGCCGTAGGCCTGGATATAGGCGCGCAGGAACGGGATATACAGCCGCTCGGCAAAGTCGCGGCTGAACTTATAAATATTGACCGTCTTGTAATAACCCCCGGCGGCGGCGAAGCGGAAGTCCTTCTTCTCGACGAACTCACGGACATAGCCCTGCTCGTCGAGCAGCGTCACGGTACCGTCCATCCAGCTTTCGTACTTGGCGACCGTCACCATATTCTCCTGCGGCGCATCGACAAGCTCACGGATCAGCCGCGGCTCATAGATGAGGTCGGACTCGAGCAGCAGCGTATCGTCACGGGCGAGCGCCTCATGCGCGAGATATAGGGAATAGATATTGTTCGTGGTGGCATAGTCCGGGTTGTGGATGAACTCGAGCTCAAAATCCGCGAGCGTCTCCCGCGCAAAGGCCTCGAGCTTGTCGCCCGCATAGCCTGTCACGAGGACGAACCTATGTATCCCCGCCATGCGCAGCGCGTCGGCGGCGTGCTCCAGAAGCGTCTTCCCGCCGACCTTGACCATGCACTTCGTCTGTCCCCTGGTATACTTCCCGAGCCGCTTTCCCATTCCCGCAGCCAGCATCAATGCCTGCATAATAAATTCCCGCTTTCTGTTGTTATGATGTGCCGCCTTTCCTTACACAAGGGAGGCCTTGGCCTGGTGGCTTTAACGAACAAAACCCATTGTAAACGCCGGAACAGTGAGATGTCAAGATAAAACAGGAAATGCGGCGCTTCTGGAATTTGTGCCATTTATTTATAGAATTCTGCAACCCTTTATTCACGACTGCTGCGCCGCGTCCGTGGTAGACTGTCCGGGATAGTATGATCCGTATTCTGCGGACGGGCGTCCGGCGCCCGCAATGGAGGTATTTCACTATGAAGAAACGTGTATTCAGCATACCGCTCGCCCTGTGCATGGTGGCGAGTCTGGTGTCTGTCCCCGCGCTGGCCGCGGAGGAGGAGGCCACATCGGAGTCCGTTGTCGAGGTCATCGAGACCGAGACCACCCCAGGGGGTGGAGGAGACGCTGGACGCGGCGGCGGCACGGCGACCTGCACAGCCGAGGCGGTGTGCAGCGTCTGCAACACGGCCTACGGAGAAAAGGCGGTCACCGATCGGCGGCCGCCTTTTTGCGCAAAAACCGCCCCCGCCACGAAGGACGGGAGCGATAAAGGGAGGACTGGGTTTTCAGCTCACCACACGCCGCGCACCGTAGTAATGCGTGTTGTAGTAGCTTTCGGAGAGGCTGTTGATCTGAACCTTTCCGCCGCCGGAGGAGGCGTGGATGAACTGGTTGTCGCCGATATAAAGCCCGGCGTGGCCGATGGCGGACATACCGCTGTTGTAGAAGATGACGATGTCGCCCGGCTGAAGCTCGCTGCGATCCACGCTGCGGCCGTTGCTGTACTGGGCGGAGGCCGTGCGGTAGACGGAATAGCCGAGCTGCTTGTAGACGTAGTATACAAGGCCGGAGCAGTCGAAGCCGGAGGGCGAGGTGCCGCCGTAGACATAGGGCACGCCGAGATATTCCTTCGCCTTGGCGACGATGGCCTCACCGGCGCTCGTAGAGCCGCCGGTGCTCCCGCTGCCGCTGCCGGCATCGGCGGAGTCCACGAGATAGCTCTTATAGACATAGCCGGTCTGGCCGTTATAGCTTACCTGATACCACTCGCCGGTCGTGCCGGTGATGGTCATGGTCGTGCCGGTATGCACCGTCGCAAGGATGGACGAGCTTGTGGACGCGCCGGAGCGCACACGCACATAGCTGCCGCGGATCGTACCAGTGCCGGAGGCGGACTCCACATCGTCCGTCGAATCGGATGACTCGGAATCGGTGCTGCCGACGGTGACATAGGTCTTATAGACATAGCCGTCCTTGCTGTTGTAGCTGACCTTATACCAGTCGCCGTCCGTGCCCGTGACCGTCACGCTCGCGCCCTTGTCGAAGGTACCGAGGATGGACGAGCTTGTGGACGCGCCGGAGCGGAAGCGGACATAGGTCGCGTTGATGGTGCCGCTCTGGTCGGCGCTCGAGCCGGAGCTCGACGAGTCGGAGCTTGTGCTGCCGATGGTGACATAGGTCTTGTAGACATAGCCGTCCGTGTTGTTATAGCTGACCTTATACCAGTCGCCGCTCTCGCCCGTGACCGTCATGCTCGCACCCTTGTCGAGCACCTTGAGGATGGACGAGCTGAGCGAGGCGCCGGAGCGCAGGCGGACATAGGTCGCATTGATGGTGCCGGTCTTGTCGGTCGTCGACGAAGAGGAGGACGACGAGCCGGAGCTGCTGCTGTCAAGCGTCACATAGGTCTTATAGACATAGGCCGTCTGGCCGTTATACTCGATCCTGTACCAGTCGCCGTCCGTGCCGGTGACCTTGACGGCGGTGCCCTTGCCGACATTCGCCACGATGGACGAGCTTGTGGACGCGCCGGAGCGGATGTTCACGCCGGAGGCGTTGATGCTGCCGCTCTCGGAGGTCGTTGTGCTCGAGGACGAGGAGCTTTCGCTGCTGTCCGTGCTGCCGTCGGTGCTTATGTAGGTCTTGCTGACATAGCCGGTCATTCCGTTCGACTGGACCTTATACCAGTCGCCGGAGGTCTCCAGAATGGTCACGGTCGCGCCCTTGGGCAGAACACCGACCAGCGTCGCGGAGGAGGACGGCTCAGCGCGCAGGTTCAGATAGCTTGCCGTCACCTTGCCGCCGTCGGCGAGCGCCGCCGTGCTTAAAAGCGCCGCGAGCATACAGAGCACCAGCAGGCGGGCGATTCTCTTTCTGTATCTCATGGCGGTCACTCAGCGCGTGGCAAGCGCACGGTCGAGCCAGACAGATGCCACGTCCATGGCGGCGTACAGGCTGTCCTTCTCGCTTTTCTTCACGACGCGGTCGCGGCTCTTGAGGTCGGGGTCGGTGAGCTGGAGCTGGACGGAGACCTTCGTCGCCACGTCCAGGTCTTTGATCTTTTTGGTGTCGAGGATCTGGAGCATGATGATATATTTGTCCGCCATGCTGCCGAAGTAGATGAGATTATCCTTACGGCGCAGGGGATGACCCTTGTATTTCAAAGCCGCGGATTTGGATTCCGACATAGGGATTCGCCTCCAATTGATTTTTATGATACCAAATTGTAACGTATTGTTTCCGACTTGTCAACCGTTGTGCTATGGCAATAATCCACAAAAAATTCCCCGCTTCCTTTACGACCACAAGTACTTGTGGTCATGGGAGGCGGGGAATCACAACGATTAAAAATTGTAACCTTTTCGTCCTGCGCGGATCAGCCCTCGCTGTTCTGTTCTGGAGCCGGCTCGGGTTCAGGCGCCGGTGTGGCTGTCGGGTCGGGTGTCGGCGCAGGCGTCGGGTCGGGCGTCGGCGCAGGCGTCGGGTCGGGCGTCGGCGCAGGCGTCGGGTCGGGCGTCGGTGCGGCTGTCGGCGCGGCCGTCGGCGCGGCTGTCGGCGCCGCTGTCGGCGCGGCTGTCGGCGCAGCCGTTGGTGCCTCCGTCGGTTCGTATGCCGGTTCCGTCGTTTCGTCCGTGTCCACCACGACCGTCGTCGACTGGCGCACCGACACCGACTCGGCGGAGGCGGACGGGAAGCTCCAGTATTCATAGCCGTCGAGCACCTGCGACATGATGGTGCGGAATATCTGGCAGGCGGGGTTGCCGGTGAAGTACATCTTTTCCGGGATCTCATAGCCCGTCCAGACCGCCGCCGTATAGTACATGGTGATGCCGGTGAAATAGCGGTCCTTGTCGCTGTCGGTCGTACCGGTCTTGCCGCCGATGGCGGTCTGGCTGATATAGGCCTCGGTACCGGTGCCGCGGTACACGGCATCCTGCATCATCTGGCACATGGCGGCCGCCGTGTTCGCCTTGAGCGAGTTGATGGTGCGGGTCGCATTTTCATAGACAAGGTTGCCGTCCTGGTCGGTGATGACGGAATAGCTGCGGCCGTAGGTCATATCGCCCTCGTTGACGAAGGCGGTATACGCCTGCGCCATCTCTCGCACGGTGATGCCGTCAGAAAGCTGGCCGAGCGACAGCGGTGCATAGGCATAGTCGGTAACGGTCGTGCCGTCCGAGTTCGTGCGCTCCCAGACGAGCGAGGTGATGCCGAAGTGGTTCGTCAGGTAATCCCAGCTCGTGGCAAGGCCAATGCCGTCCAGAAGCTGCGCCGCGATGGTGTTCTTGGAGTAGACCAGTGCGTTGTGGACGGTGATGGCGCCGCTGTAGCCGCCGGAGTTGCGCGGATACCAGCTCGTGCCGCTCAGCGTTATGCCGGGCGAGTCGTTGAGCACCGAATTCTGGTTCACATAGCCCGTGTCAAGCGCCGGGGAATAGACGGCCAGCGGCTTGAACGACGAGCCGGGAGGCCGCTTCGCCTCCGTGGCAAGGTTCAGGCCAAGGTTGATGGTCTTCTCCCCCACGTCGCCCGCGATGGCGACGATGTTGCCCGTCCAGGGCTGGATGATGACCATGGCGCTGCGGAGCTGCTGGCTCGACGTGCGGTAGGCGCGCGGCAGGTTGCTCAGGTTCTGGTAGTAGCTGTCCACGATGTTCTGGATGCGCATATCCACGCAGGCGTAGATGTTATAGCCGCCGGAGAAGAGCAGCCGCTCTGCCACGGAGGAGGCTATACCCTTCGCCTCCGACAGATCCTTGACCGCGTCATCGATGATCATTTCCTCATACCAGGTATAGATGCCGGCGGCGGAGTTGACGTCCTCGTTGTGGGCGGTCTCCAACGGCTCGTTCACGGCCTCATCGTATTGCGTGTAGTCGATATAGCCCTGCTCATACATCTCGCGCAGGATGGTGTTGCGGCGCTTGGTGCAGTTTTCAGGGTAGATATACGGGTCGTAGAGCGAGGGGTTGTTTGTGATGCCGATGAGCGTGGCGCACTCGGCCAGATCAAGATCCCAGACGTTTTTGTTGAAATAGGCCTTCGCCGCAGAGCCCACGCCGTAGCAGCCCTCGCCGAGATAGATCTCGTTGAGGTACCACATCATGATCTCGTCCTTGGTATAGGTTTTCTCAAATTCGAGGGCGCGGAATATCTCCAGAAGCTTTCGCTGGACGGTCACATCGTCGTATTCCGTGAGGTTTTTGATGAGCTGCTGCGTCAGCGTCGAGCCGCCGAAGGTGGAGTTCATGCCGACAAACATATTGACGAACGCGCCCGCCGTGCGGTACCAGTCGACGCCCTTGTGCTCATAGAAGCGCTTGTCCTCGATGGCGACGGCGGCGTGCTGCATATCGAGCGGGATATTCTCCAGGTCGACCCAGCTTCGGTTCTCGTTGCTGTAGAGCTTCGTCATCTCGCGCCAGCTGCCGTCCGATTCCTGGTACCAGATGGTGCTGGACAGGCTGAGGGAGACCTCCTCAAGGGCGACGTCCAGCTCCTCGGTCATACAGGTCTTGACATAGACAGCGAAGATGCAGGTGCAGAGAAGCCCCGTCACGACAAACACGAGCAGAACGGTCGCCACGATACGCACGAGCAGGCGCAGCACAGCGCCGATGCCGAAGGCGGTCGTGTCCGCCACATCCTCGGCCGTCCGCAGGGCGCGGCGTACCTTTCGCTGGTGCAGCCAGTTGTATATTTTCAGATAAAAATCACGAATGCTGTTCAAAAATCTATCCTCCGAATGCTTTGCTCATGCGCCCGACAGGCGCTTCGGACAATTATCTAATTTACTATTATAGCACAACCGCGCGCATTTGCATCCCCCAAAATAAAAAAATAATGAAAAGGCAGGAAACCGGGCGGTATCATCCGCGCCGAAACCGGGCATACTGAAAGCGGGAGGCGAGGAAAATGCTTGGACAAAGGCTCAAGGTGATGTTCTGCGCGCTGCTCGCGGTCGTGGCTGTGCTCTGTCTCGTCGCCACGCTCGCGGACATCGGGGCGCTGGATGCGGCGGCCGGGGAACACGTGGCCTATCTGCTGCGCAGCGACAATGGGCGCGTCTGTGTCTACCGGCTGCCGGACAGCCGCACGCCGGTGCTCCTCTCCGATGTATGGGAGGACGCGCTGCCCGCCGGGGAACAGGCGCGGTATGCCGTCGGCGTCGGCGCGGCGGACTATGCCGAGGCGCTTGCGCTGCTCGCAGCACTTGGGGCTTGAAATCCGGACGCGCATGGGGTACAATACAGCTACGGCAACGCCGTATAACAACTGCGGAGGTACCCACATGGACGAGGATTACGGCGCGAGCTTCATCAACATCGAGGACGACGAGGGAAACCAGTTCGAGCTTGAGCATCTTGACACCTTTGAATTCGAGGGCGAGGAATACATGGTCTTCCTGCCCGCCGACATGAGCGAGGACGATCCCGACTACGGCCTCATTATCCTGCGCGTTGTGGAGCGGGACGGCGAGGATAGCTTCGAGTCCGTGGACGACGAGGATGAGCTGGAGCGCGTATACAATTATTATATGGAAAATCTCTTCGCCGGAGACGACGAGGACATTTTCGAGGAATGACGCATATACTGAAAATGAAACCTGCCCTGTTCGAGGTCTAAAGGGTTCGGTTGGACCCACATCTCTTATAAGGGACGCCATATACGGCGGCGGAGCGCAGGCCTCCCGACCATTCGGACGTTGGAAGCGCGGAAACCGCCATGAGGCGACCCACCTGCCGGGTCGTGCAGGTTGCATATCGTGCCCCCACGGCAGGGCGGGCGTTAAAAAAGGAAGGCTCCGGCCTTCCTTTTTTATCTGCCCGGACGAGGCGAATTCGTCCAGCATGATTCAAAAAGCCTTGCCGCAGCAAGACTTTTTGAGTTTACGCCCGCCCCCGACGGGCGACTCTGACTCGTTGTGCCGGCTCGTGAAGCAGAGCTTTTTGACAGTCTTTTTCTCTCACACCTTCAGAACCTGCAAGCCTTCAGACGCTCTTGTCTATGACCCGCGCCTTCGGCGCGTTGCGGCGGACGCTCTCGATGCCCTTGAGACAGAGCTCCTTGTCCGTGTGGCCGCCGCCGGCGGCGATGATCTTTCCGTTGCGGGCGCGGAGGCGGTAGCGGTACTGCCGCTTGCGGTCGCGATAAAGCTCGTATTTCGGATTCGGCAGCGTCTCGAAGCCGCGCACGCTCTGATCCTCGACCTTGGCCGCAGCGTTGCGGCGCACGCTTTCCAGTCCCTTGAGACAGGCGCTGCGGTTGGTATAGACATCGCTGACGGCGATGGGCTCGCCGTTGGCCGCGAGCAGACTGAAGGCAAAGCCGCCGTCCGTTGTGCGTAGGATGAATTTCCCCATGCGCGCCACCTCTTTCACGCTTATCATGTCCCGAAAAAATTTTATCATACCCGCCGGGGCTTGACAATCCCCTTTTCCACCTAAGTTTCGTTGTGCTTTCGGAAATTTCATGCTATAATCCATAAAAACCGAGCAAGGGGGAGATAACGATGGATAAGGTATTTGATCTCATCGCGAGGGAACAGCAGCGCCAGGATGAAAACGTGGAGCTGATCGCCAGCGAGAACTTCGTCAGCGAGCGGGTGCTGCGGGCGGTCGGCTCGTGCCTCACGAATAAATATGCGGAGGGCTATCCCGCCGTGCGCGATACAGGAAGCAAGGGGCGCTATTACGGCGGCTGCCGCTGGGTCGATGAGATCGAGCAATACTGCTGCGACAAATGGCGCGAGGCGTTCAATACGGACTACCATGTCAACGTCCAGCCCCATTGCGGCTCCAACGCCAACCTCGCCGCGTTCATGAGCGTGCTCAAGCCCGGCGACACCATTCTGTCCATGTCCCTGTCAAACGGCGGCCACCTCACCCACGGCTCGCCCGTCAACTTCAGCGGCAAGCTTTTTCATATCGTAAGCTACGACGTGACGCCGGAGGGCTTCATCGACTATGACGACCTAGCGCGCAAAGCAGCGGCGGAGCATCCGGCGCTGATCCTGGCCGGCGCGTCGGCGTATAGCCGCATTATCGACTTTGCGCGTATCGCCGCCGCGGCGAAGGAGTGCGGGGCGTACTTCATGGTCGATATGGCGCACATCGCCGGGCTGGTGCTCGCGGGCGACCATCCCTCCCCGTTCGGGCTTGCCGACATCATCACGACGACGACGCATAAGACACTGCGCGGCCCGCGCGGCGGCATGATATTCTGCCGGCCCGAGCTTGCGCGCAAGGTCGACAGCGCCGTGTTCCCCGGCACGCAGGGCGGCCCGCTGGAGCACGTGATCGCAGGCAAGGCCGTCGCCGCCGAGGAGGCGTGCACGCCGGAGTACCGCGAGTATATCCACCAGCTCGTGCGCAGCTGCAAGGCTATGTGCGGCGAGTTCATCCGCCTTGGCTACGACGTTGTGACCGGCGGAACGGACAACCACCTCTTCCTGCTCGACCTCACGAAAACCGGCCTGACCGGCCGCGAGGTGCAGGAGCGGCTGGAGGACTTCAACATCACGCTGAACAAGAACACCGTCCCGAATGAGACGCGCTCCCCTGTCGAGGCCTCCGGCGTCCGCATCGGCACCGCCGCCATGACGACCAAGGGCTACCGCGAGGCAGATTTCATCGCCGTCGCCAACAAGATCGATGAGGTCATCCGCTCCATGATGGCGGAGAAATGAAATTTTCCGCTCATATCGGTTGACAAGCAAGGCCGGAAAATGGTATATTGATGGGCGCACGGTCTGCAGCCGCG
>CAVEQW010000022.1:0-13051 GCA_963618155.1 Alloprevotella sp.
TGGATACCACATATTGATTCCCATACCGTTTCGCAGAGAATGTAACTCTGCGAAAGAAAGAGGGAGTCAAATTTGATCGAAAAATCTTAGATTTGAGGAGGATAAAATGGACAACATGGAAAACCTGAACGCCCTGCTTTCCATGGATGACATGGAGGAGAAGAGCGACAAAACAAGGCGTGGATTGCTGCCCGGCTTCATTGCGATCATCGTGTGCATCGCCATGCTCGCCGGCACCACCCTCGCGTGGTTCACCGATACGGCCAGCACAGGCCTCAACGTGGTCGAATCCGGCGGCCTGGAAGTGGATATCGAGAAGCCCAGCAATTATGATGGCTGGACATCCGCCGAGGGAAAGACGCTCCTCTTTAAGGAGTCAAATGCGGTCGGAAGCCTTACTGGATCGAATAGTATTCTTTGGGAGCCGGGCGCGACCTTCAAGGCCGAGGAATTCAGGATCGTCAACAACAGCACTCTGGCGCTGCAGTACTCGATGACGATCAGCGGCTTTGAGGGCGACATGGAGCTGCTTGACGCCATCGACTTCTATGTGAAGGTCTGGATGTGCGGTGAATTCGACAGCAAACTGCCCTGGGCAGAGGGCACCGGAATGAAGGAGCCGCACCATGACCACGAAGACGAGGGCTGCGAACTGATCGCCACGATCCCCATTTCCGAAATAGCCGATTATGAGGACATTATCCTTCCCGGCGACCCGAAAATCAGCAAGAAATATGACATGAGGGAGGACGTGACCTCTTATGTCCAGATCGGCGCCTCCTATACCTTCGCCATCGAAGGACATATGAAGGAAACGGCCGGCAACGAGTATCAGAAGAAGAGGCTTGAAGGACTCGCGGTCAAGGTTCTCGCCAAGCAGGCCGAACATGAGTATGACAGCTATGGCAAGACCTATGACAAGGCCGCCTCGTATGCCGAAAAGGTCGCTGCGGGCAAAAGCTTCACCAGCGGCACGCACACCCTGAGCACCGGTGTAATAGTGACCAATGCAAATGCGGTTGCTCTAAACGTTTCCGGGGACGGTACCAATGTCACCATTACCAACGGCACCTTTGACGGCGGCTCGGGCGGCAACAACAAGTGCGTGAAGGTAAGCGGCAACGCGACCGTCACGATCAAGGGCGGCACCTTCACCGTCGGCGGCGATGCCAATGGTTACGGAAACGCGGTCATTGAGAGCTGGGGCGGCAATATCGTGATCGAGGGCGGCTTCTTCTCCACCGATTACAGCTATGGCGGCAAGTATTATGTTCTGAATCAGAAGAACGACAACCCCGGCACCATCACCGTCAGGGGCGGCACGTTTGTGAACTACAACCCCTCCAATGGCGACGACAACCGCGGCGGCAGCTTCGTGGCCGCTGGCTACCATGTTGAAAAGGCGAAGCAGGCTAACGGCGACATCTGGTATACCGTCGTTGCTGGTGCCTGAACTGATTCAGCACCCAACAAAAAGCACATACAAAAACCGTCGGGTTCGTCCCGGCGGTTTTTGGCTATATGTGTGGAACGACGTTGCTGGCGTGGCATCGCCCCGATCCAACCTGCTTAAAGAGAGCCAACTGAGGGATCGAAAAGCGTCGGCGACTGCCAGTTTTCCGATAAAAAACAGCAGACTTTTCAGCCTACAACCCTTTCGTCACGGCTTGCGCCGTGCCACCTCCCCTTACACAGGGGAGGCTTTGGTCTGGTGCAGATTTGGAGAAAAAAGCTTTTCTCTGACAGATCCGACCGGCAAGTCCCGTTTGGGGCTTGCCGATTTTTTGCGGCGCGGCGGAGCGTGTCGACATTTCGGCTTGGATATGCTATAATCGTCGCGGCGGGAGACCGCCGTGCGAAAGGAGGAGCGAACGTGTCTCTGATCAAATACTATATGCACATCCTCTCCGGCCTCCGGATGAAGAAGATCAACGAATGCCTCGACCGCTGCCATGCGCTCTGCGGAAAGCCAAAGGCGCTCATGTTTGCGGATATGCTGTGGTGCACCTCGCGCTATGGCTCCGGCTTTTATGATTATATGATGTACGGCTTCTTTGACCGCACCGCCGCCGAGCGCGACACCTATCTCACCCGCGTGCGGAACAAGAAGCTCATCGCCTATATGAACGACCCGGCGTACATCGACCGCATCGACAACAAAAACGAGTTCAACCGGAATTTCGGCGCGTATCTCCGCCGTGACCAGCTGGACGGCGAGGGCGCGTCTCTCGCGGACTTTGAGCGCTTCATGGGTGGGCGGGACGCCTGCTTTGCCAAGCCCATCGACGGCGACTCCGGGCGCGGCGTCGAGAAGCTCTATCGCAGTGATTTCCCCGACCTCGCGGCTATGTTCGCGCATATCCAGGCCAAGGGTCACTGTGTGATCGAGCAGTGCCTTGTCCAGCATCCAGATATGAGCGCGCTCTATCCCCACGCGGTCAACTGTATGCGCATCGTCACCGACATCGGCGACGATGGCAAGGCGTATGTCAATTATGTCGTGCTCAAGAGCGGCAGCGGCGGCGGCTACTGCGACAACAGCGGCCAGGGCGGCCTGATCTGCGCCGTGGACAAGGAGACGGGCGTGGTGTCGAGCTGCGCGACGGACGACCTTATCGCCCACCGCTATGACACGCACCCGGACACCGGTGTGACCTTCCTCGGCTTCAAAATACCGCTCTTTGACGAGGCAAAGCAGCTTTGCCTGACGGCGGCGATGGAGATACCGCAGGTGCGCCACGTCGGTTGGGACGTCGCCATCACGCCGGACGGCCCCGCCTTTATCGAGGGAAACACCTACCCTGGCACCGATCTCTGCCAGCTCTACTGGAACACCCCCGGCCGTCAGGGGCTCATGCCGTTTTTGAAGTCCGTTCTGCCTGGCTGGAAATATTGATATGTATAAAGCGCCGCCTGCTCCCTATGTCGGACTAGGCGGCGTGTTCTGGGTATAGGAGTGAAAAAGTAAAAGTCGACAAACACGGTTCGGTGTTTGTCGACTTTTGGCACGGCATGAGGGATTCGAACCCCCGGCCTTCTGGTCCGTAGCCAGACGCTCTATCCAGCTGAGCTAATGCCGCTCGCGCCTTGATACTATAGCACAAGCCCAACCGGATTGCAAGTCTTTTTTTACGGGTTTTCGATTTTTTTAAAGACCGATGGTGTCCGTGATGCCCTCGACGACATCGCCCATGGAGCGGAGAGCCTTGCCGATGGCGGACTTCTTCTTTTTCGGAGAGATCACCATGCCGACGGCGGAGCCGACCGCGAGGCCGAGCCCCATGCCCTTTATAAAGGCCATTTTGTTCATTTTTCGACGCCTCCCTTTCGGCCTTAGTATGACCGGCAGGCGGCGGAGTATGAATGGAAAATTTTCAGCGCTCTGCGCGGCGGCGCTGGTAGAGCTGCCAGACTGTGATGGCGGCGGCGGCGAGGACGATCTCGGCCAAAATGGAGATGCGGAACATCGGCGAGTGCGGGTCGGACACGGACATGCCGATGAGCGGATAGGTCACAATGGGGACGAGCATACCGATCACGGAGGCGGGGAGAAATTTTTTGAACGGAACGCCGATGGCGCCCATGAAAAGGCTCACCACGTCGAAGCTCAGGCGGCTTGCGCGCACGAGCAGCACAAAGAGAAAATCATTCCCCTCGCGCATATCGCGCAGCCTCCGCACGCGCGGGTATTTCTGCAATATCTCGTCCACGGCCTCCGTGCCGAGGCTGCGCCCCAGAAAATAGGGGAACAGCGCCATGACCGCCGTGCCGAGCACGTTGACAGCGAGCGCCAGCGGCAGGGGAAAGAGCACGCCGCTCGCGGCGTAGAAGATGCCGCAGTACAGGACGAAGCTCACGCTCTTGAGCGCAAACAGCAGCAGCACGAGCAGTATGGCGAGCGGGACGGAGTGCGGCGAATAGGCGACGATGCTGTCCACGGAGATCAGCCGCCGGTAATAGAAGCAGAGCCCGAGGATGGCAAGCCACACCAGCGTCAGCAGCGCGATAACGACGCGGCGGACGGTCTTGCGGATGGCAGGGTCGGCGCGGAACGCGTCGCGCAGGACGGCGTGGTAGTGGCGGCCGTAGAGCACGCCGGAGAGCGTCAGCAGTGCGAAGCAGAGGCCGATCAGCGCGTCTACGACGCCCAGCGGCAGGTCGGGGAAAAAGAACAGCACGCCGCAGGAGGTATAGATGACGGTGGTGCTGAGCTTGCCGAACCAGCGGGCGCTGTCCACGCGGCCGCAGTAGTGCAGCGCGAGCCACGCGCAGAAGCTGACATAGACCTCCTTGACGGTGAAGAGGATGATGAGCGCGAGCATCTGCTTATGCTGCGCGAGCAGGCATATCATGATGGCGGCCTGGGTGAGCTTGTCTGCGGCGGGGTCGAGTCCCTTGCCGAGATCGGACACCATGTTGAAGCGTCGGGCGATGAAGCCGTCGGCCACGTCCGTGAGCACGCCGAAGGCGAGTATTGCCACGGCCAGCCGGCTGTTCTCCAGCGTGACATAGCTCCATACGATAAAGGGAACGGTCAGGATGCGCAGCATACTCAGAATGTTCGGGATCGTAATGATCCGGTTTTTGTATTTGTCCTCAGCCATGAAAAAGCTCCTGTTGTTGAATTTTGCAGGAATGGGCGGTCTTTTGCCAGTTCGACCTGCATTATACATGGTTGCAGGCAGAATGAAAAGAGGCAAAACGGCGGCACTGTCCAAGCGCTGCGGACGGGAAATTTCCGCTGCGGCGCTTCGGGTGCTGGTATTTTGCTTCGGGTTATGATATATTAGTATACCGCAAAACGAACGGAATGAAAAAAACACGAGAGGTATCGACCATGATCGTGAGTATTTTGGCCGTGGGCGACGTGTGCGGCGCGCCGGGGCTTTTATTTCTCGAAAACAATCTGCGCCGCGTCCGCCGCGAGCGGAACATTTCCTTTGTCGTGGTGAACGGCGAGAATGCCAACGTCGTCGGCATCACGCCGCAGCAGGCCGACCGCATATTCGCCGCCGGTGCGGACGTCATCACGCTCGGCAACCACACCTGGACGCGCTGGGAGCTTCAGCCCTATCTTGCGGACAATTCCCGCATCCTGCGCCCGCTCAACTATGCGCCGCAGTGCCCGGGGCGCGGCTTCGGCGTATACCATACCCCCTTTGGCGAGGTCTGCGTCATCAACGTCATGGGGCGCTTCACGCTCGATGCGAACACGGACAACCCCTTTGTCGAGATCGACTGCCTGCTCAAGGGCTTTGAGAAGGCGCCGCCCGTTATCCTGGTGGATATGCACGCCGAGGCGACGAGCGAGCGGCTCGCCATGGGCTATTTCCTGGACGGGCGCGTCAGCGCCGTGTGGGGCACGCACACCCATGTCCAGACCTCGGACGCCGCCGTGCTCGAGGGCGGCACGGGCTATATCTCCGACCTCGGCATGACGGGCGCGGCGCGGAGCGTGCTGGGCATCGACGTGGCGCAGTCGGTGAATAAGTTCTTCGGCGACCCGCCGCGGCGCTACCGCAGTGCCGACGGGCCGGGAAAAATGGAGTGCTGCGTGTTCGATATCGACACGGACACGGGCGCCTGTGTGCGCGCCGAGGCGCTGCGCATCCTATGATACGGCTGCTGCACGCGGCGGATCTCCACATGGATTCGCCCTTTCAATCCCTGACGGCGCGGCAGACGCTGGAGCGCCGGAGCGAGCAGCGTCAGCTTCCGGCGCGCATCGCGGCGCTGGCGCGGGAGCGGCAGGCGGATATCCTCGTCTTCGCCGGAGATGTGTTCGACTCCGACGCGCTGTTTTCCGAGACGGGGCGCAGCCTGGAGCGCGCGCTCGCCGGGCTGGATATCCCCGTGTTCATCGCGCCGGGCAACCACGACTGGTATTCCAGACGCTCGCTTTGGAGCACGCTGTCGCTGGGCGAAAACGTCCATGTTTTTACGGGTGAGAATATCGAGTGCGTCCCGCTCCCGTCGCTGGGCGTGCGCGTCTGGGGCTCCGGCTTCACCTCGCGCAGCCGCCGTGCGCCGCTTGCCGGCTTCGAGGCCGAGAAGGACGGCGATATGGTCGACATCATGGTACTGCACGGCGACGTCGGTCAGCCCGCCTCGCCCTATGCGCCCATCACGGAGGAGCAGCTTGCGCACAGCGGCATGGACTATGTTGCCCTCGGCCACGTCCACAGCTTCAGCGGCCTGCGCCGCGCCGGAGACACGTTCTATGCCTGGCCGGGCTGCGCCGAGGGGCGCGGCTTCGATGAATGCGGCGAAAAGGGCGTGATCCTGGCCGAGATAGAGCCGGGGCGGTGCGAGCTGGAGCTGCTGCCGCTCGGCGGACGGCGCTACGAGATGCTGAAGGTTGACATAACGGACGAAGGCGAGCCGCTGGCGGCCATCGAGACGGCGCTGGACGGACGCGGACGGGACGATATATACCGCATCATCCTCACGGGCGAGACGGCGCAGGCGCCGGATATGACGGCGCTGCTGCGGGCGCTGGAGGGGCGCTTCTACGCGCTGCAGCTCCGGGATGAGACGAGGCCAAGGCGGGAGCTCTGGGAGGGCTGCGGCGAGGATACGCTGCGGGGCATCTTCCTGACGAAGCTGCGGCAGCGGTATGAGGCGGAAACGGACGAGCGGCAGCGGCAGCGCATCGCGCAGGCGGCGCGCTGGGGTCTGCTCGCACTCGAAAACGGTGAGGAGCTTCCACTATGATCCTACGAAAGCTGAACGCGAGCTTCGGGGCGCTGGACGGACGGCGCATGGAGCTGCGCGACGGTCTGAACATCATCACGGCGCCGAACGAATCGGGCAAGAGCACCTGGTGCGCTTTTCTTGTCACCATGCTCTACGGGCTGGATACCTCGGCGCGGACAAAGCAGGGCGTGCAGCCGGACAGGCTGCGCTATGCGCCGTGGTCGGGCGTGCCGATGGCGGGGACGCTCGAGCTTGAGCACGAGGGGCGCGGCATCACGCTGCGCCGCTGGACGGAGCGGGCGAATGCGCCCATGCAGGCGTTTTCTGCGACCTGGACAGGGACGGACGACCCTGTGCCGGGGCTGACGGCGAGCAACGCGGGCGAGACGCTCACGGGTGTGCAGCGCGAGGTGTTCGAGCGCAGCGCCTTTATCCGGCAGGCGGGCATGACCGTGCAGAGCGGCGCGGCGTTGGAAAAGCGCATCAACGCCATCGTGTCCTCCGGCGAGGAGGATGTGTCCTACAGTGAGACGGACAAGCGCCTGCGCCAGTGGCAGCGGCACCGCAGGTCCGGCTCACGCGGGGCGATCCCGGAGACGGAGCGGGCGTTGGCCGAGACGGAGGATAAGCTTCGCGCCGGGCGCGAATGCGCGGAGCGGGCGGCGGAGCTCGACGGCGAGCTCGAGCGGCTTCGCACAGAGCGCGTCGAGGCGGTTCGCCGAATGGAGCAGGCGCGCGCGGCGCAGCGCAAGCGGGCGCTGGAGGAGCTGACGCAGAGCCGGAAGCGGCTTCGCGCGCTGGAGCAGGAGCGGACGGAGGCCGCCGCTGCGTGCGAAAGGGCGCAGGCCGGGCTTCGCGCCGGCGTGTTCGGGGATATGGACCCGGAGGAGGCGCAGGAGCGGGTCGAGGATGTGAAGCGCCGTGCGGCGGGACTGGAACGTCTGGCGCATCGGATGCCGCCGCTCTGGATCAGCTTTATTTTTCTGGGGCTGTTCGCGCTGGCGATGGTGCTGGCGCTGGTTTTGCCGTGGCGCTCCCAGCTCATCTGCGCGGGCGCGCTCGCGCTGGTGCTCTTTGCGCTGGTGTTTATGCGCCTGAACGAGATGAAAAAATCGGCGCAGGGGATGCTTGACGACCGAATAACGCTGCTGGAAAGCTGCGGCGGCGCGGACGAGGAAGCCGTGGATGCGGCGCTCGCGGCGCATGAGGCGCGCTGGAATGAGCGGCAGGAGGCCGATGCGGCGCTCGCGGCGCTCGACCGCCAGCTTGACGAGGCGCGGCGCCGTCAGCAGGAGGCCGACGATGTGCTTGTCGCGGGGCTTGACTTCAGCCGCGGCGATTCGGAGGCGGCACGCGCCGGGCGCGCCGTGGAGGAGCTTGACGGCCGCATCGAGGCGCTGACGCGGCAGCGGGCGGAGCTCGAAGGGCGCGGACGCGCCGGAGGCGACCCCGTGGCACTCGAGTCGGAGGCGCTTGCGGCGCGCGCGCGGCTTGCCTCGCTGCAGGAGGAATACGACGCGCTCGCGCTCGCCATCGAGACGCTGGCCGAGGCGGACAGCGAGCTGCAGGGGCGCTTCTCCCCGGAGCTGAGCCGCCGGACGGCGGAGCATTTCCGCTTTCTGACGGACGGCCGCTATGACGCGATCGAGCTTGCGCGGGATCTGAGCGCCCGGGTGCAGCCGGCGGGCGAGGTCGTGAGCCGCGGGACGGACAGCCTCTCTGCCGGAACGGCCGACCAGCTCTATCTGGCGCTGCGGCTCGCGGTGTGCGAGCTGGCGCTCCCGCAGGACGACCCCTGCCCGATGATACTGGACGATGCGCTGGTGAACTTCGACGAGCAGCGGCTCGTGCGGGCGCTCGAGCTGATACGGAGCATTGCCGGACGGCGGCAGGTGCTGCTCTTCACCTGTCATGAGCGCGAGGCGCGGTATTTTGAAAACGACCCTGCGGCGGCGCTGATCCCCGTGGGCGGATAAAGGACGGTACATCATGAAAAAGAAAACGGTGAAAACGGAAGGCTTCTGGACGCGGCGGGCGATCTTCGCGGCGGCGCGGGCCGGCGCGGCGCTGCTGCTTGCGGCGGCGCTCCTCTGGATAAGCGGCTTCGCCTTTGTGTACCAGCTCGGCGGTGCGGCGGCCGTCACGGACGGCTCCCAGCTCGGCGACTACGAATATGTCAGCGCGGATGTCAAGTGGATCATGGACATCCCCGGCCAGGAGGTATCCCGCAGCAGCGGGCGCGCACTCTATTGCTACGCCGTTGCGCCCATCGGCAACCGCTTCGTGCTGCTGCGCTTTGAGGCGGATCGGCTGGACGATATTCAGGCGCTGAAGGAGGAGACGCTGGCGCTGCTGAACGGCGAACGCAAGGCCATGAGCATCCATATGCCGGTGAGCGGCATGGTGGAAAAGGCTGAGCCGGGCGCCTACAGCCTGCTCAGCCAGTGGTTCAACAACAACATCGAGTGGATGACCCTTGCGGGCGTTGTGGGACAGGATCCCAGCGCCTCGGATTATCTCAGTGACCTCTGCATCCTGGTCGATCAGGTCGGCTCCTTTGATGCGGATGTGAGCGCGCTGCTCTCCATCGCGGCGCTGCTGCTGGTGCTGTATGCGCTGACGGAGGCAGTGCTGCTGCTGACGGGCTATTACCGCGACAGCCGCGTGGCGGCGCGGGTGATACGCCGTGCGCGCCGCGAAAAGGAAAAGGCCAAGGCGGAGCGCAAGGCCGAGCGTGAGGCACAGAAGCTGGCGGCCAAGGCCGCGGCGGCTGCCGTCTCTGCAGTACCCGACGCTGACACGGCGGATGCACCGGCGGCGGAGGCGGCAAAGGACGAGAAAAAGGGGACGGACAATGCCTGAGTTTTTCGTACCCTGTCTGTTTGGCCTGGAAGGCCCTGCGGCGGAGGAGCTGCGGCGCATGAATGTGACGGATGTGCGCACGGAGAACGGCCACGTCCGCTTTTCCGGCGGCGCATCGGAGCTTGCGCGGGTCAATCTGCGCCTGCGCACCGGTGAGCGCGTGCTCGTCTCGCTGGGGCGCTTCCCGGCGCGGAGCTTTGACGCGCTGTTCGAGGGCGTGAAGGCGCTGCCGCTCGGCGACTATATCCCCAAAAACGGGGCGTTCCCCGTCAAGGGCTACTGCCTCAACTCCCAGCTCCATTCCGTGCCGGACTGCCAGCGCATCATCAAAAAGGCGGCGGCGGAGGCGCTGGGGCGCAAATACCGCTGCACATGGCTGCCGGAGGACGGGGCGCTGTACCAGCTCCAATTCGCCATCGTGAGCGACGAGGCGGAGATATTCCTGGACACGAGCGGCGCGCCGCTGTTCAAGCGCGGCTACCGCCCTGGTCACGTTGCCGCGCCGCTGCGCGAGACGCTGGCGGCGGCCATGGTCGGGCTGGCGCGCTACCGCGGGCGCGGCGTGCTCTGCGACCCGTTCTGCGGGAGCGGGACGATCGCCATCGAGGCTGCGCTCATCGCCCGCAACCGTGCGCCGGGGCTTGAACGCAGCTTCTCGGCGCAGAGGTGGGAGGCGATCGACCGCCGCGTGTGGCGCGAGGAGGCCGAGGCGGCGCGGGCGCTCGAATATAACGGCGAGTATCAGATATTCGCCTCCGACATCGACCCCAGAGCCGTGGCGCTCAGCCGCGAGAATGCCAGGCGCGCCGGGGTATACGGCGATATCCGCTTTGCGGTGGCCGATGCGCGGGAGTTCATGCCGCCGACGGAGCACGGCATCGTCGTGACGAACCCGCCCTACGGCGAGCGTATGCTGGAAAAGCAGCGGGCGGAGGAACTCTACGCCGCCTTCGGTGCGCGGCGCGACCCCAACGAGGACTGCTCGTTCAATATCATCTGCTCTCACCCCGAATTCGAGCGCTGCTTCGGACACCGGGCGGATAAAAAGCGCAAGCTCTATAACGGAATGCTGCAATGCAACCTTTATATGTTTTTCGAAAAGAGAAAAACGGAGAGATCGTGAGCCAGCGCGAGGTTTTAAGAGAAATATCAGACTATATTTCACCGGAAAGACGATAAGGCTGGATAAGGCTGAGATTTCCGAAGAACATGGCTTGCGGAATACGGCAAACTGATTTATTATAATAGCGTTAGCACTCCGGGACAAAGAGTGCTAACGCATTCAAATTGTTTATGAAAAAGTAATTATAGGAGGCACAAGCAATGACACTGAAACCTTTGGCCGACAAAGTGGTCGTCAAGCGCATGGAGGCGGAGGAGAAGACCAAGAGCGGTCTGTATCTGTCCGCCGGTGCGCAGGAAAAGCCCGAGACCTATGAGGTCGTGGCCGTGGGCCCCGGCGGGGTCGTGGACGGCAACGAGATCAAAATGGAGGTCGCCGTGGGCGACAAGGTCCTGCTCGGCAAGTACAGCGGCACCACCGTGAAGGTGGACGGCGAAGAATACACCATCCTGCGCCAGAGCGACATTCTGGCCGTGATCGAATAAGGGGGAAGAGGAATTATGGCAAAACAGATTATTTATGGCGAAGAAGCCCGCAACGCGCTGCAGCGCGGTGTGGATAAGCTGGCCGATACCGTTAAGATCACGCTTGGCCCCAAGGGGCGCAACGTTGTTCTCGATAAGAAATTCGGTGCGCCGCTCGTCACCAACGACGGCGTTACCATCGCCAAGGAGATCGAGCTGGAGGATGCCTTTGAGAACATGGGCGCCCAGATGATCAAGGAGGTCTCCACCAAGACCAACGACGTCGCCGGTGACGGCACGACCTCCGCCACCCTGCTGGCGCAGGCCATCATCCGCGAGGGTCTGAAGAACGTGGCCGCCGGTGCCAATCCGATGGTCATGCGCCGCGGCATTTCCAAGGCGACGGAGGCCGCCGTGGCCGCCATCCGTGAGAACAGCCAGCCCGTCTCCGGCAGCGGCGACATCGCCCGCGTCGGCGCCGTCTCCAGCGGCGACGAGCAGATCGGCAAGCTGATCGCCGAGGCCATGGAGAAGGTGAGCCAGGCCGGCGTCATCACCGTTGAGGAGTCCAAGACTGCCGAGACCTATTCCGAGGTCGTCGAGGGTATGCAGTTCGACCGCGGCTATGTCACGCCGTACATGGTGACGGACTCCGACAAGATGGAGGCCGTGCTGGACGATCCGTACATCTTCATCACCGACAAGAAGATCTCCAATATCCAGGATATTCTCCCCTGCCTCGAGCAGGTCGTGCAGGCCGGTAAGAAGCTGCTCATCATCGCCGAGGACATCGAGGGCGAGGCGCTCGCCACCATCATCCTCAACAAGCTGCGCGGCACCTTCACCTGCGTCTGCGTCAAGGCGCCCGGCTTCGGCGACCGCCGCAAGGAAATGCTGCAGGATATCGCCATCCTGACCGGCGGCCAGGTCATCTCCTCCGACCTCGGCATGGAGCTCAAGGACGCGACCGTCGCCATGCTCGGCTCCGCCCGTCAGGTCAAGGTCACGAAGGAGAACACCATCATCGTCGACGGCCGCGGCGACAGCAAGGACATTGCCGACCGTGTGCACCAGATCCGCGCCGCCATCGAGACGACCACCAGCGATTATGACAAGGAGAAGCTCAACGAGCGTCTTGCGAAGCTGGCCGGCGGCGTCGCCGTCATCAAGGTCGGCGCTGCGACCGAGACCGAGATGAAGGAGAAGAAGCTCCGCATCGAGGACGCACTGAACGCGACCCGCGCCGCTGTCGAGGAGGGCATCGTGGCCGGCGGCGGCACCGCCTATGTCCTCGCCTCCAAGGCCGCCGCGAAGCTGGCCGAGACGCTGGAGGGCGACGAGAAGACCGGTGCGAAGGCCATTGCCAAGGCGCTGGAGGCTCCCATCATGCAGATCGCCGCGAACGCGGGTCTGCAGGGCGCCGTCATCCTCGACAAGGTCAGCGCGAGCGAGGTACCGAGCTTCGGCTTCAACGCCGCGACCGAGGAATATGGCGACATGATCGCCGCCGGCATCGTCGACCCGACCAAGGTCTGCCGCAGCGCGCTTGAGAACGCCGCCTCCGTGGCGTCCATGGTGCTGACGACCGAGAGCCTTGTGACCGACATCAAGGAGCCCGCTCCCGCCGCGCCCGCCGCCCCCGACATGGGCGGAATGTATTGATGACCAAGCCCAAATAACCACCGCGTCCGGCAGACGGATATGCCTGCCGGACGCTTTATAATCTCATATCAAAAACGACAATAAATGTCACTCTGCCAATGTCAGACGGCAGAGGGGCATTTATTTTTTGCAATCGGGAAAGAACACGCAATCAAAACCAAGATCGATATTCAAAAGCAGGAGGAACCAAGTATGCCAAAAACAAAATTTGAGTCCGTTATTTTTACCGCTGTTACCGCGTGGA
>CAVEQW010000023.1:0-66197 GCA_963618155.1 Alloprevotella sp.
TCTACGCAACGGAAAAGAACGCTCTGTCCTATCTTCTTGTGTATGCCGAGCCGGTCGGTACGCTTCTGATGCTTCTGATTCTACCGCCAATGCTGAAGCTGACCGGCGTATGGCTTGCCGTGCCGATTGCGCAGGTCATCACCTTCGTGATTGCCTGCGTTGCCAAGCGGCGTGTGGACGCCAAAGTTTAGAATGACACTGTGGGCAGGGACGAAAAGCGGCACTTATCTTTTGTATATAGAAAACTACAACGCCCAGCTATCATGCAGACCGATTGATATATGGAAAACACGGCGCGATGAGCAGTTGTTCCTTGATGCGGAAAATACCGCATCATCCAGCAGGCGCTTGCCGAGAGGCTCTATCGCGAACTGCACGGAGACTCAAAATAACAGAGGTGCAGCATGACAATCACGGGTTAAAAATCCATGCGAACACAACCTATTATGCTGTTTTTGTCCCCCAAAATGAAACTATGCGAGCAGAGGTTGTGAGTGTTTTGATTTTTTAATTCCCCTCTAATTCAACGATTATCCCTGTAATTTAACGAATGCCCCCAGTAGTTCAACGATTACTCGGCTGTTTAACGATTACGACGGCACAGAAAACCGCAATCCCCACAAAACGCACGAAACCCCGCCGCAGAATTGCTCCGCAGCGGGGTTCGTTTATGTGCTGAAACAGCCTAAAACGCCTGATTTCAAGCGGCTTTTGGGCATAGAAAAAGTCCACCGTAATTCTATCAAAATTACGGTGGACTTATGGCGGAGAAGGAGGGATTCGAACCCTCGATACCCTTTTGGGGTATACACGATTTCCAATCGTGCGCGCTCGACCAAACTACGCGACTTCTCCACGTCTCGGGTCGAACCTCTTATGAAATTCAGCCTTGCCATTATAATGGGGAAAGCCGCGAAAGTCAAGAGTTAATTTTCGGGTGCTCCGGCGGGGGAAATCGTGCTTTACAAATCCGCCGCCGTTCCCTATAATGGATATAATAAAATGCTGTGATTGGCGGCGCGGCCGCCGTGGGAGTTATATGAATAATAAGCTTCAAAGCAAACGGAGACCCGAGCTCAGCGGCAAGGCGGCCTTTGTGCTCATCGTGCTCGGCTGCGCCGTGCTGTTCATGCTGTATTTCGGCCTGTTCAAGGAGCCGCGTCAGCGGCTCGTCAACGCGGTGCAGAGCCTGAGCGGCACGATGACGGAGCCGACCCCGGAGCCGACGGCGGAGCCCACGCCGGAGCCGACGGCTGTGCCCTTTGACCTTTCGAGCTGGGAGCTCAAGATCGCCAACGCATGGACGCTGCTGGACGCGGATTTTGCGCCGCCGTCCCTGACGGAGATCGAGGCGGGGCAGTCCGTGGACTCACGCATTGCCGAGGCGATACGCGCCCTCATCTCGGATGCTCGCGCCGCAGGGTATACCGACCTCTATTTCTGCTCCGGCTACCGCGACTATGATACACAATATTCAATATACTGGAATCATATCTGGGACTACATGAACCAAGGCTACACCCAGGAGGAGGCGGAGGCCATGACGAAGATCGCCGTCAACCCGCCCGGTGCAAGCGAGCACCAGCTTGGCCTCTCGGCGGACATTCTGGAGAGCTACCAGCAGGATATGGAGCCCTATATCGGCGGCAGCGGCCTCATGCTGTGGCTGGAGGAGAACTGTGTGAACTATGGCTTCATCATCCGCTACCCGGAGGACAAGACCGACGTGACCGGCGTGGAATATGAGCCGTGGCATTTGCGCTATGTCGGACCGGAGGCGGCGCGGTACATCACGGAGAACGGTCTGTGCCTTGAAGAGTTTGTCGCTCAATTCTCGAATGGATAAACCCTTGAAATAAAAAAGAAAGGAAGAGGAGAAAATGAAGAAAGCAATGGCACTGATCGCGGCGCTGTGTCTCATCCTGTCGCTCGCGGGCTGCACCGTGGAGGTCACGATCGACGGCGAGCCGGTGATCAGCGGCGTGGGCACACCCGTGACGGACGAAGCCCCGGCCTCCGAGGAGCCAACTGCGGCGGAGCCCACGGTTGAGGAGACGGCAGCCGAGACGGTCGAGGCCGGCGATATGCCCGCCGGTTGGGACGAGAGCCAGAACGCCGGTCTGGACGCGGGCGTCTATCCCCATTTTGACGAGTACCGCGACTATGTGGCGGGCTATGCGCTCGCGGACAGCTTCATGGCGACGCAGGCCGGTATCCCCGACGATATTTATGCCGCCGCCAGCCCCTATATCGCGCCGTTTTCCGACATCAACCCCGTGATCGGCGCGATGGACTACGCCGACTGGATGGCCGCGAATTATCCCAGTGAGACCTTCCCTGAGGCGTGAATCGAATAAGCGCATAATAAATAAAAGCACCCCCGTTTTCGGCACGCGAAAACGGGGGTGTTGCTATATTTTCCTCATTCGGAGAGGGACTGCAAATAGACGTGGAGCAGCTTTAGCGCCGTTTCCTTGTCCTTGGGGTTACAGGCGTTGAGACGCGCCAGAAGCTCCTCCTGATGCGCGGTCATTTCAGCGTCGTCCCGCGTCAGGATCTCGTCGGGCGTGATGTGCAGCGCCTCGCAAATGCGCAGAATCGTCTCCACGCGCATATTGACCGTGCCGCGCTCGATGTCCGCATACGTCCGACCCGCCAGCCCCGCCGCCTCCGCGACCTCGACCTGCGTCATGCCGGTCTTCTTGCGGATCGCCAGCAGCCTGTTCCCGATTTCCCGCATATCTAAGAGAAGCATATTTCTTCCTCCTGTGAGCTATATATAGGAATCATAGCTCCTATTTTACTTGGCAAAAAGGAGTTTATGCTGCATAATCATAGGAAGATTAGCTCCCATCCATCAGCATGGTCGCGCCTACAAAAACACGGAGGAAGAAAAAATGAAAAAGCTTACAAGTATTTTTCTTGTGCTCATGCTCGTTCTCTCGCTGCTGCCGCTTGGCGCACTGGCGCAGGAGGGCGAGGAAACACTCGAAGCTGCGGAGCAGGGCGACACACTGCTTGCAGAGAGTGGTACAAATGAGCCGGTAGAGGAAGCAAACGAGCCGGCCGGGGAAGTAACCGTGGAAGCCGGTGAGGAATCTTCGGAGTTGACCGAGGAAGTCACCGAGGACGAAATCGAGGTAGCCTCAGAGCCGCTGCGTTTGGCAGCGGCTCGTTTGCGTCTTACAGCATATCGAGATAGAGCAAAGCGTATTCATAGGCCCAAGCGTCGCAGCCGGAGTCGTGGGACATACAGCTTTGTCGCAGACCGTCCATGACCTCCTTCTGCGGCCAGCAGGCGAGGGCGTAGCGGACAGCGCCGAGCATATCCTCCGCGTCGTAGCGGTCGAAGCAGAAGCCGTCGCCTTCGCCGGTGTAGCGGTTATAGGGCTGCACCGTGTCGCGCAGGCCGCCGGTGGCGCGGACGATGGGGACGGTGCCGTAGCGCATGGCGATAAGCTGGCTTATGCCGCAGGGCTCGAAGCGGCTTGGCATGAGGAAGAAGTCGCTTCCGGCGTAGATACGGTGCGCCAGCGTCTCCTCATAGCCGATGACGGCGCGGACTCGACCGGGGTAACGCGCCTCGGCAGCGCGGAAGAAGTTTTCATAGCCGCGCTCACCGTTGCCGAGAATGAGAAGGCTCATATCCTCCGCCATGAGCGCGTCCATCGCGTCGATGACGAGCTGGACGCCCTTTTGCTCGGCGAGGCGCGAGATCATGGAAAAGAGCGGGCGCTCCATGCCGCCATCAAAGCCAAATTCATCCAGCAGCGCCTGCTTGCAGACCTGCTTGCCGGAGAGGTCCTTGGCGCTGTAGCGGGCGGGAAGCTGCTTGTCCTTTGCGCAATTCCAGACCTTGCCCTCCACGCCGTTGACGATGCCGCCGAGCGCCGCGCCGCGCTCGCGCAGCACGCCGTCCAGCCCTTCGCCGTATTCCGGCGTGGTGATCTCGCGGGCGTAGCTGGGCGAGACGGTGTTGACCCGGTCCGCGAGGACACAGCCGGCCTTGAGAAAATCGGCGCGGTCGCCGTAGCGCTCAAGCGCCCAGCCCCAGCCGGGGTCAATGCTCATCCAGTCGGAGGTGAAGTCGAAGGAGCACAGCCCCTGATAGGCGATGTTGTGGATGGTGAGCAGCGTTTTGGCGCGTCCGATGGGGCGGCCGGTATACTGGCTTTTGAGCAGAAGCGGGATGAGCGCCGTGTGCCAGTCGTTGGCGTGGATAACGTCCGGCACGAAGTCGAGCCGCTCACAGGCTTCGAGCAGGGCACGGGTGAAGTAGCCGTATTGCTCGCATTCCGCACCCGGCGCGTAGATAGGGCCGGAGAAATAGCCGTCGTTCTCCACGAGATAGACGGTGAGTCCGTCCAGCATGAGCCTGTTCATACCGACAAAGCGAGTGCGCCAGCCCATTTTTATCTCAAAGGAGAAGAGATATTCGACCTTCTCCGCCCACGCGGACTTGATGACGCGGTGGTAGGGGAGAATGACGCGGGCATCGAAGCCGAGGCTGTTGAGATAGCGCGGCAGCGTGCCGACCACATCGGCGAGGCCGCCGGTCTTGGCGAGCGGCGCGCATTCCGAGGCGGCGAACAGTATCTTTGGCCGGTCGAGGCTTTTTGCCGCGAGCTGTGCGGCAAGCGTGCGTTTTCTCTCTCTCTGGGTCATGGCGTCTCCTCCTCAAAGATATAGTATCGTGCGCAAAGCCCCGGCAGGGACAGCACGGCGCGGTGGTCATATTCGCGGAATGCGGCCTTTTCGCTCGGGATGACTTCAAACGGCGCGCCGGAGCCGCCGTAGGCCGTGTCGTCCGAGTCAAGCAGCGGAACGAGCCGTCCCGCCGCGGGAAGCCCGATCCAGAACGACGGCCACGGCTGCGGCGTGAAGTTGAACACGCAGACGATGCGTTCCGTCCCCTGCGCGTCGAGGCGGAGCAGCGCCACGGAGCTGCGCTCGCGGTCGTCCGGGTTGAGCCAGCGGAAGCCGTCCCAGCCGTCGTCGCTGCGCCACAGGGCGGGGTGGGCGGCGTATACCGCGCCGAGCGCGGCGCACCAGCGCTGCATGGCGGCGTGGAGCGGGTAGTCGAGCAGGAACCAGTCAAGCTCCCGCTTATGATCCCATTCGATGAACTGCCCCAGCTCCGCGCCCATGAAGTTGAGCTTTTTGCCCGGATGGGCGAACTGGAAGCCGAACAGCGCCCGCAGGGTCGCAAATTTCTGCTCATAGCTGCCGTACATCTTGTCGAGCATGGAGCGCTTGCCGTGGACGACCTCGTCATGGGAAAAGGGGAGAACGCCGTGCTCGGAGAAGCAGTAGACCATGGAGAAGGTCAGCCTCTCATGCGAGCCGCTGCGGAAATAGGGGTCGAGCGTGAAATAGTCCAGCGTGTCGTGCATGAAGCCCATGTCCCATTTGAGGTCGAAGCCGAGCCCATCCGGGGCGGTGACATGGGGATAGGCGGTGGATTCCTCCGCAATGCTGACCGCACCGGGGCAATGCTCGCGGATATAAGAGGTGAGCTCGCGCAGGAAGTCGCGGGCATCGTAGTTGATGTTGCCGCCGTCGCGGTTGGGCAGCCACTGTCCCGCCTTGCGGCCATAGTCAAGGTAGAGCATGGAGCTCACCGCGTCGCAGCGTATGCCGTCGAGGTGATATTGCTCCAGGAAGAACATGGCCGAGCCGATGAGAAAGCGGCGCACATCATCGCTCGCGTAGTCGAACACGAGCGTGCCCCACTCCGGATGCTCGCCCAGGCGGGGGTCGGCGTATTCGAACAGAGGCGTGCCGTCAAAGCGGGCGAGCCCGTGCTCATCCCGGGGAAAGTGCGCCGGTACCCAGTCGAGAATCACGCCGATGCCGCCGCCGTGAAGACAGTCAACGAGCGCCATGAGATCCTGCGGCGTTCCGTAGCGGCTGGTGGGTGCGTAGTAGCCCGTGACCTGATAGCCCCAGCTGCCCTCAAAGGGGTACTCCGTGAGCGGGAGCAGCTCGACGTGTGTGTAGTGCATTTTCAGGCAGTAGTCCCGCAGACGGGGCGCAAGGGCGCGGTAGTTGGGATAGACCTCGTCCGGCGAACGCCGCCAGGAGCCAAGGTGCAGCTCGTAGATGTTCATCGGCTCGCGGTGTATGTCCGCGTGCGCGCGGCGGCGCAGCCAGGACTCGTCCGACCAGGCAAAGCCGTCGATGTCCCATACCTTAGAGCCGGTGGCGGGGCCCGTCTCGGCATGGAGCGCAAAGGGGTCGGCCTTCATACGCTTCACGCCGTCCGCGCCCTCGACGGCGTATTTATAGATGTCACCGGGCGCGGCCTTTGCGTCAAAGCATTCCCATACGCCGTCGGGACGGCGCGTCATGGGACGCTCCGCCCAGCCGGTGAAATCGCCGCACAGCGCCACGCGCCGGGCATTGGGCGCCCAGACGCGGAAGCGCCGGCCGTTTTCGCTTTTCCGGCAGCCAAGCTGCCGCCATGCATCGACTGTCAAAATACTCATACCTACATAATAGCCTGTCGGCGGCAGGATTGCAATGTATTTGACAGCGGCGGGGGATGGTTTTATAATCGCAGGAGAGGCTTCACACGGACAGAAGCTCGCTGACAGAGAGTTCGAAGGCGGTGCGCTCCATGGGAACGCCGTCGAGCAGCTTCGTATACCGGCGGCTCTGGATGCGTCCGCGCACGCAAAGCCGCGTCCCGACGGGACAGAGCGCCGCGTCCCGCGCCTCGGCGCCCCAGCATATCACCGGGATATAATCGCTGCGGCTGTAGCGCCGCGGCACGGCGAGGATGATGTCGCATATCTCGCGTCCGAGCGGCGTGCGCCGCAGGATGGGCGGCTTGCACACCGTCCCGCAGAGCTCCACGCTGTTCTCGTCGCCGCCGTCTCCGGTCTCGAGCGCCCGGGCGAGCACGGTGATGACGAGCCTCGCGCCAACGCCGCTCTTGTTGTTGAACGAGCGAAGCTCGCCGTGGACGGTGAGACGGCTGCCGGGGGCGGGGGCATGTTCGGCGAGCAGACTCTCGCGCAGGATGATATTGACGGTATCTGCCGCGCCGGAGAGACGCCGGACGGCGAGCGGGAACGAATAAAAGCGTATCGAACGGCTCTCGTGGGAAAACACCGGCGCATCGGCCGCCGTGCCGCAAAGCCGGACGAGATTGACGACTTCCTCCATGGTAACACCTCGCATCCTTGATACAAAAACCTATGCGTCATTGGGAGGCATTTATGAACATTCAGGACATTCTCAGGCATTGTGACCACACGCTGCTGCGTGTGGACGCCGGCGCGGACGAGATCCGCCGGCTTTGTGACGAGGCCATGCGCTACGGCTGCGCCTCGGTCTGCATACCGCCCTGCCACGTCCACGGCGCGAAGCAGTATATGGGCGACAGCATGGCCGTGTGCACCGTCATCGGCTTTCCCAACGGCTACACCACGCCCAAGACCAAGGCGTTCGAGGCGCAGGATGCCATCCGCAACGGTGCGGACGAGATCGATATGGTCGCCAACATCGCCATGATCAAGGACGGCTGCTGGCAGGAGGTTTTTGAGGAGATACGCCAGGTGCGCGAGTTCACCCACGGCCATATCCTCAAGGTCATCATCGAGACCTGCCTGCTCGACGATATGGAAAAGCGCATGATGTGCTCCATCGTCTCCACCTCCGGCGCAGACTATATCAAGACATCGACGGGCTTCTCCACCGGCGGTGCGACCCGCGAGGACGTGAAGCTGCTGCGCGAGTGCTGCGATCCCGCCGTCAAGGTCAAGGCCGCCGGCGGCATAAAGACGCTCGGGGACGCGGAGGACTTTCTCGCGCTCGGTGCGGACAGACTCGGCACGAGCCGCCTTGTGAAGCTCGCCATGGAGATGGAAAACGGAAGCGAAAATGCTTGACACGCCGCCGCGGCGGTGGTATAGTAAATAAGCTTAAAAGCAGGACGCAGTGGTATCCGTCCTCGCCCGGCCGCAAAGGCGCGCCGGTGCCGAAACCATCTTATCCCCTTGGATATGTATGTTTCTGCGCGGATACAGCTTCTGTATCCGCGCTTTTTTGGGCTTCAGGAATCAGAATATGGAGGTGCCGTCCAATAGCCGCTATCACACATCAACTCAATGAAGAAATCACCGCGCCGCAGGTGCGCCTCATCGGAGAGGACGGAAACCAGCTCGGCGTGATGACGGGCGAGGAAGCCATGCGCATCGCCGAGGAGAAGGAATACGACCTTGTGATGATCAATCCCTCCTCCAATCCCCCCGTCTGCAAGATCATGGACTACGGCAAATACCGCTTTGAGCAGGCGAAAAAGGAAAAGGAGGCGCGGCGGAACCAGCACGTTGTCGAGGTCAAGGAGATCCGAATGTCTCCCTCCATCGGCGACAACGACTTCATGGTCAAGCTGCGCAACGGACAGAAGTTCCTCCAGGAGGGCAACCGCCTGAAGGTGACCGTCCGCTTCCGCGGCCGTGAGATGGCGCATACCGACCTTGGCCGTGCGCTGCTGGAGCGCTTTGCCGCCCAGTGCGCCGAGATCGCCACGCTCGATAAGGGCGCGAAGCTCGAGGGCCGCCTTATGACCGAGTTCCTGTCCCCGAAGCCCCAGACCCCTGCAAAAAAGCAGCAAGAAAAAGCAAAGGAGATATAAGCAAATGCCGAAACTGAAATCCCACAGCGGCGCGAAAAAGCGTTTCAGTCTGTCCAAGAGCGGCAAGGTCAAGCGCGCTCACGCTTTCAAGAGCCATCTGCTCAACGGCCACGGAAAGACCACCAAGCGCAAGAGAGGACTCCGCAAGGAGGCCTATGCCGACAAGACCAATGTCGATGCGATCAAGCGCATGATCCCGTACAAATAAGGAGGCTGAAGACGAATGGCTAGAGTCAAAGGCGCGATGATGACGCGCAAGAGAAGAAATAAGATCCTTGGCATGGCCCAGGGCTACTGGGGCAGCAAGTCCCGCCACTTTAAGATGGCCAACCAGGCCGTCATGAAATCCCTGCGCTACGCCTATATCGGCCGCAAGCAGCGCAAGCGTGATTTCCGCAAGCTGTGGATCACCCGCATCTCCGCCGCCTGCAAGCTCAACGGCATGAACTATTCCACCTTCATGCACGGTCTGAAGCTCGCCGGTATCGAGATGAACCGCAAGATGCTCTCCGAGACCGCGATCCACGACCCCGCCGCCTTCACCGCTCTGTGTGAAAAGGCCAAGGCTGCCCTTTAATAGAAGCAACACGCCGCGCCGCAGACCCTGCGGCGCGGTTTTGCGTCTGCGCCTCCCCGGATTGACAAACGCGGGTGCGGTGGGTATTATACTTGTACAATAAAAAACTACAGGAGACTGTTATGAGCGAAGAATGTACGCATAATTGCGAGAGCTGCGGCGTGGACTGCGAGAGCCGCGAGGCGGTCGATTTCCGGGAAAAGCCCAATCCCGGCAGCCATGTGAAAAAGGTCATCGGCGTCATATCCGGCAAGGGCGGTGTCGGCAAGTCCAGCGTGACGAGCCTGCTCGCCGTGTCCCAGGCGCGGCGCGGCAAATCCGTCGCCATCCTGGACGCAGACGTGACCGGGCCCTCTATCCCCATGGCGTTCGGCGTGACGGCGCGCCCGACGGCGAACGAGAGCGGCATCGTCCCGCCCCGGTCGGAGACGGGCATCCGGCTCATGTCCATCAACCTGCTGCTCGAAAACGCGACCGACCCGGTCGTCTGGCGCGGCCCCGTCATCGCCGGAACGGTGAAGCAGTTCTGGACGGACGTGGCGTGGGGTGACGTCGATTATATGTTCGTGGATATGCCGCCCGGAACGGGCGATGTGCCGCTGACTGTGTTCCAGTCCCTGCCCGTGGACGGCGTGATCGTGGTGACGACGCCGCAGCAGCTCGTGGGCATGATCGTGGAAAAGGCCGTCAACATGGCGAATATGCTGAATGTTCCCGTGCTCGGCATCGTGGAGAATATGGCGTGGCTCGAATGCCCCTGCTGTGGGGAGAAGCTGCCCGTCTTCGGTGCGAGCCATGCGGAGGAGCTCAAGGAGCGCTTCGGCCTCGCCAATGTGCTGAGCCTGCCGCTCGACCCGAAGCTTGCCGCCGCCTGCGACCGCGGCGCGGTGGAGCTTGTGGAAACGAGCCGTCTTGACAGCTTTCTCGACGCGCTTCTCTGAACGCGTGAGCAAATACGACAAACCGGCGGGGGTCATTGGCCTCCGCCGGTCTACGTTTATCGGGAAAAGGTTTTCAGCCGAGATAGCCCGAAAATTCGGCCTCGTCCATATCGGCGCGGTATAGCGCACCGCCGGCCTCGCGCCAGTAGATCACGCCATCGAGAATGAAAAGCTCATAGCTGACGCCGCCGCGCTCCATGCGGAGGTCCGGCTCGCCATTCAGCGCAAGGCTTTCCGCGTCGTTTTCGGTGAAAAGCCGGTCAAGTGCGTCAGCCGGGACAAAGCCGACGAAGAGCCCGTCCGGGTCAAACACGTCCGCGCTGTCCGGCACGGCCGCCACGGTAAACTCCGGCGCGGAGGCGGCATCCATCGGCGCTTCGGCGGCGCTGTCCGCCTCCTGTGCGCCTGCAGCGGCGGCGCTTGCCGTCGCGCTCCGCGTCCCCTGCGGCACTGCTGCGGCCTCCGCCGTGTCCACCGTGTCGGTAGAGCGGGAGCTTGCCTCCTCATTCTCCGCGGCGGGCGAGGCCGCGCCCAGCAGGGGGGCGCTCTCCTCCTCGGCGGGGAGGGCGCTTTCGGTGCCCGCAGCCTCCGTCGGCGCAAATCCGGCCTCGGCGGTCAGCACGGCGGCGGAGCCGGCGGAGCTTCCATATCTGGGTGTAAGCTGGGACACGCCAAGCACGGCCACGACCAGCGCTGCGCAGGCGGCCATGATGGCGAGGTCGCCATAGCGCCAGCGGCGCCGTTTTGCGTGGGCGCTCCGGGCTTGCTTCGGCTGGGCGGGCTTTGCTTCGGTCTCCTGGGCGATCGCGTCCATCACGCGGGAGCAGAGCGTGTCCGGCGCCTCCACCGGCGCGGTGAGTTCATCATGCACAGCATGGATCGCATGGAAAAGGGCGCGGCAGCCGGCACAGCCGTCAATGTGCGCAAGCAGCGCGTTCATCTCGGCCTCGCTCAGCTCGCCGTCCGGCAAACGGACGATCAGGCCTTCAAAATATTCACAGTCCATCACCGCAGCTCCTTTCCCTTTTCAGACGAATGCAGCGCCGAAAAGTTCCCGTCGGCGCGCAAAATATCCGCAAGGCGGCGGCGAGCGCGGAAGATGCGGCTTTTGACCGTGCCGAGCTCCAGACCCGTCTCGTCGGCGATCTCGTCATAGCTGAGGCCGCAAAGCTCCCGCAGGAGCAGCACCTGCCGCGAATCGTCCGGCAGCTTGGCGAGCGCTGAGCGCACCTGTCCTCGCAGCTCCGCCTTTTCGGCGAGCGCCTCCGGTCCGTCCGCCGGGTCGGGGATCGGGAGCGCAAGCTCGTCCCCGTCGTCGTCGTCGGCGGTGAGGCTCGTCTCGGCGCGACGGCGGCGAGCGCGGAGAAAATCGAGGCAGACGTTCGACGTGAGCCGGTAGAGCCAGCTTGAAAAGCTCGATTCAAAGCGGAAGCCGGCGAGCGAGCGGAACGCCTTGAGAAACGCCTCCTGTGCGCAGTCCTCCGCATCCATCGGCTCGGACACCATGCGCAGAGCGAGACCGTAGACCCGCCCCTGATGCTCCCGCACGAGCGTCTCAAACAGCTCCGTCTCTCCGGCGACGATGCGCCCGATCAGGGCTTTTTGTTCCAATTCGGTCAAGGAATCACCTCAAATCCCGTTGTATAGCACGCGCCGCATGGCGCAGCTCGTCCAGTGTGGAGACGGCCACCGCCTCCTTCTTATAAGGCCCCGCATTCGCCACGCCCCGCAGATACCAGCAAAGCTGCTTCCGCGCCTCCAAGCAAGCCGGACGCTCGCCCTTCCACGCGGCGGCATTTTCGATCTGGTGCACCAGCGTTTCGATACGCTCGGCCAGCGGCGGCAACGGCGGCTCCGGCCTTCCATCCAGCGCGGCGGCGGCACGGGCAAAGAGCCACGGGTCGCCGAAGCAGCCGCGCCCGATCATCGCCATATCCGCGCCGGTACGCGCCAGAATGCGGACGGCATCCTCGCCGGAAAACACGTCGCCGTTCGCGATGACGGGGATGGAAACGGCGGCCTTGACATCGCGGATGATGTCCCAGTCCGCGACACCAGCGTACATCTGGACGCGGGTGCGCCCGTGTACGGTCACGGCGGCGGCGCCCGCCTGCTCGCACATTTGGGCGAACGCCACGGCGTTGATATGGCCGCCGTCCGCGCCCTTGCGGAATTTTACCGTCACGGGCACACCGGCGCTGCGCACGCAGGCCTCGATGATGTCGCGGGCAAGCTCCGGCTTGTCCATGAGGGCGCTTCCATCGCCGGAGCGGACGATCTTGCCGACGGGACAGCCCATGTTGATATCGAGCAGCTGTGCGCCGGAAAGCGCCACGGCCATGGGCGCGGCCTCGCCCATCACGGCGGGGTCGGAGCCGAATATCTGCGCGGCCAGCGGTGCGTCGCCCTCCGGGGCGTACAGCAGCTCGGCGGTCTTGCGGTCGTTATACACGAGCCCACGGCTCGACACCATCTCCGTGACGCAGAGCGCCGCGCCCTGTTCCCGGCAGACGAGGCGAAAGGCCGCGTCCGTGACCCCGGCCATCGGCGCGAGCGCCAGCTGGCCGTTTATCTCTACGTTTCCTATTATTACCACAGTATATCCAATCCCACGGGGCAGTGGTCGCTGCCCTCGATGTCCGAGAAAATATAAGCATCGGAGATATGCTCCGCAAGGCGGTTTGACACGAGGAAGTAGTCGATGCGCCAGCCCGCGTTCCGGCTTCGCGCCGCCATGCGGTAGCTCCACCATGTATAAGCGTCGCGCCGGTCGGGGTAGAGATAGCGGAAGCTGTCCGTGAAGCCGGCGGCAAGCAGCTCCTCCAGCTTGCCGCGCTCCTCGTCGGAAAAGCCCGCGTTTCCCCGGTTGGGACCGGGATTTTTGAGGTCGATCTCCGTTCGCGCCACGTTCAGGTCGCCGCAGACGATGACGGGCTTTTTCGCGTCGAGGGCGCATAAATGCGCGCGGAAGGCGTCCTCCCATGCCATGCGGTGCTCGATGCGGCGGAGGCCGTCCTGCGCGTTGGGAGTGTAGACGCAGACGAGGTAAAACGCCGGGTATTCGAGCGTAATGCAGCGCCCCTCCGTGTCGAGCCAGTCCACGCCCACGCCGTAGACGGCGGAGAGCGCCTCCTCGCGGGCGAAGATGGCCGTGCCGGAATAACCCTTCTTCTCGGCGAACGCCCAATAGCCGTGGTACGCGCCGAGGTCGAGGTCGAGCTGTCCCTCCTGCAGCTTTGTCTCCTGCAGGCAGAAGAAGTCCGCATTCATCGTCCAGAATACGTCCTCGAAATTTTTCTTCACACAGGCGCGAAGCCCGTTCACGTTCCACGACACAAAGCGCAAGAATATCACCTCGCCGACATTCTAAAGCAAGCGGCGCGGAGTGTCAACAAAATGGCAGCTTAAACAAAATTTAATCTTCCCATACATGACTTTTTAAGAGCGGCGTGGTATTGTATAGATGTTGTATGAGCGGAAAGAAAAAGACGGGGGACGAGACGATATGTATACCATTCTGATCTGCGACGACGACCGGGACATCCGGCGGGCGCTGCGCATCTATCTGAGCGGTGAGGGCTACCGCGTTCTGGAGGCGGAAAACGGCGCACAGGCGCTGGAGCTTCAGGAGGGCGGCGGCGTTGACCTCGTGCTGATGGACGTGATGATGCCGGGTATGGACGGCATGGCCGCAACGATGAAGCTGCGCGAGAAAAGCAATGTGCCCGTCATCCTGCTGACGGCGAAAAGCGAGGACACGGATAAAATCCTCGGCCTGACCGTCGGCGCGGACGACTATGTGACCAAGCCGTTCAACCCTCTGGAGCTGCTGGCGCGGGTCAAGGCGCAGCTGCGGCGCACGGCGTGGAGCGCCGCGCAGGAGCACCACGGCGAAAGCCTCCGTGTGGACGGCATCGAGCTGGACGACACGGCCAAGCGCGTCACGCTGAACGGCGAGGACATCGCCCTCACGCCAACGGAATACGACATATTGAAGCTCCTGATGGAAAACCCCGGACGGGTGTTTTCCTCGCCGGAGATATACCGCCTTGTCTGGAAGGATGCGCCGCTCGGCGCACAGAACACCGTCGCCGTCCATATCCGCCACTTGCGCGAAAAGCTTGAGATAAACCCTGCCGAGCCGCGCTATATCAAGGTCGTCTGGGGCAAGGGCTATAAGCTGGAGGCGGCGCGATGAAGGCACTGGCGCAGAAGGCGTGGCTGCGGGTCGTGTGCCTGCTCCTCTGTCTCGTGTTCACGGGGCTCGGCGTGTTCAGCTGGAGCGGCGCGGCGGTGTGCTGGCAGCGAGGCTGGTATCCGGCCTCGCCGTACGCGAGCTGCGGCACGGCCTTTGAGGATTCGATGGAGGCGGCGATCTATGCAAACCAGTGCCTCTACTACGCCTATTCCTATATCCAGTGGCAGGGTGGAATCACGGAGGATGTCATTCAGGGCTACAGCGGCGATGCCTTTGCCATCCGCATCACCGATGACGCTACCGGCGAGGTCATACTCGACACCACGACGGAGAACTCCCGGCGCGGCGAGCTGTTCGACACATATTATGTAGACTTCCCGACCGGCGGCACAGCCGCATTGGAGAGCTCCGACACAGAGTGGTTGCCGGAGCACTGCTGGAAGCTTGAGGATTATGTGAACCTTCCGCCCGCGCCCTACTCCGGCTGCTATGCGGAGTATATGCTGCACATGCTGCTGCTGACGCTGCGCCCGTGGTTTATCCCTGTGGCGGTCGTCTCGCTGCTGCTGGCGCTGGCGTTTGCCGTGCTGCTGATCTGGCTGGCGGCGCTCTATACGCCGAAAAAGCGGACATGGGTGGAGCGGCTCCCGGCGGAGCTGCCCGTGCTGACGCTGCTGCTGGCTGCGTTGGGTCTCGGCGGGCTTGGGTGGACGCTGATGGAGGATCTGTGGTACTACGGCGTGTTGAGCACAAGCGCCGCGTACCTGTCCATGCTCACCGCGCCGCCGTTTGCGGCGATGTGCTGGACGGCGGCGGGGCTGCTCGCCGTATGGAGCGTCGTGCGGCGCTGCAGGCTCGGCATATTGCGCCAGACGCTGCTCGCGGCGCGTATACCGGCGGGCTGGCGGCAATTTGCGCTTTTGCTGCTGGCAACGGTCGTGTCGTTCGTCTGGGCGGTGAGCATGTCGGGCTACTACTCCAACGGCTGGCGCTGGGTGTTCACGGTCGTGCTGCTGCTTGCGACGGTGTATTCCGGCGTGGTGGCGGCGCAGCTTGACCGCCTTGGGCGCGGCATGAAGGAGCTGGCCGCCGGGCGGCTCGACTATAAGATACGGACGGAGGGGCTTATCTCCGGCCTGTGGGAGCAGGGCGAGGCGCTCAACCGTATCGGCGAGGGCATGAAGCTGGCCGTGGAGGAGCGCATCCGGGGCGAGCGCTTCCGGACGGAGCTCATCACGAACGTGAGCCACGACCTCAAAACGCCGCTGACCTCCATCGTGAGCTATGTTGACCTTCTGAAAAAGGAGAACGTCGAGTCGGAGACGGCGCGGGAATACATCGACGTGCTTGACCGCCAGAGCGCCAAGCTGAAAAAGCTGACGGAGGATCTGGTGGAGGCATCCAAGGCCTCGGCGGGGGCGATCGCCGTCCACCCGGAGCCGACGGATGTGCGCGAGCTTCTGAGCCAGTCGGTGGGCGAGTATACGGAGCGGCTCACGTCCTGCGGCGTGGAGGCGGTGCTGAGCCTGCCGGAGGGCGGCGTGGTGCTCGATACGGACGGGCGGCTGCTGTGGCGGGTGCTTGAAAACCTCATCCAGAACATCGTCAAATACGCCCAGCCGGGCACGCGCGCCTATTTCGACCTGACCCGTGAGGGGGAGAAGGTGTCCATCGCACTGAAAAACACCTCGGCGCAGCCGCTGAATATCCCGGCGGAGGCGCTGCTCGAGCGCTTTGTGCGCGGCGACAGCGCCCGCAGCACGGAGGGAAGCGGCCTCGGCCTCTCCATCGCCCAGTCGCTCACCGAGCTGCTCGGCGGCTCGATGACCCTCTATCTGGACGGCGACCTCTTCAAGGTGACGCTCAAATTCGAGGGCGGCCGCGGGGAGCTTGACGAGACGGCGGAATGAGCAGGGTACAGCCTGTCAAAAATAGAAGACGAGGTGCCTCAGACTGTCAAAGAACCTGCACGGACGCGGCAGCGCCCCGGCTCCCTTGTGTACAGGGCGCTGTCGGCGGAGCCGGCTGAGGGATCGAAAAGCTTCGACAACCTCCGGCTCACAACCCCTCCGGCATGAATTGTGCCGCGCCACCTCCCCTTACACAGAGGAGGCTTTGGTTATGGTGCGGGGCCGGAAAACAGAGTGACCACACACATCACATAGTAAAGGAAGCGTATGCGTATGTACAAGAGAGCAATGACCGCGCTGCTGGCGGCGCTGATGATGGCCGGGCTGTGCTCCTGCACGGGGCGGAGCAGTGCGGACGGCGAGACGGTGACGGTGCAGTCGGTGGCGCAGATCACCGGCGTTGGCTCGCTCGGCGTGATCGAGCGCTATGCCGGTAAGGTCGTCTCCGGCCAGACGGAAAAGGTCGCCCGCGACACCAACAAAAAGGTGGGCGAGGTCAAGGTCGAGGAGGGCGACGAGGTCAAGGCCGGCGACGTGCTTTTCACCTACGACACCCAGGCGCTGCAGTTCTCGCTCGAAAAGCTGCAGCTGGAGCTGGAGGGCTATAACAACACCATCAGCGCCGGCAACGCGCAGATATCGGAGCTCGAAAGCGAGCGCTCCTCCGCCGACTCGTCCCAGCAGCTTGCCTATACGCTGCAGATCCAGAGCACCGAGGCCGACGTCCGCGAGGCGGAGTATAACAAGGGACTCAAGGAGCGCGAGATCGCCAATATGCAGAGCTCGCTTGAAAATACCGAGGTCTGCGCCAAGATAAGCGGCCGCGTGATGAGCGTCGGCTCGGCGGACGACAGCGAGCAGTCCGGCGGCACGGGCAGCGGCACGAGCGCCGACTCGTTCATCACCATCTCCGACATGAACACCTTCCGCGTGGAGGGACAGATCAACGAGCTGAACGCCGGGACGCTGAGCGAGGGCATGAGCGTGCTGATACGCTCGCGCATGGACGACAGCCAGACCTGGAGCGGGACGATCGAGAAGATCGACTGGGAAAACCCGGTGAAATCGGACAACAGCAGCGGCTATGTGATCATGTCCGACAGCGGCAACGATGAGATGACGAGCACGTCGAAGTACCCCTTCTATGTCTCGCTCGCCAGCAAGGACGGCCTCATTTTAGGCCAGCACGTCTACATCGAGCCGGACTACGGCCAGAGCAACGTCAAAACGGGGCTGTGGCTGCCGGAGTATTACCTTGGCTCGACCGGCTCGGATGCCTTTGTCTGGGCGGCGGGCAAGAAGGACACGCTGGAAAAGCGCTCGGTCACGCTCGGTGCGTATGACGCGGAGCTCGGCGAGTATGAGATACTGTCCGGCCTCTCGACCCAGGATTATATCGCCTTCCCGGAGGAAAATCTGCAGGCGGGCATGGCTGTGGCGAAGCAGGAGGAGAGCGTCTCCGGCGGTATGTCCATGGAGATCATGGGCGGCATGGAGGGCATGAGCACCGAGTATGCACCGGCGGAGAGCATGACCACGGAGAGCTTCACCGATGAGAGCGTGACCGCGGAGAGTGCGACAGCCGAGAGCATGACTGCGGAGAGCGGGACGGAGGTCGGATAATGGTCGTCCAGATGCGCAATATCTGCAAGAGCTATCCGCTGGGCAAGGACACCGTGCCCGTGCTGAAAAACGTGTCGCTCGATGTGGAGGAGGGCGATTATCTCGCCATCATGGGACCGTCCGGCTCCGGCAAGACCACGCTGATGAACATCATCGGCTGCCTTGACACGCCGACCTCCGGGCGCTATCTGCTCGGCGGAGAGGATGTGTCCAAGGCGAGCGACAACCAGCTTGCCGACATACGCAATAAGCAGCTCGGCTTCGTGTTCCAGAGCTTTTTCCTGCTGCCCAAGCTCGATGCGCTCGACAACGTGGCGCTGCCGCTGCTGTACGCGGGCGTTCCCAAGGAGAAGCGCCGCCGCCGCGCCGCCAACGCGCTTAAAATGGTGGGGCTGGAGGATCGAATGAACCACCGGCCGAACCAGCTTTCCGGCGGCCAGTGCCAGCGCGTGGCCATCGCCCGCGCCATGATCGCAAAGCCGAAGCTGCTGCTGGCCGACGAGCCGACGGGCGCGCTCGACAGCGCCTCCGGCCGCCAGGTCATGGCGCTGTTTCAGGAGCTCAACGACAGGGGGACGACCATCGTGCTCATCACGCATGAGCCGGAGGTCGGCGCGTGCGCCAAGCATCTGCGCCGCATCCGTGACGGCGAGCTGCTGCCGGAGGAGGTGTAACGATGCCGAAGTGGTTGAAGAGCCTGCTCATCATCGTCGGGAGCCTTGCGCTGCTCGGCGGTGCGATATACGGCGTGCTGCGTCTGGTGAAAAGCCGAAGCGCCTCGGAGGTGAGCGTCTACCGGGCGGAGGAGCTCGGCACGAGCTACAGCGGTGCGAATGAGGCGCAGACGGAGGGCAGCGTGACGGTCGACCGCATCCAGTCCGTCTATATCAGCAAGACCCAGCAGATCAAGGAGATCTATGTCACGGAGGGGCAGACCGTCAAGACCGGCGATCCCATCCTCGCGTTCGATACGACGCTCAACGATCTGGAGCTGGAGCGCAAGCGCATCGAGATAGAGCAGCTGCAGCTCGATCTGGAGAATGCGCAGAAGTCGCGTAAGGAGATGGACAGCTACAGCGTCTATTCCGGGAGTAACCACAGCCAGAGCGACAGCGAAAGCGAGACGAAGGAACTCACGCCGGTGGACACGCCCTATCTGCGTAAGGGCAGCGGCACGCAGGCCGACCCCTATGTCTTCATCTGGGGCGACCTTGACACCTATACGACGGATTTTATCGCCAATGTGATACTCAAGGGCGTTACCATCAACCCCGTTGTTTCACCTGCGCCGGATACCCCGGAGGAGACGGAGGAGACGACGCCGCCGGAGGAGCCGACCCCGACCGAGGAGCCGGCCCCGACCGGGGAACCGACCCCGACGGACGAGCCGGAGCCGACCGAGGAGCCGGTCCCGACGGAAACGCCGCAGCCGACGGAAAGCCCCTATGAAACGGTGCGCTATGCCATCTTTGAGCGACGCGAGAGCGATTCGCCGGAGGGCGAGCTGCTGGACGTGTGGGAGATGGCGTTCCAGGTACAGAAAAGCGGCGATCTTGTCTTCACAATGACCGACCCTGACCCGGACTATGACTCCGGCGGCAGCAGCTATGACGGCGGCATCGACTATGACGGCGGCGGCAGCTGGGACGGCGGCATCGGCTATACATGGCGCGAGCTGCAGAAGATGAAGGCCGAGGCCGACCAGAAAATCATCGACCTCAGCTTCGAGCTGCGCCAGGCGCAGCTCGAATACGACACCATTGAATATGAGCTGTCAAACGGCGTGGTCTACAGCCGCATCGACGGCGTGGTCAAGACAGTGCGCACGGCGGAGGACGCGCTCGCGGAGAATAAGCCGCTGGTGCTGGTGTCCGGCGGCGGCGGCTACTATGTGCAGGGGCTGATGGGCGAGCTTGACCTCGCCACGATGAAGGTCGGCGACACGGTGACGGTGCAGAGCTGGGAGAGCGGTGAGCAGATGACCGGCACCATCACGGAGATCTCCGACTATCCGAGCGACAGCAGCAGCTACGGCTGGTATTGGAGCAACGGAAACAGCAACATCTCCAAATACCCGTTCAAGGTCTTTCTGGACGAGGATTCTGCCCTGCGGGAAAACGAGTATGTGAATATGACGTTCACGCCCGGCGGCACGGACAGCGGCAGCGGCTTCTTCCTGGCGACTCCTTTCGTGCGGCAGGAGAACGGACAAAGCTATGTCTACGCGCAGGGCGCGGACGGGCGGCTTGAAAAGCGCTATGTCACGACCGGTCAGAGCCTGTGGGGCAGCTATGTGGAGATACGAAGCGGCCTGACCGCCGACGACTATATCGCGTTCCCCTACGGCAAGGCGGTGCAGGAGGGCGCGGCCACGCGAGAGGCCACGGTGGACGAGCTGTATAACAGCAGCTACTACATGGGCTGACGGGGAGGGAGGAAAAGCTATGTTTGAAAATCTTTCTCTTGCCGTACAGGGCGTATGGACGCATAAGCTGCGCTCGTTTCTGACGATGCTCGGCATCATCATCGGCATTGCCTCCATCATCACCATCGTCGCCACCATCAAGGGCACGAACGAGCAGATCAAGGAAAACCTCGTCGGCGCGGGCACCAACGCCGTGGTCGTCTCGCTGTATCAGAACGACGCGCAATACTCCTTCAACTACCAGTCGCCGCCGGAGGGTATCAGCACCGTCAGCGAGGACACGCGGCAGGAGCTTGCCGCCCTCGACAACGTGGAGGAGGTCTCGCTCTTCTGCACACGCGACTATGTGGACGGCGCGTATTACAAAAACACCGTGTTCAGCGGCGCGCTCTACGGCGTGGACAGCCACTATTTCGACGCCTACGGCTATAAGCTCGTGAATGGGCGCGATTTCGTGGACGCGGACTTCTCCCAATGCCGCAAGGTCGCGCTGCTGGACAGCGACGCGAACACGAGTCTCTTTGCCGGGGAAGATCCCGTCGGCAAAACGCTGGAGCTCATGGGCGAGACCTATACCGTCGTCGGTGTGGTCGAGCGCAGCCGGACGACCGGCATGGACATCGAGACGCTGAGCGACTATTATATGTACGCCAATACATCGAGCGGGACGGTCTTCGTGCCGCTGACGACCTGGCCGATACTCTACCGCTTCGACGAGCCGCAGACCGTGGCGCTCAAGGCGGCCTCCACGGACGACATGACCCGCATCGGCCAGCAGGCCGCGGAGCTGCTCACGGAGCGCCAGCTCACGGCGGTGAGCCCCAGTCTCGGCTTCAGCTACCGCAGCGGCGATCTGAGCGAGCAGGCGGAGAAAATGCAGTCGCTCGCCACCTCGTCGAACCGCCAGCTTCTCTGGATCGCCAGCATCTCGCTGCTCGTCGGCGGTATCGGCGTCATGAACATCATGCTCGTCACCGTGACGGAGCGTACCCGCGAGATCGGCCTCAAAAAGGCCATCGGCGCGCGCCGCCGCCGTATTCTGTGGCAGTTTCTGACCGAGGCGGCGGTGCTGACGAGCCTGGGCGGCATTTTGGGCGTGGCCGCCGGCATCGTGATGAGCCGGATGATCTCCTCGGTCATGGGCACGCCTACGATGATAAGCGCCCCGGCCGCAGTGATCGCGGTGCTGTTCTCTATGGTGATCGGCATCGTGTTCGGCCTCCTCCCGGCCATCAAGGCCGCAAACCTCAACCCCATCGACGCCCTCCGCCGCGAGTGATAAATGCAAGACGGCCATACCGGGAAAAGCCTCGGTATGGCCGTTTTTAAGTTATGCTTGCAGATGCTTGCAATTGCTTGCGATGTGGGGTATAATACAGGCAAAGGAGCGTGATTTATATGGCAAACACGTCTGCGGTCTATGCCCGCATTGACACGGGACTGAAGGAAAATGCCGAGAGCATTCTGTCGCAGCTTGGCATTACGCCCTCCAGCGCCATCCAGATGCTCTACAGCCAGATCGTGCTTACGCAGGGGCTGCCTCTTGACCTGCGGCTTCCGGCGGCCAGGCCCACGGCCATTGGCGGCATGACCCGCACCGAGCTGGATGCCGAGCTCACGAAAGGGATGGATTCCCTCAAGACCGGAAAGCCCCATACAGCCGATGAGGTCGACGCAGCGCTTGCCGCAGAATTTGGTATATGAGCGAGGCGTATTCCGTCCGCTATTCCCCGGAGGCGCGGAACGATCTGCGCGGGATATATTCTTATATTGCGTTTGTCCTGAAAGTACCCGGTACGGCGAAAAAGCAGGTGGACCGCATCCGGCGGGAGCTGCGCTTGCTCAGCTCCATGCCTCTGCGATATGCGCCTGTGGAATGGGAGCCATGACACGGCCTTGGAATGCGCCGATTGCCGGTGGATAACTTTGTGGTCTACTATCTGGCGGATGCCGATACCGGAACCGTCACAGTCGTCCGTATCTTTTACGGAGGACGCGATGTGGAGGGTATCGTGGATTCGGAAACAGAATAAAGAAAAGGAGCAGTCGTGGCGGACTGCTCCTTTTTGACGCCCGCTTTTACGCGAGGGTGGCGGCCATGACGGCCTTGATGGTGTGCATACGGTTTTCCGCCTCGTCGAAGACGAGGGAGCGGGGGCTTTCAAACACGCTGTCGCTGACCTCCATCTCCGACACGCCGAAGCGGGCGGCGATATCCGCGCCGATGGTCGTGTTCGTGTCGTGGAACGCGGGAAGACAGTGCATGAACACGGCCTGCTCTCCGGCGGTCGCCATGAGCGCGTCGTTCACCTGATAGGGCGCAAGCTCGGCAATGCGCTCCTCCCATACCTCGGCGGGCTCGCCCATCGAGACCCACACGTCGGTGTAGACGACATCCGCGCCCTTGACGGCGGCGGTGTCCTCGGAGAATTCAAGCACGGCGCCCGTCTCGGCGGCGATGGCCTGGCACTGGGCGATGAGGGCGCTGTCCGGGAAGTATTTGGCGCTCGTGCAGGCGACAAAGTGCATACCCATCTTGGCGCAGCCGACCATGAGCGAGTTGCCCATGTTATAGCGGGCGTCGCCCATATAGGCGAGCTTGATGCCCTTCAGATGGCCGAAATGCTCCTGTATGGTGAGGAGGTCGGCGAGTATCTGCGTGGGATGGAACTCGTTTGTGAGGCCGTTCCAGACGGGCACACCGGCGTGCTGCGCCAGCGTCTCCACGATGTCCTGACCGTAGCCGCGGTATTCGATGCCGTCGAACATACGGCCGAGCACCCGCGCCGTGTCCGCGATGCTCTCCTTTTTGCCGATCTGCGAGCCGCTTGGGTCGAGATAGGTCGCGCCCATGCCGAGGTCGTGAGCGGCGACCTCAAAGGCGCAGCGGGTGCGCGTGCTCGTCTTTTCAAAGATGAGCGCGATATTTTTGCCCTCGCAGAGGCGGTGAGGGATACCGGCCTTTTTCTCCGCCTTGAGCTTGGCGGCAAGCGCGAGCAGCTCTGCAATGTCCTCGCTGCTGAAGTCGAGCAGCCTCAGAAAGTGTTTTCCTTTCAGATCCATAAAAGTCCTCCCTGCGGCCATGCGCCGCGTTTGATATCAGCGCCGGTCGCTGCGGCGCAGGTTTTTCTCGAGCTTGCCGAGCGCCCAGGTGAGCAGCACGACGAGCGCCAGATAGGTGAGCGCCACGGCCAGCAGCGGATTCACCGCGTCAAAGGTGTTGTTGCGGATGAGGTTGCCCGCCCGCGTCAGATCCTGCACGGCCACATAGCCTGCGACCGCCGTCTCCTTGAGCAGGGCGATAAGCTCGTTGCCGATGGCCGGGAGTATGTTCTTCATGGCCTGCGGCAGTATGACGAGCGCCGTGGTCTGCAGGCGCGACATACCGAGCGAACGCCCGGCCTCCATCTGGCCGGGATCGACGGAGGCAATGCCGCCGCGCATGAGCTCCGCCATGTATGCGCCGGAGTTGATGCCGAAGGTCACGATGCCGACGGTGATGCCGTCCGAGGCGGTCAGAATGACGAAGTAGAAGATGAGCAGCAGCACGACCACCGGCACGCCGCGTATGACCGTGACATAGAGGTCGCAGAGCCTGCACAGAGGGCGCAGGGCGGGCGTGCCCTCGCCGCAGTATTTGAGGATGGCGACGAGCGCGCCGATGATGACGCCGATAGCGAGCGCGCCGACAGTGATGACGAGGGTGTTGCCAAGTCCCTCGAGCAGCATCTGATAGCGATCCTGCTCGAGAAAGGTCTCCGCGAGCTTATCGCCCCAGGCGGAGAAAAAGCCGGCGATAGAAGAAAAGAAATTCATGCGCTCAACTCAGGGGGCAACGTAGCTCGCGCCCCACTTGGCGAAGATGTCCGCGATGCTGCCGTCCGCGAGCATGGCATTCAGCGCCGTATCCACGGCGGCGATAAGCTCGTCGCTGCCCTTGACAAAGGCGAAGGCATAGGGCTCGGTCGTCATGGCCTCGTCCAGCATGACGAGCCCAAGCGAGTCGGCCATCGCCACGGCGACCTCGTTGTCGACGACCCAGGCGTCGACCTTGCCGCCGGTGAGGGCGGAGGCCGCGTCGTTGTTGGAGGTATAGGCCATCACCTCATAGCCGTTCTCCATGCAGTAGTCCTCGGCGGTCGTGCCGGTCTGGACGGAGATCTTCTTTCCCTCGAGGTCGGCCTTGCTGCTGATATCGCTGTCGGCGGGGACGACGATGGTCTGGGCGGCGAGGAAGTAGGGGGTGGAGAAGTCCACATTCTTCTTGCGCTTTTCGGTGATGGTGATGCCGGACATACCGACGTCGAACTTTCCGGCCTGGACACCGGGGATGACGGACTCAAAATCCATCTGCTCGATCTGGAGCGTCACGCCGAGGCTCTCGGCGACCTTTTCGAGGATATCGACCTCGATGCCGACGACCTCGCCGTTTTCGAGCGTCTCAAAGGGCGGGAAGTCGGGGCTTGTGGCGACGGTGAGGACGCCTTTCTTCTGGATGGCGGCAAGGCCGCTTTCCTGCTTGCCGCAGCCGGAGAAGAGGCCGAGGGCGGCAACGAGCAGCAGCACGAGGGCGATGAGTTTGGATGACTTTTTCATGGTCGTTCTCCTTATTTCATATTTTGGGCCGCAAGGAATTCCCTGCAGCTCTGTATCTGTGCGGAAACGGACTCCGGCGCGGGACCGCCGACGGAGCGGCGGCGGGAGACGCAGCGGTCGAGGGACAGCGTGTCGTATATGTCCTCGTCAAAAAGCTCGCTGTAGGCGCGAAGCTGCTCCAGCGTGAGCGCTTCGAGCACCACGCCCCTAGCGATGCAGTCGGCGACGATCCGGCCGGTGAGCTTATAGGCGCTGCGGAAGGGCAGTCCCTTGGCGGTCAGGTAGTCGGCCATGTCGGTGGCGTTGATGAAGCCCCCGGCGGCAGCGGCGCGCATCGTCTCACGGCAGACGTGCATGGAGGCGAGCATGGGCGCGAGCACGCGCAGACAGGCCTTTACGGTGTCCGCCGCGTCGAATACGGCCTCTTTATCCTCCTGCATATCCTTGTTGTAGGCGAGCGGCAGCCCCTTCATGACGGTCAGCAGCGCGATGAGATCGCCGTAGACGCGTCCCGTCTTGCCGCGGCAAAGCTCCGCCATATCGGGATTTTTTTTCTGCGGCATGATGGACGAGCCGGTGGTGAAGGCATCGTCCAGCTCGATGAAGTGGAACTCCCAGCTCGACCAGAGCACAAGCTCCTCCGAGAGACGGGAGAGGTGCATCATGAGGATGGCGCAGGCGGAGAGAAAATCGAGGCAGAAGTCGCGGTCGGATACGCCGTCCATGCTGTTGAGGGCGATGTGGGTGAAGCCGAGCTGACCTGCCTCCCAGGCGCGGTCGATGTCCCAGCTCGTTCCGGCGAGCGCGCAGCAGCCGATGGGGCAGGAGCCAAGACGGCGGCTCGCGTCGTCCAGCCGGTCAATGTCGCGGCGCAGCATCATGGCATAGGCCATGAGATGGTGGCCGAAGCTGACGGGCTGCGCCCGCTGCATATGCGTGTAGCCGGGCATGACGGCGCTGATATTTACCTCGGCCTGCTCCGTCAGGGAGCTGAGCAGCGAGAGCGTCAGCGTGCGTATCTCGGCCAGCTCGTGCCGCAGGTAGAGGCGCAGGTCGAGCGCGACCTGGTCGTTGCGCGAGCGGGCGGTGTGGAGCTTTTTCCCAAGCTCGCCGAGCCGCTGTGTCAGCGTCTGCTCCACGAAGCTGTGGACGTCCTCGGCTTCCGGGTCGATGCTGAGCGTCCCGGCCTCGATGTCGTCCAGAAGCTCGCCGAGCCCCGCGATGAGCGCCTCGGCCTCGTCCGGCGTGATGATGCCGCGGCGGCCAAGCATGGCGGCGTGGGCGACGGAGCCCTCGATGTCCTCGCGGAGCATACGGCAGTCAAAGCGGAGGGACGAGTTGAAGTCGTCCGCGAGCGGGTCGGTTTTGACGCCGGCCCGTCCGTCCCAAAGCTTGCTCATGACGTGACCCCGCTCAGCTGTGGAGCTTGCCCTGCTCCATCAGCGCCTGGATCTGGGTGGGCAGACCCCAGAGCTGGATGAAGCCGCCGGCCTGCGCCTGGTCGTAGTCGCTTTCGCCGAAGGTGGCGATCTCCTCGGAGTAGAGGGAGTAGGGGCTCTTGACGCCGGCCTTGATGATGTTGCCCTTGTAGAGCTTGAGCCGCACCGTGCCGGTGACGGTCTTCTGCGTCTCGGTCACGAACGCGCTGAGCGCGGTGCGGAGAGGGGAGTACCAGAGGCCGTTGTACAGAAGCTCGGCGAAGCAGACGCTGAGCTCCTGCTTCTTGTGCGCCGTCATCTTGTCGAGGCAGAGCGTTTCGAGCGTCTGGTGCGCCTTGTAGAGGATGGTGCCGCCCGGCGTTTCATATACGCCGCGGCACTTCATGCCGACGAGCCGGTTCTCCACGATATCGAGCAGGCCGATGCCGTTCTGGCCGCCGAGCTCGTTGAGCTTCCAGATCATATCGACGGCGCTCATCTTCACGCCGTCCAGCGCGACGGGAACGCCCTTTTCAAAGTCGATGGTGACATAGGTCGGCGTGTCCGGTGCGTCGATGGGGGAGACGCCCATCTCCAGGAAGCCGGGCTTTTCGTACTGCGGCTCGTTCCACGGATCCTCCAGATCGAGCCCCTCGTGGCTCAGGTGCCAGAGGTTCTTGTCCTTGGAATAGTTCGTCTCGCGGCTGATCTTGAGGGGGATGCCGTGCGCCTCGGCGTAGTCGATCTCCTCGTCACGCGAGGTCAGCTCCCACTCACGCCACGGGGCGATGATGGGCATATCGGGCGCAAAGTGCCGGATGGCGAGCTCAAAGCGCACCTGGTCGTTGCCCTTACCGGTGCAGCCGTGGGCAATGGCGTCCGCGCCCTCCGCCTTGGCGATCTCCACCAGCTTTTTGGCGATGATGGGGCGGGCGAAGGCGGTGCCGAGCAGATAGTCCTCATAGATGGCTCCAGCCTGCATGGAGGGGATGATGATGTCGTCCACCATCTCCGCGCTCAGGTCGGCGGCATAGTACTTGGAGGCGCCGGTCTTGAGCGCTTTTTCCTCCAGACCGTCGAGCTCGTCGGCCTGCCCCACATTGCCGGCCACGGCGATGATCTCTGCGTTATTATAGTTTTCCTTTAACCAGGGAATGATCACGGAGGTATCCAGTCCGCCGGAATAGGCCAGAACGATCTTTTTGATATTTTCTTTTTTCATAACAAGCACGCTCCTTGAATGAATAACGGATTTATGTGCATAATTATACGCACAATGCGGCTGTGGTCAAGAGAAACTTTCATTTTTATTCATATGCACAACAAAAAGCCGGGTATAGCGCACCGGCGTTGTACAGATTGTCAACGGAGACAAAAAAACCGTGGCTTCCGGAGAAACCACGGTTTTGTGAATCTTTATTCAGCGGACTGATCAGCTGACCGCGCTCTTGTCGATGAGGCGGAACGTAATGTCGAAGGTGTCGCCCTCGCGGTAGACGGTGCAGCGGATCTCGTCGCCGACGGCGAGAGCGTCCTTGATGGCGTTGACCTCGTTCACGCTGGTGACAGGCGTATCGTTGACGGCGGTGATGACGTCGCCGGCGCGGATCCCCTGTGCATAGGCGTCGGAGCGCTCGTCCACGCTGGTGACATAGATGCCCTCCGGCAGACCGTAGCGCAGCATGGCCTCCTCGCTCACGGAACCCGCCACGATGCCGAGCGCGGGCTGGCCGGGAACATAGCCGTATTCGATAATGGAATCCACCACGGGCTTGATGACACTTGAGGGGATGGCAAAGCCGATGCCCTCCACGACGGAATAATAGCTGAACATGATCTTGCTGTTCGTGATGCCGATGACCTGGCCGTGACTGTTGATGAGCGGGCCGCCGGAGTTGCCGCTGTTGAGGGCGGCGTTCGTCTGGAGCATGGTCACGGAATAGCCGTTGTTCGTGAGCGCACGGTCGATGCCGGAGATGATGCCGTTCGTCATGGTCCCGGCGTAGGCATCGCTGAGCGGGTCGCCGATGGCGGCCACCTCGTCGCCCACCTGGCAGCTGGCGGAGTCGGCAAACTCGGCATAGGGGAGGCTTTGACCCTGGATCTTGAGGACGGCGATATCGGTGGTGGTGTCATAGCCGACGAGGCGGGCGCTGTAGCTCTCGCCGTCGGAGAGCTGCACGTCGGCGGCGTCCGCGCCCTCCAGCACATGGGTGTTGGTGATGACATAGCCGTCGGCGGTGAAGATCACGCCGCTGCCCCAGCTGAATTTCTCGCCGTTCTGGTAGCAAACGACGCTGACCACGGCGGGATTGACCTCCTTATAGATATCCTGCAGGCTTTTGTCCGCGCCGGTGGTGGGCGAGAAGGTCAGCGTGACGCCGGTGCCCGTGTCGGCGGCGGGGATAGTGATGTTGGAGACGGCGGTATAGTACTGCTCGAAGTATTCAAACATATCCGTGTCCTCGTCGATGCCGTAGTCGGAGGCGCTGTCGTCCCAGTCCGTGGAGAAGCGGACGCTGGGATGGTCGTCGTCCGAGACGTAGACGTTTATATTCGCAAGGACGCGGAAGAGGCCGACAGAGGCGGCCAGCAGGCACAGCGCCACGATGGCAATGACGCGCCAGACGGAGTTCACCTGCTTTCGCGCCGGTGCGGGCGCGAAGCCCTGTGGGGGATAGCCGCCGCCGGAGGGTTGGAAATAGGGCGAGGCGGGCGGCGTTTCGGATGTAGCCTCGGATGCGGTCTCGTCCGGCTGCGGCGCGGCGTTTTCCGCCTCGTCGGCGTACCAGCCGCCGGCCTCCTCGCCGGTCATGGGATGGCCGTTATACCAGCGGCCGTTGCGGTTTTGCTCATTGTAAAGCAAGCTGTTCAGCTCCTTTCGTCAGCCGTCGCGCTCCGACGCGGGAAGCGATGCGGGTGCTTCGGCTTCTGCCAGTGTGAAGATAAAGGCGGTCTCGCCGTTTTCGCTTGTGACATAGATGTCCTGGTCGTGGCTGTCGAGAATGGCCTTGACCATATAGAGCCCGAGCCCTGCGCCGTCGCGGTCGAGCCCGCGTGAGCTGTCCGCCTTGTGGAAGCGCTCAAAAATGCGCGGCAGCTCGTCGGGCGGGATGGTCTGCCCCCGGTCGGCGATGCGGGTATAGAGCCGGCTGTTTTCCTTCCAGAGACGGATGTCGAGCCTGCCGCCCTCGTCCGCAAATTTTACGGCGTTGTCCATAAGATTATACACCACACGCGTCAGCGCGTCTACATTCCCCAGCGCGTAGAGGTGCTCCTCCGGCAGGTCGAGCTCCACGTCTATCGACTTTTTCCCGATGCGCCCCTCAAAGTTGAGCAGCGTCCGCAGTATAAGCTCCGTGTGGTCGAAGACGGTGAATTGGGCGCTGCCTGCGCCCTCCTGCAGCCGTGACATATCGAGCATACTGCAGACAAGGCGGTTGAGGCGCTTTGTCTCCGAGGAGATGGTCTGGAGGTATTTGGACGAGTCCTCCCGGGATATCGTCCCGTCCAATATGCCGTCGGCAAAGCCGGCGATGCTCGTCATCGGGGTGCGCAGCTCATGGGAGACATTGGAGATGAGCTCGCGGCGCGTGCGCTCGTTGCGCTCCAGGGATTCGGCCATGGAGTTGAAGGCGTCGGTCAGCTCGCTGATCTCGTTGAGCCCCGGATGGGGGCTGACGCGGGCGGAGAAATTGCCCTTGGAGAAGCTGTGTGCGGCGGCGGCCATCTCCTTGAGCGGGCGGGTGTTGCGCACGGAGGCCGCCCATTCGATCGATACGGCGAGTATGAGAATGAGCACCGACATGGTGATGAAGATGGCCAGCATCGTCCCCCAGCTTTCCAGCAGCTCGGAGGAATCGTAGCTCACGAACACATAGCCGATGAGCTGGTTCTGGCGGTTGGCGATGGTCTTGGCCACGACATAGTGCTTGGCGTCATAGAAGCCGCCGAGGCTGGTCAGCGCCTCATAGCTTCCGGTCTCCCGAAGCTCTGTCAGCACGTCGTCGTCGATATGCGCGCCGATATGCGGGCAGACCCATTCCATGTCCGAGCAGGACACGACCTCGCCCTTGGTGCTGCAGAGGAAGATCTGCTTGCCGGTCGAGCTTGCCATGGAGGAGATGTTCATGCGCAGGTCGATGCTCTGCAGGCCGCCGAAGTGGTGGAAGGCGTTGGCGGTGCGCTCGACCTCCTCGGCGTTCTGCTCCATGTGGGCTCGCTCCTCATGGATGATGTAGCCGCGTGCCATGAAGAATAGGCTCACACCGAACAGCAGAAAGCACAGCGCGAACATCCCGGCCGTGACGACAAAGTTTTTAAAAAAGATACTTTTCACGTTTCAATCCGCTTCAACCTTTAATAATGCAGACGGGCGCGGCTCACTCGGCGTCAAGCTCGAATTTGTAGCCCACGCCCCAGACGGTCTTGAGCCGCCACTTGTCGGAGACGCCCTCGAGCTTCTCGCGCAGACGCTTGATGTGGACGTCGACCGTGCGGCTGTCGCCGAAATAGTCGAAGCCCCAGACCTCGTCGAGAAGCTGGTTGCGCGTGTAGACGCGGTTGGGGGCGCTGGCAAGGTGGAAGAGCAGCTCCATCTCCTTGGGCGGCGTGTCGATCTTTTTGCCGTCCACGATGAGCTCATAGGAGTCGAGGTCGATCACGAGCTTGTCGAATTCGAGCCGCTGCTTCGGGGAGGCCTCGTCGTCGCCGCCGCGGCGGCGCATCACGGCATGGATACGCGCCATGAGCTCCTTCGCGTCAAAGGGCTTGGTAACATAGTCGTCCGCGCCGAGCTCGAGGCCGGTTATCTTGTCGAAGGTCTCGCCCTTGGCCGTGAGCATGATGATGCTCATCTGCGAGAAGCTGCGCACCTCGCGGCAGACCTGCCAGCCGTCCTTGACGGGGAGCATGATGTCGAGCATGAGAAGCTGCGGCTCCTCGCTCCGCGCCAGCTCCACGGCCTTGCCGCCGTCCGGCGCGATGAGGACCTCAAAGCCCTCCTTTTCCAGATAGAGACGCAGAAGCTCGGCGATATTGGCGTCGTCCTCTGCGATCAGAGCCTTTTTCGTCATATTCAATTCCTCCTTGCGGCGAAATTCCTTTGTAAATATACCACAATTATAAGCCCAGTTCCAGAGCAAAGGTGAACAAAATGTAAAAAGCAAAAAAAGCGTGAAAAATGCACTTGACTTTAGCGTAGTAATGTGCTAACTTGATAGCACGATAAAAAATCACACGGAGGAAATAACAATGAAAAGAACCATGACCATGCTGCTTGCGCTGCTGCTGCTCGCGGCGCTGCTCACCGGCTGCGGAAGCAAGTCGGACACGACGAGCGAGAGCGATCTCGCCTATGTGCAGGACAAGGGAACGCTTGTCGTCGGCATCACCGACTTCGAGCCGATGGACTACCAGAGTGACGACGGAAGCTGGATCGGCTTTGATGCCGACATGGCGAAGGCCTTTGCCGAGAGCCTCGGCGTGAGCGTTGAGTTCGTCGAGATCGACTGGGACAACAAGATCCTGGAGCTTGACAGCCGCTCCATCGACTGCGTGTGGAACGGCATGACCCTCACCGACGAGGTCACGAGCGCCATGAGCTGCTCCAACGCCTACTGCAACAACTACCAGGTCGTCGTCGTCCCCGCGGACAAGGCCGCGCAGTACCAGACGGCCGCCGACTGCGCCGGGCTGAGCTTTGCCGTCGAATCCGGCTCCGCCGGACAGGCCGAGCTTGACAAGCTGGGGTATGCTTATACCGAGGTCAAGGATCAGGCCACCGCTCTGATGGAGGTCGCCGCCGGAACGTCCGACGCCGCCGTGATCGATGCGCTGATGGCCGGTGCGATGGTCGGCGAGGGCACGGGCTATGCCGGCCTCAGCTACACCGTCGGCCTGAACGAGGACGACGGCGAGCAGTACGGCGTCGGCTTCCGCAAGGGGAGCGAGCTCGCCGAAAAGCTCAACGAGTTCTTCGCCGCGTCCTATGCCGACGGCAGTATGCAGACGACCGCCGAGACCTATGGCATCCAGGCCGCTCTTGTCGAGCAGTAAGCAGTAAGAACAAGAAGGAACACCGTATCCCCGCTGCCGCCTTGACAGCGGGGACACAGTGCGCTTACATCCCAACTTATATCCCATTGAAAGCAGGAGAGATATGACGAGCTTTGCCGAACAATTTCCTATCGTGTTTTCCGCGCTCAACGCGGGCTTTCTGCAGACACTCAAGCTGTTCTTCATCACCCTCATCGGCGCGATACCGCTGGGGCTTATCATCGCCTTCGGCTCCATGAGCCGCTTCCAGCCGCTGCGCTGGCTGACACGGCTCATCGTGTGGGTCGTGCGCGGTACACCGCTCATGCTGCAGCTGCTGGTCATCTACTTCTTCCCTGGTCTGGTCTGGAACTACCAGCTCTGGGGCAGCGGGGAGACGGGGCGCTTTCTCGCCGCCTGCGTGGCGTTCGTGTTCAACTACGCCTGCTATTTCTCGGAGATCTACCGCGGCGGCATACAGGGCGTGCCCGTCGGCCAGACGGAGGCCGGACAGGTGCTCGGCATGACGAACCGCCAGATCTTCTTCAAGGTCACGCTGCTTCAAATGGTGAAGCGCATCGTGCCGCCCATGTCGAACGAGATCATCACGCTCGTCAAGGACACCTCCCTCTCGCGCATCATCGCACTGCAGGAGATCATCTGGGCGGGACAGGCGTTCATGAAGGGCAGCCAGGGCATCTCCGGCGCGATATGGCCGCTGTTTTTCACGGGGGCATATTATCTCGTGTTCAGCGGTGTGCTGACGGTGCTGCTGGGTCGGCTTGAGAAAAAACTGGACTATTTCCGCTGAGGGAGGGGTAAAAATGGCGCTGCTGGAAGCGAAAAATATATGCAAAAGCTTTGAAAAAACCGAGGTCCTGAAGGGCATCGACCTCTGCCTGGAGAAGGGCCAGACCCTCTCCATCATCGGCTCGTCCGGCTCGGGCAAGACGACGCTGCTGCGCTGTCTGAATTTTTTGGAGACGCCCGACCGCGGCAGCATCACGGTCGGCGGCGAGACGCTGTTTGACGCGGACGATCCCGCGACGCAGAGGCCGTCCGAGATACGGCGGAAGCGCCTGCACTTCGGCCTTGTGTTCCAGTCCTTCAACCTCTTCCCGCAGTATACGGCGCTGGAAAACGTCATGCTGGCGCGGCTGCTGCTCGAGAAGGAGAAGCCGGACTGGCGCGCGCATAAAAAAGAGCGGAGCGAGGCCATCCGTGCCGAGGGGATCGAGCTGCTGAAAAAGATGGAGATGGGCGATCGCATGGAGAACTATCCGCACCAGCTCTCCGGCGGACAGTGCCAGCGTGTTGCCATTGCGCGGGCGCTCGCGCTTGCGCCGGATATCCTCTGCTTTGACGAGCCGACGAGCGCGCTCGACCCGGAGCTGACGCGGGAGGTGCTGCGGGTGATACGCGGCCTTGCCGAGCAGCATACGACCATGATCATCGTCACGCATGAGATGAGCTTCGCCCGCGATGTGGCAGATCACGTCATCTTTATGGACGAGGGCGTCATCGTGGAGCAGGGCGACCCGCGCCGCGTGTTCTCCGCACCGGAAAAGGAACGCACGCGCCGCTTCCTGGAAAGCTATCAGTCTTGATTTCGTGCCCGCCGTGGGGTAGAATATACAGGCGATATATGCCGGAGGGGGGAGCTGCGCCATACGAAGAGCGATCGCATCTGTGCTGCTGGCGGCCATGCTGCTGGCGCTTGCGGGCTGCGGCTCGACCGGCGGCCTGCGCATCATCGACACCTATGAGTCCGACGGCGGCTATGTTATGGCGTTCCGCAAGGACGACCGCCTCTGCGAGGTCATCACTGCCGTCATGCACGAGCTTTCCGCCAACGGGACGCTGCGCACGGCGAGCCTCACCTGGTTCGGCGACGACCGCATTGCCATGCGCGCCGAGCAGGGCGCGATGGACGAATACCGCGACAGCGTGGAGACGCGGACGCTCATCGTTGGCGTAAACACGGACAATATGCCGCTCAGCTATGTCGAGAACGGCGAATACCGCGGCTTCGATGTGGACGTGGCGAACTATGTCTGCGGCTATCTCGGCTGGAGTATGGTCGTGCGCCCCATCGGCGCGGACGACATCGGCGTCCAGCTTGCCAGCGGCAACATCGACTGCGCCATGGGCGTCCCTGCGGCGGAGAAGACGACGGGCTACAGCTACACGCCGGAGTATCTCTCCGGCCAGTACGTCCTCGTCACGCGGCTGGATGGGCCGCGCACCCGCGTAGGGCTGCACGGTAAGACGCTCGGCGTTATGACCTCGGATATCGACGTGCTGAAGCTCAAGCCCAAATTCGTCGCCGCGCTCGGCAGCGTCATCTACCAGACAAGCACCGCGAGCCTCTTTGCCGCCCTGTCCTCTGGCGAGGTGGACGGCATCCTGGTCTCCAGCCCCGTTGCCGCCTATTATATGCGGTAAGACCTGTTGATACGAAAAGCCAGAGAGGAGTTCAAAGGAGGTCGTTCAATGTCGTACCCCAAGCCCCTGTCCGAAAAGAGCCTTGCGAAAATGTACCGCGAGGCGAACATCGATGAAGAGAAGAGCGAGTTTCTCCATAAGCTTTTCCTGGCCTCCGCCAACCTGTACGGTGTCATTGCTCTTCGTGATCTGTGGGAGATATTGAAGAAGATCGCGGAGCAGTACGGAATGACCGGGGTGAAGCGGAAGGATCTGATCGCGTTTTCATCCATTGCCCGCCGGGAGGATCTTCCGTACTATGTATACGAGATCGATGAGCTTTATTCTGAGGAACAACGGTCGGAGCTTGACAGAGAGATCGTGCACAAAAGCATAATGAGAGCCGGCTTTAGCAAGAAAGCATGGTACTATGCATTGGTCAAGGAGCAGGGCTCCAAGCCGTGTTACATACCGCAGGATCTGTTGTCGTATGCGACATCAAAGGTGTCGGCGGCGGAGGATCTTCTTCTGCGCTTCCTGAAGAGGCTGAAGGTCACGGCAAGGAAGGCGAAGACACCCAGCGGCAACACAGTCGCCTGTGAGCACGTGGGCGAGACCTTGGGCAGCTTTTCCTTTCGGAACAGCGATGAGGACTACGAATATTGCTACTTCAACGGTGAATTAGACTGGCATCCGACGAGAAACGAAAGGGCTGTGCAGGAGCTGCTCGAGCGAACCGGCTGCAGCGAGGCCGAGAAGATTCTTCGGAGATACAAAGAGGAATGCAACATAGGCGCCTTCAGCCCTGACTGCAGTCTGGAAGCAGTCTTTAAGGAGCTTTGTGAGGTCGGTGTTGAGCTGTCCGATAAGGAGTTTAATAAGCTTACGAATTTGCTCGTGCAGTTCAATAACGTGAGCCGCCTCTGGTGCAATCGCGGCTGGTCGCCGAATGAGCTCAGTGAGCTTGGGTCGAGAACGGAGCCTACAAGCATCTCGCTGGGTCCGGGGATCCTGAAAATGATAGAAGAGGGAAAGCTGGATCGGGATGAGATCGAGGCGGAGCTGCGCAGGAGAGGCATTACGCTGATAGAGTAAGGGAAAATGAATATAGCAAATGAGCTGCCTCGTGGTGAGACAGCTCATTTGCTTATCATCAGTTGAAGAACTGGCTGAAGAATTCCTGCATATCGTCGGGCTTTACGTTGCCGTGGTATTCGTAGTATTCGCCGGGGGCTATCTCGCCGGAGGCGGAGTATTCGCCGTTCCCGCTTTCGTCGGTCTCGCTGGTCTCTGTGCTGGTCTCGTCGGGAAGCGCCTCGTCAAAGGTGATGCTGAGCGTCTGGTATTCCTGGGCGCGGAAGACGGTGAGCTGGGCGGTGTCGCCCGCGTGATATTTGCGGATGGCGGAGATAAGCTCGCTCTGGCTCGTGATCTCCGTCTCACCGACGGCGGTGATGATGTCGCCCGTCTGGAGCCCTGCCTTGTCGGCGCAGCTTCCGTCCGTCACGCTCTGGATCATTGCGCCCTCGACCATGTTATAGTACTGGGCGGCGCTGGCGGAAACGGTGCTGACGGTGACGCCCATATAGGCCTTGCCGGAGACATAGCCGTTCGTGATAAGCTCATTGGCGATGTAGTAAGCATCCGAGATGGGGATGCCGAAGCCAAGCCCCTCCACACCGGTGGAGCTGTATTTGGCGGTGACGATGCCGATGACCTGTCCGTAGACGTTATAGATGGGGCCGCCGGAGTTGCCGGAGTTGACGGCGGCGTCGATCTGGAACATATTGACGGAGGTGTTCGAGTCGGTGCGGATGGTGCGGTCGAGCGCGGAGACGATGCCGGTCGTCATGGTGTAGTCAAGTTGGCCGAGCGGGTTGCCGACGGTATAGATGGTCTGGCCGACCTTCATCTCGTTGGAGTCGCCGAGCGTGACCGCGTTCAGCCCGACTGCGTCGATCTTCAGAACGGCGAGGTCGTTCTCCTGCTCCGTGCCGACGACCTCGGCGGCATATTCCGTGCCGTCGTGGGTCAGGACGGAGATGTCATAGCCGCCCTCGTAGGCGTCCTCGATGACATGGTAGTTCGTGAGGATGTAGCCGTCGTCGGTAAGGATGAAGCCGGTGCCGGACACCACGCCGCTGACCTGCTGGCCGAAGATGTTATAGGCGGTGATCTCCGTTGTGACGCCGACGACCTGCTCGCAGGCCATTTCGTATATCTCCTCGGCGCTCATGACGCTGGCGTCGAGCGTGGAGCTCGTGACGAGGACGGGCTTAACGGTGGACTCCCTGACCGCCTCCTCTGTCTCCTCGACCACAGTGGGCAGGCTGGCGTCGTCGTCCGATCTCGTCACCAGCAGCGTGCCGCCGACACCGAGCGCACCGGCCAGCAGCGCGCATATCAGGCAGATCGCGGTGATCGCGCCCGCAGACATACGGCGGCGCGGCTTTTTCTCCGCTGCATCGGGGACGGCGGAGCAGCTGTGACCGGGACTGTAGACATAGGTCGTCTGCTCATTGGAAGCGGCGGTATAGGACGCGTCGCTGATATCCTCGCGCTTTTCCTCAGGGCGGAAATACCCGCCCGTGTTCTGTTCGGACTCGGGAACGCTGTTCTCGTTCATATCATTCATATCGTTCATGATGATACCTCCTGTTCTTTAAGAAGACAGCGCCGCGCGGTACATTCGCTCCTGCCGCACTGTGCGGCGCTGTCTTGATCTGCGCCCTCCGGCGCTTTCATGCATATAGTATCGCACACTTATGACTTTTGCATGAACAAAAGGAGGAAAAATTTTTAATTCTGTCCGCAGATAGCGCATATGGGACGCAGAGCGCTCAGGCGCGGGCGACCTCGGCGTTGAAGGCGCTGATGAGCTCGTCGATGGCGGCGGCCTGGGTGTGGACATCGGTAAAGGCCGTGCCGTACCACTGGTCGTTGAGCTCCTCGGCGGTCTTGCCCTGCTGCTCGACCCAGGTATAATATTTGAGGTTATGCACCCGCTTGCGCTCCGGGTAGGTGAGCTCGAGCATATTGTCGGTCTTGAGGCCGCCCAGATGGCGGGCATAGTCCACGGCGGCCTTTTCGTGGCTGTACGCGCCGTCGCGTGCGCGCAGCTCGTCGATGCGGCTGCCATACATGACGATGGAGTCGGTCAGCACCGTCGCCACGATGTCGTTCTCCGTGAACTCGTAATACTTGGCCATCTTGATGCAGCAGAGCAGGTTGGCGATGCCGCTGATGCCGAGCAGGGAGAGCTGCTCCAGCCAGTCGCGGTCGACGCCGAGGTCGGCGGCGAGGAAGTCGCGCCCCTCCGGCTCGTTGAACAGGCGGGTGAGATCCTGGCTGTCGTTGTCGTCGATGGCGATGACCATGTCGGTGTTCCTGACGTTGTGGATCCAGGGGACGTGCTTGTCGCCGATGCCCTCGATACGGTGGCCGCCGAAGCCGTTGTCCAGCAGCGTGGGGCACTGCAGCGCCTCGCCGGCGGCGAGCTTGAGGCCGGGATAGCGCTCCTTGAGCTTGTCGCCTGCGCCGATGGAGCCGGCGGAGCCGGTGGTGAAGCAGGCACCGGCAAAGCGGTCGCCGGGACGGCGGATGAGCTCAAAGACCTCGCTGAGCGCGTCGCCCGTGACCTCATAGTGCCAGAGATGGTTGCCCATCTGCTCGAACTGGTTGAAGATCATGTTGCGCGGGTCCTCGCTGAGCTCATGCGTCTTGTCGAAGATCTCCTTGACGTTCGACTCGCAGCCGGGCGTGGCGATGACCTCCGCACCGATGGAGTGCAGCCAGTCGAAGCGCTCGCGGCTCATCTCCGCCGGAAGGATGCCGATGGGGTGGACGCCGAGCAGCACGGAGTTGAACGCACCGCCGCGGCAGTAGTTGCCGGTGGACGGCCAGACGGCGCGCTGCTGATCGGCGTCAAAATGACCCGTCACGAGCTCCGGTACAAGGCAGCCGAACGACGCGCCGACCTTGTGGCAGCCGGTGGGGAACCACTTGCCGACCAGCGCGAAAATGCGGCAGGGCACGCCGGTGAGCGCGGAGGGAAACTCGATATAGTTGGGCGCGCCGAAGAGGCCGCCGCTCTCCTTCGGCTCGTTGTGCCAGCTCACGCGGAAGAGGTTGACGGGGTCAACGTCCCAAAGCCCGGTCCTGGCGAGCTTGTCCAGAATGCTTTGCGGGATCCTGGAGGGATCCTTCATCTGGGCATAGGTGGGGATGACGACGCCGCGTTCCTTGGCGCGGCGGATATTGTGGGCGAGGCCCTCTTTATGGATAGAAAGGTCGATCACGGGACAGTCCTCCTTATATAAAATACAAATTGACAACAAGCGCATTATACAACGCGCCGACCGTATCTGACAAGCGCAATCGTTGAAAAGAGGGCGGCCGGGTGGTATAATTTATGCATCTGACGATGGGAGATGGTTCGTATGAAGCCCTTTGCCCTGCATGGCGACCTTGTATGGTCGGAAACGCCGCAGCGCCTCTGCCTGCGGCCGGATGCCTATGCCGTCTGCGATGAGGCCGGAAAATGCGCCGGGGTATTCGACCGTCTGCCCTCCCGCTATGACGGCCTGCGGGTGCGGAATTATGCCGGGCGGCTCGTCCTGCCGGGGTACAACGACCTGCATTTGCACGCGAGCCAGTACCGCAACGTCGGGTTGGGAATGGATCTCGAGCTGCTGGAATGGCTGAACACGCTGACCTTCCCGGAGGAGGCGCGCTTTGCCTCGGAGGAATACGCCGACGCGGTATACGCCCGCTTTGCGGAGGAGCTGCGCCGGGGCTTCACGACCCACGCGGTCATCTTCGCTACCGTCCATGTCCCGGCGACGCTGCGCCTCATGGAGCGGCTTGAGAAGACCGGACTGCATACGCTGGTCGGCAAGGTGAATATGGATCGCAGCTGCCCGGATACGCTGCGCGAGGACAGCGCGGCGGCCTCGCTTGCCGCCACGGAGCAGTGGCTCGCGGCGGTGTCGGAGCGGCGCTTTAAAAATACGGCGCCCATACTCACGCCGCGCTTTGTTCCGAGCTGCACGGGTGAGCTGATGGCGGGGCTGGGCGAGCTGGCGCGGCGCTGTGAGCTGGGCGTGCAGAGCCATCTGGATGAAAACCCGGACGAGGTGCGCTGGGTGCGGGAGCTGCACCCCGAATACCCGGACTATGCCTCGGTATACGATGGCGCGGAGCTTTTGGGCGAGCGGACGCTCATGGCGCACTGCATCTACATGACCGAGGCGGAGCGGGCGCTCATGAAGCGGCGCGGGGCGTGGGTCGTCCACTGTCCCGCCTCGAACATCAACGTCCGCAGCGGCATCGCGCCCATACGCCGCTACATGGAGGAGGGGCTGCACATCGGCCTTGGCAGCGATATATCCGGCGGTCACACCATGGACATGGCGGCGATCGTGCGCCGCACGCTGGAGAGCGCGAAGCTGCTGTGGCGTCTGGAGGGCGTAGCCCCACACCTGACGGCGGCGGAGGCGTTCTATCTGGCGAGCCGCGGCGGCGGCGCGTATTTTGGGCGCGTCGGCGCGTTTGAGCCGGGCTTCGATTTTGACGCCGTGGTCGTGGACGACCGGCACGGGCGGGACGGAGACGACGATATGCCGCGCCGCTTTGAGCGCATGATATACCGCGCCCGCGCCCGCGATATCCGCGCCAAATTCGTCGCCGGACGGAAGGTGTATTGAGACGCACGGACGCGGTAGCGCCCCGGCTCTCTTGTGTAAAGGGAGCTGTCAGCGAAGCTGACTGAGGGATTGAAAAGTTCCGACATTTGCCCGTTTTTCGATAAAAACGCAAACTTTTCAGCTTACAATCCCTCCGTCAGCGGCTGCGCCGCTGCCACCTCCCTTTACACAAGGGAGGCTTTGAGTTGGTACGCTTTTTTACGAGCTACCCTTACCCCAGAAGACGCTTGATATGCTTTTCCGCGAGGGCGTCCACGCCGGCGAAATCGACGTGGGGATGATAGACCGCCTCCAGGCGGTCGTGCAGCGCCTTGGCCTCGGCCAGCGCCGCGTATGCTTCGGCGTATTTGGCACGATAGGCGTTCTGCAAATGTTCAAGCTCCGGCAGCAGCCCCCTGAGCGCGGCCTGATCAAGATGGGCTCCGAGGTTTACATAATTTGAGTCTGCGCCCGGGTGCTGCGGCTCCAGTATATGCGGTGCGGTGCCGTCGGCGTAGGCCACGCCGAGATCGGTTATGTAAACCCCGTCGAGGCTGTCCGGGTCGCCGGAGCAGAGGACGTATTCCACCTCATGCCCTGCGCTCTCGGCGGCCGCGCCGATACGCCGCATGAAGCTGGACTTGCCGCAGCCGGGGCCGCCCTTGAGTATCCAGAGAAAATCGCCCTCGCGGACAAAGCCGTCATAGAGGGAGACGAAGCCCCGGCCTGTGTTTGCGCCGAGGAAATAGCTTTTCGCCATATCATATCACCTCCGGCCATTCTATGCGCCTCCGCGCCCGTTGGTGCAGGGAAGGGAGCTTTTTATGGAAAAACTGCATTTGACGCTGGCGGTGACGGACGCGCTCGCGGGACGGACGGTCGGAAGCCTCCTGCGGCGGGAGCTTGGTCTGCCGCCGGGCTTTGTGTCGCATCTGAAATTCGTGCCGGAGGGCATTACGCTCAACGCTAAGCCCGTGCACGTCACTGCGCGGGTACAGAGCGGCGATCTGCTGGCCGCCCGCATCGACGATGCGGGGGAGGGAAACCCCTTTCCGCCGTCAGACTGCGGCGTGCGTGTGCTCTGGGAGGATGAATACATGGCGGTCGTGTCGAAGCCGGCCGGGGTGACGGTGCATGGTTCCGGCGCGAGCGTGGCGGCCTTTGCCGCGCTGCACTGGGGCGCAGAGCGGCCATTCCATCCCGTCAACCGCCTTGACCGCGGTACGACGGGGCTCATGTGCCTCGCCCTCTGCGGGCTGGCGCATGACCGGCTGCGCCGGGCGCTGCATACGGAGCGCTTCGTGCGCGAATACCTCGCTGTGGCGCGGGGCGTGTGTCCGGTGCGCGGAACGGCGGACGGCGCGGTGGCCGGCCGTGCGGCGCGGACGGATTACGAGAGCCTCTGGACGGACGGGACGTACACGCTGCTGCGCCTGCGGCTGTACACGGGGCGCACCCACCAGATCCGCGAGCATATGGCCTCGCTCGGCCACCCGCTGGCCGGGGATGCGGCCTACGGCGGCGACGGAGCGCTTTCGCGTCCGGCACTGCACAGCGCGCGCTGTGCGCTCGAGCATCCCTTCGGGCGGGGACGGCTCCAATTTTCCGAGCCGCTGCCGGAGGATATGCGCGGACTTTTGACCGGGCACGGCTGCCCATCGGCTTTTTTTGAAATTTAGGGCGGAAAAGCCCTTGTCATGCGGGCGGAAATGTGCTTAAATATATTGAAGCAATCAGAAAAATTTCCCCTAGGAGGCCACCATGCGCAGAGTAGACGGAACACTTGTCCGGGACGAGGTGCCGATGTATTACCTCATCCCGCATTTCCTTACCGAGCGAAGCGATTCGATGAACATGATCACGCTGGATATCCCCATCGAGCCGCAGCGCGCCTTTATGAACGCGAAGCGCCGCGAGGGAAAGCGTATCAGCCATATGGCCATCCTGATGACGGCCTATGCCCATCTGGTCGCGGAATACCCCTCCCTCAATCGTTTCATCGTCAACCGCCGTATCTACCAGCACAACGACTTTACTGTCTCGCTGGTGGTGCTGCGTCCCGGCGGCGGGAACGACGACACCTTCTCCAAGCTGTATTTCACGCCGCAGGACACCGTGTTCGACGTGCAGGAGAAGCTTGACAAGTACATCGAGGTCAACAGCGCCGGGGTGGAGGGTAATCTGCTTGACAAGTGGATGGGCATACTCTGCGGCCTCAACGGCCTCATGCGGCTGGGCATCAACATTCTGCGCTGGGCGGATCGCCACGGGCTGCTGCCGAAGCAGGTCATCGCGGCAAGCCCCTTCCATGCGAGTGTCCTTATCTCCAACCTCGCGTCCATCCGCACGAATCACATCTACCACCATGTCTATAATTTCGGCACGACCAGCGTCGCCGTCACGATGGGCAACCTGCGCGACGTGCCGAAGCGCGGCCGCAACGGCGAGATCGAGCTTGTGCGCTGTATGCCGCTGGGCGTCGTGATGGATGAGCGCATCGCCTCCGGCCACTATCTCGCGCTCGCGTTCAACCGCTTCAAGGAGCTGCTCTCTCACCCGGAGCTTCTGGAGCAGCCGAGCACGGGGGAGAAGGTCATATAAATAAACGTCAACACGGAAAGCTGCCGGGCACCTGTGGGTGTCCGGCCTTTCACAGCGCGGCGGGCGGCGGCATAGATTGGTGCGGGCGGATACGCCCGATAGGAGGAACGCTATGCCGCAGTGCAACAATGATGTGAAAATGAATATACTGGACGGACGGCAGAACGGTCTGCGTCCGCTGCCGCCCTTTCCGGCGGGCTGCTGCTGTCCCTCGCTGATCGCGGGGCCGACGGGGCCGACCGGCCCGACGGGCGCAACGGGACCCACGGGAGCGGCCGGGACGCCGGCGACGGCGGAGAACGCACTGGCCTATGCCGTGACCGGCGGCGAGACGGCGGCGAGCGCCGCGATACCCTTTGATACGGTAACGGTGAACTCGACCGCCGGGAACATCGCCCGCCAGAGCGAGTCGGCGCTGACCCTGCAGGCGGGGACGTATCTCGTCACGTTCGTCTCGGATGTGACCGGCACGGATGCGAGCCTGGGCGCGGCGCTGGCCAATGCCGGCGGGGCGATCCGCTATGCCGCCGCCAGCGAGACCATCGCCGGCACGCAGACGCGCCGCATCACCCTGACGAGCATTCTGTCGCCCACGGCGGCAGCCACGCTCTCGGTCGTCAACAATACGGCCGGCGCACTCACTTACGCCAACAGCAGCCTCACCGTGACGCGTCTGGCATGATATGTATGGGCAGGGAGCTTTCTCTGCCCATTTGACTTTATTTTCGGCTTGTTATATAATGCAGTATGTCTTGTTATGTAAATCAACCTGTGGACACTCCGAAAGGACAATGAGGCATCGGATATGAGATCAAATATGAGATCAAGAAAACGCAAGAACAACCAGACGCTGCTCTATGCGGGCATCGGCGCGGCCGCGCTGGTCATCATCATCGTGACCATCTGCGTCATCAGCGCCGCGAGCCGCAACAGCAAATACGAGACGCTGTACCAGAACGCGGAGCGCAGCTATGTGGCCGAGGAATACGACTACGCCCTCCAGTATGCCCAGCAGGCGCTGGAGGTCAAGGGCATCTCGAACTCGAAGAAGGAGGCCGTGTATCTGCTGATGGCGGATATCTATGTGGCCAAGGGCGACCCGGCGAGCGCCAAGACGCTCATCTATAACGCCTATATGGAGCTTGGCACGGCGAAGCTGGAGGAAAAGCTGCTTGAGCTGAACGAGCTTGTGGGCGACGGCGGCGAGACGCTGCAGATCGGCAGCGTGACCCTCAAGCTCAGCGCCGTGAGCGCTGTGCTCAGCGATATGGGGCTGAAGTCCTCCGATATCGCCGAGCTGTCGAAGCTCACCAAGCTGCAGACGCTCACGCTCTCGCAGAATAAGCTCGACGACATCTCCGTGCTGTCCTCGCTGAAGAATCTGACCTATCTGCAGCTTGCGGACAACAGCATCAAGGACATCTCGGCGCTCAAGGGGCTGACCCTGCTCAAGTCGCTCTATCTCGACGGCAACCCTATCACGGACTTCTCGCCGCTGTATGAGCTGACGGGACTCACGGTGCTGAGCCTCAATAACATCGATCTGACGGATGACCAGCTTGCCACGCTGAAAAGCAAGCTGCCGAACTGCGACATCCTCAACGACAAGGACGCGCCCACGGAGCTGAAGCTCGGCGGCCAGACGATCTCCGTGGACAGCACGACGGTCGACCTTGCAAATGCGGGCATTACGGACATCAAGGACTTTGTCTATCTGACGAAGCTGGAGACGCTCGACCTGAGCGGGAACAATGTGCGCGACCTCACGCCGCTGGAGAATCTTATTTCGCTGAAGCACCTTGCGCTCAAGGGCAACGGCGCGACCTCCATCACGGCGCTCTCGACGCTGGTGAACCTGACATATCTCGATCTGCGCGACAACGCGGTCAAGGATCTCACGCCCATCTCCAAGATGAAGGCGCTGACAGAGCTCTATCTGGACGGCAACACGCCCATGACGCTCTCGCCGCTGACCAACCTGTCGGAGCTCACGACCCTGAGCCTGAAGGACTGCGGCCTCAAGGACGCCGATCTCGAATATCTCAAGGGGCTGAGCAAGCTGCGCTCCCTCACCCTGGACGGCAACGACGATCTGACCGGCTCGGCGCTCATGTCACTGACCCAGTCGCTGCCCGACTGCAGCATCTCCATGCCGGATGTGGCGATGTCCGTCAAGTGGGGCGGCACGGAATATGACGTGAACTCCACGAGCATCACGGCGACGAACTGCAGCATCACCGATATCAGCGTCCTCAAGTCGTTCACGAAGCTCGAGTTCCTCGACCTGAGCGGCAACAGCGTGTCGGACGCCTCGCCGCTGTCCGAGCTCACCACGCTGACGGAGCTGAGCCTCGCCGGAAACCGTCTCACCACGGCGCGCGACCTGCAGAAGCTCACCAACCTGAAGGTGCTCGATATCTCCGACAACGCGGATATCACGCTGACAGGCTATCTTGCCAATCTGACGAAGCTCGAATACCTTGACATCTCCGGGAACGAGGGCATCACGGACGTGACGCCGCTGTACAGTCTGTCGAATCTGCGCCAGCTCGATGTCTCCAATACGGGACTGACCTGGGATCAGGTGTCGGAGCTGGCAAACCGCCTGTCGGGCTGCCAGGTGCTCACCGACCTAGCCGAGCCGACCCCCGCGCCCACGGCGACGCCCGCCCCGACGACGGCGCCGGAGCCGACCCCCGCGCCGGAGCCGACGCCGGAGGTCGTGGACGATACGTCGACCCCCTGAATTGAAAAAACTTTAACAATGACCGCGGGAGCACTTGCCCCCGCGGTCGTTTTGTGCTATACTGGAAGCACAAAGGAGGTAGTTTCAATGACTTTTACCTTTACCGGCAAGAAGATGGATGTGAGCGACGAGCTGCGCGCCTATGCGGAGCGCAAGATCGGAAAGCTCGACCGGCTTTTCCGCAAGGAGAGCGAGGCGTTTGTCACCTTCAGCACCGAGCGCGGCCGCTTCCGCGCCGAGGTCACGCTGCGCAACAACGGCATCTACTACCGCGTGTCCGAGCTTACAAGCGATATGTACGCCTCCATTGATTCCGCCGTGGCCTCCATCGAGCGCCAGATCCGCAAGAACAAAACGCGCCTCGAAAAGCGCCTGCGCGAAAATGCCTTTGAGCGCAGCGCTGTCCCCGAGGTGGACGAGGAGCCGGAGGAATTCCACATCATCCGCGCCAAGCACTTCCCCATCAAGCCCATGCAGCCGGAGGAGGCCATCCTCCAGATGGAGCTGCTCGACCATGAATTTTTCGCCTTCTGCAACGAGGACGAGGACGGCGCCTTTGCCGTGGTCTATAAGCGCAAAAACGGCGGCTACGGCCTCATCTGCGCCAGCGACGCGGAGGAATAAAAGCGAATAAGCCCGAATAAACAGGCCGCTCCCCACGGGGAGCGGCTTTTGAGCGCCATGGAAATCCAAAATAAGGATACCTTGTAAGGGGAGCTGGCAGCGGCGCAGCCGTTGACTGGGGGGGGGAGCCCTCCGGTGTTGCAAGGCGTTCCCGGATTTGAAATTCAGTAAAGTCGCAAACGCCGAAGAAGTTTTGATATCTGCACCGTTTACGTGAATGACCGTGAGTTCATAGAGTTGTAAAACGGAGTTTGTCCTGCGTTAAGCCCTTGCTCTTTAGGAAGACGGATGTTATAGTGCGAAGTCCAAGGTAACAGGAAAACACGGTGCAGTTCGCACCAAACAACCGGTCGATTGTCCGTCCGAGGCTACCGCTAATGGCAATGTTGTTTGCCTTGGTAGCAGAAGAGCACGGGAAAATGGTCAGCGCGTAGCACGTTTTACGAGGTTACGAAAAGCCATCTACCGACTCACAGCACATCCCACAAATATGCGTGCTGCGCTATGTGCATTTTTGCTGACGCAATCCGCACGGGACGCGCTGAGGCAAAGCACGTCCTTGCTGGAAAGGCCGGAGGCGATACGGACGCAATCCGCACGGGACACACCGTAGCAGATGTCGAGTCTACAACAGCGACACGTTGCCAAATTCGCCAATCGTCTAATACTCCGGCAGTGCTAGCATTGATAGGATAGGGCAGAATAACAGCGCCCCTGTTTTCGCAGGACGAAAACGGAGGCGCTTTGTTGGACCTTCGTGTTCCATAAAGGGTACCGAAATAGTGTTGTGCGGGAGATGGGACTTGAACCCGTGCGCTGCCACGCCTCGTAACGGGTGCGTCAGCTCATGGACAGATTCTGGGCTTGCCAGAGCTTGGCGAAGGCGCCGTTTTTGGCGATGAGCTCCTCGCGGGTGCCCAGCTCGGCGATGTGGCTGCCCTGCACGACGGCGATGAGGTCTGCGTTCTTCACGGTGGAGAGACGGTGGGCGATGATGATGCTGGTGCGGCCGCGCGCAAGCTCGTCCAGCGAGGCCTGTATGCGCTGCTCCGTCACGGAATCGAGGGCGCTCGTCGCCTCGTCCAGAATGAGGACGGGCGGATTTTTCAAAAAGACGCGGGCGATGGAGAGACGCTGCTTCTGACCGCCGGAGAGCATGACGCCGCGCTCGCCGACATAGGTGTCATAGCCGTTCGGCATGGCCATGATGTCCGCGTGTATCTCGGCGCGCATGGCGGCGGCGGTGATCTCCTCGTCCGTCGCGTCCGGCCGGCCGTAGCGGATGTTCTCGCGGATGGTGTCGGCGAAGACGAATACGTCCTGCTGGATGATGCCGATGTGGCGGCGGAGGCTGGCCTGCGTCACGTCGCGCACGTCGATGCCGTCCAGACAGACGGAGCCGGAGCTGACGTCGTAGAAGCGGGGGAGAAGCTGACATAACGTCGTCTTTCCGCCGCCGGAGGGACCCACGACCGCGAGGCATTTGCCGTGCGGCAGCGTGAAGCTCACATGGTCGAGCACCTCCGCGCCGCCGCGGTCATAGTGGAAGCACACGTCCTTGTATTCGACGTCGCCGACCACACTGTCAAGCACCTTCGCGTCCGGCGCGTCGGCGACCTCCGGCTCGGTGTTCATGATCTCGCGGAAGCGCTTGAAGCCGGTCGCGCCGTCGGAGAATACCTCGATGAAGTCGGCAAGCTGGAAGATGGGGCGGCGGAACGCGGAAATATAGAGCGAGAAGGTGATGAGGTCGATGACGTCCATGCGCCCCTGCATGATGAATAGGCCGCCGACGGTGATGGAGAGAAGCTGCATGACATCCACGAAGAAGAGCAGTCCGGAGTGGTACACGCCCATGGTCTTGTACCAGCCGCGCTTGGCTTCTTTATAGGCGTCGTTCGCGCCGCGGAATTTGTTTTCCTCCGCCCGCTCGTTCGTGAACGCCTTGGCGGTGCGGATGCCGGAGAGGCCGGATTCGACAGCGGCGTTGATGTCCGCGAGCTTGGCCTTGACCTCCGTGTTGCTCTTGTCCATCTTGGCGTTCCAGTGCCATGTGAACAAGCAGAACACCGGCACGATGAGGAAGATGATGATGGCGAGCGGCCAGCATATCGTGCAGAGGATGATGAACGAGCCGATGAGCGTGATGAGGCTTGTCATGAGCATTTCCGGCCCGTGGTGGCTGAGCTCCGTGATGGCGAAGAGGTCGTTCGTGATGCGGCTCATGAGCACGCCGGTGCGGTTTTTGTCGAAGAACGAGAAGGAGAGCGTCTGGATATGCGTCAGCACGTCCGTGCGCATATCAGCCTCGATGCGGACGCCCATGAGGTGGCCGAGGTAGGTGATGACATAGTTGCACAGCGCCGAGAGAAGATAGGCCAGCGCGAGTATGCCCATCACGGCGAAGAACGCGCCGAATTTATTGTCCGGCAGCAGCGTCTGCAGGCTATAGCGCGTGGCGTAGGGGAAGGCGAGATTGGCGGCGCAGGAGAACAGCGCGCAGGCCATGTCGATGTAGAAGAGCCGCCGGTGCGGCTTATAGTATGACGCAAAGGTCAGGAATGGATGTTTTTTGAAGTCCTTCATTTTGTCACAGCGGGCGAGGACGCTCAAGCGCCCTCGCCCTTTCCTTTACATATGTTGTTATGCCGTCACGATGACGACCTTGCCCTCCGGCGCGGAGGCGGAGATATGGGACACCTGCCCCTTGTGGCCGTCGATGATCTCGGCGGCGACCGCGTCCTCGATCTGCTTCTGGATGAGACGGCGGAGATTCCGTGCGCCGTACTGGACGGAATAGCTTTCGCGCACGAGATAGTCGATCACGCTGTCGTCCCAGGTGAATTCGATGTGCCGCTCGGCCATGACGCTGCGCAGTTCGTTGAGCATGAGCGCGGCGATGGCGCGGAAGTTGTCCTCCGTGAGCTGGTTGAAATAGACGATCTCGTCCACACGGTTGATGAATTCGGGACGCAGGAAGTCCTGCAGCGCCTTCATGGCGCGCTCGCGCCCAAGCTCGTTGAGGCTCTGACCGAAGCCGACGGAGCCGGACTTTTTGTCCGAGCCGGCGTTCGTCGTCATGATGATGACGGCGTTTTCAAAGTTGACCGTGCGGCCCTGCGCGTCGGTGATGCGCCCGTCGTCAAGGATCTGAAGCAGGATGTTGAGAACGTCGGGGTGCGCCTTTTCGATCTCGTCAAAAAGCACGACGGAGTAGGGGCGGCGTCGGATCTTCTCGGTGAGCTGTCCGGCCTCGTCATAGCCGACATAGCCGGGAGGCGAGCCGATGAGGCGGCTCACGGAGAATTTCTCCATGAACTCCGACATATCCAGCCGTATGAGGCTTTCCGGCGCGGAGAAGAGATCCTGGGCAAGCTGCTTGACAAGCTCGGTCTTGCCGACGCCGGTCGAGCCGACGAAGATGAAGCTGACGGGCTTGCGCTTGGCGGCCAGCCCCACGCGGCTGCGCTTGATGGCGGCGCACACGGCGTCCACCGCCGTGTCCTGGCCGATGATATGGCTCTTGAGACGCTCGTTCAGTCCGGCGAGGCGGGTGAACTCGTCCTCCGTGATGTTGGCGGCGGGGATCTTTGTCCAGAGCTCGATGATGCGGGCGAGATTCTGCTCGGTCAGCACGGGACGGCCAAGCGCCGCGATGCGCGCCTGCTCGTCGGCGATCTGCATCTCGCGGGAGCGTATCTGTGCAAGACGTTCAAAGTTATCCGTCTCGGCGGTCAGAAGCAGCTCGCGCTCCTTATCCAGATCGGCCTTTTCCTTCTCAAGCTCCGCCTTTTTGGCGGCGTCCGGGTTTTTCAGATCGACGTCCGAGCAGGCCTCGTCGATGAGGTCGATGGCCTTGTCGGGCAGATAGCGGTCGGTGATGTAGCGCTCGGAGAGCGTCACGGCCTTTTCGCACATCTCGTCCGGGATGGTCACGCCGTGGTGGTCTTCATAGTAGCGGCGCACGCCCTTGAGAATTTCCACGGAATCGGCCAGCGAGGGCTCCGCGACTGTGACGGGCTGGAAGCGGCGTTCGAGCGCCGCGTCCTTTTCGATGTGCTTGCGGTATTCGGTGAAGGTCGTCGCGCCGATGACCTGTATCTCGCCGCGGGAGAGGGCGGGCTTCAGGATGTTGGCGGCGTTCATGCTGCCCTCCGCGTCGCCTGCGCCGACGATGTTGTGCACCTCGTCGATGACGAGGATGATGTTGCCCTGACGGCGTATCTCGTCGATAAGGCCCTTCATCCGGCTCTCGAACTGGCCGCGGAACTGCGTTCCGGCCACGAGTCCGGTGAGGTCAAGGAGGTATACCTCCTTGCCGCGCAGCTTGTAGGGCACGTCGCCGGAGACGATGCGCTGCGCCAGCCCCTCCGCTATGGCGGTCTTGCCGACGCCCGGCTCGCCGATGAGGCAGGGATTGTTCTTCTGTCGGCGGTTGAGGATTTGGATCACGCGCTCCAGCTCCTCGGCACGGCCGATCATGCGGTCGAGCTTGCCGTCACGGGCGCGCTGCGTGAGGCTGATGCAGTAGTTTTCGAGAAATTTCTTTTTGCCGCGTCCGTTCTGCGCGGGGGCTGGCGGCGGCGTGGACGGACCGGGGCCCGGCGCCTTGTCCGCGTCGGCGGGCTGGGACGGATTCTGCCCCTGACCCTGCGGGCCGCCGAAGAGACGGCTCAGAAATGGGAAGGTCGCGGTCTTGCCCTGGTCGTCATCGTCGCTGTCCGATTCGGACGGCGCAATGCCCATCAGACCCTCGATGCCCTCCTCGCCGAGGACGTTCATCATTTCGCCCTCGAGACCGTCCAGATCCTCCTCGGACAGACCCATCTTGGCAATGATATCGTCCACGGGCTGGATATGGAGTTCACGGGCGCAGCGGAGGCAGAGCCCCTCATTTTTTGTTTGGCCGTTTTCGATCTTAGTGATAAAGATGACCGCCACGTTCTTATGACAGCGGGCACATAAAGTAGGCTGCATGAATATCTCCTTCTTGGGAATGCTTCTCGTATGAGAGGTCTTGTTAGAAGTCTATGAACTGGCTGATAAGGTTCATGTCCATGAAATATGCCGCGGCGTTGGAGCTGCGGAGCGTGTCCTCCGGCAGCACAAGGCCGAGATACTGACAGAACCAGAGAATGAGCGAGCAGAACAGAAAGCCCGTCACAATGCCGAGCCCAAGGCCGCCGAGGTCGTTGACCAGCCCCACAAAGGGAATGCGCAGCGAGAGGTTGGGCAGGTTGACGACGACCGTCATGGCAATGAAGAGCAGCAGGAACGCAAGCGCGAAGCCGAGCACCCAGGTGACGGTCTGGCACATCACATAGACGGCGGCATCCACGACTGAGCAGGCATTTTCCTCGCGGTAGCTGTCGGCCTTGGCCGCCATCCTCTCCGCTGCCGCGTCGGAAATGCCGAGCGTCATATAGCTCTGGCGGAAGACGGAATGGATGATCTCCGGGTTGACCTCGAGCAGGTCGTTGAGGGAGTAGGTGACGTTGTAGTTGCCCTCCTCGTCGGCCTCATAGCCGAGCAGCGTGTAGGCCTGATCCTCCACGCGGCTTTCCATATAGCCGGACACAAAGGGCTTGAGCGCCGGGATGACCTCATAGGAATAGGCGTCGGACAGAAGCTGCGCCCCGAATACGGAGAGCAGAATGACGAGGATCTCGACGATCCCCATGATGATACCCTTTTTGAAGCCCTGCCATGCACAGATGACGACAATGCCGATCAAAAGGATGCTCATGATCAAGGTGATGTTCAGGTGCATTGAAGCGTACCCCCTCAGAACTTGTAGACTTCCGCGAAGCCGGCTGCAAGAAGCAGCGCCTCGCCGCGGCTGCGGATGAGCGCCTGCTTGAAGCCGCTCACATCGGACAGTGTGCCCCGTTTGGAGCCGTTTGCGCCGTAAAGGACGGCGCTGCCGGTGTTCAGGATGAGAAATTCGTTCCCCGATGCGTCCAGCGAGAGTATCTCTCCGGCGCATTCCGTGGTGGAAAGCTCCTTGCCGTCGCCGTCGAGCGTGACGACCGTTGCGTCGGAGCCGGAGCGGTAGGGACTGAGTGCGAGGCAGACAAAGCGGCTGCCCGCGTCATAGAGTGTGAGATAACGTCCGCCGAGATCATAGGCGCCGACCCATTGACCGTCCGTGCCGAAGAACAGGGCGCCTGTGGCGGAGAGGGCGCAGAGCCGGTCGCTGCCGAGCCAGCAGGCATCGAGCAGGATGGTGTCAGAGACGGAAAAGGCGGCAAGCGGATCCTCGCTTGTCAGGAGAAAGAGCCTGACCTCGCTCCCGCTGCCGCCGGGACAGAGCACGGCGAGACGCCGGCCGTCCGGCGAGACGGAGGCGGACAGGACATAGCTGTCGGAGCTGTACCAGCGGTAGACGGGCTCATGGTCGGGGTCGAGCACCGTCACAAGCGCCCGCCAGCCGGCCTGCCGCGACACGACGGCCAGATGGCCGCTCGCGCTGCAGCGCACGGAGACGAGGCTCCCGCCGCAGTCATAAGAGGAGAGACTGCCGTCCGCGTCCGCGAAATAGAGCGTCTGCCCGTCCATGTCAAAGAATGCGGCATAGTCCGAGGCGGCGACGACGGCGGGAGAGCGCAGCGAGGCGCTTTCCGAACAGAGCGCCGTGCCGTCCGGCGAGCAGAGCGCGTAGCCGCTGTTCGTCACGACGGCGAGCAGCTTTCCGACGGCGGCAAAGCTCTGGCCGCTGCCCGGCTCGAAGTCGAAGCTGGCCTGTGTGCGGGTCTGCGCGGCGGAAACGACGGCCGTTCCGGGACGGAAAAGCCGGTCGCGGAAGTACCAGCACGCGCCCGCAGCGGAGAGCAGCAGGACGGCGGCAATGGCGGCGGCGATGATGCGGAGCCGCTCACTCCGGGTCAATGGATTTTTCCGGGTCGTTCGAGCCATCGTGTCCCCTTATGTAACTACATATTCTAGCATTATTCGACGGATTTGTCCATCATTTTTCCGACCGCCCCGTCATACCAGACGCGATTCATATAAAGTCCCTGCGGCGGCATGGTGGGGCCGGTGAGACGGCGGTCGCCCGTTTCGAGCAGCGCGGGTATCTCCCCGGCGCGGAGCTTGCCGAGCGAGGCGTAGACCAGTGTGCCGACGATGGCGCGCACCATATTGTAGAGAAAGCCGTCGGCGCATACGAACACGCGCACGAGCGAGCCCTCGCGCTCGACCCGGCACCACTTGACGGTGCGGACGGTCGTTTTCGTCTGCGTCCCCACAGAGCGCACAGCGGCAAAATCATGCGTGCCGACAAAGCCCTGTGCGGCGGCGTTCATGACCGCCGCGTCGAGCGGATAGGGATAGAACGAGGCGCGCCGGTTCAGGAAGGGGTCGGGGATGCGGGAGTTCAGGATGGTGTAGACGTATTCCTTCTGGATGCAGGAGCCGATGGCATTGAAATCCTCCGGCGCGTCCGCCGCGTCGAGCACGGCGATGTCCATGGGCAGATGCGTGTTGAGCGCAAGCGGGACGCGGTCGGTCGGGATGGCGCAGTCGGTGCGGAAGTTGGCGCAGTAGCTCTTCGCGTGAACGCCCGCATCCGTGCGGCCGCAGCCGATGATGTGCGTCACGTCGCCGCAGACGGCGCGAGCCGCCCGCGTGAGCGTCTGCTGCACGGTCGGAAGCTCCGGCTGGGTCTGCCAGCCGTGGTAGGCCGAGCCGTCGTATGCGATTTTGACGGCGATATTTCTCACAGTCCGAAGCTCCTTAGTACGATGACGGCCGCGAGCAGCGCCGCCGCAAGGAAAAAGGCGATAAAGTCGCGTCCCGCGAGATGAAGCTGCTTCATGCGGGTGCGCCCCTGGCCGCCGTTATAGCAGCGGCACTCCATGGCGATGGCAAGCTCGTCTGCCCGCCGGAACGCCGAGACGAACAGCGGGATGAGCAGCGGCAGCAGCGCCTTGGCGCGGTCGGTCAGCTTTCCGGCCTCGAAATCCGCGCCGCGCGCCTTCTGGGCGGACATGATGCGGTCGGTCTCCGTGATGAGGGTGGGAATGAAGCGCAGCGCGATGGACATCATAAGGCTGAGCTCATACACGGGAACATGTAGCCGCTTGAGCGGCGTGAGCAGGCGCTCGAGGCCGTCCGTGATGGCAAGCGGGCTGGTCGTATAGGTGAGCAGAAAGGTCCCGGCGACGAGCAGCATCACGCGCAGCACCATATAGATGGCGTTGCGCAGACCCTCCCGCGTCACGCGGACGAAGCCCAGCTCGAGGATAGGCTCGCCGGCGGTGAAGAAAAGGTTGAGGATCGCGGTGAAGATGATGATATAGACGAGGGGCTTGAGCCCCTTGAGAACGGCGCGCGGGGCGATATGACTGACGGCCATGACCGCGATGAGGCTCGCCGTCACGAGCGCATAGCCCGCCCAGCCGTTCGCGGTAAAGAGCGCCGCGATATACAGCGTGGTGGCGATGAGCTTGGTGCGCGGGTCGAGCCGGTGGACGGCGGTGTCGCCGGGGAAATACTGACCGAGGGTGACGTCCTTCAGCATTTGCCGTCACCTCCCCACAGCGACAGGATGGCACTTGTCAGCGCCTCCGGCGTGTAGATGTCGGGCGGGAGCGCAGCGCCGCGCTGCCGCAGGCGCAGCGCCATGTCCGCGCTCGCCGGGAGGTCGAGCCCCATGGCGCGGAGCTGCTCCGCATGGGAGAAGACCTCGGGGCAGCTGCCGTCGAATGCAACGTGTCCGTCGTCCATGACGATGAGGCGGGAGCATAGGCTTGCCGCCGCGCTCATATCGTGCGTCACGATGAGCAGCGTCGCGCCGCTGGCTTCCTTCCAGGCCAGGATATTGGCGAAAATGCTGCGCCGTCCGGCGGGGTCAAGTCCCGCTGCCGGCTCGTCGAGGATGAGTATCTCCGGCCGCATGGCAAGCACGCCCGCAATGGCGACGCGCCGCTTCCGTCCGCCGGACAGCTCCAGCGGCGATTTGCCGAACATATCCTCGGTCACGCCGGTGAAGGCCGCCGCCTCGCGGACGCGTTCGTCGACCTCAGCCTCGGAGAGCTTCATGTTGCGCGGACCGAAGGCGATGTCGGCATAGACCGTCTCCTCGAAGAGCTGGTATTCCGGGTATTGGAACACAAGCCCGACGTGACGCCGCGCCTCGCGCATGGAGGCCTTGGACGCGAAAATATCCTCCCCGCGCAGCAGAACGCGGCCCTCGCTCGGCTTGAGCAGGGCGTTCATATGCTGGATGAGCGTGGATTTTCCGCTTCCGGTATGGCCGATGATGCCGATGGTCTCGCCCTGCTCGATGGAGAGCGAAACGTGGTCGATGGCTTTTTTCTCAAAGGGTGTGCCCCGGCTGTAGATGTAGGTCAGGGATCGTGTTTCTATGATCGGCATAGTGCCTCCGTGATCGCGTCCGCACAGGACGCGGGATCGGTGATGTCGTCCGGCAAGCTCATGCCGCCGTGCCGCAGCGCGAGCAGCAGCGCCGTTGTCTCGGGCACGTCAAGCCCGAGCGAGCGAAGGCGCTCGGCCTGCGGGAATATCTCGCGCGGCGTTCCGTCCATGGCGATATGGCCGTGCTCCATGACGATGACGCGGTCGGCTCTGGCCGCCTCCGCCATGTGGTGGGTGATGAGGAGGACGGTCATGCCCGTCTCCCGCCGCAGCCGCTCGACGGTGTTCAGGACCTCGGCGCGCCCCTGTGGGTCGAGCATGGCGGTCGGCTCGTCCAGCACGAGCGCCTCCGGCTGCATGGCGAGCACGCCCGCGATGGCGACGCGCTGCTTCTGACCGCCGGAGAGCAGGTGGGGCGAGTGCAGCCGCCGGTCATACATCCCGACGCTGCGCAGCGCCTCGTCCACGCGGCGGCGTATCTCCGCCGGCTCCACGCCGAGGTTTTCCGGCGCAAAGGCCACGTCGTCCTCGACGACATTGGCGACGATCTGGTTATCCGGGTTCTGGAACACCATGCCGACGCGCCGCCGTATTTCAATGAGCCTTGACTCATCCGCCGTGTCCATCCCGTCGATGAGCACGCGCCCGGACGCGGGAACGAGGATGGCGTTCGTGTGCTTGGCGAGTGTGGACTTTCCGCAGCCGTTCGCGCCGAGTACGGCGACAAAGCTGCCGCGCTCGATGGTGAGGTCAACGCCGTCCAGCGCCGTATGCTTCGATTCCGGGTAGGTGTAGCGGACGTTTTCAAATTTAATTATGTCAACCATTTATGCCTCCCAGCGGCAGCTTGCCCCGCAGGGCAGCACGAGGCCGCTCGCCGTGACGGGCAGGCCAAGCTCCTGCGAACAGCTTTTGCCGCCGAAGTCCCTGGTAAAGATGCTTTCCGAGAGATAGGTGAGCGTCGAGGCGGAAAGACCGGTGGTGTAGGAGTTGATGAGGACAAAGAGCGGCGTGTCGGAGAGCACCTGACGCACGGTGGCGACAAGCTCCCAGAGGTTGTCCTCGAGACGCCATATCTCCCCGCCGGGGCCGCGCCCATAGGAGGGCGGATCCATGATGACCGCGTCATAGCGGCGGCCGCGCCGTATCTCCCGCTGGACGAATTTCAGGCAGTCGTCCACGATCCAGCGCACCGGGCGGCCGGCAAGACCGCAGCTGGCGGCGTTTTCCTTGCCCCAGGCGACCATGCCCTTGGCGGCGTCCACATGGCAGACGGACGCACCGGCGGCGAGGCAGGCGCAGGTGGCCGCGCCGGTATAGCCGAAGAGGTTCAGCACGCGGATAGGGCGTCCGGCGGCGCGTATCTTCTCCATCGCCCAGTCCCAGTTCGCGGCCTGCTCCGGAAAGAGGCCGGTGTGCTTGAAGTTCATGGGCTTCACGTTCAGCCGAAGCTCGCCGTAGCTCAGCATCCAGGAAGCCGGGAGCGCGTTTTTCTCCCAGGCGCCGCCGCCGCTGGATGAGCGGCGGTATACCGCGTCGGGTCGCTTCCAGCGCGGATCGAGCCGCGGCGTGTCCCAGATGGCCTGGGGCTCGGGGCGCAGCAGTATATGCCGCCCCCAGCGCTCCAGCTTCTCACCGCGGGAGGCATCCAGCAGCTCGTAATCCTTCCATTGGTCGGAAATCCACATCTCTATGTCTCTCCCTGCTCACAAATAGACATACTATTATATCATGTCAATATAGGCCGGTCAACGAGGAAAGCGGGGGAATTCGTTAATAAAATTTAATGTGTCGATCGCTTGCATATTCTGTCGGAATGTATTAGAGTATGAAGTGCGGCTTGTCCGCGTTGTACAGTCGGAGGGTGTGTGTTCATGCGTAGGGGCTTTTTCTCCCGCTTTTTGATTTGTCTGGCCGTTTTTGCCGTGTCCTTTGGCGCGACCTTTGGCGTGCTGCAGCTCCGTGGCCAAGAGAGTGCGGCGTCGTCCCCGGCGGAGACGATCTCCCGGCCTCTGAATACGGAAACGCCCGCGCCTGCGACGCCGGCACCGACCGCCGAGCCGACGCCGGAGCCCACCGCCGAGCCGACACCGGAGCCGACGCCGACGCCCATCGCGCCGCCGTATCATGAGGAGCAGGCGCCGGACGACTACTTCGAGAACGCGGTCTTCATCGGCAACTCGCTCATCGAGGGCTTGGGACTGTATGCCTGCATCTACGATGAAAACATCGCCAAGGCCAAGTTCGACACGGCGACGAGCCTCACCATCTTCGGCGCGGGCGACTACTTCCGCGACGCGGCGGAGGGCGGCTATGACAAGGTGTACATCGGCCTCGGCCTCAACGAGATCGGCTATGACCGCGAGACGCTGCGGCGGAAGAACGAGGAGGCGGTCGACATCATCCGCGAGGGAAACCCCGACGCCATCATCTACTTCTTCTCGCTGACGCCCATCTCGCGCCACCGCTCGGAGAGCGACAGCCTCTATAACATGACGAACGCCAACGAGGTGAGCCAGATACTGCGGGAGGTCGCGGAGGAAAAGGGCTGTTACTTCATGGACCTGAACCCGGTGCTGGCCGGGGAGGACGGCTATCTTCCGGCGGATGTGACCGGCGACGGCATCCACTGCGTCAAGGAATACTACCCCAAGTGGTACGACTATCTTGAACACAATTATGTGCTGCCCTGAGCAGCAGGAAATGAGGGTCACAATATGAAAAAGATGAAAACACTGCTGGCAATGCTCCTGGCGCTGGCGCTCTTCGCTCTTGCCGCCGGCTGCGGCAGCGGGACGGGCAAGGATATCGACATCGCCGCCCTCGGCGCGGAGCTGGCGCAGGCGGATATCTATGACGACATCGTGTCCGAGATGCCCGCCGAGCTCGTACCCCACTTCTACAGCTACAACGACGGCGATGTGACCGAGTGCGTCCTCTACCAGTCCACGATGGCGGCGGCCGAGGAAGTGTTTGTCGCCAAGTGTGCGGACGAGGCGGCGGCCGCCCGTGTGAAGGCGGCGTGCGAGCAGCGCGTGAGCGACCAGGTCGCGGCGTATGAGAGCTATGTCCCGGCGGAGGTGCCGAAGCTCCAGAGCGCCATCCTGCAGGTGTCCGGCAGCTGCGTCATTTTTGTCGTCAGCCGCGATGCCGCGGCCGCTCAGTCGATCATCGACAGCTATCTGAAATAAGGCAAAGCCCGCCGCGAGCGGGCTTTTTTGATGTATGCAAAAGGCGTGTGGCCGGTTTGACCACACGCCTTGCTTGTTATTCGCGTTATTCCGCGTCGCTGCCGCGGCGGCGGCGGCGACGGCCACCGGCTTCGGCGCTGAAGCTGCCGACGGCGACCGGCTCCTCCGGGAGCGCGGGCTTGACCATACCGGCCTTGGTGAATGCACCGGCGGGGCAGGCGGTGAAGCACTCGCCGCAGTGGGTGCACTTGGCGGTGTCGACCACGGAGATGAGTCCCTCGCCGCCGCGGACGGCGCCGGCGGGGCAGATGGACGGGCACTTGCCGCAGCCCGTGCACTTGGCGGGATCGACATAGACGTCGTAGAAGCACTCGAGCGCGGAGCAGCGCCTGCGGCGATGGTTATCCCACTCGGCGCGGTAGGTCTCGATCGACCAGAGCACATTCTTGGCGGTCAGCTCGGCGACCTCGCAGCCGGGGGTGGTGGCGATATACCTCGCAAGCTCCAGCGCGAGATCGACGTCCTCGGCCTCCGCATGACCCGCGACGAGGTCGGTGAGGATAGTCTTGAGCTGGGTGAGACCGTCACGGCAGGTCACAGACTTGCCGCAGTTGGCCTCACGGGCGGCGGACACGCAGTCGAGCGCCCAACGGACGGGGCACATACCCTCCTTGAACGTATCACGGGAGCAAACGGACTCTTTTCCGATTTCACAGTACATAATTCCCGGCCTCCCTTACTTTATGCTGTATTCCGTCCAGAGACGGGTCTTTTCGATGTCCTTGCGGAGGTCGCACTGCAGGCAGCGCGTGGCCTCGCACTTGGCCTGTTCGCAGGTGTAGGTGGTGAAGACGGATGCGCTGGGGTTCGCAAGGCGCTCCTCCGGGCTGAGCAGCGGCATCTCGACATGCTCGAGCTTGCCGAAGCCGGCGTACTCGCCGATCTGCGGGTCGCGGCTGCGCTCCACGAGCGTCTCGTCGAGCTCGCCGTCGCCGCCGAGATAGCGGTCAACGATGGGGACGACCTCGCGCGCCTGGGCAATGGCCTTGATGACGAAGCTGATGCCCGTGATGACGTCGCCGGCGGCGAAAACGCCGTCAAGGCTGGTGACGTGCTCGGGCTTGCCGTTTTCGGGGTTGATGGGGAAGCCGCGGGACAGCTCGATGCCGAAGTCGTCGAAGTCGTCGAGACCCGGACGCTGGCCGGTGGCGAAGATGACGGAATCGCAGGGGATGGTCATTTGGCTGCCCTCCTCCGCGACCTCGGTGACGCGGCCGGTGGCCTTGTCGTAGGTGGAGGAGATGACGGTGTGGACGCGCAGGCCGGTGACCTGGTCGGGCGTGCCCTCGATGGCCTCGAAGCTGCGACCCTCATAGGAGACGATGCCCTCCTCGCGGCCCTGCACCTGATCCTCCTCGTCGGCGAGGATCTTGTCGCCCTTTTCGAGGCAGGCGAGGTTGACCGTGAGACCCATGCGGACGAGCGAGCGGGCGCAGTCGTAGCCGACGGAGCCGGCGCCGATGATGCAGACCGTCTTGCCGAGCTTGTCCATGCTCTCACCGGCGTGGATCTCGGCGAGGATGTCGATGGCGGTATAGACCTGCTTGAAGTCGCTGCCCGGGATGGGGAGCTTCTTGCCCTTGGAGACGCCGGCGGTGATGAGGACGGCGTCATATTCGGCGCGCAGCGCCTTGACGTCGGAGACCTCGTGGTTGCACTCATAGGCAACGCCGGAGTCGGTGATGTAGCGGATCTCCTCCTGGACGGCGGCGAGCGGGAGACGATAGGCGGGCATACCGCTGGTCATCGGGCCGCCGAGCTGCGGACGCTTTTCAAAGACCTTGACGTCGTGGCCAAGCTTGTTGAGGTAGTAGGCCGCGGTCAGGCCGCAGGGGCCGCCGCCGACGACGGCGATCTTCTTGCCCGTGCGGGGCTTATGGAAGCCCTGGGACTTCCAGCTCTGGTCGCGGTCGTTCTCCACGGCGAAGCGCTTGAGATCGCGGATGGCGATGGCCTCGTTGAGCGCCTTGTGCTTGCAGCCGGTCTGGCAGAGGTGGTTGCAGATATAGCCGAGGGTGTGCGGGAAGGTGACCTTCTCGCGGATGATGCCGACGGCATCGGTATAGCGTCCCTCGCGCACGGCGCGGATATAGGCGGGGATGTCGATATGCGCGGGGCACTCGACCTGGCAGGGGACGATGGACTGGTCGGCGGGGACGTCCGGACGGAACAGACCCTCCGCGTCCACGAGTGCGCCGGTCGGGCAGACGGCCACGCAGGCCGAGCAGAAGCGGCAGCCCGCATCGAGCAGAGGCAGATCGCCCTCCGTGCCAATGTAGGTCTCGCCGTTCTTTTTGTTGTACTGCAGCACGTTCGCGCCGCGCAGGTCGCGGCAGGCGCGCACGCAGCGGCCGCACTGGATGCAGCGCTCCATCTCGCGCAGCACGATGGGGTTGTCGGTGTTGATGCCGTTGCAGGTCTTGACGACCGAGTGCATACGGGCGTGCGCCACGGAGAGATACTGCATCAGGGTCTGCAGCTCGCACTTGCCGAAGCGCTTGCAGCCGGTGCAGTCATGGGGATGACCGGCGAGCATCAGCTCCATCGCCATACGGCGGCGGGCAAGCAGATCCTCGGATTTCGTCGTCACGCGCATACCGTCCGATACCGGCAGCTCGCAGGAGCAGAACACGCCGTCGCGACCCTCCACGGTCACGACGCAGAGCTTGCAGTTGGCCTGCACCGGCAGGTCGGGATGGGTGCAGAGATGGGGGATATAGATGTCGGCGGCCAGCGCGGCTTCCAGCACGCTCTGACCCTCGCGGGCTTCGATCTCGCGCCCGTCGATGTAGAGTTTGACCATAAAAGCAAAGTCACCTCGTCTATGATTTTTTCTGTCGGCGACTATTCTAACACATTTTCTGCCGCTTTGGTAGCACCTTTTGAATAATTAAATTATTGTCATTTTCAGATGCGCACAGCATTATCGCTCCATCGTTATTATATGATATGCCGATACGTATGCCGATACGCTGCGAAAGTAAAGCTTGTTTTTGGGGATGGCACGCAGCCGTACGCAATCGCTCCGGCTTGTTGTGGTTTCTGTCTGGTTTTTTGCGGCAGTTGTCATTGCATTGCTCTCTTCCTTGTGATAAAATACAGGATTATGATTAAGCGATAAAACAGAACAAAGGTGGGTCACAGATGAAAAGAACGCGCATTGTTGAGATATGGAACAGCCCGGAGGCGCTTGCCGGACGGCCGATCACGGTCTGCGGCTGGGTGCGCACCGTGCGTGACATGAAAAACTTCGGCTTTGCCGAGCTGAACGACGGCAGCTCGTTTAAGGGCGTGCAGGTCGTATTTGAGCGCCAGACGCTCCCCAATTATGACGAGATCGCGAGGCTCAATGTGGGCGCGGCGCTGATCGTGGAGGGCGAGCTCGTGCTGACGCCGGAGGCCAAGCAGCCGTTTGAGCTCAAGGCCGCATCGATCGCGGTGGAGGGACTGTCCGCCGGGGACTACCCTCTGCAGAAAAAGCGTCACAGCGTCGAATTCCTGCGCACCATCCAGCATCTGCGCCCCCGGACGAATCTCTTCTCCGCCGTCTTCCGCGTGCGCTCCGTCGCGGCGCAGGCGGTGCATGATTTCTTCCAGTCCCGCGGCTTCGTGTACATCCACACGCCCATCATCACGGCCTCCGACTGCGAGGGTGCGGGCGAGATGTTCCGCGTGACGACGCTCAACCTCGAAAACGTCCCGAAGAACGAGGATGGCAGCGTGGACTACAGCAAGGACTTCTTCGGCAAGGCCGCGAACCTCACCGTCTCCGGCCAGCTAAACGCCGAGAACTTCGCCATGGCCTTCGGCGACGTCTATACCTTCGGCCCGACCTTCCGCGCCGAGAACTCCAACACCCAGCGCCACGCCGCCGAGTTCTGGATGATAGAGCCGGAGATGGCCTTCTGCGATCTCGAGGGCGACCTTGAGGTCATGGAGGCGATGGTGAAGTACATCATCACCACCGTCATGGAAAAATGCCCGCAGGAGATGGAGTTCTTCAACAGCTTCGTGGACAAGGGACTCGCCGAGCGCCTGAAAAACGTCGCGGAGAACGACTTCGCCCGCGTGAGCTATACCGAGGCCGTGGAGCTGCTCCAAAGGTCCGGCCAGAGCTTCAAATACGATGTCTACTGGGGCTGCGATCTGCAGACCGAGCATGAGCGCTATCTGACCGAGCAGGTGTTCAAGCGCCCGGTCTTCGTCACGGACTACCCCCGCGAGATCAAGGCGTTCTATATGCGCCTCAACGATGACGGCAAGACCGTCGCGGCGGCGGACTGCCTCGTGCCGGGGATCGGCGAGATCATCGGCGGCAGCCAGCGTGAGGAGCGTCTCGACGTGCTCACGGCGCGTATGCGTGAGCTGGGGCTGCGCGAGGAGGATTACTGGTGGTATCTCGACCTGCGGCGCTACGGCTCCTGCCGTCACGCGGGCTTCGGCCTCGGCTTCGAGCGTATGGTCATGTACCTCACCGGCGTTTCCAATATCCGCGACGTGGAGCTCCATCCCAGAACCGTGGGCAACGCGGATTTCTAAGGATAGTGCAGCGGGGCGTGGAATAGCGCTCCGGCTCCCTCGTGCAAAGGGAGCCTTTGGGCGGCGCTGGTTTAAAGAACTACCATTTATCATAAAAGGGCGGGTCGTTTTTTGGAACGGCCTGCCTTTACCATGTGTGTATCGCAGGGACTCGCATGATATTGACAAGAGAATAACAATATCGTATGATAGCTGCGGTATATGTGGCTTTTTGCGAGGTTTCGACGTGAAATGCCGGAAGCGGGCAAAAACAGGCAGATGTTTTATGTGTCACAGGAAAGGATGTCGGACGGGATGCAGGAGGAACGAAAAGCGCTGGAGCAGGCGTTGGAGAACGGAAAGCCGGGGGATTGGGGGCTGTTTGCGCCGCTGACGGTGTATTTTGACGGCTTTGCGACGCACGAGTCCTGCGGCAAATGCGTTCCCTGCCGCGAGGGCAGCAAGCGCATACTGGAGCTTTTAGAGCGGGTGCAGGCCGGTGAGCGGAGCGAGGAGATCCTCAAGCTGATCGAATCGCTGGCGGATACCGTGATCGCCACGGCGCTGTGCGGTCATGGGCGCGTGGCCTGCCGCATGGTGCTGCGCGTGCTGCTGCGCTTCCGTGGCTTGGACAGGCAAGCGGGCTTTACCCATCCCGGTCTTGTCGAGGACGCGGAGCGGGAGCACCCGTTCATCCATGCCGACGAGTGCCGCGGCTGCGGCAAGTGCCGCCGCGGCTGCCCGATGGGAGCCATCTCCGGCTCGCCCGGCAGGACGCACGTCATTGACACAGCGCTCTGCGTCAACTGCGGCGCGTGTGTGTCGAACTGCCCCTTCGGGGCGGTGCGTCCGGCAAACGAGAAAAAGCCGGACGCGGAGGGCGTCATGTATGTCGATGGGCTTCGCGCCCCGTTTGGCGGAGAGACAAACGTGCTCGCGGTCATCCGGCGGGCGGGGATCGATATGCCCACGTTCTGCTACCACTCCGAGCTCTCGGTCTACGGCGCGTGCCGTATGTGCGTGGTCGAGTGCGAGGACGGGCGCATCGAGGCGGCCTGCTCTCTGGCGCCGCGTGACGGACTGCGCGTGCGCACGAATACGGCGCGTCTACTCCGCAGCCGCCGCATGATATTGGAACTCATGCTCGCAAGCCACCGCCGCGACTGCACCACCTGTGAGGTCAGCGGGAGCTGCACGCTGCAGCGGCTCGCCGTGCGCTTCGGCATACGCGGCGTCCGCTTTGAAAACGACCGCGCCCGCTATGAGCGCGACGAGTCCTCCGGCGCCATCACGCTCGACCTCGACCGCTGCATTCTGTGCGGCGACTGCGCGGGTATGTGCGAGGAGGTGCAGGGCATGGGCATTCTCCGATTTTCCGGGCGCGGCAGCGGGCTTCGCCTTGTGACGGACGGCGCGCCCAAGCTTGCCCAGACCGACTGTGTGAGCTGCGGCCAGTGCTCGGCGGTGTGCCCGACGGGCGCCATCTTCGTCAGGAACCAGATCGGCGAGGCATGGGCGGCGCTGCATGACCCGAAGAAGCGCGTCGTTGTCCAGATCGCCCCGGCTGTCCGCGTGGCGATGGGCGAGGTGTTCGGCATGGAGCCGGGCGAAAACGTGATGGACAAGCTCGTGAGCCTGTGGCGCATCATGGGCGCGGAGGCGGTGTATGATACGTCGTTCGGCGCCGACCTCACCATCATGGAGGAGTCGAGGGAGCTGACAGAGCGCCTCCAAAGCGGCGAGCGGCTGCCGATGTTCACCTCCTGCTGCCCCGCGTGGGTGCGCTATGTGGAAAACCGCCGTCCGGCGCTGCTGCCGCAGCTTTCAAGCTGCCGCTCGCCGATGCAGATGCTGGCCTCCATCGTCAAGGAGCATTACGCCCCGCTCGACCAATCGGAGGGGCGCGAGACCTTCCATATCGCGCTCATGCCCTGCACGGCTAAGAAGACGGAGGCGGCGAGGCCGGAGCTTGGCGGCGCGGTCGACCTCGTGCTGACGACCCAGGAATTCAGCCTTATGATAAAGGAGTCCGGCATCCGCTTTGCGGAGGTGACGGGCGAGGCGGCGGATATGCCGTTCGGCCTCGGCACGGGCGCGGGCGTCATCTTCGGCTCGAGCGGCGGCGTGGCGGAGGCCGTGGCGCGCCAGCTTGCCGGAAACGATGCGGCGGCTGTTGCCCAGCTGACGTACTCCGGCCTGCGCGGGACGGCGGAGCTTCGCCATGCGGTCGTTCCGATGGACGGACGCGAGCTGCGCGTCGCCGTGGTACACGGGCTTGCGAACGCGCAGCGGCTGCTTGACGACATCGAGAGCGGGCGCGAGCAGCTTGATTTTGTGGAGGTCATGGCCTGCCGCACCGGCTGCGTGGGAGGTGCCGGTCAGCCGAGGCCGCAGCCCGGCGGCCGCCGCAAGCGCAGCGCCGGACTGTACAGCGCCGACCGCGAGACGCTCATCAAGCTCGCGGGGCAGAATCCCATCGTCCAGCGCCTGTATACGGCCGGCCTGATCGACCGCGCGGAGGAGCTGCTGCACACAACGCACGAGCCGCCGGAAAAAGCAGAAATTTGCGCAAACGGATTGAAAAGTTGAAAAAAATCTGATAT
>CAVEQW010000024.1:0-8119 GCA_963618155.1 Alloprevotella sp.
CTCGCGGAAGCGGCCGCGCTGGGCGCGCTCGCCGCGGTAGACCTTGCCGATCTGGTAGCGGCGGAACGGGAACGCGAGCTGGCCGTAGTGCAGCGCGACGTATTTCGCCAGCGGCACGGTGAGGTCAAAGCGCAGCGCAAGATCGCTGTCGCCCTTGGTGAAGCGGTATATCTGCTTTTCCGTCTCGCCGCCGCCCTTGGCCAGAAGCACGTCCGCCGCCTCGATGACGGGTGTGTCGATGGGCGTGAAGCCGTAGAGCGAATAGGTCTCGCGCAGCACCTTCATGATGGCGCGAAGCTGGGTCTGCGGCTCGGGCAGCAGCTCCATAAAGCCGGACAGCGTGTGGGGCTTGATTCGATTCATATAAAATTCCCTCCGGAATTATTTTTTCGGATTCACGATGTCGCGCCAGTCGAGGTCGCCGCGCCGCAGTCCCTGTACGAGCACCTCCGCCGTCGCCACGTTGGAGGCAAAGGGGATGTTGTACATATCGCAGAGCCGCGCGATATCGTTGACGGAGCCGGAAAGCTCCGGGCGGTTCGGGTCGCAGAAGAACATGACAAGGTCGATCTCGTTGTAGGCGATGCGGGCGCCGATCTGCTGGGCGCCGCCCTGCGCGGCGGACATATAGAGCTCGATGTCCAGCCCTGTCGCCTCCGCGACGAGCTTGCCCGTGGTGTTGGTCGCAATGAGCTTGTGCTGCGCCAAAATGCCGCAGTAGGCGATGCAGAACTGAACCATCAGCTCCTTCTTACCGTCGTGAGCCATAAGTGCGATATTCATAAGTGACACCCCTTCTATATTCTATCCCCAGGCGGGGAATTTGCCGGCTTTTGTGTGGCAAAAGGATATTATACCCTATTCTATCAGGGAAGTAAAGTCATCTCCTGCTCGAGCTGCGCGGTGCTGTCGCGGAAGTCGAAGTAGTATTCGAGCACCTGGCGCGCAAGCTCGGCCACCTTATAGCCCGCGCTGCCGTTCTCCAGCACAACGGCCACGGCGATCTCCGGGTCGTCATAGGGCGCGTAGCAGACGAACAGGCCGTCGTTCGTACCGACGTTCTCGGTCGTACCGGTCTTGCCGGCGACCTCGATCGAGTAGCCGCTGAAGACGGCGGCGGCGGAGCCGGAGATGCTGTGCGTAACGCCGTACATACCTTCGTGGATGGCGGCCCATATCTCGTCGTTTGCCTCGATCGTATCGCAGACCTCCGGCTCGCGTTCATAGAGCGTCCGGGTGTAGTCGTAGGTAGTGGCGGAGCGGAGGATGGAGCAGTTGTAGACCGTGCCGGAATTGGCGATCGCCGCGGTATAGCGGGCGATCTGGATCGGGGTGATCTGGGTGACGCTCTGGCCGATGGCGAGCTGCAGGGTGTCTCCGGCGAACCAGCCGGCGTCCTCTGTGCCGCTGAACACCCGCGCCTTGACCTCCGGCGAGGCGACATAGCCCTTCGTCTCCGGCAGCTCGATACCGGTGAGCTGACCCATGCCGAGCCGCGTGGCGTAGTCATAGATGATCTCGTTGCCGAGCCGGTCGGCGACCGTCCAGAAATAGACGTTGCAGCTGTTGGTTATGCCCGTGATCAAGTTCATCGGGCCGTGGCCGTAGATGTTCGCGCAGTACGGCGCATAGCCGGAGGATTCGTACTGCAGGAACTGGCCGGTACAGTTGATCTCCTCGCCGGTGGATATCTTGCCCTCGCAGAGTCCGGCGAGCGCCGTGCAGAGCTTGAAGGTGGAGCCGGGGGAGTAGGTGCCGAGCAGGCAGCGGTTGAAGAGCGGACGGTTTTCGTCCGCGTTGAGCTCCGCGTAGTCCTCGAGCATGGTCTCCAGCGAGAAGGTCGGATAGCTCGCCATGCACAGCGGCTCGCCCGTCTTGCAGTCCACCGCCACGATGGCGCCGCCGGTGATGAGATCCTTTGTCTCCTTGCCGTAGGCGGCGTAGAGAATGTTGTTCTCCTCGCGCGCCGCGTTCTCCTCCTCGATGTAGCTTGCCATGACCTGCTCCGCCATGGCCTGCAGCTCGATATCGATGGTGAGGTAGACATGGTTGCCGGGCACGGGCTCCGACGGGTTTCCGCTCGAGTCCACATAGACCGTGCTCGTCACGACGCCGTCGGAGGTGCGGGTGACGGCGGCGGTGCCGTCTGTGCCGTGGAGGTATTCCTCAAAGGCAAGCTCCGCCCCGTCCTTGCCGACGCGGGCGTTGAAGCTGTAGCCCTGATCCATGTATTTCTCATAGTCCGCGTCCGTCATAAGCCCCGTATAGCCGAGGATGTGCGCCGCGTTCTGGGTGTTGTATTCACGGATATAGCTGACGGTCACGTCGACGCCGCCGATGCCCGACTCCATGAGCGCGGTGATGGTGTCGATGGAGACATCCTCCGCAAAGGTGTAGTCGGAGGTGTTGATGACATAACGGACGTTGACGGAATAGCGCACGCCCGCGATGATGCGCATATCCTCGGCGGAGTAGTTGTTGTCGATACCGTAGCGCGTGCGCATCCTGGCCATGACCTCGACGGCGGAGGCGTCCGAGCGCAGGCCGTTCGCGGAAAGCCACGCCTGCATGAGCGCCGTCTCGATGTCGCTCATGTTCTCCTTGAATTCAAAGGGGGCAGTCATGGAGATGGGCAGCTCGTCGTTATAGCCGTCGCCGTGCTCCGTGATGAGCCGGCAGAGGGCGAGGATGTCGGCGTTGATGCGCTCGTTGTCGTCGTCGATGAAGAGCTCGCTCTCGTCGATGACAAGGTTGTTGCAGTTGCGGTTGGAGACGAGCAGGCGTCCGTAGCGGTCGAGAATGTTGCCGCGCGCCGCCGCCACCGTCTCATAGGAGACGATGGAGTTGGTGGAGGCCTCGTAGGCCTGCTCGCCCTCGATGACCTGCAGACGGTAGAGCCGTGTGAGGTAGAGAACGAGCAGCGCGAGCAGGAGCACGGCCATGGCCGCCAGCCGCCCGCTGGAAATGAGCTTTCGCATTGGCAGTCCTTTCAGGTTCCGGCCGACAGATCGTGGCCGGCAATGGCACGGCAGGGGTAGAAGATGACGAAGACGAAGGGGAGGCTCCAGAGAACCTGCAGAAGCCCCGTCCGCAGCACCGGCCACGTCTGTGTGTCGGTGAAGAAGAGGAAGCGGAACATCTGGCACAGCGCGCAGATCATGAGCAGCAGCGCCGACAGCACGAACGCCGTCACAAAGCCGCGCCGCAGCTCATAGCGGCAGAGCACACCGGTGAAGTATCCGGCCGCCGCGAGCAGCACCATGAACAGAACGGTCGTCTCGCTCTGGGACATATCCGTGAAGTATCCGGCGGCGAGGCCGTACATCGCGCCCCACACACCGCCCTCGAACAGCCCCACACAGACCACGGACACCGGCAGGAACGCCGCGTGTACGCCGAGCGGCGCTACATTGGCCAGCAGCACGTTCTGAAGGAGGAGCAGGAGCAGCAGCATGAGCGCATAGACAAAGGCGCGCCGCAGCTTTTCAAGGTCAATAAGGTCGTATAGCATCTGACTCACTCCACGACGGTGAAATCCGTCACGATATACACGCTGGACAGCGTGCCCAGATCACAGGCGGGCTCGACCACGCCGTAGGTCGTCTGGCCGCCGGCCTCGGACATGACCGCCTCGATATAGCCGATGACGAGCCCCTGCGGGATGTTGAGACCCTTGCCGGAGGTGAGGACAGCGTCGCCCTCGACCATCTGTGCGCCGTCCGCGAGATAGGTCAGCTTGATGCGCTGCTCCTTCATAAGGGCGAAGTCGCCGATGCAGATACCGGCGGCCTGCGACTGGCCGACGAGCGCGCCGACATTGGTGGACGAGTCCACGACCGTGCGCACGGTCGCCCAGGTGTCGCCGAGCTCCGTGACCGTGCCGACGAGCGCGCCGTATTCGGTGATAACGCAGTCGCCGACGGCGATCTCCTGCGCCGCGTTCGACGAGCCCTTGGAGATGGTGAAGCTGCTCGACCAGTTGGAGGCAGACCAGGAGATGAGCTTGGCGGGCTCGAGCACATAGTCCGTGTGGGACTGGCGGAATTCGAGAAGCTCCTTGAGATGGGCGTTTTCCTCCTCAAGCTCCGCCGCGTTGACGGCGGCAAGCTGCGCCTCGGCAAGCTGCGCGCGAAGGGAGTTGTTCTCCGCGACGAGCTGGTCGTATTGGTAGATGTAGCCGTAGATGCCCTCCAGCCACTCGACGGCGGAGGCCGCCGCCCGCTTTACCGGCACGGCCATATCGCCCACCAGGTTGCGCGTCAGTCCGGCGCGTCCGCCCAGCAGAGAGGTCGATATGACCACGACCAGCACCAGCACCGCGACGACGATGCCGACGCGCAGGCCGCTTCGTTTCAGATAATTTTTCAAAGCAGTGTCACTCCAAAATGTGAAAGCATCCGTCCCAGCGCGCACAGCGGCAGTCCGACGACGTTGAAATAGTCGCCTTCGACGCCCTCCACAAAGAGCGCCGCTCTGCCCTGCGCGGCATAGGCGCCGGCCTTGTCCATCGGCTCGCCCCCGGCGACATAGGCCGCGATCTCCCGCTCCGACAGCGGGCGGAAGCGAACCTGCGTGCATTCCGTGTGGGTGAGCTCCTCGCCGCCGGATATGACGGCCACGCCGGTGAAGACGCGGTGCGTCCGGCCGGACAGCGCGCGCAGCATGGCGCAGGCCTCGGCCACATCCGCGGGCTTGCCCAGGATATGGCCGTCCAGCTCGACGACCGTGTCCGCGCCGATGACGAGCGCCTCCGGGCGCAGCGCCGCGACCTGGCGCGCCTTGCCGAGCGCGATGAGGCGCACGGCCTCGGCGGCGTCGCCGGTGTCGGGCGTGTTCTCCGGCCCTGTGGCCGGCTGGATGTCAAAGGTCAGCCCCAGCGAGCCGAGAAGCTCGCGCCGCCGGGGCGATGCGGAGGCAAGAACGATCATAGTATCCCCTTTGCATACAGACCGCGGGTCACGCCGTGCGGCGTGTAGTCCTCGTTGTATTTGTAGCGCCGCGTCACCTCGACGCATTCGTTGGGGCTTTCGGAGGAAAACAGGAGCCGTATCCCCCACAGCCCCGCGTTGAGATAACGCTCGGCGTTGTCGGCCAGAAAGATCTTTCCGCTGTCGAATATCACGTTGCGGCAGCCGTATTCCCGCAGGACGGGGAACTGTCCGCCGCTCTCGCCGTTCATCATGACGGGGCGCCCGCAGTCGCAGCGTCCGGCGCTGCGCCGGAGGATGCACTGGTCGCTCACCATGACGGGCAGACGGCCGTATACGATCATCTCCAGATCGAGCGGCTTGGCGATCGCCTGGATCTGGCTCATGGACAGAAGCGGCGATATCGTTGCCGAGGGCAGGTGCAGCTGTGAGAGCCATGCCAGCGAGCGGGCGTTCGTGAGATTCATGCCGGCATCGCCGCGCAGCGGCAGCCCGAGCGCCAGCGAAAGACTGAGATAGCCGAGGCTTCCGCCGACCAGCGACTCGATGCCGCCCTCCGCCGCCTTTTCGGCGAGCGCCCGCAGGGCAGGAAGCTCCGCTTCGTTGACGGCGCGGGGCAGCACGGCCGCAATGGGTACGCCGTATTCACGGAATGGCGCGAGCGCCTCGGTATCCGCCGCAAGCGCCAGCGGCGCATAGAGTATGTCCGGCTTGCAGGCGGCAAGCCTTTCGGTCAGCTGCTCCCGGCGGCTGACCTCGCAGATGAGCTTTGGCGCGTCCGTCCGGGGCTTGTCCTCGACGGGCGGCGGCAGCGCGCCGACGACCGTCGTTTTCGGCTCGCGGCGCTTTTCGGAGAGCATTTTGATGAGCTCCCGGCGCGCGTCCTCCACAGCCTCGTCGGGGTAGTCCATGCGCTCGTCCACGAGGCACTCGACGTCCTGGCAGCTGTAGGGCGTTCCGGACGTGCGGTAGAGAAGACTGCGCACGCGGGAGGCCGGGATACCGGGACGGCCGAGGTCGACAGGCTCATAGCCCTTATAGGAGACGCGGTTGCCGCAGTTGTCCTCCGCGCCGAAGACGGCCTGGGTGCCGGGCTGGATGTAGGCGTAGAATTTCAGCGGTATGCGCCGCCGCTCGCTGTGGATGTAGTCCTTGCGGATGGATGCGCAGAAGCGCTTTTTCTCCTGCTGCTGGCGGCGGCTCATGTCCGCGCCGATGCCGCGCATATCCGTCTCGCGGTCGCCGCGCAGATAGGCATCCGTAAGTCCGTTTGAGGCGAAATATTCCTCCATCTGCTGCCGCTCCTCCGCCGTGGCGCTTGCGTGCTCGGCGATGCGGCGGGCGTAAAGCCCTGTGACAAAGGCGACATATTCGGCGCTGTGGCCGTGTCCCTCGATGGCGGCGCAGCACACGCCGGCCTCCGTCAGCTCGTCGATATGGTCCAGAAGACAGAGATCCTTCATGCTGAGCGGATAGTCGTCCATACGGCCGCCGAGGTCGAAGCGGCGGCGGCAATACTCGCCGCACCAGCCCTCTGTCTGGGGCTTCGGGCGCTCCGAGCCGCGGAAGGCCTCGGAAAAGGCCTCCATATGGCACTGCCCCGCGCGGGCGAAGCAGAGATGCCCGTGGACATAGACGATGCACTCGATGTCCGGCACGGCGCAGACGGCGCGTATTTGCTCGAGCGTAAGCTCCGGCGCGAGCACGATGCGGGACAGTCCCAGCACCACGGCGGCTCTGGCGCCGTCCGCCGTGGATATGCCCATGCGCACGCCGCCCCACAGCGGCATCTCCGGCAGCAGGGAGCGCAGCGCCCGTGCAAGGCCGATATCCTCCACCATGATGGCGTCCACGCCGCAGCTCGCGGCGGTCACAGCCTTGCCGCAGGCGCGCTCCATGCCCTCGTCCGACAAAAGACCGCCGAGCGCGAGCACGGTTTGGCAGCCGCGGGCGCGGCAGTAGCGCAGCACGCGGGCAAGCGCGTCGGGGGAAAAGTCCTCAAGCCCCTCCGAGCGGGTCAGCCCCGCGCCGATATACACGATGTCAGCCCCGCTCTGCACGGCGGCGATGACCGCCTCCTCACTTCCGGCGGGGGACATAAGCTGAAGCATAGACGCACTCCGTCTGTCCAACCGGTGGCCGCACACGCCCCCGGAGGGCTGGATTCGGTATCCTCGCCCCATCGGGGCATTCAACCGGAGTATACATTATAATCGGAAAGCGCCCATAATGCAAGCGCGCCCGCAAAGGCGGGCATATTTTGCCCTGCGCCGACAAAACAAAAGCGCCGCCCCGCAGGGCGGCGTCGTAAATCAAGCCGGGCGCTTCACGCCGTTATTGCGTGCCGCGTATTTTATCACAGTTCCAGTCCACCGACCCATTCCTGTACCTCCGAGGCGGAGGCATCGGAGGAGAAGCGCTGTCCCTCCTGCCACTCGCCGGTACCGGCCATGCCGGCAAGCAGCGTACCGCTGTCGCCCATGCCGGAGGATGCGGAGGTCGCAAAGGGGATGACGGTCTTGCCGCTAAAATCGTTGGCCGTCACAAAGCCGTCCACCGGCCACGCCGCAATGCCCCACCAGATGGGGTAGCCGATGAACACGGTGTCATAGGAATCCCAATCGGGCACCTCGGCGGCCGTCAGCGGCACGTCCCGCAGGGACTCGTCATCATGCTCACGGCTGACACGGCTGTCGGCATTTGTCCAGTCGAGGTCGTCGCCGGTATATACCTCGGTGGGGACGATCTCAAAGATATCCGCACCGGCGGCCTCAGCGATGTCCTCCGCCACGCGCCGCGTGCTGCCGCTCGCGGAGTAGTAGACGACCAGCGTTTTGCCGCCCGCAGACGCAGCTTCAGTTGCCGTCTCCGTCTCTGCCTCTGCCGCAGCGGGCGCAGCGCTCGGCTGCTCCGTCGGCACGGCGGCCGGCGCGGGTGCGGCGTCGCTCTCGCCCCGGCCGCCACAGGCGGTGAGGCCGAGAAGCACGGAAAAGCCTAAAAATAATGCGGTCATTGTTTTCATGAGAATCGTCCTTGTATTATAGAGTAGTAGTTATTAAAGCCCCTCTCCAAGGGCTGTGCTACACTGTAAGGGATGCTGTGGATTGGTTGATTTGTCCTACCGCAAGACGGTTCAAGAAAGGCTCCAACCACAGCCCTTTACAGTATTGTTAATCAGTTAGATACCGCCA
>CAVEQW010000025.1:0-57699 GCA_963618155.1 Alloprevotella sp.
AATTTACAAGGTACACACGCTTCTCTCTCGGAAGTTCCCTTCCCGCGAGGCGCTTTGCTAATATATCACCCGAACACGCACTTGTCAACACTTTTTTGCGAAAAAATGAAGATTTTTTTCATCTTTTTTTGCCTGGCGGGAACACTATCATCATGTTGGATTTTGACTCAGAAAAGGCACAAGATATAGGCTTTCACCCGCTCCCCCGACCGGAGTATGACACAGCGATCTCGGCGGCGGCGCTGCAAAAATTATTTTCGGACTGCGCCGATTTTCAGACGCGGCGTATCGCCGTGGGCGGCGGACCGGCGCTCGTGTGGGTCTGCTGGCTCGACGGGCTGACGGACGGTGCGGAGATCGCGGAGCAGCTTCTGCGGCCGCTCACGGACGCGGCGCGCTTTCCGGCGGGCGGGGACGTGCTCGGGCTGGCGGCGCGGGGGCTCGTCTACGCCGGGTCGATGTCGCGATGCCGTGATATGGACACGCTCGTCTCCGACCTGCTCGGCGGATACTGCGCGCTGCTGGGCGAGGGGCAGGCGCTCTGCTTTCAGCTCAAAAGCCGGAACCGGCGCGGCGTCAGCGCGCCGCAGGCGGAAAAGACCCTCAAGGGCGGCAAGGACGCCTTTGTCGAGGCGCTGCGCGTCAACACGGCGCTGGTGCGCAACCGGCTCCGCACACCGAAGCTCAAGCTGCGCCAGACGGTCGTCGGCCGCAAAAGCCGCACGGCGGTCGCCATACTCTGGCTCGACGGCGTGGCGCGGAACAGCAGCGTGGAGGCGGTCGCGGCACGGCTCGACGCCATCGACGCGGAGGCGCTGCTCGAGGCGGACCGGCTCACGGAGGCGCTGTCCGAGTCGCCCGCCTCGCCCTTTCCGCAGGTCATGCACACGGAGCGCTCGGACGCATTCTGTCTGGGGCTTCTGCGCGGGCAGGTCGGGCTTCTCGCCGAGGGGCTGCCGCTCGGCTTTCTCGCGCCGGGGACGCTTCCGGCCATGCTCTGCACCGCCGAGGACGCGGCGCAGCACTTTCTCCCGGCCTCCGCACTGCGGCTGCTGCGCTGGGCGGCGCTGCTGCTCACGCTGCTTCTGCCCGCGTTCTATGTGGCCACGGCCATGTATCACCCCGACATGATCCCGCTTCGGCTCCTGCTCTCCGTCATCGACTCCAAGCAGAACGTACCCTTTCCCACGGCGGCGGAGATCCTCGGTATGCTCGTGGCGTTCGAGCTGCTGCAGGAGGCGGGGCTGCGGCTGCCGGACTCCATCGGCCAGACGGTCAGCATCGTCGGCGCGCTCATCGTGGGGCAGAGCGCCGTGGAGGCGCGGGTCATCAGCCCCATCGCCGTCATCGTCGTCGCGGTCGCGGGCATTGCGGGCTATACGATACCGAATCAGGATCTCTCGGCGGCACTGCGGCTGGGGCGCTTCGTCATGGTGCTCGCGGCCATCGCGGCGGGGATGTTCGGCCTGCTTGCGGCGGCCGCGGCGCTGCTCTGGCATTTATGCTCGCTCGAATGTCTCGGCGTGTCCTATATGTCGCCGCTGTCCTCCGGCCGTCCCGGTGCCGGAACGCGGGTACTGGCGCGTGCGCCGGAGCGCTTCGACGCCATCCGTCCACGGGATATTGCGGGCGCGGACAAAAGGAGGCGCGCGCCATGAGGCGGAGGCTGCTTTTGCTGCTGCCTTTACTATTATTATGCGGCGGCTGTCAGGACAGCATTTACGCGAATTACCGCGACATAGAGCAGCTGCGTCCCGTCCAGACCCTTGGGCTGGATGCGGACCCGGATACCGGCGCTGTCACTGTCTCCGTGTCGGCGGGCGAGGGGCGCGACGAAAAAGCCCCCGCCGTGCTCTGTCAGACCGGCGGAAGCATTGAGACGGCGCTGGTGCAGCTGCAGAACGCCTTCCCGGAGGCACAGCCGTATTACGCCCACGTCCAGTTCATTCTCCTCGGGCGCGAGGCCGCCGCACAGGGGATGGCACCGTGGCTCGACTGGCTCGAGCGCAGTCCGCGTATGCGGCTCGACTCCACGGCGTTCGTGGTGCGGGACGAGGCGGCGGCGCTCATCTTATCCGCCGCGTCCGAGACGGGCGGGACGGGACAGAAGCTCACGAGCCTCGCGGCGGAGCTGCAGACGCTGGGCGAGGGCTACGCCTTTTCCGTCCGCACCCTGGCGGCGGCGCTGGCGGAGACCGGCTGTGGACTCTGCGGGGCGATACGCTGCGCGGACGAGAGCGGCACGATCCGCTTCGACGACGGCGCGAGCATAGTCCCCGCGGGCTTCGCCGTGTTCCGGGACGGACGGCTCTGCCGCTTCATCGAACCGGAGGACGCGGCAGCCGTGCTGCTGCTGCTCGACCGGCCGGACGGGGCGCGGGTGGCGCTTGACGACGGGGAGGGAGGCCGCATGACCGTGGCGCTCGGCGCAGGGCATACAAAGCTCAGCTATGACGGCTCCTTGGCGCAGGTGAGCTGCCGCGTGGAGGCCTCGCTGCTGGAGACGGACGGCGGCACGCCGGACATGGAGCGCGCTGCCGCGCTGCTGGGCGAGAAGCTCACGCGGCAGGTCGGGGATATACTGGCGCTGGAGCGCACGCTCGGCTGCGACTTTCTCGGTCTGACCGGCGGGCGCGACCCGGCGGCGCTGGAGCTTTCCGTCTCGGTCGAGGTGCAGCCGGAGCGCAGCTATGGCCTGCGCTCGCCGGAGGGCGAAGCATGAGCCGCCCCATGACGCGGCGGCAGTTTGCCGCCTGTATGACCCTGTCGCTGCTCTCGCCGCTCATCCGCGTGCTGCCTGGTGCGGCGGTGCGTCTCGGCGGTCGCGCCTGCTGGCTGAGCGCCGTCCCGGCCTTCGGGCTCATCCTTCTTGCCGCGCATTTCACGCTCGCGCTCACGCGGAGGACGGAGGGCGGCATGGGCGAGCTGCTCCCGCTCTGTCTCGGCAGGGCGGCGGGGCGCATCGCGCTTTTTATATACGGCGCGGCGTTTCTGCTCTATGCCGGCTTCCTGCTGCGCGTGTGTGCCGACCGCTTCATCACGACGGTCTATCCGGACAGCGGCCCCGCCGTGTTCTATACCGTCATGCTCCTGCTCTGCCTCATGGCGGCGCTGGGGCGGCTGCGGGCGCTGGGCGGCGCGGCGGTCATATTGCTCGCGCTCATGCTCGCGGTGCTGACGCTGGCCTTTGCCGCCTCGCTGCCGGGCGTGGAGCTTTCGTATCTGCTCCCGCTCGGTGCGGCGGACGTGCCCGGCATTCTGACCGGGGCGCTGCCCATGGTGAACGTCGGCTCATTTTTCGCCTGCCTGACCTTTCTGCTTCGCTACACGGACGACCACGAGCGGCGGCTGCGGCCGTATCTCCCGAGCTTCGGTGTGCTGGGGCTTCTATGCCTCCTGCTCTGCCTCACGGTGGTGGGCAGCTTCGGCGCGGCGCTGACCGGGCGGATGAGCTTTTCGTTTTTCCTGCTGGTGCGCGACCTGTCGCTGCTGCACCTCGGCTCGCGCATCGCGGCGTTCATCGTGGCGCTCTGGGTCTTTTCGGACTTCTGCCTCGGCACGCTGCTGCTGCGCGGCTGCTTTGAGACGCTGCGGCTGTGTTTTGCGCTGCCGGAGCCGGAGGACGCGCCGTATTTCTCTCTTGGCGGCGGGCGCTGGCTGCTGCCTGCGGAGGCGGTCTGCGTCTGGCTCATCGCCCGCTTCATCGGGCAGGACCCCCTCGTGCTGCAGCGCTGGTCAGACCGCGTTATCCCGCTTCTCTTTGCCGGACTGAACCTCCTCGGCCTGCCGCTCATATGGCTCATCGGCCGGTTACGGGGTAAGATATAATAGTAAGCACCCAAAGCCTCCCTTTACACAAGAGAACCGGGGCGCTGGCGCGCCCGCGCGGAGGCCTTCGGCCCTCTTATAACAATAGAGCGCTCCGCGGCAATTACTCCACGGAACGCTCTGTTTTAATTCGCTTTATTCCTCGTCCAAAAGCCCGGCGAAGCGCTCGAGGACGGTGGCCACCTGGGCGCGGGTCGTGGTGCTCTTCGGGTCGAGCTTGGTCTTGCCCTTGTCGGCCACGCCGGAGATGACGCCGTTTCCGATCGCCCAGCGCAGCGCCTCCGCCGCCCAGCTCGCGGTATTCGCGCCGTCAGGGAAGCCGTCCAGGTTCTCGTCCGTATCAAGCGTCAGGCCGACCGTCTCGGCATAGCGGGCAAACAGCGTCACCATCTCCTGGCGGGACAGGGCGCGGCCGACGCCGAAAAGCCCGTCGCCGATGCCGCTGATGATCTCCGTCTGCGCGCCCCAGCACACGGCGTTATAATACCACTTCGTGCTGTCCGCCACATCGCTGAACGGACTCTCACCCGTCACCTCCGGCGAACCGGCCAGGCGATACAGCACCGTCACGAACATCTCCCGGTTCATGGCGGCGTTGGGGGCAAACTTCCCGTTGCCCATGCCGAAGAAGAGTCCGTTTTTGACCACATAGCTCACGCTGTCCTGATACCATGCGCCCTCCGGCACATCCGAGAAGCTGACGGTATCCTCCCTGCTGTCGTCCTTTTTCTCCGGGTCGACATAGCGGAAGTTGAGGTCGACGCTGCCGCGTATGCCCGCCACGCTGCCGAGCGCGCTGCACTGCCAGACCGTATAGACGGGGGAGACGGTCGTATGGGTATACCACTGCGCGTGCCAGACCTCATAGCCCGCCGCCGTGATGTCCTCCGCGTTGATGGGGAAGGTGCAGAGTCCGACATAGACACCGGCCTCATAGCCCGCGTCCTCGATGGCGCGGCAGAACGCCAGCGCGATCCTGGTGTGCTCGTCCGCCGTGAGACCGGCGTCATAGAGGCGGCCGCTCGGCCCCGAGAAATATTCCATGTCGATATAGATGGGGAGCTTCAGAAGCCTGGCATAATCGCCCAGCAGGCGCAGCGCCTCGGCGGCCTCCTCCCGCGCCTCGTCCTCCGTGATGGCCTGGGAGAAGAAATACGCGCCCGCCGCGATGCCCTGACCGATCGCGCCCTGCAGATTCTCCGTCAGCTTTCTGTCCGCATAGAGATCGCCGCTGCCGACATAGCGCCCTCCGGCGCGCACGATGGCAAATTCCACGCCGTCGCCGCGCACCGCGCCCCAGTCGATGTCGCCCTGGAACACCGAGACATCGATGCCCTTGAGGATCGTCTTGGACGAATAGGTGCTGTCGTGGGTATAGTCGTCAAGGTCGCCGATGCTCACGCCCTCGCTGCTGCCGTCCAGCGACAGCTCCATGTCGCCGTCCTCCGGCGTATACGCTCCGGCGGCGGCCACGCCCTCCGGCTCCGCCGCCAGCGTCAGCGGGGCAAGCCCCAGCGCCAGCGTCAGACACAGCAGCAGGCAAAGCAGCTTTTTCATAGCCTCATCCCCCAATGGTTACAAAATTGTAATCATTATAACATCTTTGTTACCACTCGGCAAGCCCTTTTTGCATAAAAATCCGGCGGACATACGAAATGCCCGCCGGTGGGTGGTGTTGAGCTGCGCTTTTCTTCGCCAGTCCAAAGCCTCCCTTGTGTAAAGGGAGCCGGGGCGCTCGGAGCGCCGGTACAGTGATATTCAGGGTGCAGGCTCGGCGCTGGCTTCGGTCGAGGCGGCGCCGGTCTCGGTCTCGGTCTCCGTGCTCGTCTCGGTCTCGCCCTCGACGGCGAAGGCGTCGGGGAGGTTGAAGCCCTCAAAGTCCTCCGCCCAGGCGAACTCCACGGCGGCGACCCAGCCGTCCTCGCCGTTGATCTGCTCCAGATACTTCTGGGACGCCGCATAATAGCGCAGGTCGCAGAGCTTGCTCATGGCCGTCTCATAGTACACCGGCGCATCGGCCGTGAGCGGCACGCGCATGAGCAGCACGGCGGCGTTGCCCGCATCGACGCAGGCGTAGCCGTATTCCTCCAGCGCGAGCGCCGCGTCATAGACGCTCTGACTTATGCTCCCGATGGTCACGTCGTCGGCGCTCACGGCGCGGGACGCGCCGTAGACATCGAGCGCGGTGTTCTCGTTATACTCCGCATAAAGCTCGTCGAAGATCTTCTCCCGCTCGGCATCGGTCCTGGCCTTGGCCAGACGGGTCGTCAGCGGCGTGAGGACGCTCAGGTCAACGCTCTCCTCGCTGGTCGTCTCGCTCGTCTCGGTGCCGGTCTCGGCGGTCTCCTCGCCGTTCGGGTAGAGGTAGATCTGGCGGAGCTGGACATAGCCGTTCTCGCTGCCGTAGGCGAGGACCTCTTCATCCGTCAGCTTCGCGCCGTCCTCGCCGTACAGCGCCGCAAAACCCTCGGCATAGAGCTCGTCGACCATGTTGAACCAGTCGTAAAGCTCCTCGCTGCAGAACAGCGCCGAGAGATTGTCGAGGAATTTCTCCTTGTCGCCGCCGAAATAGTTGTCGATGATGGTCTGCTTGACCTCCTCGACGTTGGCCTCGCCCTCGGCGTCGAGCTTCACGCCCTCGGCGGTCAGGTGGTTATAGACGCAGTGATACTGGGTCAGCACGGTCAGCGCATAGGAGAGCACATAGTCGCCGCAGCTCGCCTCGTTACCGGCGCTGTCGCGCAGCTTGGCGCTCCAGCTCGTGATCTGTCCCCCGGCGGCGCTCTGCAGTCCGGCGGTCACGTTGGCAAGCTCATAGAACAGCTCCTGCCAGGTCACCGGCTCGCCGTCGACCGTAAACACCACGTCGGACGGATCGTGTCTGGCATAGGCCGCGTTCCAGTCGAGCCCGGCGGCGGTCTCCGTCGTCTCCGTCGTTTCCTCGGCCGCCGTTTCGGTCGTGGTTTCCGTGGTCGTCTCTGTCGCTGTCTCCGTCTCGGCCTCCAGCGGCTCGATGCGTGTCCCGCTGCAGGCGCAGAGGCTCAGCAGCATAAGGGCGCAAAGCAGCGCCGCGATCGTTCTTTTCATATGTCAGCCCTTCTTTTCCGAATTTCTACCCGGCATTATAGCACAGTCATGCAAGCCGGTAAATCATGTGCTTTGCGCAAGCGACGTATAATCGCCGATAAACGCCCGCGCCTCCTCCAGAATGCGCCGCCCGGAGCGCAGACGCACGGCCACGGCGGGCTTGCCTCCCGCCTCTATCTTGACGCGCCCCTTCCATGCGGGACGGCTGTACAGCGTCTGGATACGGCCGAAGTCGAAGTCGCCGAAGACGAAGCGCAGCGCCCCGCCCTTCTGGGCGATCTCCGTGATACCGGCGGCCGAGGCCTCGCCGCGCAGGAGCGCGACCTGGACGAGGCGGTTCACCTCCGGCGGGGGATCGCCGAAGCGGTCGCAGAGCTCCTCCGTGAGGTCGTCCGCCTCCGCTTCGCTCCGTATGAGCGCGATGCGCCGGTAGAGATCCATGCGCTGCTCCGCCGAGCGGACATACTCCTCCGGGATGGACGCAGACACGGACAGGTCTGCCGAGCACTCCGTCCGCACCGGGACGCTCTCGCCGCGTGCCTCCTGCACCGCCTCCGACAGCAGCTTCATATACATATCAAAGCCCACGTCGATCATATGCCCCGACTGCTCCGCGCCGAGCAGATTGCCCGCGCCGCGTATCTCGAGGTCGCGCATGGCGATGCGGATGCCGGAGTTGAACTGGGCGAATTGGCGGATGGCTTCGAGGCGCTTCTGGGCGATCTCCGTCAGCACCTTGTCCTTCTTATAGGTGAGGTACGCCGTCGCCTTGCGGGACGAGCGCCCCACGCGCCCGCGCAGCTGGTGGAGCTGAGCAAGGCCAAGCTTGTCGGCTTCCTCGATGATGAGGGTGTTCACGTTGGGGATGTCGATGCCCGTCTCGATGATGGTCGTGCAGACGAGGACCGTGGCCTCGCCGGAGGACATTTTCTCCATGGCGGCGGATAGCTCCCGCTCGTCCATGCGCCCGTGTGCGACCGTGAGCGATATCTCCGGCAGCAGCTTTTCGAGCTTCACCGCCGTGCGCTCGATGGTGTCGATGCGGTTGTGCAGGTAATACACCTGCCCGCCGCGGGCGGCCTCCCTGCGTATGGCCTCGGCCACCACGCCCCAGTCGTGCTCGAGCACGACCGTTTCCACGGGCTGGCGATCCTGCGGCGGCTGCTCGATGGAGGACATATCCCGCAGCCCGCCGAGCGCCATATTCAGCGTGCGCGGTATGGGCGTCGCGGAGAGGGTCAGCACGTCCACCTGCGCCGCCATTTCCTTGATATGCTCCTTGTGCGCCACGCCGAAGCGCTGCTCCTCGTCCACGATGAGAAGCCCAAGGTTTTTGAATTTTATGTCCTTTTGCAGCAGGCGGTGCGTCCCGATGACGATATCGACGCTGCCGTCCGCCATGCCGTGGAGGCAGTCGCGGGCCTGCGCCGCCGTGGAGAAGCGGGACAGCAGCCCGATCTTGACGGGGAAGCCGAAGAAGCGGCTGACCGCCGTCTGGAAATGCTGCTGCGCAAGCACGGTCGTCGGCGCGAGTATCGCCGCCTGCCTGCCGTCCAGCACACACTTCATGACGGCGCGGAGCGCCACCTCGGTCTTGCCGAAGCCCACGTCGCCGCAGAGCAGACGATCCATCGGCACGGGCTTTTCCATGTCCGCCTTGATCTCCGCCGTGCAGCGGAGCTGGTCGTCCGTCTCCGCGTATTCAAACGCGTCCTCAAATTCCGCCTGCCACGGCGAGTCCGGCGCAAAGGCGTGGCCGGGCGTGTTCTGGCGCGCGGCATAGAGGCGGATGAGCTCGCCCGCCATCTCCTTGGCCGCCGCCTTGGCGCGGGAGCGGGCGCGCGTCCAGTCCGCGCCGCCGAGCTTCGAGAGCCTGACGGGCTTATCCTCCCCGCCGCCGCCGACGTATTTGGTCACAAGGTCGAGCTGCATCGCAGGGACATAGAGGCTGTCCGTCCCGGCGTAGTTTATCTTGATATAATCCTTTTGCACGCCGTCCGCCGCCATGCGGAAGATGCCCGCGAAGCGGCCTATGCCGTGCACCTCATGGACGACGAGATCGCCCACGGACAGATCCTCGCAGCTGCCGAGCTTCACTCCGGCGGCATGGGTCTTGCGCCGTCCACGCCGCGCCGCCATGCGGGCGATCTGGGTGTCGGTGAGCACGGCCAGCCTGATCTGCGGGTATTCAAGCCCCGCCGAGAGGCTCCCCACGGCCACCGCGCAGCGACCCACCGGCGGAAGCGACTTCAGCGCCGCGTCGAGATAGACGCCCTCGATGCCCTTTTCTGCCAGAATATCGCGCATCGCCGCCGCACGGCGCTCATCGCCCGCCAGCACGACGCAGCGATAGCCCTCATGCAGCCAGTGGCTCACATCGTCCGCCGCGGTCTGGGCGCTTCCGCCATAGGAGGGCAGCTGGCGCGCCTGTATCCCGGCGACGGTCTTCGGCTCGATGGGATAACGCCCGACGGTGAGGCTGTCCGCCATCACGAGCGCAAATTCGCCCAGCGCCGCGAGCGCCTTGTCCCAGTCGAGGCGGAACTGCGCGAGCTTATCGAGCAGCAGCCCCTCCGTGACGAGACCATGCTCCTCCTCCGCGCTGTGCTTCTCGTTCTCCTTCGCCCGCTCCGCGCATTTGCCCGGTTCAGACAGCAGGATGAGCGCATCCGGCGGGAGATAGTCGAGCGCCGTGGCAAATTCGGGATAGACGAGCGCCATATAGCGGTCGGCCGCCGGAAGCGCGGGACGGTTTTCGAGCGCCTCCGCATCGGCCTCCAGCGTCGCCCTGAGCCTCTGCGCGTCAAAGCGTGTTGCGTGGAGATTGACACGCGCCGCCAGCGCTCTAAGCTGCTTTGCCAGCGCCATGCGTCCGCCCTCGGCGAGGGAGGGCAGCGTCTCCGCCGCCGGAACGACGCGGATAAGCTCCGCACTCTGGCCGCGCCGCTGGCTCACCGGGTCGAAAAAGGCGAGGGCGTCGATCTCATCGCCCCAGAACTCCATGCGCACCGGCTCGCGCTCGGACGGGGAGAACAGGTCCAGGATCCCGCCGCGCTGCGCAAACTGACCGGCGCCCTCGACCTTGTCGCAGGGCTCATAGCCGGCGCGGATGAGCCGGTCCTCCACGTCCTCGATGGCGAGGGTATCGCCGCGCCGCAGCGTAAAGGCCGCGCAGGACAGCTTTTCCGGCGGTATGGCGCGCTGCAGCAGGGCGGGCAGGGTCATTACCACGGCATCGGTTTTTTCATCTCCAAGCGCGTCCAGCACGGCGAGACGGCGCTGCTCCGTCTGACGGGACGCGGCCTCCGCGCCGTATAGCTCCAGCTCCCTCCCCACGAGCACGGGGACGCTCCTGCCCAGAAACGCGCCTATATCGGCGGCCATCGCCTCCGCCGCCGTATCATCCGGGCAGACGACGGCCAGCGGCCGCCCCGTTTCCTGATACAGCGCCGCCGCGAGCTGGGCGCGGTGGACGGGGGACAGCCCCGTGACGAGCGCAGGCGAAAAGCCCCCTTCCAGCCGCGTGGGGAGGGGGGCGAGCGCCGTATTTTCAAAAATCGCTTTTGTCAATGCTTGCACAGTGTTATACCTCAGCGCCTATTGTAACCGCAGCCGCGGAAAATTTCAACCGCCTGCCGCTGCGTTATAAATAATTGTATTGAAAAATGCGGAAGACTGTGTTATATTATAATAGTATTTATATGTTTAGTATTTACTTAAATAGAAAGAGGGGACGGCCTTGAACTCCCTTACCGACGTATGGGCCAGCGTTCTTGACAAGCTCTCCGGCGATCTCACGCCGACGGCGCTCAATACATGGTTTTCCGACTGCGTTCCCGTGGAGCTCGACGAGAAGCGGCTCGTGCTGCAGACGACCTCCGACTTCAAGCGCAACATCATCTCCCAGCGCTTCGGCGATACGATACGCGGCGTGATGAGCGATCTTTTCTGCTGCGACTTCGACCTGCTCGTCCTGGTGGGCGACGAGGTCAGGGAATATGCGATCCAGTCCGAGCCGGACGATCTTCCCGAGGCCTCGGCCTATACCTTCGACCGCTTCATCGTCGGCCAGTCGAACAAATTTGCCCACGCGGCGGCCATGGGCGTCGCGGAGAAGCCGGGCAAGGCGTATAACCCGCTCTTCATCTACGGCAACTCCGGCCTCGGCAAGACACATCTGCTGCTCGCCATCGCCAAGTATATCCGCGAGCATAATCCCGACGCGAAGATCGGCTATGTCAAGGGCGACGACTTCACAAACCAGATGGTCGCCTCCCTGCGCGAGGGCACGCAGCCCGAGTTCCGCAAGAAATACCGCAACGTCGACCTCTTTCTCGTGGACGACATCCAGTTCATCGCCGGAAAGCTCGGCGTCCAGGAGGAGTTTTTCCACACCTTCAACAACATCTATGAGGCCGGCCACCAGATCGTTATCACCTCCGACCGCCCGCCGCTCGACATGGTGAAGCTCGAGGACAGGCTCCGCACCCGCTTTGAGGGCGGCCTCATGGCGGACATCGGAAAGCCCGATCTGGAGCTCCGCATGGCCATCGTCCGCGACAAGGGACAGGGTCTCGGCCTCACGCTGTCCGACGAGGTCGTGGAGTTCATCGCGGAGAGCATCACGGAGAATATCCGCCAGCTTGAGGGCGTGGTCAACCGCCTCACGGCCTACCGCGACATCATGGACGATTCCATCACCGTCACGAGCGTCAAGCGCGCCATCAAGGACGTCATCCGTGTCGGCGTATACGTTCCCACCCCGGAGGTCATCATCACCGAGACGGCGCGCTATACCGGCCTTACGCCGGAGGATATACGCGGCCAGCGCCGGAGCAAGAATACCGCCATGGCGCGCCAGGTCGCCATGTACCTCATCCGGCGGCTCACGAACCTCTCCCTCGTGGACATCGGCGAGGAGTTTGACCACCGCAACCACTCCACCGTCCTCTCCTCCATCCGCAAGGTCGAGGATCTGCTCAAGACCGACCCGGATACCGCCGCCACCGTCCGCGACATCACCTCCAACATCAACGCGAGAAGCTAGAAAATTTGCTCCGGCCAAAGCCTCCCTTGTGTAAAGGGCGGCGGCACGGCGCAGCCGTGACGAAGGGATTGAACGCTGAAAAGTCTGCTTTTTTGTCGAAAGACGGGCAATTATCAAGGCTTTTCAATTCCTCCGCCGGCTCCACCGACAGCTCCCTTTACACAAGAAAGCCGGGGCGCTGCCGCATCTGCGCAGACACCCTCTCCCCCACATTTTTCTCCACATTGTTCTTTTCCGCCCTGTGGACGGCGGTGGAAAGAAAATTGCCTGTTTTCGGCTGTGGAAAACCACTGTTTTTCTCCACATTTCTTTCAACACCGCTTTTTCTTGTATTTCAAGGCCTCCGCCCACTTTTCAACAGAAATTTTTCCTACTACTAACGCTACTAAAAATATATTCTTTCTCTCTTGCTAGGAGGAGACGACTTTATGAAGTTTTCATGCGAGAAATATCTGCTGCTGGCCGCTGTGAATACGGCAAGCCGCAGCGCCGCCGCAAAAAGCCCCATCCCCGCGCTGGAGGGTCTGCTCATCGAGGCGGGCGCGGACGTGAAGGTCACCGGCTATGACCTCAAAAAGGGCATCTATACCCGCTTTCCCGCCGATGTGAGCGAGCCGGGCGCCATCGTCCTCGGCGCGAAGATCTTCGGCGAGATCGTCCGCAGTCTGCCGGACGGCATCGTCACCGTGAGCTGCAGCGCGAATTTCGCGGTCACGATCCGCTGCGAGGCCTCCCTTTTCAACATCATGGGTTCGGATGCGGAGGAATATCCCGAGCTGCCCACCGTCGACACGGAGAAGACCATCGCCCTGCCGCAGCGCCAGCTCGGCCAGATGATACGCGAGACCATCTTCGCCGTCAGCGACAACGAAAGCCGCCCCGTCTATACCGGCGAGCTTTTCGACATCGAGAAGGACTCGCTCGTGATCGTGGCCGTGGACGGCTATCGCCTTGCGCTGCGTCGCGAGGCTGTGGACGGCACGGGCATGGAGGGCGGAAAGTTCATCGTCCCCGGCACGGCGCTCAGCGACCTTGAAAAGCTCTGCGGCGACAGCGACGACAAGGTCGAGATCACCGTCGGCATCAAGCATATCTCCTTCTCCGTCGGCGACACCGTGCTCGTCACGCGCCGCCTCGAGGGTGAGTTCCTTAACTATAAAAAGAGCGTACCGCAGGAGTTCAATATCCGCGTGAATATCAACCGCGGCGATCTGCTCCGCGTCGTGAGCCGCGTCTCGCTCATCATCGACCAGAAGATCAAAAACCCGCTCCGCCTCACCTTCAACGACGGCGAGATATCCCTCACCTGCGCCACCAGCGTCGGCAAGGCGGACGACCGCTGTTCCATCGACGGCGACGGCAAGGGTCTGGAGATCGGCTTCAACAACCGCTATCTGCTCGACGCGCTCAAGGCGGCGCCGGCGGATGAGCTTACGCTCTGCCTCAACACGGACGCCTCCCCCTGCGTCATCGTCGCGGCGGACGGCACGGAGAGCTTTTCCTATATGATCCTGCCCGTGCGACTGAAGGCGGGTACATGAGGGTAAACCGTATCTCCCTCTCCGGCTTCCGCAACTATGACGAGGCGCTGGTCGAATTCGCGCCCGGCATCAACGTTATCGCCGGCGCGAACGCCCAGGGGAAAACAAATCTGCTCGAGGCCGTATGGCTGCTCACGGGCGCGCACAGCTTCCGCACCCGCTTTGACCGGGAGCTTATCGGCTTTGACTGCTCCTGGGCGCGGATCCTCGCCGACGCGGACAGTCAGGGACGGGAACAGACGATCCAGCTCCTTCTCCGCCGCGGCCAGACGCGGCAGGTGAGCGTGAACGCCGTGAAAAAGCGCTCGGCGGAGCTTGCGGGCGTCATGACGGCGGTGCTCTTTTCACCGGACGACCTCTACCTCATCAAGGAGGGCGCACAGGCGCGGCGGCGGCTCATGGACAGCGCCATATCCCAGCTTCGTCCGGGCTATGCGGCGATACTGTCCGACTTCAACCGGCTCTATGAAAACAAAACGCGCATACTGCGCGACTGGCGGGAAAAGCCCAGCTTATTATCCACGCTGGACGAGTTTTCGGACTCCCTCGCCCGCTGCTCGGCGCGGCTCATCCGCTACCGCGCGAGCTTTGTCCAGCGGCTTGGGGAGGCCGCCTCGCCCATACACCGCGAGTTTTCCGGCGGCGGCGAGGAGCTCACGCTGCGCTATAAGACCGTGCGCACCGTCACCGACCCGACGGCGAGCGCCGAAAACATCTACTACCAGATTTGCGCCCATCAGGAGGCGCACCGGCAGGCGGAGCTTGACGCGGGTCTATGCCTCACCGGCGCGCACAAGGATGATATGGAGATCGAGATCAACGGCCGTCCGGCGCGGTCGTTTGCCTCCCAGGGACAGACGCGCACCGCCGCGCTCTCGATCAAGCTTGGCGAGCGGGAGATGTTTCTGGCGGAGACGGGCGAATATCCCGTGCTGCTGCTCGACGACGTTTTATCGGAGCTTGATGAGCGGCGGCAGAGCTTTGTCCTCAACCGCATCGGCGGCGGCCAGACGCTCATCTCCTGCTGTGAGGACGACACCATCACCCGCCGGACGGGCGGCCGCGTTCTGAGCGTACAGGCCGGACAGGTACGGGAGGCACGATAGCTGCAGCATGAGAAACTGGATATACCTCGGCGGCGAGACCGCCCTTGAAAAGAAGGACGTGGTGGCGATCTTCGACCTCGACAACACGAGCTGGTCGATCGACACGCGGCGCTTTCTGAATACAGCCGAAAAGCGAAAACAGATTATCAACGCGGCGGAAGATCTGCCGAAGGCGTTCGCCGTATGTGCGGACGGCACGGTCGTCCTTGCGCAGCCGAATTCAGCGATATTGGCAAAACGATGGGAGAACGAGCAATGAGTGAGATCAACGAGAAGGTAACACAGGAATACGACGCATCAAAAATACAGGTGCTGGAGGGTCTGGAGGCCGTCCGTATGAGGCCGGGCATGTATATCGGCTCGACCTCGGCCTCCGGTCTGCACCACCTTGTCTACGAGATCGTGGACAACGCCATCGACGAGGCGCTTGCGGGCTACTGCGACCATATCCGCGTGACCATCGAAAAGGGCGACGTCATCCGCGTCGAGGACAACGGACGCGGCATCCCCGTGGACATACAGGAGCAGACGGGCAAGCCCGCGCTGGAGGTCGTCTACACCGTTCTGCACGCCGGCGGCAAGTTCGGCGGCGGCGGCTATAAGGTCTCCGGCGGTCTGCACGGCGTCGGCGCCTCGGTCGTCAACGCACTGTCGGACTGGCTGGAGGTCGATGTGCATAAAAACGGCAACATCTACCACATGGCCTTTTCCCGCGGCGAGAAGACGGCGGACATGACCATCACCGGGCATACCGACCATACCGGCACGGTCGTCCGCTTCCACCCCGACCCGGAGATGTTTGAGGAGACGGTCTATGACTATGAGACGCTGCACCGCCGTATGCGGGAGCAGGCGTTTCTCAACGCCGGGCTTCGTATCTCGACCGAGGATCAGCGCGGCGAGGAGCCGGTCGTGGACGAGATGTACTATGAGGGCGGCATCCGCGAGTTCGTGAGCTTCATCAACAACGGCAAGACGCCCGTCCACCCCGAGGTCATCTATATGAGCGGCGACCGCACGGATGCGACGGCGGAGATCGCGCTCCAGTATAACGACAGCTACAGCGAGATCATGGTCTCGTTCGCCAACAACATCCATACGCCGGAGGGCGGTATGCACGAGACGGGCTTCAAGAGCGCCCTGACCCGCGCCCTCAACGCCTATGGACATGAGAAGAAAATACTCAAGGACGATGACAACCTCTCCGGCGACGACTGCCGCGAGGGTCTGACCGCCATCATCAGCGTAAAGCTCGAAAATCCCCAGTTTGAGGGACAGACCAAGGCCAAGCTCGGAAACTCCGAGATGCGGACGCTCGTCGATTCCGTGGTCAGCGCCGGTCTGGAGCAGTTTTTGGAGGAAAACCCCTCCGTCGGCAAGGCGATACTCGAAAAGGCCATGACCGCCTCCCGCGCCAGAGAGGCCGCCCGCCGCGCGAGAGAATCCGTCCGCCGCAAGACCGGCCTTGAATCCGGCCAGATGCCCGACAAGCTGCAGGACTGCAACGAGCGCGACCCGGCGCTCTGCGAGCTTTATATCGTCGAGGGCGATTCCGCTGCCGGCTCCGCCATCCAGGGACGCGACTCCCGCTTCCAGGCGATCCTCGCCATGTGGGGCAAGATGCTCAACGTCGAGAAGGCGCGCGCCGACAAGATCTATGGAAACGACAAGCTCTATCCCATGATCCTGGCGCTCGGCGCCGGTATCGGCGAGGAGTTCAACATCGACAAGCTCCGCTATCATAAGATCATCATCATGGCGGATGCCGACGTGGACGGCAGCCATATCCGCACGCTGCTCCTCACCTTCTTCTTCCGCTATATGCGCCCGCTCATCGAGCATGGCTATGTCTACTCCGCCGTGCCGCCGCTCTATAAGCTGACCCGCGGCAAGACGACCCGCGTCGCCTATTCCGACGCCGAGCGCGACCGCATATCCGCCGAGATGCGCAGCGACAACGCCAACGCGAAGGTCGATATCGCCCGCTTCAAGGGCTTGGGCGAGATGGATCCCCACGAGCTCTGGGAGACGACCATGGACCCCGAAAAGCGGACGCTCCGGCGTATCACGCTGGACGACGCCGTGGCGGCGGATAAGGTATTCACCGTGCTCATGGGCGAGGAGGTCGAGCCCCGCCGTGAGTGGATCGAGACGAATGCACGCTATGTCGTGAACCTCGATATTTAAGAAAGGAGATGATCGAATATGGGACACAACCGTGATTATAAGCCCGAGGATATCGCCTTCCCCAACCAGATCATCACCGAATCCGAGCTGGTTGGCGAGATGCAGAGCAGCTACATCGACTACGCCATGTCCGTTATCGTCGGCCGCGCGCTGCCCGATGTGCGCGACGGCCTCAAGCCCGTACACCGGCGCATACTCTACGCCATGTACGAGGACAATCTGACCCATGACAAGCCCTTCCGCAAGTGCGCCACCGCCGTCGGCGACGTGCTTGGCCGCTACCATCCCCATGGCGACGCCTCCGTGTATGACGCGCTCGTGCGCCTCGCGCAGGGCTTCTCCATGCGCTACCCCCTCATCGAGGGCCACGGCAACTTCGGCTCCGTGGACGGCGACCCCCCTGCGGCCTACCGATACACCGAGGCGCGCATGGCGCGTATGTCCGACGAGATGCTCCGCGACATCGACAAGGAGACGGTGGACTTTCTCCCCAACTTCGACGAGACGCGCAAGGAGCCGCAGGTGCTCCCGAGCCGCTTCCCGAATCTGCTTGTCAACGGCTCGTCCGGCATCGCCGTCGGCATGGCGACGAATATCCCGCCGCACAACCTCACAGAGGTCATCAACGCCGCCGTCTGCGTGCTCGAAAACCCGGACGCGACGCTGGAGGATCTCATGCAGCATATCCAGGGACCCGACTTCCCGACCCACGGCGTTATTCTCGGCCGCGCCGGTATCCGCCAGGCCTATGCCACGGGACGCGGCCGCATCACCGTCCGTGCCCGCACCGAGATCGAGGACTTCGGCCGTGACCGCCAGCGCATCATCATCACCGAGCTTCCCTATCAGGTCAACAAGCGCCAGCTTGTCAAGACCATCGCGGAGCAGGTCAAGGACAAGCGCCTCGAGGACATCTCCGATCTGCGCGACGAGTCCGACCGCAACGGTATGCGCGTCGTCATCGAGCTCAAAAAGGACGCGAACGCCCAGGTCATTCTGAACAAGCTCTATATGCAGACCCAGATGCAGACCACCTTCGCCATCAATATGCTGGCGCTGGTGCAGCGGCAGAGCCAGCCGAAGATCCTCTCTCTGCGGCACATACTGGACGAATACCTCAGCTTCCAGGAGGAGGTCGTCACCCGCCGGACGGCGTATGATCTCAAAAAAGCGAAGGAGCGCGCCCACCTTTTGGAGGGTCTGCTCATCGCGCAGGACAACATCGACGAGGTCATCCGCATCATCCGTTCGAGCTATGACAACGCGCGGGAGAACCTCATGCAGCGCTTCGGCCTCGACGAGGTACAGGCGCAGGCCATCTGCGATATGCGCCTCATCGCGCTGCAGGGCTTGAACCGCGAGAAGCTGCAGAACGAGTATGACGAGCTTGAAAAGAAGATCGAATACTATGAAAGCCTGCTTGCCGACCCGGAGAAGATCAAGGCCGTGCTGCGTGACGAGCTCATTGCACTGCGTGACCGCTATGGCGACGAGCGCAAGACCGAGATACAGGACGTGGAGGACGAGATCGACATCGAGGATCTCATCCCGGAGGAGACCTGCGTCTATACGCTCACGCACAACGGCTATATCAAACGCCTTCCGGCCAGCGAATACCGCGCCCAGAACCGCGGCGGCCGTGGCGTGAAGGCCATGACGACCCGCGAGGAGGATTATGTGGAGACGGTGTTCACCGCGTCGAGCCATGATTTCATCCTCTTCTTCACCTCGGCGGGGCGCGTCTACCGCCGCAAGGGCTACCGTATCCCCGTCGCCGGGAAGAACGCCCGCGGCACCAACATCGTCAACATCCTCCCCATCGAGCCGGGCGAGCGGGTGCAGGCCATGCTCCACGTCCAGAGCCTGGAGGGCGAGGAATATCTCATGTTCGTGACGCGCAGCGGCACCGTCAAGCGCATGGCCATCAGCGAGCTCAGGAACGTCAAGAACATCGGCATCCGCGCACTGGTGCTGGAAGAGGGCGACGAGCTGGAGGCCGTGATGCTCACGGACGGCAGCGCCAAGATACTCATTGCGACGCACGACGGCGCGGCCATCTGCTTCGACGAGGACGACGTCCGCCCGATGGGTCGTGCGGCCATGGGCGTGCGCGGTATTCACCTGCGTGAGGGCGACCGCGTGATCGGCGCGGCAGCCGCCGGTGAGGGCGGCATGGTGCTGTCCGTGACCGAGAACGGCTATGGCAAGCGCACCCCGGTCGAGGAATATTTCCGCGGCGGCGAGACGCAGAAGCGCGGCGGCTACGGCATGAAGAACTATCAGGTCACGGATAAGACCGGCCCCGTCGCCGCGATGAAGATCGTGGACGGCACGGAGGATATCCTCATGGTGTCGGATGACGATGTGATCATACGCACCGACGTCGGCTCCGTGAGCGTGTACGGACGCTCGACCCAGGGCGTGCGGCTCATGCGCCTCAACGACGGCGCGCGGCTCATCTCCATCGCCACGACCGAAAAGGAGGCCGAGGACGAGACGGAGGCCGAGCCGGAAGCCGAGGCATGAAGTCCGTAACGATATACACCGACGGCGCGTGCTCCGGCAATCCCGGCCCCGGTGGCTGGGGCGCGATATTGCGCTATGGCGAGGCGGAAAAGGAGCTGTCCGGCGGCGAGCGCATGACAACGAACAACCGCATGGAGCTCACCGCCGCCATCCGCGCCCTGCAGGCGCTCCGTGAGAGCTGCGCCGTGGCGCTCTATACCGACAGCCAGTACCTCGAAAAGGCCATCAATGAGGGCTGGCTCGCCGGGTGGAAGCGCAGGGGCTGGCAGAAAAAGGGTGGCCTGAAAAATGCGGAGCTCTGGCAGGAGCTTGACGAGCAGCTGCAGCGCCACGCCGTCACCCTCCACTGGGTCAAGGGTCACGCCGACAACCCCTACAACAACCGCTGCGATGCCCTCGCCGTCGCCCAGCGCGACAAATTTGCGAGATAAAAAAAGACGCCTGTGCCGAAAAAGCACAGGCGTTTCTATATATATTGTACAGATCTTATGCGACGGGGATGACGAGGGCGGCGCTGGGGCGTTCCGCGCGGAAGGCGAAAAGCTCAACGAGCACGGGACTTTCGCTGTTCAGGGGATAGCTTCGAAGGACGCTCCGCGTCTCGCCGACGGCGGCCTCGACCGTCTCTTCTGTCCCGTCCATGACAAAGGGAAGCTCCGTGCCGTCCTGATAGACATGAAGAAGGAAGTTGACGGCCGGGTCGACCGGGATGTCGCCGTTGTTCGTGAGATCGACCCGCACGGTCATAATGCGTCCGCCGTCCGCCGCATCCGATACCTCTCCGCCCACGATGGTCAGGTCATAGAGATCATAGAGCGTGCAGCTCGAAGGAAGCTCCGTGGTGAGCGTATCCTCCGCCGTGCCGCTCCAGGTGAGCGCGTCGCCGGGTGCGCCGGGAAGCGTGCCGTCCGGGTCAAAGCGCGCGGTGATGCTGTGGCCATAGCCGTCGTCCAGCGTGACGGTGACCTCGCCGTCGGAGATGAGCTTGAACTGCAGGATAAAGCGCCCGGCGACACCGGGCAGGAGCCGCCGCGAGAGCTCGCTCGCGTTCTCATCATCCGCCGCGTCATGCGACCATCTCAGGGTGCTGCCGTCCTGAACGGCGGAGAACAGGAGCAGCTCGGCGGGAGAGCCGCTCGTATCGGCGCGGTTGAGGAAGTCGAAATAGACGCGCAGCGCCCTGTCGCCGTCCCGGTCCGTGAAGAGCTCCGCGCCGGTGAACGCGGCGGAAAAGCCTTCAAATTCGCCGACTTCCGACGGGTCGGACAGCTCCGCGGCCGCGGCGGCCGTCTCCGCTGTCGTTTCCGTGGCCGTCTCCGCCTTATCGCCGCAGGCGCAGAGCGAGAGCAGCAGCGCAAGCGTCAGAAGTAAAATGCCAAATCTCTTCATGCGAAAAACCTCCTTTTCCGATGGGATCCAATGAAAACGTCCGCGATCAGCCAGGATAGCGCAGAACGGCGGTCTGGCGCGGGGTGTCGGGGGTCAGGGTGAGGCAGTTTGTGTCGTATTCCACCACGTCCGTCCGCAGGCGCGTGAAGGCATCCAGGGTGGACAGAACGTCATAGCCCATGCCGCCGAGGCGATAGTGCATGGGGACGACGACACGCGGTGAGAGCCGCTCGCACAGGCGCTCTGCCGTCTCCGCGTCGATGGTGTAGTAGCCGCCGACCGGGATGAGCAGCGCGTCCAGCCCCGTGAGCCGGTCAAGCGCCGCCTCGTCCGGGATATGGCCGAGGTCGCCGAGGTGGGCGATGCGCTGGCTGCCGTCGGAGAGGATGTGGATGCGGTTGGAGCCGCGCAGCGCGCCCTGCCGGTCGTCGTGGAAGCAGTCGACGGTCTCCGCCGTCAACGCACAGGGTCTTCCGCTCAGGCGCACCCTGCCGCGCGCGCCGTGGTCGCGGTGGTCATGCGAGCAGTATACCGCGTCGGCCTCCACATCCAGCGGCGCAAGGCCGGGGACGGCGCCGTCCTCATAGGGGTCGAGCACCAGTGCGCTGCCGCCCGATTCGATGCGGAAGCAGCTGTGTCCAAGCCAGGTCAGAAGCATGAAGCGTCCCTCCTTTCGGAATGTTTCACGTGAAACAACGGTGATTTACTCGCCGAGCCACTCGTGGCCGCCCATGTACATACGCAGCGGTGCGGCGATATCGACGCGGCCGTCGGCCTTGAGATGGTTTTCAAGATAGGCGATGAGCATACGCGGGGGTGCGACGACGGTGTTGTTGAGCGTGTGCGGGAGATAGAGCTTGCCGTCCGCGCCGCGCACGCGAATTTTGAGCCGCCGCGCCTGGGCGTCGCCGAGGTTGGAGCAGGAGCAGACCTCAAAATATTTCTGCTGGCGCGGACTCCACGCCTCGATGTCGCAGCTCTTGACCTTGAGATCGGCCAGGTCGCCGGAGCAGCATTCGAGCTGGCGCACGGGAATCTCCAGCGAGCGGAACAGCTCGACGCTGTAGCGCCACATTTTTTCATACCAGTCCATGCTCTCCTCCGGGCGGCAGACGACGACCATCTCCTGCTTTTCAAACTGGTGGATGCGGTAGACGCCGCGCTCCTCGAGGCCGTGCGCGCCCTTTTCCTTGCGGAAGCAGGGGGAATAGCTCGTGTAGGTGATGGGGAGCTGCTTCTCGTCCACGATCTCGTCGATGAACGAGCCGATCATGGAGTGCTCGCTCGTGCCGATGAGATAGAGATCCTCGCCCTCGATCTTGTACATCATGGCGTCCATGTCCGTCTGGCTCATGACGCCCTGCACAACGTTGCCGTGGATCATGAAGGGCGGGATATAATAGGTGAAGCCCTTGTCGATCATGAAGTCGCGGGCATAGGCGAGGACGGCGGAGTGGAGCCGCGCGATGTCGCCGCGCAGATAGTAGAAGCCGTTTCCGGCCACACGCCGCGCCGCGTCGAGGTCGATGCCGCGGAAGCGCTCCATGATCTCCGTGTGGTAGGGGATATCAAAGTCGGGCACGACGGGCTCGCCGAAGCGCTGCACCTCGACATTGGCGCTGTCGTCGGGGCCGATGGGGACGGAGGGGTCGATGATGTTCGGAATGACCATCATGCGGGCGGTGACGGCTTCCTCCAGCTCCGGTTCGAGCTTTTCAAGCTCGGCGAGGCGCGCCGCCTGCGCCGCGACCTCCTTCTTGACCTCCTCCGCCTCGGCGGCCTTGGAGGGGTCGTTCCTGGCCTGTCCCATCAGCATGCCGATCTTCTTGGACAGGGTGTTGCGGTTGGCGCGAAGCTCATTGGCCTCGGTCTTGGCGGCGCGGAGGCACTGGTCAAGCTCGATGACCTCGTCCACCAGCGGCAGCTTGGCATCCTGAAATTTCTTGCGTATGTTCTCCTTCACGGCGTCCGGGTTTTCACGGACGAAACGAATGTCCAGCATAATGATCTATCTCCTGTTTTTATTTTTTCAGCGTCATGAGCGCCTGTATCAGCGCCTCACGGTCGTCCGCGCCGTAGTATTCGAGCACGATACGGCCCTTTTTGCGTCCGTCCACGATGGAAATGCGCCGTCCGAGGCGCTGGCCGAGGGTCTGGCAGACCTGCGCGGCATAGTCGACCTCATCGGCGGGCTTGTCCTTTTTCGGCTTCCTCTGCTTCAGCATCGCGGCCACCAGTGTCTCTGTTTGGCGGACGGAGAGTCCCCTGTCCACGACCTGCTGCGCTGCCGTGAGCTGCAGCGGCTTATCCTCCAGAGGCAGCAGCGCCCGCGCATGACCGGCGGAGAGCGCCCCGGAATCCAGCAGCGCGGCAAGCTCCTCCGGCAGCGAGAGCAGGCGCAGCGCGTTCGCCACGGCGGGACGGCTCTTGCCAACGGACTGGCTCACCGCCTCCTGCGTCATGCCGTATTCATCCATGAGCAGGCGATAGCCACGCGCCTCCTCCATGGGGCTTAGATCCTCGCGCTGCAGGTTCTCCACGAGCGCCATCTCCTGCGCCTCGCGGTCGCTGGCCTCGATGATGCGCACCGGCACCTCTTTTAATCCGGCCAGCCGCGACGCGCGCCAGCGCCGCTCCCCGGCGATGATCTGGTAATAGCCGGAGTCGAGCGGCCGCACGGTGATGGGCTGCAGAATGCCGTGCAGCGCGATGGAATCGGCCAGCTCCTGCAGCGCCTCGTCGTCAAAAACACTGCGCGGCTGATTCTCCCGCGGCTCTATTTTCTGGATGGGCAGCGTCTGCGGCGCGGTCAGCTCCTCGTCGCCGAACAGTGCGCCAAGCCCCGTTCCGAGTCCTTTTTTCTTATTGGGCATTGAGCGATTCCTCCAATATCTTTTCGCGGCGCAGCAGCTCCGCTGCAAGGCGGTTGTATGCCTCCGCCCCGCGTGACAGGCGGCTGTAGGCCTGCACCGGCTTGCCGTGGCTCGGCGCCTCGGCGATACGCACGTTGCGGGGGATGACGGTCTGAAAAACGGCGGAACCGAAGTACTTCCGGATCTCCCGTGCCACCTGATCGGAGAAGGAGAGGCGGCGGTCGTACATCGTCAGGAGTATGCCCTCGGTCTTCAGCTCTGGGTTGAAGCTGCGCTTCGTCAGCTTCATGGAGCGGATAAGATCGGTCAGGCCCTCCATGGCGTAATACTCGCACTGCACGGGGATGAGCACGGCGTCCGCCGCCGCCAGCGCATTGATGGTCAGCAGACCGAGCGAGGGCGGGCAGTCGACGAATATGTAGTCATAGCGCGGCAGCAGCGGCTCCAGCTTTCGCCGGAGAACGTGCTCGCGGTCGTCCGCGTCCACAAGCTCCACCGTTGCGCCGGACAGACGGGCGTTGGACGGGATCACATCGGCATACGGCGTCTCGACGATGGCCTCGCCGACCGCCGCGTCGTTGATGAGCACGTCATACAGCGCCGGTCTTGAGCCCTTGTCCACGCCGAGGCCGGACGTTGCGTTCCCCTGCGGGTCGGCATCCACGACCAGTACACGCTTTTTCTTGTCCCGCAAAGCGGCAGCCAGGTCGACGCAGCTCGTGGTCTTTCCGACGCCGCCCTTCTGATTGGCAAAACAGATGATTCGGCCCACAGGACACCTCCGTTTCAGTATTTACGTCTATTATAACAGAAAGCGGATAAATTGCAATGTTTCACGTGAAACGATTCCGCGTCCGATGTTTCACGTGAAACAATCAGCCGATGAGCATATCAATGTCCGCCACGCTTAACCCATCCTGCAGGGCGAGGTCGAGGGCGTAGCCCAGCAGCCGCCCCACGTCGCGGACGCATTTGTCGATGTCGCGCCGCGTGAGGATGAGCCCGTCGCCCGCGTCCACAACGGTCGGCACGCCCAGCGCCAGCACCGGCACACCGAGCACACGGGCGCTCAGCTCCTGCCGCGCGTTGCCCACGCCGGAGCCGGGGACGATGCCGCTGTCGGTGAGCTGGACGGTGCGGCAAAGTCGCTCGCGCTCCCGTGCGGCCAGCGCGTCGACGGCGATGACGGCGCTCGGTCTGGCGGCATTAAACAGGGCGCGGATGAGGTCGGCGGACTCCACGCCGGTCGTCCCCAGAACGCCGGTCGCAAAGGCGCAGACGGGGCGGAACGTCCCAAATTCGGCGGGAAGCTGCTCGATCAGATGCCGTGTCACGAGCGTGGCGGCGACCGTCTCGGGTCCCACCGCATCCGGCGTGATGGCGTGATTTCCCAGTCCTGCGACCAACACGCTGTCGCCGGGACGCAGCGGCAGAAGCTCACGCACAAGTCCGGCGAGTATCGCCGCGCCGTCGGCAAAGGCATTTTCCTCGCGCCGGAAAAAGCGCTCTGTCTCCACCGTCAGATAGCGCCCGATGGGTTTACATAACAGCTCCGCCGTCTGCGCGTCCCGTATTGCCATATCCGTCACGCGGAAGCCGCGCCGCGCATACTCCCGCCGCGTCACCCCTGCCGGCAGCGGCTCATGCCCCGCCAGCGACTCCATTGCCAGATCCGTTCTTGTGCCGTCCAAAGCGCATCACCCAGGCTAGTATGCGCGCAGGCACTATTTATCATGTATGCAAAAAGCCCTCCATGCGGCGGACGCACAGAGGGCGAGAGGCTTATTCCGTTTAGTACGCGACGCCCCAGAAGATGTCGGTCGTGCACTCCTTGCCGCACACCGGGCAGCGCCCCGTGGTGCCGGACTGCTCGAGCGGCATACAGCGGCTGGACACTCCGGCCTTTTCCTTCATGGCAAGCTCGCAATCGAGGCTGCCGCACCATTTCGTGTACGCGAAGCCGCCGCCGTTATCGACCATGTGGCGCACATCCTCCCAGGTCTCGCAGCGGCAGCTGTGCTCGTCGAGGTTCTTCTGCGCCATGGCGTAGAGGTTGTCATGCAGCTCCTGAAGCAGCGCGGGCACGCGCTCCTCCAGCTCCGCGAGCGGCACAAAGACCTTCTCGCCGGTGTCGCGGCGGGCGATGCAGCACTGATCCTTCTCCATGTCCTTGGGGCCGATCTCCACGCGCAGGGGCACGCCCTTCATTTCATATTCGGCGAACTTCCAGCCGGGGGAGTTGTCGGAGTCGTCGAGCTTCACACGCAGGCCGAGCGCCTCGAGACGCGCGCGCAGCGCCTCCGCCGCCTCCGTCACACCGGGCTTATGCTGCGCGATGGGGAGGACGACGACCTGGATGGGTGCGATGGCGGGCGGCAGCACAAGGCCGTTGTTGTCGCCGTGGGTCATGATGATGGCGCCGACAAGGCGCGTCGTGACCGCCCAGGAGGTCTGGAACGGGTACTGAAGCGTGTTGTCGCGGCCGGTGAAGGTGACGTCATAGGCACGGGAGAACTTGTCGCCGAAATAATGGCTCGTGCCGGATTGCAGCGCCTTGTGATCCTTCATCATGGACTCGATGGTATAGGTGGCCTCCGCACCGGCGAATTTCTCCTTGTCGGTCTTGCGCCCCTTGACGACGGGCATGGCAAGCGAATCCTTGCAGAAGTCGGCGAAGAGGTCGAGGATCATCTCCGTCTCGTCGATGGCCTCCTGCGCTGTCTCGTGGATGGTGTGTCCCTCGTGCCACCAGAACTCGCGGCTGCGGAGGAAGGGGCGGGTCGTCTTTTCCCAGCGGATGACGGAGCACCACTGATTATAGAGCATGGGAAGCTGGCGATAGCTCTGCAAAACGTTGTGCCAGTGGTCGCAGAACATGGTCTCCGAGGTCGGGCGGAACGCAAGCCGCTCTTCAAGCTCCTCGCTCCCGCCGTGGGTGACCCAGGCCGCCTCCGGCGCGAAGCCCTCGACAAGCTCGCCCTCCTTTTTCAAAAGGCTCTCCGGGATGAGCGCGGGCATGGCCACGTTCTGGTGTCCCGTCTTTTTCAGCGTCTTGTCAATGATGCCCTGAATATTTTCCCATATAGCGTAGCCATAGGGGCGAAGGATGGTGAAGCCCTTCATACTGGAATAATCGACGAGCTCCGCCTTGAGGCAGATGTCGGTATACCATTTGGCAAAATCATCCTCCATGTTGGTGATCTGCTCGACCTTTTTGTCCTTTGCCATATCAATATCCTCTCAAATCAGCGGGCAGACCCGCATTTTTCTCGTAATAATATATTCTATCTGTGTGCGCCCGCCTTGTCAAGAAAAAACAACGCCCCGCCTGCGAGACTCGGCTCTGACAGGCGGGGCGCCTCTCCGTGTGTGACAGGGAGATCACAGAGTAAGGAAGTGGATGCTGGACGGACAGAGAAGCTGCGCTGCGGCCGTGGGCTTGGAAAGAAGGCCGGTGCCGGCGTCGCAGGCATAGCGCACGACAAGGTCGTCCTTGATGCTGCACGCGAAGAGATAGCGCGAGTCCGGCGTGAATTCCAGCGCGCGGGTGTTTTCGCCAAGCGTGTCAAGGCGCTGGATCTGCGTGAGCGCGCCGCTGCCGGGGTCGATGGAGAAGACGGCGATGGCGCCCGGAGGGCTTCCGTTCGGGTTCGGGAAAAAGAGCGTGCCCGTCCGCACGGAGACATAGAGGAAGCGGCCGCTTCCGTGTATCGCAATGTCGGCGTTCAGGCCGTCATAGCGGCCGAAGCCCTCTCCGAAGGCGGAGGCCATGTCAAGCTCGCTTATGCGTCCCGTGTCCGGGTCGAAGCGATAGGAGCCGACGCCGCCGCCGACCTCGTAGCATACGAAGAAGAAGGGCAGCGTGGGATGGAATACGATGTGACGCGGCGCGGCGTGGGTCTGGGTCGTGAAATAGGGTTCGTCCGCCGGTATGAGACGGCCGCTCTCGTGGTCGATGCGGTGGACATAGATACGGTCGCCGCCCTTTTCGCAGGTGAGCAGAAAGCGGTTCGAGGGGTCTGTGACGACGCAGTGCGGGTGAACGCCGACCGCCATCGGCACGGGCGTCGTGCTGACGTCCGGGAAGACGACGAGCTCCACCGCCTCAGACAGAGAGCCGTCCGCCTCCACGCGGAACACGGCGTCGGAGCCCTCGTCGCTGATGGTATCCACGCGGAAGCGGCCATCCTCCGCGCGCCTGGCGCGGATCAGGCGCTCCTTTGTCCCGTGGTTGGCCGCGAAGACATAGCGGCCGCTTTTGTCGATGCTGATATAGGTCGGGCACGCCCCGAGACTGAGGCGCGTGTTGACGTGGGTGAGTCTGCCCGTCTCGCCGTCGACGGCGAAGGAGAGCACGCTCCCGCCGGCGGCGAATTTTCCGCCGGTGTTCCGGTCCTCGTCGTTCGCATAGAGAAAGCGCCCGTCCGGCGAGAAGCAGAACATACTCGTCATCTTGTCCATGGCGCAGTATTGGAGTTCATGAAGCGCGCCGCTTTCCGGCTCCACCTCGAAAACATGGATGCCGGATGGAATGGGCTTGGACGGCGTCTGCCGCGTAAGCGGCCAGGTCCCCACATAGGCCAGAAGCTTGTTTCCCATAGTCTACCTCTTTTCCTTATGCCTGTCCGCTCAGGGAGCGGGCGGCCTTTTTTGTGCAGAGGACGGTGTCGGCCAGAAGCACCTGCTCTGTTTCGAGCAGCACGCCGAGCACCATGTTTTCCTCGTATGCGGCAAGCGGCGAGGCCGCGGACGGCGCCTCCGTCAGATCCTGTCCCAGGCCGTGGATGGCGGAATGACCGCAGCGGTCGCCCTCCGGAAGCTGCCCGTCATAGGCGGCGCCGGCGCGGATGCCGCCAAGAAGCTCCATGAAGCGCTCGACCTGTGCCGCGATCTGCTTTGTGGCCGGGCCGCCGCCGATGGCCAGCGTGGTCGCAAAAAGCCCCCGGTAGCGCAGATGCTGCACCTGGCAGAGCACCTTGACGACCTCCCCCTCCCGCAGACGGCGCTGCTGGGGCAGGCGCAGGTAATGCCCGCTCTCCGAGGTGCCGATGAAGAGCTGGACGTCCTCGGCGCCCGCACGGCGCGCCAGACGGTCGGCGCGGGCTGCCGCGGCGCATTCCTCCGTGCCGGGCAGGCACGCTCGGATCGTCTCCAGCGCCGCCGTCCTTGCAATGGACGCCGCCTGCCGCATGATCGCAAGCTCCGGCGCGGACTTCACCGCGCGCAGCCGCTCGAACTCGCCGGTCAGGTCGACGATGGGCGGCAGGGCGCTCTCCAGATCGTCCATCGTCCGCTTCAGGCAGCGGTCGAGGCCGATGCCGCCCCAGCGCTTTTCGCAGAGCCCCGTCTCGCGCATATGCTCGACCGCCCGCTGTCCCACATGGTCGCAGGCCAGCGGCGACATACCGGCGGTCAGAAGCTCCACGTCGTCCGGGATGAAGCCCTCCCGCATCCGCTGCGTGTCCCTTGGCGGAACGCTGGCGATCAGGCAGCAGCGTCCGTCCGCCGTCAGGAGCAGGAGCGCGTTGGTAAAGGGCGTCGCGCAGTTGTAGTTGGTAAAATACTCGACATAGCCGTTGCAGCTGCTGTCGGCATAGCAGATAACGCCGTCAAGCGCATGGCGGCTAAGCAGCCCGCACAGGGCGGCGCGGCGGCGCGAAAGCTCCTCCGCGGGCATATAGCGGCTGTCCATGACGTGCCGCCCGCGAACGAGAATGGGGACGCTCAGGATACTCATATGTCCACCTCGACTTCATACAGCTTTGTGGGCAGCGCACTGAGACGCTCGCAGCCCGTTTCGGTCACCAGAACGTATGTGCCGCAGGCGAGATAGCCCGTCTCCGGCGTGAACTGGTTCGGATGCACCACCATGCACATACCCGGCTGCAGCTCAAGCTCGTTGTCGACCGTGAGCTCGATCGTGCCGAGCCCCAGATTGTGGCCGCGCGAGCGCATGAACGGCGGATTGCAATATTTTTCATAGCCATAGCGGCCGATGATCTCGTTCTGGATCTGGGCGATCTCCCTGGCCTTCGCGCCGGGCTTCACCCTCTCCAGCGCCCCGTCCAGCGCCTCGATGAGCATATCGTAGCAGCGCCGCTCCGCGCTGCTGGCTCGACCGAGCTTCACCGTGGTGCAGCGCTGTGCCGCATAGGTGATGCTGCCCCGGAAGGGCGTTATTTCCGCGAGGACAAGATCGCCGGGCTCGAGCGCGGCCTCCCCCGGGATGTGGAGACAGGAGAGCAGCTTGCCGGTCGAGGTCATCTGGAAGTTGTCCTCGGCGCCGGCGGCCAGCATCGCAGCGTCGATCTCGGCGGCCAGCTCGTGCGCCCGCACGCCCACGCGAGCCGCATCGACCATGGCAAGCTCGCCGATGTCGGCGATTTTTGCGCACGCCCGTATGATCTCAAGCTCGGCGGGGGATTTGATAAGAGCGGCCTTGTCCAGAATGGGCCAGCCGGAGCTTATGCCGTCCTCGCCGAAAAGCGCGGCAAAGGCGGCGTACTGCGCCCGGTTCAGCGTCTCAAGCCCCGCGATCGCCAGCGTCCGGCCAAGTGCCCGCGCAGCCGCCGCTGCGGGACGCAGGTCAAGCCCGTCTATGGCGCGCACGTCCGCGATGGCGGCGCTGTCCTGCGCCCGCGCAAGCTCCTCCTGCCCGGACACAAAAAGGATCGGCTCGCCGTTCAGCGGCAGCAGGGCGCAGGCGCACAGGCCGAAGGCCCGGTAGTTCGACACATAGTGGACGATCTCCGTTTTCCACGGCGCGCTGTACAGGGCCAGCACCTCGACGCCCCGCGCCTGCATCTCCTCGCGCAGCCGCGCATATCTCCGTTCGGCTTCCGCTTTAAAATCAGTCATAAATTCTACTCCCATCAGAGAATATGCCGGTGACAGGGGGCTGTGCCCCCTGTCACATTTTTATTGCTTACTCGGCAAAGCCGTAGTCTTCCTTGGCCTGCTCCGGCGTGATATAGCCCTCCTTGATATCCCAGCGAATCTTCTCGGGATCGCGCTCCCTCGGGTCGCCCCAGCCGCCGCCGCCGGCGGTCAGGAAGCGAACGGAGCCGCCCGCCTTGATGGGGATATTCGTCTCCTTTGTATAAGAGGTCCAGGGCTCGTCCGGCGTCTGGCGGATAAAGGCCGCGGAGGTCTGGCCGCTCTTGCCGCCCCAGAGACCCCAGGGCGGGCATATCTGCCGGTCGACGGCGAGGTTGGTCGCCGCATCATGGAGCAGGGTGACGATCTGGTCGGCACCCATGCCGCCGCGGAACTTGCCGGCGCCGCCGCTTCCCTCGCGCAGACCGAATTTCTCGATCAGGAAGGGATAATAGGTCTCCTCGACCTCGGCCGGAACGTTCTTCACGCCGCCCTGGCAGATGGACTGCGCGACATTCTCGCCGTCCTCCGTGGGACGTCCACCCCAGCCGCCGCCGTAGATGTCGATGGAGACATAGCGCTTGTCTGTTCTGGGGTTATAGCCGTGGATCGTGGTGCCGCCCATGTCGCCCTTGTGCGCAGCCGGAACGAAGTCGGGCATGGCCGGCGCGAGCGCCTTGATGATGGTGTCGATGACGGTGGGCAGCGTGCCGCTCCAGCCGCTGAGCGCGGCGGGCGCCTGGGCGCTCAGGATCGTGCCCTCCGGAAGGATGATGTCCAGTGCGCGGAAGCAGCCCTCGTTGACGGGCAGGAAGGGCAGCGTCACGTTCTTGAGCGCGACCTTGGCCGCAGCCAGGCCGCCGGAACGGCCGCAGTTGATGATGCCCTTCACCTGGGGAACGAGTTCGCTGAAGTCGACGGTGACCGTCTCGTCCTCGACGATGACCTTGATCTTGATGGGGATGGGAACGTCGAGGTCAACGCCGTCGCTGTCGAATACGCTCTCGGCGTAGTAGGTGCCGTTCTTGATTTTGCGGATCGCCTGACGCGTCAGCGTGTCGGACTGATCCCAGATGGTGTCGATGCAGTCGCGCATGGTCTGGCGGCCGTATTTGTTCACGAGGTCGCGCATACGCTGCTCGCCGATGCGGCAGGCTGCGATCTGGGCGCGCAGGTCGCCGAGCGCCGCGTCCGGGAAGCGGAGGTTGTCGTGGATCATCTGGAAGACCTGCTCGTTGGGGACGCCGCCGTCATAGAGCTTGATGGAGCGGAACTGGATGCCCTCGGAGTATATCTCCGTGGAGCGGCCGAAGAAGCCGACGTTCGCGCCGCCGATGTCGATCCAGTGGGCGCGGGTGACGGGGAAGCCGATCAGCTCGCCGTTATGGAACGCGGGCGTATACACGACCACGTTGTTCAGGTGCTGGCCGCAGACCCAGGGATAGTTCATGAGGTAGACGTCGCCCTCCTTGAAGCCATCCTTGCCGTATTTCTCGATGCCGTCCTTGACGGCCACGCTCAGGTCGCTCAGGAAGATGGGGAGTCCGCCGAGATTCTGGGCGATGAGGTCGCCGTTTTCGTCGAGCAGACCGACGCAGAAGTCCTGCGCCTCAAAAATCATGATGTTGTACGAGGTCCGCATGAGAACGGTCGCCATTTCCTCGGCGTTGGCAACGAAGTTGTTGCGCATGACCTCAAGGGTGATCGGATCGACCTTGTTTGCCATCAGACTGCACCTCCGTCTTTCAAATTGACATGGACGATAATATTGCCGGTTTCGTGTACGAGCACGCGGTCGCCGGGATAGATGACCGTGTTGGAGGAATACTCCTCGATGATGGCGGGGCCGGTGAATTCCTGACCCGGATAGAGGTTCGCGCGCTTGTATACGGGCGTGTTCACGAAGCCGCTGCTGCGGTCGAAATAGACCTCGCGCTCATCGTAGGGCTTGCCGTCGCCGGTGGACTCGCAGCCGCCGGAGGTGAGGTCGCGGGTATCGATGATGCTCTCGGCGATCAGACGGACGGCCACGACCTCGACCTTCTCGTTCTTGGCCGAATGGCCGTAGGTCCGGAGGTGCATCTCGTCGAACTTGTCCCGGAGCGTGGTGCGGTGCTCGTCCTTCACGAGACCGCCCTCGACCGGCACGGAGATGGTGTACTCCTGCCCGGCGTAGCGCATATCGAGGAAGACCTGCATACTGAGCTGCCCGGCCTGCGCGCCCTCGTTCAGCAGCGTCTCCCGTCCCTCGCCGACCATCTGGCCGATGACGTCGTTGAGCTGGTCGAAGTCGCAGGACTCAAAGGACTGGAGATAGGTGCGGACGTAGTTGTGCTGGAGATTGCTCATCAGCATACCGAGCGCGGAGAACTGGCCGGGGAGATTGGGGATGATGACGACCGGGATGGAGAGCTCCTTCGCCAGAGAGAGGATGTGGAGGGGGCCGGCGCCGCCGGAGGCGACCATGACGAAATCGCGCGGGTCATAGCCCTTCTCGACCGTGATCTGGCGCAGCGCCAGAGACATGATCGCGTCCGCGATCTCGATGATGCCGAACGCGGCCTCCTGCCAGCCGATGCCGAGAGGCTCTGCGATCTTCTTCTCGATGACCTGACGGGGCTCGTCCACGAGCACGTCCATCTCGCCGCCGAGGAAGCTGTGCGCGCCGATGCGGCCGAGCACGAGGTTGGCGTCCGTGATGGTCGGCTCCTGACCGCCGCGGCGATAGCACACGGGGCCGGGGACAGAGCCGGCGCTGACCGGGCCGACCTTCAGAGAGCCGGCGCCGTCGAGCCAGGCGATGCTGCCGCCGCCCGCGCCGACCTCGACGATATCGACCACCGGCAGCATCATGGGCTGGCCGCTGGCATAGCCGCCGATATAATAGCCGTTGGTGGTATATTGAAGCTTTCCGTCGCTGGAAAGGCTGGTCTTGGCCGTCGTGCCGCCCATATCAAAGGAGATGACGTTGGAATAGCCGAGCGCCTTGCCGACCTGGATGGCGCCGGCCACGCCGGAAACAGGGCCGGATTCCATCATGGCCACGGGGATCTTCTTGGCCGTCTCGACGCTCATGGCGCCGCCGTTGGACTGCATGATGAGCATTTTGCCGTCAAAGCCGCCGCTGTGCAGACGGTTTTCAAGGCTGGTGAGGTATTTGACGACGATGGGGCCGACATAAGCGTTCAGCGCCGTGGTGGAGGTGCGCTCATATTCGCGGAACTCGCGGATGATGTCGGAGGAGATGGTCACATAGACATCGGGCAGCGCCTTCCGCAGGATCTCCGCGACCTGACGCTCGTGCGCGGGGTTCGCGTAGGAATGGATGAGGCAGACCGCCACGGACTCGACGCCCTCGCGGCGGATGGCCTCGATGATGCCGTCCAGCTCCCCGGCGGCGAGGGGCGTGAGGACCTTGCCCTCAAAATTCATTCGCTCCGTCACCTCAAAGCGCAGATGGCGCGGGATGAGGGGCTTGGGGCGATGGAAATAGAGGTTGTAGCTCTCTGTGCGGTTGCAGCGTCCGATCTCATAGACATCCCGGAAGCCCTTGGTGGTGACGAGCGCCGTCTTGGCGCCCTTCCGCTCCAGCACCGTGTTGATGGCGACCGTGCAGCCGTGCAGGAAAAGCTCCGCCTGGGAGAGGTCAACGTCCGCTTTGCGCAGGCAGTCCATGATGCCGATGGACTGATCCTCCGGCGTGGAAAGGGACTTGCTGTTGATGAGTCCCCCATTGTCGCTGGTCGCCACAAGGTCTGTGAACGTGCCGCCGATATCAACGCCAATATGCATACTATCACTCCTAAAATCAAATTCGTTTTTTCGTATTGTTTTGGCTATATGTGTTGGCCGCAATGATCGTATATTATTCTATATTGAGGTATTGCAAATATCAAATTCAAATGCTAGAATGAATAAAACGTCCATCCTTATTGAATGACGATCCATAGACAACACCATATAAAACCGCGCCCGCAGACCGGACGCGCATTCACCGACGGCTTCGGCCGGGAGGAGAGACGGACAATGGATCTTGAGCTGCTGAAATATTTTGTCGTTACGGCGGAGATGGAGCACGTCACGAAGGCCGCGAACGAGCTCCACATCACCCAGCCCTCCCTGAGCAGCGCCATAAAGCGGCTGGAGGGGAATCTGGGGCTGCCCCTGTTTGAAAAGGACGGGCGCGGGATCAAGCTTGCGGACTATGCCCACGCCTACTACAGAAAAGTAAAGCTCGCCCTCGACATCATCGAGGAGGCGAACTGCGAGATCGCCAAGGTGCAGCAGAACCTTGACCGCACCCTCACTGTTTTCGCGCCGAGCCTGTTCAACTTCCCGGGGCTCATGGACGCCATCATGCGCGATTACCCCAGCACGCAGATATCCCATGTGGGACTCTCGTATGCCAAGATCGTCGAGGGGCTGAAGGAGAAAAAGCTGGATTTCGCCATATGCTGGACCTCCCACTTCGACCCGGCGCTGAGCTATGATGTCCTTGTCGCGCAGGAGCTTGTCGTCTGTGTCGGGCCGCAGAACGCCTACTATGACCGGGAGGAGATCACGCTGGAGGAGCTGAACACGCTCCCCTTCATCGGCTCGCGTGTCGGCGAGGCGAAAATGGATCACCTCAGCTATATCATGAGCAAGCACGGGATATCCCCCGCCAGCATAAGCCACACCACCAGCGCGCGGGACGAGCTTTCGGTGATCGAAAGCAGCAGCCTCGCCTCCCTGCAGGCCATCGACCTCGCCCCCAAAAACGCCCGCAGCAGCAAAATACACACGCTGCGGATAAAGGACGTCGGCCCCATCTATGAAAACCTGTATCTCGTCTATGACCCCGTCAACCAGCGTCCGCTCTGCAGGGACGTCTGCCGCCTCATCCGGGGGCACTTTGAGCACGTCCAATAAGCCCCGCAAGGGGAAAGAAGAAGCAGGAAGCCTCGAAATATAGGGCTTCCTGCTTCCTGTTTGCTCCGGCTCCCGGTCACTGTCCGGGCTCGCCGGAGGGCTCGCCGGAGACGGCGGGGGACGTGTCCGGCTGCGCCTCGCCTGCATCGGGCTGGGGCTCGGCCGCATCGGGCTGCGGCGTGTTCATATCCGGCGCTGTCTGGGTCGTCTGCGCGTCGTCTGCGGGCTGCTCCGGCTCCGGCGCCTGCTGCGGCTCCAGGGCGCTGTCATTTGCCGGGGCGCGGCCGCTGCGCTCGATGAGCTCCGTCACCGGGGCGGTGTCAAAGTCGGCGGGGCTTGCGCCGTTTTCCGCGCCGGCCTCCTCCATGAGCTTATAGCGCCCCGTGCTCATGCCGAGCGAGCGGGCGGCCTTGCCGTCCTCCACCGTGGCGTTGGCCACATAGACGGCGGCCTCGTCACGGCTCTTGAACGCCTCGATCTCTGCATTCAGATGCTCGCGCTGTTCCTCACCGCGGGAGCTCACGCTGATGAGCAGGCAGTCCGCATCGGGGGCGGGCAGCAGCGCCGCCGTCTCCTCCAGCGCCTCCGCGAGCGCCAGCCCGCGCACGGAGCTTTCCGTCAGCGCCTCCACGATGGGAACGGCGTCCTCGTTCAGCGCCGAGATGCGCAGCACCTCGTTTTTGCGGTTCAGCACATATTCGATGGACGGGTCGGCGTCCAGCGTCACATAGGAATAGGCGTAGGCGTTGTTATAGCCATAGCTTCCCCCAGACACCAGCACGAGCGCGGCCACCGCCGCCGCGACCCAGCGCGTCGCCTGCTTGGTCAGCGGCGCGCGCTTTTTCGCCTCGCTGATCTCAATGGTATCGCCCACCTCGCCGTCACAGCGGATGCGGCGTATCGTCTGATCCTCCAAAAGCACGGCGGCCATGCCGTCCCGCACCTCAAGAACAACGGCCTTCATGCGTTTTTGTCCCCCTTTGCATCCCGGAGATATTCGCCCAGATACGGGTAATCTCCAAAAAGTATCTCCGCCGCCGCGATGATATACCGGCGGTGCTTCTCCAGCAGCTTCGGGCTTGCGCCGCTGCGGGAGCACAGCTCCTTGGACGGAAGCGAGCCGCTCTTCCGCATCCGCTGCATCAGCGCCTCGTCGCCGGCAAGCGTCCGCACAACGGCGAGGCAGCTCTTTTTCGTCTTCTGCGCCTTGGGCGAGCAGTCGGCGATGTCATAAAACGAAAAGCCGTAGCCGCGCAGGATCTGCTGCATGGCCTCGATCTCGTCCTTGAGCGCCTCCCTGGTCGAGGCAAGCTCCGTGGAGCGCTCCGCGATGACGCGCTGCGCCTCGAGCTGGACGGCGGTCGCGCTCTCTGCGTCCGCAAGCTCGCCGGAGCTGAGATCGACGCCAAGCTCGCGGCTTTTCCGCGATTCCCGGTCGAAATAGTCCATGAGCCGCCGCCGTATCACGAGCGCCGCAAAGGGCTTGAACGCCCCGCGGCTTTCATCGAAGGTCTGCACCGCCTCATGAAACGCGATCAGCGCGATCGACCACTCATCGTCGCTCTCCGTGATGAAGCGCCGGGCGGTCTTTGAAGCGCAGCCGAGGATAAAGCGGCGGTTCTGACGCAGAAGCTCGTCCATTTTCCCTTCATCCGTCTGGGCGGCCAGCGCCTGCCCTTCGGGGCTTTCAGTTTTTGTCGGCGCAAACAGCACGGAGTCTCTCTCCTTGTTCTCCTCCCACACGGGGAGGCAAGTGGAATATGACAGTACCATAAGCAAAACCACGTCCTTTGTCAATAGATTCGGTCGCAGCGTCGCAAAAATGGGGGGTGCAAAAGCACCCCCGTGAAATTTATCTTCTTATTTACCGGCGCGGCATATTGCCATTCATATCGCCGCCCATCTCGCCGGAGCCGCCGCCCATCTCGCCGGGCATCATTTCGGGACCGGACACGCCGCTCTGGTTGTTGAGTTCGAAGTCCTCGGAGAGGTAAAGCTCGCCGTCGTAGTCGATGCCCGCCTCGCCGCCGTTCGACGCGCTCTGGATGCTCGCGCTGCCATCGATGAGATTCACGTTCCCGTTTGAGTCGATGCCGTCGCCGTTGCTCTTGACGGTCACGCTGCCGCCCATCTGGTTGTAGCTGTAGGTAAGCTCGTCCTCGTAGATGCCATCGCCGTTTGCCGCGTTGATCGCATCGTCGGAGGCGGTCACGTCGATGTCGCCGCCGTAGACGTTGATGACCGTTGCCTCGATGCCCTCGGTGCTGTCCGTGATGGTGAGGTCGGGACCCTCGCCCGTCTCCGGGTCGCCGATGGTGAGGATGTGGTCGGCGTGGATGCCGTCGTCCTCCGCGTCGATGGTGATATCGCCGCTCAGGATGGTCACGTCATAGTTGGAGTTGATGCCGTCGTTGGCCGCCGTGATGTCGATCTCCACGTCGCCGCCGATGATGATGCTGGAATCGTCGCCGCCCTTGATGCCGTTCTTGGCCTCGCCGTTGATGATAAGCTCGCCGTCGCCGGTGATGAAGACGACGGATTCCGCCTTGACCTTGATGGCCGCGCCGTCATAGGCGTCCGCCACGTCCGCGTCCTCGGAGTATTCGTCCTCCGGGTTCTCCGCGTCGGTCAGCGTGACCGTGCCGGAGATGATGACCTGCACCTCGGCCTGCTTGTTGATGGAGAGCGTCGCGCTCGAGGTGCTCGTCAGATCGAGGTCCTCCAGAATGAGGACAACGCCGGTGGTTCCCTTTTTGACCGTGATGCTGCCGTTCGAGGAGGAGCCGGTCACGATGTAGGTGCCGGACTCGCTGATCTTCACATCGCCGTCCTCGTCGGTGAGGATATAGGTTGTGGCGTTTTCATAGTCCGCCTCGAGATCCATGGCGCTGTTATAGGTCGTGCCCTCCACGACCTCGTTCGGCTCGTCTATGGACTCGATGGTCGTGTTGTTCATCTCGCCGGAGCCGCCGGGCTGACCGCCCATCTCACCGGACGCGCCGGGCTGGCCGCCCATCTCACCGGAGGCACCGCTCATCCCGCCGGAGGGCGCGGCAGGGACGTCCCCTGTCTGCTGCGCGGCGGCGCTGCCGCCTGCGGTGTAGCTGCCGCTCTGTGCGGCGGCGCTGCCGCCTGCGGTGTAGGAGACGGCGCTCTGTGCCGCCGCCGCGGGCGTCCAGTCGTCATAGAACGCGCCGCCGTTCATTACAAGCTCTGTGCCGCTCGCAAGGGCGCTCTGTCCCGCCGAGACATAGACCGCGCCGCCGCTGCAGGTGAGGCTTTTCGCGTCAAAGCCGCTGGTCGCGGCAACGACCTCAAGCTCGCCGCCCTTGACCTCGAAGCCCGCGTTTTTGGCGCGGAGACCGCCGTTCGCCGCGCTCGTCACCCGGAGCTTTCCGCCGCCGGAAACGATCACATCGGTCTCGCTGTATACGGCGGCCTTATAATTGCCGTCGTCGCCGGAAATATAGTTCTCGCTGCCCTCGGCGAGCTCGATGCACAGGCTGTCGCCGCTTACCGCAACGATACCCGCCGCGTCGTCGCCGTCGATGGACACATCGTCCAGCACGAGCTTGACATCGCCCTCGCCGGGGTCAACATACACCGTGCCGCGCATATCGCCGGTCAGCGTGTACTCGCCCGCCTCGCGGATGACCATGCGGCCGTCCGCGAGCTCTGGCTCTGTCCCGGCCGCGGCAAAGGCCGCGCCCGCCAGCAGCGAGAGGCAAAGCCCCGCCGCTATGATCACTCTCGGAATTCGTCTTTTCATTCTATTTACCACCCTTTCTGTGTTGATCTCCTTGTTTCCGGCCGCCTTGGCGGTCTGTATATAAATTCGCGTCCGGCGCTTGAATTTTGGGGGACGCGAAGAAATTTTTCAAAGCGCCTCGCGGGTCGCGGGTCTGCCGCAGACGATGTTCAGGTTCCCGTTGCGGCAGCGCAGCGCGTCTATGAGCGCCTTGGTGCTGTGCTCGTCGCGCAGAACGATCTGGTAGCTGAGCTCATACATCGTCCCCATGTTGGTCGTCTTCACGCGGTCAAGCTCGGCGGAGGCCGTATACTCGGCAAAAATATCGTCGAACAGGCCGTCATAGTCGAGGCTCTCGCCGATGGTGATCCGAAGCTCGCGCAGCCGCTCCTTGCCCTCGCCGAAGCGCAGCCGCTGCAGCAGCAGGAGAAACAGCGCCATAAGCACAAAGAACAGCGCCGCGAGCAGCACATAGCCCATGCCGGTGGCAAGGCCGATGGCCATGGCGAGGAAGATGAGGCTGATGTCCCGCGCCGAGCCGGAGGCGGAGCGGAAGCGGACGAGGCCGAACGCGCCGGCCACCGCCACGCCCGTGCCGATGTTGCCGTTCACCAGCATGATGATGAGCTGCACCACGGCGGGCAGCATGGCCAGCGAGAGCACGAAGCTCTGGGTCGGCTTGCTGCGGTAGCTGCATAAAAGCGCGATGAGCACGCCCAGCACGAGGGAGGCGGCGGTGCAGATCAGAAAGGCCGCCATCGTGAGCTCCCCGCCCACGAGGATGGAGTCAAGCATAGCATTTCACCCCCTGTCGATATACGCCGCAGAACGGCGATGCGCCGATGCGCTGCTTGTAATACGTGCCGTACTTGGAAAAGGAGCTTGCGCTTATCCCGTTCTCGCTCAAAAGCCGCGCCAGCCACAGCGGCGCGCCGCCGGGTATTTTAAGCTCCATCAGGACCTTGTCCTCCGGCAGTATCAGCGTGCCGTAGTCGCCCGCCCGCAGGTCGACGTCATAGCTTCGCCCGCGCAGCGCCGTGTCAAAGGTGACGCGCAGCGCCGGGTCGTCCGCGCCCGCAAAGGCCTCGCGGTCGTAGCCGATATAGGCCATCGGCCTCGGCTGGTAGCAGCGGAGGAACCAGTCGATCTCCCGCCCGATCTGGTCGCCGGGCCGAAACACGCCCGCCCGCAGGCGCTGTGCCGCGATGTCGGCGGCCAGGGTGATGCGCCGCTTGTAGACAACGCCGTCATACTTGCGCTTGAGCTCCGCGAACACGCGGTCGCGGCTCGCCGGTATGCCATAGCTTCGCACGCGCAGCTTCTCTTTAAAGACCGGCTTTTCGAGCGAGGCACGCACCAACCGGTAGTCGTCCGTGTCATAATAAACATTGCCGATCTGATAGCATGGATGCTCGTCCGGCTTGACGTATGGCTCCATGCCGCGCCGCAGCGCCTCGTATTGTCCATAGCTCAGCAGATATTTCTTCTCCACCCGCTGAAAGCAGCTCTGTACCGTGCCCACGGGCGTCACCTCCTGTCTGTAATAATGCTCGCGTCAGGACGCGAGGGAGAGCCTGCTCTCCCCGGCGAACAGGCGCTCGATCAGCGCTATGAGCTTCTGGATGAACTCCTGCACGCGGTCGCCCAGGGCACTGACGCTCTCGCGTATCTCATCGACGGCCAGCACGCCGCCGCGCAGCTGCTCGAGCTTCGCCTGAAGCTCCTCCGTGCTCATCGGCTCAAAGGCGCGGATGGCGGATATGATGGCGTCCAGCTCCGCGTCCGTAAAGGAATAGCCGTAGGCCGTGGCGAGGGTAATGATCTGTGCGCGCAGCGCCTCGTCCGTCATTGTCTGCGTGATATCCAGCAGTGCACGAAGCTCACCGGCCAGCGCGGCGGTATCCGCGTTTTCGAGCAGCGAGGCGGCATCCTCCACGGCGTCGCCGCTGACGCCGGCCGCGTCGAAAACAAGCTCGCCGAGCGCCGTGATATCCTCGGACGTGAGCGCCTCCGCGCTCCCCTCGCCGGACGGCTCGGCACTGGCCGATATGCTCATCTCGCCGCTGGTCATGCCGGACGGCTCGCCGCTGGAAAAGGGCTCGCCGCTGGCGGCAAAGGCCGAGGACAAAAGGCCGCTCCCCGCCATCAGAAACGCAAGGGTCCCCGTCATCATTGATCTGAGCTTTGTCATGGTCGTATCCTCCTGACATTGTTTTTGGGGGGCTTTCTGCCCGTCTGTCCATATATTCGGGCGGCATGAAATAAAAAAGGGGGGGTGCTTGATTTTTTTGCGGCGTTCGGATAAAATATTGGTTAGAGCGATCTAACCAATAGATATAAGGAGAGCGGGCGATGAGAGACGATGAGCTGCAATTTGACCGGCGCCGTCATGGCGGCCTATCCGCAGGGCCATTACCCGGTGTTCGACGGCTATAACCATATGCAATACCAGATCCGCGACCCGGAGGGCTTCGCGGAAATGCTGCGGACGATCCTCGAGGCAGGTCATATGCCGGCGCTGGCGTTTTTGAAATAAAAAACAGCACCCCACCCGCCGTTCAGTGGGTCACACTGTCCGGCAGAGGGGGTGCTTTGCTTATGCTTTTACTTCACGCGGCAGGTCAGCGCGCCGTCCTCGGCGTCGAGGAGGAGCGTCGAGCCGGCGGGCATATCGCCCTCGAGGATCTTGCGGGCGATGAGCGTTTCCGCGTGGGACTGCAGGTAGCGCTTGAGCGGGCGGGCGCCGTAGACCGGGTCGTAGCCGCCGTCGATGATGACGCGCTTGGCTGCGTCCGTGACCTCGAGCGAGAGCTCCTTGTCCGCGAGCCGCGCCTTGAGGCTGCCCATGAGGATGTCCACGATGTGCTCCAGGTTCTCCTTGGTGAGCGGGTGGAACAGGATCGTCTCGTCGAGACGGTTGAGGAATTCGGGGCGGAAGTGCGCCTTGAGCTCCGCCGCGACGGCCTCCCGCGCCTCGTCGCTGATCGTGCCGTCCGGGCGTATGCCGTCGAGCAGATACTGGCTGCCGAGGTTGGAGGTCAGGATGATGACCGTGTTCTTGAAGTCCACCGTCCGTCCCTGCGAGTCGGTGATGCGGCCGTCGTCCAGAATTTGCAGCAGGATGTTGAACACGTCCGGGTGCGCCTTCTCGACCTCATCGAACAGCACGACGGAGTAGGGCTTGCGCCGCACGGCCTCCGTGAGCTGGCCGCCCTCGTCATAGCCGACGTATCCGGGGGGCGCGCCGATGAGGCGGCTGACGGAGAATTTCTCCATGTACTCGGTCATGTCGATGCGCACCATATTATGCTCGTCGTCGAACATACTCTCGGCCAGCGCCTTGGCAAGCTCTGTCTTGCCGACGCCGGTCGGCCCCAGGAAGAGGAAGGAGCCGTTCGGGCGGTTGGGGTCGGCGATCCCGGCACGTGAGCGCAGGATGGCCTCCGACACGAGGCGCACGGCCTCGTCCTGACCGACGACGCGCTCATGCAGGATGTCCTCCAGACGCAGCAGCTTCTCGCGCTCGCCCTCGACAAGGCGGTTGACGGGGATGCCCGTCCAGCGCGCCACGATGCCGGCGATCTCCTCGGCTGTCACTGTATCGTGGACAAGGGAGTCGGCACGCGCCTCGCCCTCCCTGGCCTCCGCGTCGGCAAGCTGCTTCTGCAGGGCGGGCAGCGTTTCATATTTGAGCTTCGCCGCTGTTTCGTATTCGTAGCTCTGCTGGGCGCGTTCGATGTCGGCCGTGCATTTTTCAAGCTGGGACTTGATGGTCTTCACCGCGTCCACCTCGGCCTTGTCGGCCTCCCAGCGAGCCTTCATGGCGTTGAACTCGTCCTTGGCCTCGGCAAGCTCGCCGCGCAGCTTCTCGAGCCGGTCGGCGGAGAGCTTGTCCGTCTCCTTTTTCAGCGCCGTCTCCTCGATCTCAAGCTGCATGATGCGGCGGCGTGTATCGTCGAGCTCCGCCGGCATGGAGTCGATCTCCGTCCGTATGAGGGCGCAGGCCTCGTCCACAAGGTCGATGGCCTTGTCCGGCAGGAAGCGGTCGGTGATATAGCGGTTGGACAGCGTGGCCGCCGCCACCAGCGCCGCGTCATGGATGCGGACGCCGTGGAATATCTCATAGCGCTCCTTGAGGCCGCGCAGGATGGAGATGGTGTCCTCCACCGTCGGCTCGTCGACCATGACCGGCTGGAAGCGCCGCTCGAGCGCCGCGTCCTTTTCGATGTACTTGCGGTACTCATCCAGCGTCGTTGCGCCGATGCAGTGCAGCTCGCCGCGCGCCAGCATGGGCTTGAGCAGGTTCCCGGCGTCCATGCTGCCCTCGGTCTTGCCCGCGCCGACGATGGTGTGCAGCTCGTCGATGAACAGGAGGATGCGTCCCTCGGACTTGACGACCTCCTCCAGCACGGCCTTGAGCCGCTCCTCAAACTCGCCGCGGTATTTTGCGCCGGCGACCAACGCGCCCATGTCGAGCGAGAAGATGGTCTTGTCCTTTAAGCCCTCCGGCACGTCGCCGCGCACGATGCGCTGCGCCAGCCCCTCGGCGATGGCCGTCTTGCCGACGCCCGGCTCGCCGATGAGCACCGGGTTGTTCTTCGTCTTGCGCGAGAGAATGCGCACGACGTTGCGTATCTCCGTGTCACGGCCGATCACGGGATCAAGCTCGTTCTCGCGGGCACGCTTTACCAGGTCGGTGCCGTATTTCTCCAGCACGTCATAGGTGTCCTCCGGGTTGTCGGAGGAGACGTGGCCGGTCTTGACCTTGGCAAGCTCCGCCGTGAAGGCGTCCTTGGTGATGCCGTGGGCGGAGAAGATGCGGCGGATGTCCGCCGTTTCGCTGGAAAAAATGCCGAGCATCAGATGCTCGACGGAGACATACTCATCCTTGAGCTTCGCCGCGACCTTTTCGGCAAAGCTGACGACGCGGCCGAACTCGTTGGAGGGGTAGACCTCCTGCGCACCCTGCACACGGGGCTGGCGGCTGATCACGCCGTCCAGCTCGGACAAAAGCGCGTCGCAGTCCACGCCCATACGCCCCAGCAGCGTCGGGATGAGGCCGCCGTCGGCGTCGACCAGCGCATAGAGCAGGTGCTCCGGCGTGACGTATTGGTTGTCGTTTTCTCGTGCCATCGCGGTTGCCGCGTTGATGGCCTCTATGGTTTTCTGGGTCAATTTTTCACGGTTCATAACAAGACCCTCCTTACATTGAAAATCGGGTTATAATAGCGTGTTCCCCGCCGCGATCCACTGGGCATAGCTGCGGCGCAGCGCGGCGCGGTCGGCTCCGCCGAGCCAGGCCTTCATAAGCCCGTCGAACAGGCGGATATAGGCGCTGATGGCGGCGGCCACGTCGTCCGTGGAATAGTCCGCCTTTCCGGGCAGACAGATGGAGCGTGTGAAGCGCCCGCCGTAAAGCGCGTAGTCGATGCCGCCGGCGAAGTACGGCGCGACAAGCTCGTCCTCGATGCTCTTGAGCGCGCGGAAATAGCCGTCCATCGCGTCCAGCAGCTCCGTTGACTGTGTCCGGAACACGACCGACAGCTCGCCGAGCGCGGCACGGTGGTCGCGGAAGAGCTCCACGGAGTATTTCACGGTCGGGCGGTAGCGGTATTGGAGACTGGATTTCAGGCTCATGCTCGTCGCGTTCGGCGCAACATGCGGGACAAGCTCGCGGTCGCCGAGCAGCAGGGTTTCCATCTGGTGGAAGATATCGCGGATGCGGCGCTCCGGCGTCACGAGATCAACGTGCTCCGCGAGGATCTGGTTGATCAGGTTGGAGCGGTTCGTGCCGCAGCGGTGCGCCATCGCGTCGATCTCCCGCACGACGTCGTCCGAGAGCATCAGACTATACAGCGTTTTTTTCATCGCTTTCTCACCTCATTGTCAGTGTACCACGCTCTATGTAATTTGTCAAGTGGTTTATATAAATTAAACAACAAAAGACCGGACAGGCAAGCGCCCGTCCGGTACTCGTTTATGCTGTCTTACGCGGCGAGGAAGTCCTCATAGCTGAGGATCAGACCGAACTCGATCTGCATCGCCCAGGGGTTGGAGGTGGGGTCGTAATCAGTCTCGGTGGCGGCGTCGATGGCTGCCAGCTCATCCTCGAGGAAGGGGCTGCCGCCGTCGCTCTTCAGCGCGTCGGAGACATAGCTCTTGTAGCCGTCAAAGGTCTTGTCATAGCCGTCGGCGGGGAAGAGATCCTTGGTCTGGGGCTCGCCGGACATATCGGCGGAAGCCTCGCCGTCCGCGGCGACAGCGGGAGTCTCGCCCTCGGCAGCGGGGGCGGCGGGAGCCTCAGCGGGGGCGGCCGCGGTGGTGGCGGTCTCGTCGGTGGTCTCGGCCTTGTCGCCGCAGGCGGCGCAGAGGCAGACAAGCATCATAACGGCAAGGAGAAGTGCAAGAGTCTTTTTCATTGGGGTCAGTTCCTTTCTTATTTTAGCCCTCTCGGGCGGGATCACGTTGTCATCCCCGCACGGCGCAAGCCGTGACGAAGGGATTGCAGGCTGGAGGTTATCGCAGCCTTTCAATGCCTCCGTCCGCTTCGCTGACAGCTCCCTTTACACAAGGGACCGGGGCGCTGCCGCGTCCGTGCGTTTCCTGACAGTCTCGACAAGAGCGCGGCGCAGGCCGCGCTCTTGTTGTTGCTTATGCGCAGGGGCTCAGGCAGCGGGTTCCGCGCTGGGCTCGCCGGAGGCGGCACCCGCGTTGGGGTCGCCCATGGCCATGCTGCTGGTGTCGGCGGCGGGGCAGCCGGCCGCGACCCAGTCGTTATAGGTCAGGATCATCTCGCCGGAGAACATCGGGGTCAGGTACTCGCAGGCCTCGACCTCCTCGGCGGTGGTGCAGGCGGCGATGGCGGCCACGGCGGCGGCCTTGTCGTCGTCGGTGGGGGCGCCGGCCTCGGCGTAGGCGCTCACATAGGCCTTGTAGCCCTCAAGGTCGCCCTCGGCGGCAGCGGCGGGGGCAGCGGCCTCGGCAGCGGGAGCGGCCTCGGCGGCAGCCTCAACAGGCTCGGGCGTCGCGGCCTCGGTGGTCTCGGCCGTGCTGCCGCAGGCGCAGAGCGCCGCGATCATCATGACGGCCAGAAGCAGAGCGATGAGTTTCTTCATTTCAGCAAATCCTCCAAAATTTTTGTTTGCAATGCCAGTTGCATATTGCATTATAGAAGCGTTTTTCGCCTTTGTCAACATCCGGACACTATATTTCCCCAGAAAAACAAGGGCTTTTCTCCTTATTCAAACGCGGCGGCGTAGATCTGCTCCATGGCCTCGTGCTGCGGGGAGATAAAGAGGGCGACGTAGCGGCCGTTTTTGAGGACGCGGCACTGTTGGGCGATGGCGAGGCTCTCCGGGTCGTAGTTCTGCGTCTGCGCCAGCAGGCTTTCAAGCCGCGCATTGAGGCAGGCCTCCACCCGTCCGGCCGCGGCGCTGTCGGTCGCCTTGACGATCACGACCTCGTCCGGGAATATGCCGCCGTCCAGCGTCGTGAAGCAGGAGAACGCGGCGACGTCCGAGGCCTCGATGCCGTACAGCGCGAGCAGACGCTCCAGCGGGATGCTGAGCGGGCTTTCGATGGACAGCGCGTCGATGATCTCATCCGTCACCGCCGCCGGCTCCGGCTCCGCCGTCGTGCCGCAGGCGCCGAGCAGCGTGAGCGCCAGCAGGAGGGGAACAAGCTTTTTCATGGGATTTCCTTTCTCACGCGACGTGGCTGCACAGGTAATCGACCCACGCCTGGCATCCGGCCTCCGAGAAGTGGATGCCCATGTCGTCCGGGTCGCTGCAGTAGTCGGTGCGCAGATACGAGCCGCTCTCGTCGTACATCACCGAGGCGACGTCGACATAGTGCCAGCCCTGCTGCTGACAGAGCTGCTGCAGCCTGTCGTTGTACTGGCGGATGGTGTCGCTGTTGATGCTCTGGCCGAGCAGATTGCTCGTGGAGGTCATCGGGGTCATGGACTGGACATAGACGGTCAAATTCGGGCTCTTGGCCAGAATGCGCTCCAGCAGAGTCTGATAGTTCTCGACGGCGCTGTCGATGCCATAGATGGAGATGTCGTTCATGCCGAGCATGATGAAGAGCTTCGCCGCGCCGGAGGCGGCCACGCAGTCCTCGACCAGCATGGTCTGACCCTGATACGAGGGATGCACCGCCTGCGGGTTGGACAGCTCCCACATGGCGTTGGCACTGCCGAGACTGCCGGAGGCGAAAAACTGCGCGTTGCCGAGGCAGCCGGTCGCGGCGGCGTAATAGCTGAGCTTGAGCGTCACCGAGTCGCCCACAAAGGCCGCGTCGTCAAACCAGGACGCATCCACCGTTGTGAAGCTCGTCCGTGTCTCGCTCGTCTCCGCTGCCGGCGCTTCCGCTGTCTCCGCCGTGCCCTGCACAGGCTCGCTCACGGCGGCGGCGGGCGCCGAAGCCGGTTTGTCGTTGCGTTCGCCCCGGGCGATCGACACGGCGGCGAACACGCCGAAGAGGACGAGCATGAGGATAAGAAGAGGGCGTATTTTCACAAAAAGCGCCTCCTTTGTTCGGATGGTGTCAGGCGCGCGACCACCTTGCGCCGTTCGGCACGTCGGTCACGATGATGCCCGCCGCCTTCAGCTCGTCGCGGATGCGGTCGGCCTCGGCAAAGTCCCTGGCCTTTTTCGCCGCCTGACGGGCGCGTATTTTGGCCTCGACCTCGGCGTCGGCCTCGCCGGACTCGCTGATAACGGCAAAGCCGTCCGCGCTGTCGGACACACTGGCCGCCGCCTTGGCGCGCAGCGCCTCCGCCTTTTCCAGCAGCTTGAGCCCGAGCACCGCGTCCACGGCATCCAGCGCGGCGAGCTTCGTCGCGTCGTTCGTCCTGGCCTTGAGGATATCGTACAGCACCGTCACGCCCATGGAGGTGTTGAGATCGCCGTCCATGGCCTTGCGGAATTTGTCCTCAAGCTCCGCCTTCGCCGCCGCATCGACCTCGCCGCCGGGCGTGAGCGCGGCGATCCTGGTCAGCAGGCGATTATAGGCCGCGACCGCGTTATCGAGGTTCTCCCAGCTGAAGACGAGTCCCTTGCGGTAGTGGCTCTGCAGGCAGAAGAAGCGGTAGGCAAGCGGGTCATAGCCCTTTTCCTCCAGCAGCGAGACGGTCAAAAATTCGCCCTTGGATTTGGACATTTTGCCATGATCGGTGTTGAGGTGCGCCACATGGAACCACTGGGGGCACCAGGGGTGGCCGAGATAGCTCTCGGATTGGGCGATCTCGTTCGTGTGGTGCGGGAAGGCGTTGTCCACGCCGCCGCAGTGGAGGTCGAGGTATTCGCCGTTGTATTTCATCGAGATGCCGGAGCACTCGATATGCCAGCCGGGGTAGCCGACGCCCCACGGGGAGTCCCATTTGAGCGCCTGATCCTCGAACTTGGACTTGGTGAACCAGAGGACGAAATCGTTTTTGTTGCGCTTGTTGGGGTCGGCCTCCACGCCCTCGCGCACGCCGACGGCGAGATCCTCCTCGTTGTGGTCGTTGAAGACGTAGTAGCGCTCGAGCTTACTCGTATCGAAGTAGATGTTGCCGCCGGCGTGATAGGCATAGCCGGTGTCGAGCAGCCGGGTGATGATCTGGATATAGTCGTCGATAAGTCCCGTCGCGGGCTGGACGACGTCCGGGCGCTTGATGTTGAGCTTGCGGCAGTCGTCGAAGAAGGCGTCGGTATAATACTGTGCGATCTCCATGACCGTCTTATGCTCGCGCCGCGCGCCCTTGAGCATCTTGTCCTCGCCCTCGTCCGCGTCGGAGGTAAGGTGGCCGACGTCGGTGATGTTCATGACGCGGTTCACATCATAGCCTGCAAAGCGCAGGTATTTCTCCAGAACATCCTCCATGATGTAGGAGCGGAGGTTGCCGATGTGGGCGAAGTGGTAGACCGTGGGGCCGCAGGTGTACATCTCCACGTGGCCGGGCGTATGCGTGACGAAGGGCTCCTTTTTATGGCTGAGAGAATTGTAAAGATACATGGTCTTATTTCTCCTTGGTGATGTAGTTTTCCAAAATGGCGATCTGCTCCTTGAGCGCCGCGAGCTCGATGGAGACGGGGTCGGTCACGCTGATCTGGTCAACGTCGCCGGCGTAGTCCTCCGTGCGGTTGGCGATGCGGACGATGCGCGCCGGAACGCCCACGGCGGTCGCATTGGGCGGCACCTCCGAGAGCACCACCGCGCCCGCCGCGATGCGGCTGTTGTCGCCGACGCGGAAGGGCCCGAGCACCTTGGCGCCGGAGCCGATGAGGACGTTGCTGCCGATGGTGGGATGGCGCTTGCCCTGATCCTTGCCCGTGCCGCCGAGGGTGACGCCCTGATAGAGGAGCACGTCGTCGCCGAGCTCCGCCGTTTCGCCGATGACGACGCCCATGCCGTGGTCAATGACGAGGCGGCGGCCAATGGTCGCGCCGGGGTGGATCTCGATGCCGGTGCGCCGCCGTGCGGACTGGCTGATGCCGCGCCCTAAAAACTTCATGCCGTGCGTCCAGCACCAGTGCGCCCGCCGCCAGCTCATGACGGCCTTGACGCCGGGATAATAGAGCCAGACCTCAAAGGCGCTGCGGGCGGCCGGGTCGCGCGCCTGATATGCGTGGACAAGCTCACGCAGATAGTCAAACATATTTCTTCACCTGTATCAGTTTATTTGCGGCGTTTACTTCGTGTTCGCCAGAACGTGGGCGTTTTTCACGAAGTATTCGCAGCCGCTCCACACCGTGAGCACGACCATGACGGCCACGCAGATGTTGTTGAGCGACAGCGCACTCACACCGAAGAGGGTCGCATCCTTCAGCGGCGTGAGCATGATACAGCAGCCGATGGTGGAGAAAAAGGTCTTGAGCTTACCGGCCATGGCGGCGGCGATGACAAGGCCGTTTTCCACGGCGATGAGGCGCAGTCCCGTCACGGCGAACTCGCGCATGACGATGAGGATGGCGCACCAGGCCGGCATCTGACCCCACTGGACAAAGAGGAGCAGGGCGGAGATGATCAGTATTTTATCAGCCAGCGGGTCGGCGAATTTGCCGAAATCCGTCACCTGATTATAGTGCCGCGCAATATAGCCGTCGAGCGAGTCGGATGCGCCCGCGACGACGAATACGATGAGCGCCGCCAGCATATGGCCGGGGAAGTCCATCAGCGCCAGAATGATGAAGACCGGCACCATAACGAGGCGGGCAAGGGTTATTTTGTTTGCAGTAGTCATATCGCTTCTCCTATCAGCTCTCCGCCGTCCGCAGAGAGAATACGAACATCGGAAAATTCACCGGGCTTGGCCTCGCCGCCGAAGCGGACGAGCTCGTCCACCTCCGGCGAGTCCGCCGGGCTGCGGCCGACCCAGAGCGTGCCGTCGTGCCCCTCGCACAGAATGCGCTCCACGCCGCCGACGCGCGCCGCGTCAAATTCGTCCATGATGACGCTCTGCAGCGCCATGACGCGCTCACGCCGCGCCTCCGCCTCCTCGCGGCTGCATCGATCCGGCATCGCGGCGGCCGCCGTCCCCTCCTCCGGGGAATAGGCGAACACGCCCGCGCGCGGAAGCTTCTGCTCCCGCAGAAAGCCGACCAGCTCCGCAAGCTCCGCCTCGCCCTCGCCGGGCAGGCCGACGATGAGGCTCGTGCGTATCACCACGCCGGGGATGCGCTCGCGCAGCTTGCCGAACAGCGCCGTAATGGAGGCCTTTGTCTCGTGCCGGCGCATGGCCTTCAGGATGGCGTCGTTGACGTGCTGGATGGGGATGTCGAGATATTTCACGATCCTCGGCTCGGCGGCGATGAGCTCGATGAGCTCGTCGCTGATCTCGTCGGGGTAGAGATAGTGCAGCCGTATCCACGCAAGGCCGTCGACCTTGACAAGCTCGCGCAGCAGGGTACACAGCGTCGTGCCGTCGCGGAAGTCGCGTCCGTAGCGGCTCACATCCTGCGCGACGAGGATAAGCTCCTTCACGCCGTTTTTCGCCAGAGACTGCGCCTCCGCAACGATGTTTTCGATGGGGCGGGAGCGGTAGCGCCCGCGGATGGATGGGATGACGCAGTAGGCGCAGCGGCGGTCGCAGCCGTCGGCGATCTTGATATACGCCCAGCCCGGCCCCGTGGACACGAGGCGGTCAAGCTCCGGCAGCGGCTCGCTCTTGTCGGCGAAGCGGCGCAGCCCGCGCTCCTTGGATTCGAGCGCGTCCACGATCTCCGCAAAGCTCGCGGTGCCGACAACGGCGTCGATCTCCGGCAGCTCCTGCAATATCTCGTCCTGATAGCGCTGGGCGAGGCAGCCGGTGACGACAAGGCGCTTCAGCTGTCCCTCCGTCTTGAAGCGTGCCAGCTCCAGTATGGTGTGGATGGCCTCCTCCTGCGCCGATTCGATGAACGCGCAGGTGTTCACCACGGCGGCCTCCGCCTCGGCGGGGTCAGAGACGAGCGTGTGCCCCGCGTCCGTGATGAGCGCGAGCATCTGCTCGGAGTCTATGAGGTTTTTGGCGCAGCCAAGCGCCGTAAAATGTACTTTCACGATCCTCGATACCGATTCACGGCGGCGCGTATCTCATCCCAGGAGTAGCCCCGGCGAAAGAGCGCGGCGCCGGCCTTTTCTATTTCTTTTCTGTCGCCCGCATCCCGTCCGCGCAGCCGTGCGGCCAGCAGCCGGTCAAGCGTTTCGGCGGGGTCGTCAAGCTGGTCGAGCGCCCCGTCCCAATATTCCTCCGCCACGCCGCGGCGGCGCAGCTCCATCCGGAGCCGTCCCGCGCCATAGCGCTTCGCGCCGTAGCAGCGGCCGAGCATGGCGGCATATTCCGCGTCGTTCAAAAAGCCGTAGTCCAGACAGAGCGCCGTCACCGCGTCGATGTCCTCCGGCGCACAGCCCTTGTCCGCAAGCCGCTTCCGCAGCTCCGCCTCCGACAGCGGACGGCGGTCGAGCATGGCGACGGCGAGCTTTTTCGTCCTCTCCAGCGGGGTCAGCGGCTCGTTCTTATTCGTCGCCGCCGTCATCAAAGTCGTCGGCGCTCACGTCCACGGCGCGCCCGGCGGCCCTGGCGGCCTTGAGCGCCTGCGGGCTCATGAGCCTCGCGGCGTTGGCGCGTATCTCCGCCTCAAGCTTGTTTGCCGTCTCCGGGCTGTCGATGAGGAACTGCTTCACCGCGTCGCGGCCCTGGATGCGCTCGCCGTAGACCGTGAACCATGCACCGGCCTTTTCGACAAGCTCCAGCTTCACGCCGAGGTCGATGAGCTCGCCGGCACGGCTGATGCCCTCGCCGTAGATGATGTCGAACTGCGCCTCCTTGAACGGCGGCGCGACCTTGTTCTTCACGATCTTGACGCGGGTGCGGTTGCCGATCATCTCATCGCCGGCCTTGAGCGTCTCGATACGCCGGACGTCGAGGCGGACGCTGGAATAATACTTCAGGGCGCGGCCGCCGGGGGTCGTCTCCGGGTTGCCGAACATGACGCCGATCTTCTCGCGCAGCTGGTTGATGAAGACGACGATGCAGCCCGTCTTGGACACGATACCGGCCAGCTTGCGCAGTGCCTGACTCATGAGCCGCGCCAGCACGCCCACGGCGGCATCGCCCATCTCGCCCTCCAGCTCGCTGCGCGGCAGCAGCGCCGCCACCGAGTCGATGACGATGACGTCAAGCGCGCCGGAGCGCACCAGCGCCTCGGTGATCTGGAGCGCCTGCTCCGCCGTGTCGGGCTGGGAGAGCAGGAGATTGTCGATGTCCACGCCGAGCGCACGGGCATAGGCCGGCTCCAGCGCGTGCTCCACGTCGATATACGCGGCCTCGCCGCCGCCCTGCTGAGCCGAGGCGACCAGGTGCAGCGCGAGCGTCGTCTTGCCGCTGGCCTCCGGGCCGTATATCTCCACGATGCGCCCGCGCGGCACGCCGCCGATGCCGAGCGCCAGATCCAGCCCCAGCGAGCCGGTCGGGATGGACTCCACGTTGACGGGGATGTCCTCGCCCAGGCGCATGATGGCGCCCTTGCCGAAATTCTTTTCGATCTGAGCCAGCGCGGTCTCCAGCGCCTTTTTCTTGTCCTCTGCCACGCCGACGGGCGCGATGGGTGCTTTCGCTTTTGCCATAGCTCTATCCTCCCTGACGGGGCTTGCCCCCGATATTAATTATATATGTGTATTCCTGCGGTCACAGCCGCCCGATGATGACCCGCTCGCAGCCGCCGGGGTCTTTTAATGCCAGCGTCTCGGCGAAGCCGGCCTCATGCAGGAGCGCCTGCACCGTCTCCGACTGCCCCTCGCCGATCTCGAGCATCATGCTCCCATGCTCGCGCAGGACGGTCCGCCAGTTGCGGATGATGGAGCGGATGATGTCGAGCCCGTCCTCGCCGCCGTCCAGCGCGTGATACGGCTCATAGTCCCGGACGGAGGGATCGAGCGTTTCGATCTCCGCCGTGGGGATATAGGGCGCGTTCGCCACCAGCAGGTCAAAGCTCCCGAGCAGCATCGGCGGCTTCTTCATCGCGTCCGCCTCGATGCACATGACCCGCGGCGGCAGCGAATAGCGCTGCATATTTTCCCTTGCGACGGACAGCGCCAGGGCGTCGTTGTCGATGAGGATGACGCGGGCGGCGGGCATATGCACCGCGAGCGCGATGCCGATGCAGCCGCTGCCGCAGCAGAGGTCGAGGATGCGCGGGTGCGTATTGCGGTTTTTGAAAAGCTGCTCCGCCGCCTGAGATAAAAGCTCCGTGTCGGAGCGGGGAATAAGCACGTCGCGGCTCACGGCGACGCGCACGCCGTCAAACTCCCATGCGCCGGCGATGTAGGCCACCGGCTCGCCGGTCAGGCGGCGCTCGACCCATTCCTCCACCTTTTTGTCAAGGCCGTCCGCGCTGTAAAGCGTGAGGTCGCGCATGAGCGCCGCCTGGCTTTTTCCGGCGGCCTCGCTGACGAGCAGGCGCGCCTCGGTGGAATAGCTCTCGATCCCGGCCTCCTTCAGCGCCCGCCGGGTCTGTATGTAGATCTCGTTGTAGGTTTTTGTCATACGGGATGGTTTCTTTCTGTTGATTTATCCTTTTACCAGCGGTCGTCGCCCTCGTGGTCGGGGAGGACGAGCTTGAGCGCGGTGATGGCGACCTCCATCATGCCGTCGTCCGGCTCGCTGGTCGTGATGCGCTGTATCTGCTTGCCGGGCCAGGAGAGGATCCTGGCGATCCAGAGCTCGTCATGGCGGCCGATCCAGCGGTTCAGCTCATAGGTCACGGACACAATGACGGGCAGCAGGCAGAGCTTCACCAGCATACGCAGCCAGGGGTTGGCGATATGGATGAAGCACCAGATCAGGATGGAGAACAGGATGACGACGACCAGAAAGCTCGTGCCGCAGCGCGGATGGAGCCGCCCCTCGCGGCGCACGTTCTCGACCGTGAGCTCATGCCCGTGCTCATAGCAGAAGATGGTCTTATGCTCCGCGCCGTGGTAGCGGAAGAGGCGCTGTATCTCCTTCATGCGCGCACAGAGGCAGAGGTAGCCGAGGAATACGACGATCTTCACGACGCCCTCCAGCACGCTCCGCAGCACGAACTGCCCGTCCGAGAGCCCCGCGAAGCTCACGAGCAGCGTCGGCAGAAACACGAACAGGCCGATGGCGAGCATAAAGCCCAGCAGCACGGCCACGCCGATGAGGAATTTCTGCGCCTTTTCCATGCCGAGCTTCTTCTCGACCCAGAGGTCGAATTTTGTCGGCTCCTCCTGCATCTCCTCCGGCGCAAGCTCCGCCGAATAGGTGAGGCTCTTCATGCCCTGCACCATGGAGTCGTAGAAGTTGATGACGCCGCGGATGAACGGCCAGCCGAGCCACGCGTGCTCGTTCTTGCGGATGCGCACCGGCTCGACCTTGGTCACAAGGCTGCCGTCCTCGCGGCGCACGACCGTGGACTGCTTGTCCACGCCGCGCATATAGATCCCCTCGATGATGGCCTGTCCGCCGATCGAGGTCTTGAAATTCTGTTCTTTTTTCAAATTGTAAGCTCCTCCTCTTTGATGATGGGAAGTGAGATCGTCACGACCAGTCCGCTGCGGCCGTCGCGGCTGTTTGACAGCTCAAGCTCGCCGTTGTGGCGGGTCACGATCTCGTCGCAGACGGAAAGACCGATGCCGCTGCCGCGCTCCTTTCCGCTGCCCTTGTAGAATTTGCGCTTCACATGGGGCAGCTCGTCCTCCGGTATGCCGGGGCCGTAGTCCCGGAAGCGGATGACGACCCAGCCGCCCGCCGCGCCGATGGTCACGGTGATGCGCCCGGCGCTGCGGCCGTATTTGGCGGCGTTGTCCATGATGTTGAGAAAAACCTGCTTGAGCCGCGCCGGGTCGCCCAGAATGAGCGGGATCTCCCGCTCCGGCGGGGTATATTCGACGGTCACACCCTCCTGCCGCAGCAGCTCGCCATAGGTGAAGATGGCGTCCTCGAGCTCCCCGGCCACGTCCAGCCGTTCGAGGTTAAGGGTGAAGCGCCCGTCCTGTATGCGGGTAAATTCGAGCAGCTCCTCGACCATTTTGGTGAGCCGCCCGGATTCCTTGGAGATGATGGCGATGCCGCGGCGGCTGTCGCCCGTGATGGTCTCGTCATAGGCCAGTGTCTCCGCCCAGCCCGTGATGGCGGTCAGCGGCGTGCGCAGCTCGTGCGACACGGAGGAGATAAACTCCGTCTGCGTCCGCTCCGTCTCGCCGATCTTATGGCTCATCTCGTTGATGGCGTCGATGAGGTCGCCGATCTCGTCGTCGTATTTCTTCTCGGCCTCGATGCCGTAGCTGCCGTCGGCGATGCGGTGCGCCAGCGCGGTGAGCTCCACCAGCGGCTCGGAGACCGTTCGCAGGAAATAGGAGCTCGACACGATCACCGTCAGCACGATGAGCAGCCCAACGACCAGTGCAATGAGCGCCGCGCCGCTGAACTGGCGATCCACGCGGTCGAGGCTCTGGATGAAGCGCATCGCGCCCACGAGCTGGCCGCCGTCGGCAAAGAGAGGCGCGGTGACGGACATGATGCGGAGGCCGCTGCTGTCCTCGCGGCCGCTCCATACGGAGGTCTTGCCGCCGGAGAGCGCCTGCGCCACGTCGTCGGTGCCGGTCGGGATGGGTGCCGCGCCGTCGGAGGCGCGCTCGATCCCGGCGCGGGCGTTGATGAACTGGAGCTCCATGACCTCGTCGGAGTGGAAGCTCTCGGCATATTGACAGGCGGATTGATAGTATTCGCCGTAGGTCGTGAAGAGGTAGTCGTTGAAAAAGCTCGCGGTGGAGTCGGCCTTGGCGACGAGCGCCTTCTGCGCGCTGCTGTGGTAGTAGCCGTAGGCGCAGAGCGAGAACACGGCGATGAACACGGCCACGATGATGCAGGTGACCGATATGCTGGTCTTCAGCCAGCGGCGGCGCAGACTGTGCTTTTTTTCTTTTTTCTCCACGCCCTCATCCCCTCGTGTGCCGATCTTGCTCCGTTTCAGAAGCCCCACTTGTAGCCATAGCCCCAGACCGTGGTGATATAGGTGGGGATGGTGCTGTTATCCTCGATCTTGATGCGGAGGCGGCGGATGTTCACATCCACGATCTTGAGCTCGCCGAAATAGTCGCGGCCCCAAACGGCGTTGAGGATGTCCTCGCGGCTGAGGGCACGGCCGGGGTTGTCCATGAAAAGCTTGATGATGGAGTATTCGATCTGGGTGAGCTTGATGCGCTCGCCGTTTTTCTCAAGAGTGCGGTTGCGCGTGTTGAGGCGGAAGGGACCGTGGTGAAGCTCGCCGCTGTCCTCCTCGGTCTCCGTCGTGCCGGTGCGGCGGTAGAGCGCGTCGATACGCGCCGTGAGCTCCGCCGGGGAGAACGGCTTTGTCACATAGTCGTCCGCGCCCGTCATGAGTCCCGTCACCTTGTCCATCTCCTGCGCCTTGGCGGTGAGCATGATGATGCCGATCTTCGGGTCGGAGGCGCGGATGCGGCGGCAGACCTCAAAGCCGTCGATGTCGGGCAGCATCACGTCCAGCAGCGCGACCTTGATGTCCGGGTTCTGCTTGAGCTGCTCGAGCGCCTGCTCGCCCGTCTCGGCCTCGATGGGTTCATAGCCGGAGCGCTTGAGGTTGATGACGACAAAGCTGCGTATGCTCGACTCATCCTCCAGTACCAGTACTTTTTTCATTGAGCGTCCTCCTTGTATTGCTGTAAAGCGCGGGATGCGCACTGTAACCTTTATCCCTATCCAATGCATTATAGCACCACTGTTACAATTTTGGAATACAAAAGTTACAAAAGAAAACTATTATTTTTGCATAAAGCCGCGAAAGGATGACAAAAGCGACAGCGTCCCGTCAAAAGGATTACATCGCCGTTCCGCCCGCGCAAAGAAGGCGTCGTCTCAAAACGGCAGGATCCGCTGAAATGAGGCAACACCTCGATCTAGGCGAAGAATTTGTTTCCTATCCAAATTATACGCCGGCAGCCGGCACCTCTCAAGAGCCGGCTGCCGTTATTCTGCCTGAGCGGGGCACACGCCCCGCCTGTTTTTATAAAAAAATATTTCGCAGAGTTACATTCTCTGCGAAACGGTATGGGAATCAATATGTGGTATCCA
>CAVEQW010000026.1:0-8803 GCA_963618155.1 Alloprevotella sp.
GCGTCGCCATGCTCGTCGGCACGACCTTCGCATGGTTCACCGACACGGCCAGCACCAGCGTGAACAAGATTCAGGCTGGCACGCTGGATGTGGAGCTGCAGATGCTCACAAAGGACGCGGGCGAAGAAACCGCAAGTTGGAAGGATGCCCAGGGCAAGACTCTTGACTTTGTGAAAGCTTCTGGTCACGAGGGCGAGCCTGTTCTCTGGGAGCCGGGCTGCACCTATGAGCTGCCGCAGATCAAGATCGTCAACAACGGCAATCTCGCGCTCAAGTACAAGGTTCTGTTCACCGCCGTGGACACTGATACGGCAAATCTCGAGCTGGCGAAGGTTCTGGATGTGACCATGAACGGCAACCCTGCGGGTACGCTGTACGAAGTGCTGACCTCCACCGATGCGGACGGCTATGCGTACGGCAAACTGGCAGGAGGCGCGAAAACCGACCCGATCACCCTCTCGGTCAAGATGCGCGAGACCGCCGGCAACGAGTATCAGGGTAAGACCATCGAAGGCATCTCCGTCACCGTTTATGCTACGCAGGATACCGTTGAGTATGACAGCAATAATAACCAGTACGATGAGGACGCAAAATATGCCGAGGTTATTGCAGCAGGAAAATCCTTTACCGGAAAGCAGACTATTAGCACCGGTATAATTGCGACGAATCCGGGCGCAATTGCTGTTTGGGCAATCGGTGCCAATGCGGATGTCACCATTGAGGACGGCACCTTTGACGGCGGCTCGGGCGGCAACAACAAGTGCGTGAAGGTAAGCGGCAACGCGACCGTCACGATCAAGGGCGGCACCTTCACCGTCGGCGGCGATGCCAATGGTTACGGAAACGCGGTCATTGAGAGCTGGGGCGGCAATATCGTGATCGAGGGCGGCTTCTTCTCCACCGATTACAGCTATGGCGGCAAGTATTATGTTCTGAATCAGAAGAACGACAACCCCGGCACCATCACCGTCAGGGGCGGCACGTTTGTGAACTACAACCCCTCCAATGGCGACGACAACCGCGGCGGCAGCTTCGTGGCCGCTGGCTACCATGTTGAAAAGGCGAAGCAGGCTAACGGCGACATCTGGTATACCGTCGTTGCTGGTGCCTGAACTGATTCAGCACCCAACAAAAAGCACATACAAAAACCGTCGGGTTCGTCCCGGCGGTTTTTGGCTATATGTGTGGAACGACGTTGCTGGCGTGGCATCGCCCCGATCCAACCTGCTTAAAGAGAGCCAACTGAGGGATCGAAAAGCGTCGGCGACTGCCAGTTTTCCGATAAAAAACAGCAGACTTTTCAGCCTACAACCCTTTCGTCACGGCTTGCGCCGTGCCACCTCCCCTTACACAGGGGAGGCTTTGGTCTGGTGCAGATTTGGAGAAGAAAGCACTTTTTTGAAGCGCTGAAAAACCTTGCGTTGGCGCGGGAGCGCCCCACCTCCCTTTGCACAAGGTAGGCTTTGGCTGGCGCAAATTTGGAGAAGAAAGCACTTTTTGAAGCGCCGTATCGTTGCCATCCCTCACGCCTCCCCCTCAAAAATCGCCAGATTGCGCCCTATGCGCTCCTTGTCCCCGCCGAGGCGGAGCGCCTCGCGGGCGCAGGCGGCGGCATAGCCGTTCTCGCCGAGCCGCCACCATGCGATGGATATGAGATCCCACGGAAGCGAACCCCAGGCCTCCGGCGTGCTCGTATAGCTGAGGTCGCGCTGCTTGATATCGAGGCAGCGCGTGAGATAGCGGACGCAGCCGCGCCAGTCCTCGCGCTTATACAGGAGCCGCCCCAGTGCGAGCCACGCCTCCCGCTGCTCCGGTGCCTCCATCGCCGCCCGCAGCAGCCATAGCTCCGCTCGCTCCGCCTCGCCCTTTTCGGCATACGACCGCGCGATATAGCGCATACTCGCCGCCCGCTCCGGTGCCCACGTTGCGCCCGGCATCGCCAGATGCTCCCGCAGCGTCCGGATGCAGTCGTCCCAACGCCCGTAAAACATATACTCGCGCCCGAGATAGTGCCGGTTCCGGTCGTCGTCCGGTGCCTCCGCCACGCTCATCTCGAGCAGCGGCAGATACGCGGCGCGGCTCTTCGTCCCGTCCGGGTGGTGCTCCAGCCGGATCGGCAGCTCACAGAAGACCTTCGGCACGTCATAGCTCAAAATCTCGTGCACCGGATGCGTCCAGCGGCACACGCCGGGCAGGTGTATCTTCTCATAGAGAAACTTCGTCCCGTCCGAGCCGTCCGGCTCAAAGCTCCAGACGTATTCATAGCGCCCCGTCGTTGCGCCCGGTGTCCAGTGCTCCTCGATCGCGCTGCGCCAGCCGGGGAGCAGCAGCTCGTCGAGGTCGGTGCAGACGAGAATGTCCGCCTCCGGCGGCACGAGCTTCATGCTCTCGTTCCGCGCCGTGTCAAAGCGCCACGGCGTGATCTCCCGGCACGCGACCTGCGCACCGAGCGAGCGCAGGATATCCGGCGTGCCGTCCGTGCTTCCCGTGTCGAGCACCGCCACGCCGTCCGCCTCGCGCATCGACTCCATCCAGCGCGCCGCAAAGCGCGATTCATCCTTCGCAATGGCGTATACCCAGATGTTCATGCGTCCTCCTTACGCCACGCGCTTCCAGACATAGACCGCGAGATACGGCGGCATGTTGTTGTGCGCCGCGCCGCCGCCCACATTCGTTGTGCTGCGAGTGATATCCCCGTAGCTGGAACCACCGTATAGATACTTGGAGCTGGCGTTATTGCCAAGCTCATACCAGTTGCCATGATTATGACTGGGCATTTCGTCCACGGTCAGTGTATGCGTCGCCTCGCCGCCGGTGGTGCCCGCCGTATAGGACGAGCCGGAGGCCAGCAGAAAACAATTCTGTATGCGCTGCCATGTCCCGCCGAAGAGGCTTGCGGGCGAGGTGCTGGTCACGCTCATGTAGATGGAGCCGACCGGATAGACCCAGTTGACCAGCATTGTCTTGGGAATCTCACCAGCCGGACCCGTCGGCCCCGTCGCCCCCGTCGCGCCTGTCGGACCCGTTGCCCCCGTTGCGCCGGTCGCGCCGGTCGGCCCCGTCGCGCCCGTTGCGCCCGTCGCGCCGGCTGCGCCCGTTGCCCCCGTTGCGCCAGTTGCACCAGTTGCACCGGTTGCGCCAGTTGCGCCAGTTGCACCGGTTGCACCGGCTGCACCCTTGATGTTGACCGCCGCCGGGTTTGTCTTGCCGCCGTCGTTCGTCCAGCTGATCCAGCCGGAGGTGCTGACCGACGGGATATAGGTCGTGCCGGTAGCACCTGCTGCACCGGTTGCGCCGGTAGCACCTGTTGCACCGGTCGCGCCCGTAGCACCGGTCGCGCCCGTAGCACCCGTTGCACCCGTTGCGCCGGTAGCACCTGTTGCGCCGGTAGCACCCGTTGCACCCGTTGCGCCGGTTGCACCGGTTGCGCCGGTTGCGCCGGTCGGACCCGTCGGGCCGGGGTGCCCCATCGCCCATGTGTCGAGCGCGAACGCCGTATCCCCGACCTGCACCCCCAACGGCCAGCGCTCCGAGCTCTCGGTAAAGCGCATGGAAAAGCGATTCATTCGAGCACTCCCTCCCTCAGCACCGGCTCCACCGCCAGCGTCAATATCTCGGACGCGATGGCCTCGCCCGTGGCCGCGACAAGGCCGCGAAGCTGGAGCTGCACATCCACGCCCGCCTCCAGCCGCAGCGTGTCGGTCTGGCTCAGCGTCAGCGCGATCATGCACCCGTCTGTTCTCACGCCCTCGCTGTCCTCCTCCACGCTGAGCTTCTCCACGCCCCGCTGGGCAAAGCTGATGCACCACGCGGACAGCAGCCCGGCCTCGAACGGCAGCTCGAAGCAAAAGGTCGGCGTCGTTCCTCTTGTCATGCTATGTACCCCCTTTTTATTTGGTTCACCGCCCCAGATTATAGCACTGTGCCCACGCCGCTGCCATGTATATATTGCGCTATGCAACTCGACATCAAGAAAATCGGCTTGCGTCCGCGCCGCGCATGGGGTATGATGGAGGCAGTTTTCGACAAGGAGGCCGACCCATGCACATACCCGCCGCGCCCACGACCGCGCTCGACATTCTGTCCTTCTCCGAGGCCATGACCCGCAGCGGCCGCGGCGACGCCTATGACAGCGAAAAATGGCTCTATGTCCCCGACTTTTACACCGAATACCGTTACATCCTCGGCACACGCGGCGCGCGCCCGCTTATCTGCATCGGCGTCAACCCCTCCACCGCCGAGCCGGGCAATCTCGACAACACGCTCAAGTCCGTGGAGCGCATCGCCCATGCCAACGGCTATGACAGCTTCCTCATGTTCAACGTCTACGCCCAGCGCGCCACGCGCCCGTCCGATATGGAGCGCGAGCGCAACGAGGCGCTGCACCGCGCCAATATGGAGGCGTTTGACTATATCCTCGGCCTGTCGGCCGAGCCGGCCGTATGGGCGGCCTGGGGCAATATCATCGAGCAGCGGGCTTACCTGAAGTCCTGCGTCCAGGACATGATCGCCCTCGGCGAGCGCCACAGCGCCCGCTGGTATACCGCCGGACGCCGCTCCGTCAAGGGACACCCGCACCATCCGCTCTATCTCAAAAAGGACAGCCCGCTCGACGGCTTCGATGTCGCGGCCTATTGCGCGGATTGCCTCTGAAAAATCGCCAAACCCCTTGCAAAAACGGGGCAAACGCCTATAATAAAGCGCTGTGCGGGGATTGCTCGCACGGCGTTTTTTGTATGGGAGGCGCATTATAATATGAATCTGTTTCTTGCGGCGGCCATCGCCCTCATCGCGGGGCTGCTGTTCACCCGTGTGACGAATCTGTTCCGCTTGCCGGACGTGACGGCCTATCTGATCGCCGGGGTGCTTGTCGGCCCCTATTGCCTCGGGCTGCTCGGCATACCCGGCCTCGGCTTCGCCGCCACGGAGGAGGTCGAGGCGCTCGGCTTCATCTCCAACACGGCGCTCGGCTTCATCGCCTTCTCCATCGGGAGCGAGTTCCGTCTGTCCCAGCTCCGCCAGACGGGGCGTCAGGCGCTCGTCATCGGGGTTCTGCAGGCGCTCGTCACCTGCCTTGTCGTGGACGCGGCGCTGCTTGCCGTGCGTCCGCTGCTCGGCGACACGCTGTCCGCCGCCGGGTGCATCACACTCGGCGCCATCGCCACGGCGACCGCGCCCGCCGCGACGCTCATGGTCGTGCGGCAGTATAAGGCCAAGGGACCCGTGGTGGACGTGCTGCTCCCGGTCGTGGCGCTGGACGATGCCGTGGGGCTTGCCGTGTTCTCCGTGTCCTTCGGCGCGGCGCAGGCCATGAGCGCCGGGACGCTCAATGTGGCGGCCATCGTGCTGGAGCCGCTGCTGGAGATCGCGCTCTCGCTCGGCGTCGGTGCGCTCATGGGCGAGGTTCTGACGCGCATCGAGCGTATGTTCAACTCCAACCGCAACCGCATGGCGCTCATCGTGGGCTTCGTGCTGCTCACCGTGGCGCTGAGCCAGCTTGAATTCACCGCCGGCGGCGTGAAGCTCGGCTTCTCCACCCTGCTCGTCTGCATGATGCTCGGCACGGTGTTCTGCAACTGCTGCCCGCTGTCGGAGGAGCTCATGGACAAGTCCGACAAGTGGACGAGTCCGCTGTTCGCCCTGTTCTTCGTCCTCTGCGGCGCGGAGCTTGAGCTGAACGTCTTTACCAAGTGGGCGGTCGTGGTCATCGGCGCGGTCTATATCCTCTCCCGCTGCCTCGGCAAATACTTCGGCGCGCGGATAAGCTGCCGGCTCGTCAAGGCGGAGCCGACGGTCACAAAATGGCTGGGGATCACGCTGTTCCCGCAGGCTGGCGTGGCGCTCGGTATGTGCGTGACGGTCGCCTCCTGGGGCGCGGAGGGGGCGCTCATCCGCAACATCATCCTCTTCTCCGTCCTCATCTATGAGCTTTTCGGCCCCGTACTGACCAAGATCGCGCTGACCAAGGCCGGAGACATCCGCCCCATGCCGCCCGAGGTCGCCAACCGCCGCGCCGACCAGCTCCGCGAGATGGGGAAGTGAGCGGGAGCGCCCCGCAGCGCCGCCGGCTCCAGGCCTTTTGACAAGCAATAGCCCGGACGCGAAAACGTCCGGGCTGCTTTATATCCTGTTTTCAGAACGAGGGGCCGCCCATGCCGCCGAAGCCGCGCTCGCTGTAGGAGACGGAGCTGAAGGTGAAGGTCTTGACCTCGTCCCCGGCGGTGAGAGTGTAGGTGCTTCCAATCTGGAAGTCGGGGTGGCTCAAAACGATGCAGCTGCACCAGCGGTACGGCGTGTAGGTCATGACGACATTGCCGCTCTCGTCCGTGACGGTGCATTCCGTCCCGGCGTCCACGCCGCCCGACAGGTTGAGCACCGCCGCGCACTGGGTCGAGGAGGTCGAGGCGCTCTCCTGCATCCCGGAGTTGCCGCTCGCGGCGAGGATGCCGCCCGTGACGACGAAGCTCGACGCGGAGTCGATGCCGTTTTCCATGGTGCTGCCGTCCGTACCGGCGGTGATGCGGCCGCCGTTGATATAGATAGCGCCGTTGGAGTCGATGCCGTCGCCCATGTTGGAGCTTGCGCCGGTGACATAGATATCGACCTCGCCGCCGTTCATGGTGAAGACCGCCGTGTCGCCCATGCCGAAGCCCTCGCCGGAGCCGTTGGAGGCGTTGATGCCGTCGTTGACGGAGTAGATGTCGATGTCGCCGCCGTTGATGGTGATGGTTCCGGCCTCCAGACCCTCGAAGCAGTCGGTGATGAGGATGGTGCCGCTGTGGATGATGAGGTCGGAGTCGGAGTGGATGGCGTCGTCGCTCGTGCATATCTCGATGGACGCGCCGCTGATCTCGATAAGCCCCGCCGCGTGGATGGTATCGTCCGCGCTGTCCAGCGCGAGCGTGCCGCCCGTGATGCGGATACCGCCGTCGGCCTTGAGCGCCTTGCAGCTCTCCTCCGGCATGACGTAGTATTCCGTGGTCTCGGAGCTGCCCCAGCCGGGGCCGCCCATGCCGCCGGAATCAAAGCGCCGGATCGCGTTGCCGCCGCCCTCGTTGCAGTGGATGCTGAGCGTGCCGCCGCAGATGACCATATCGCCCTGCGACTGCAGGCCGTCGCACCCGGCCTCGACCGTGAGCGCGCCGCCGGAGACGGTGAGGAGCGTGTCGGCGCGCGCGCCGTCGTCCCCGCTCGTCACGGAAAGCGTCCCGCCGGAGAGCGTAAGCTCGTCGGCATCGATGCCGCGTCCCGTGGCCACGAGGCTCACCGTGCCGCCGCCGAGCGTGACCACCGGGGCTTTGATCGCATCGTCCCCGGCGCTGACCGTGAGGCTGCCGCCGGTGACGTCCACGCTGCCCTCGCTCTTGGCCTTGATGCCGACATCGGCGGCGTTGACCGTGAGCGTGCCGCTCGTCAGGCAGATGTCCGCGCTGACGCGCAGGCCGAGACCCGCCGCGTCGAGCGTGAGCGCGCCGTCGCCGCGTATCGTGAGCGGCGCCTTGCATTCGAGGCACACGCCGTTTTCCTCCGCCGCGGCGCTCTGGGACAGCGTGTTGCCATCCTCCGCAAGCGTCAGCGTCAGCGCGTCGCAGCCTTTCGCATAGAGCGCCCAGCCCTCGCCGCGGACGGTCAGCCCGCAGAGCACGAGCTCCACCTCGCCGGAGCAGTCGACGGTCACATTGCCGTCCAGCGTCCCGGCCAGCCGGTAGCGCCCGCTCCGCGAGATGAGCAGCGTGCCGCCCGAGAGCGCCGCGCCCGCACCGTGGATAGTGGCCTTGCCGTCCGCAAGCGTGATCTCGGCGGTATAATCCCCGCCGTCCAGGGCGGCGTCCTCCGCCGTGTCTACTTCCGCCGCGCAGCCCGCGAGCAGCGCCAGCGCCATGCACAATAAAACAGTAAAAAGCTTCCTAAACATACCTTTGATAATAACGGGCGCGCCGCGCTTTGTCAACCAAAAAACGAGCGCCGTCACAGAAAATTTAAATTTTCAAAACGGGGGCAAAAGTCAAGAGTAAATTCCTCCGGCTTCCGAAATGGCAAAAGGGCGGCATTTCTGCCGCCCCTGCCGAAAGTTACTTTTCCCGCGCCGCTTCGCAATACGCCGCAATAAATTTCTTGATTTCTGTTGTCGGTGTCGTGCCGTTGTTCTCGCAAGCCCTCTTGAATTCCTCCAGCACTTCCGCAAATATCTTCAATTCAAAATCCGATACAAAGCGCGTTTTGTCTCTTGGTCGTGTCCGTTCTGTTTTATCTTGACTTTTTGAATGTTCGTGATATTTTATAAGTGGTGGTTTTGTTTTCCCTGACCACCAACAGGGGAAGTTAATTAGTCTTCATACGCTTCATCCGCTGTCGCGTATTCGATGCCGTCCATCTCACAACCGTATTCGGTATACACTGTTCTTCCCCCTTTCTTGCCGTTCGGTGCTTCCTCACCGGGCGGCTTTTATTTGTCCTTCGGGATGTCCGAGAAATTCAGGCCGGACTTGCGGCACTTTTCTTTGTACTCAGCGGCCTTTTCTTTTTCTAGGTAGATGTTAAGCCGTGTATAGTGGGATGCTTTCCATCGGTCTTTTACCTCGTTGCTCGTTTTCGCTATTGACGTCACCTCCTCCAAGGTGTATTATAAAGCCGCAAGGGCGAGACCGTTTCGGTCAGCTCAGCGTCGTGAATATCCTACTAGAAGGCCGTCACTTGGCAGAGTGGCGGCCTTGCTTTTTAACTCTGATCGTTACGGTGATTGTAACGATTCAAATTTTCAAAACGGGGAAATTTGTTCTTGACACGCGACGGCGCGGGTGAT
>CAVEQW010000027.1:0-12770 GCA_963618155.1 Alloprevotella sp.
AAGGGCAACGCCACGCAGCACGGCGGCGGCATCTGCCGGATAATTTGCGCCCCGGTTCAGCCCCTCTTTCTTGAAATACACAAAGTATTCCTGCGAAAGAGTGTCGTCACCGGAACACAAATTCTCCCGGCATCTGCTCTTTGCGTATTGCGCGGCGTTGCCCAGGAAAAAGCGAATTCTAAGATTTTAGGCCCCGGCGGCGCAGACCGCCGGGGCCGGGAAAAGGCGGGAGGGAATTATGTCAACTGAAAATGAGCGCAGCGAGAGGCTGCGCGCATGGCAGGAGAAGCTGGAGCGCTATGACGAGGCGTGGAGCGCGGAGCTGGGGCGCATGGATGAGCGCGAGGCGATCTACCGCGGGCGCGACAGCATTGACACGCTGGTGGACGGCGATACGATACGGCGCACGCCCCATGTGCGGAACATCGCGGCGGAGCTGATCGAGGCGCAGGTGGAGGCGAACGTGCCGCAGCCGAAGGTCACGGCGCTGCGCCGTGAGGATGAGCGGCTGGCCGTGCTCATCGAGGATATGCTGCGCAACAAGCTCGACCGGCTGCCTGTGGAGCAGCTCAACGACCGCATGGAGCGCACGGTGCCGATACAGGGCGGCGGTATGTACATATTGGAGTGGGACGCGGGACGGCGCAGCCGCGACGGCGAGGGCGAGAGCGTGCTGTCCGTGCTGCACCCCAAGCAGCTTGCGCCGCAGCCGGGTGTGACCGGCGATCTCTGGGACATGGACGATTTCATCATCAAGCTGCCGCAGACCAAGTCGTTCATCCGTAAGCGCTTCGGCGTGGAGCTCGCCGGAGAGAGCGAGGCGGAGCCGGGCGTGCGTGCCGCCGGGGCTGTTTCGGCCTCGGAGGAGCTTGTGACCCAGTATGTGGCGTACTACCGCAATCAGAGCGGCGGCGTCGGTATGTTCTCGTGGGTCAACGACACGGTGCTCTGCGATCTCGAGGACTGTCAGGCGCGGCGTATGCTGCGCTGTGAGGCCTGCGGCGCGGCGGAGAGCGCGGGCTATGGCACGGAGAGCGGGAGTGCCCGCTGTCCGGCGTGCGGCGCGCCGATGCGGCCTTATACGCCGGCGTATGAGGAGCTGTGGCTGCCGCAGACGCGCTCGGACGGGTCGGTCATCCCGGGCGCTGACCCTGTTACCGGCGAGCCGAACCGTGTGCCGTGGTATAAGCCGGATATCTACCCGGTGATATTGCAGAAGTCCATTTCCGTATACGGACAGCTTCTGGGCGAGTCGGACATCGATAAGGTGCGCGACCAGCAGAATACCATCAACCGGCTCGAAAAGAGCATCATCGACCAGCTGCTTGCCGCCGGGAGCTATATCACGCTGCCGCCCGACCCGTCCATCCGTGTGGACACGGGCGTGGCGAAGGTGATACGGCTCAAGAATGTGACGGACAAGGGCTATATCGGCGTGTACGACCTCAAGTGCGATGTGGAGCAGCCGCTCGCGTATCTCGAATACGTCTATCAGGAGGCGCGTGACATCATCGGTATCACGGACTCCTATCAGGGACGGCGCGACACGACAGCCGAATCCGGCGTGGCCAAAAAGTTCGCGGCGAGCCAGGCGGCCGGGCGTATGCAGTCGAAGCGCGTGATGAAGAACGCCTGCTGGTCGCGTATATTCGAGGCGATGTTCAAGTATGAGCTTGCCTATGCCGACGAGCCGCGCCCCATCGTGGGCGTGGATGCGGCGGGCAATCACCGCGACGAGCAGTGGAATCGCTGGGATTTTCTTGAGCAGGATGAGGCGGGGCAGTGGTACTGGAATGACCGCTTTCTCTTCTCCTGTGACACGGCGGCGGCGCTCGCGGTGGATCGCAGCGCGATGTGGCAGGAGCTGCAGAGCTACTATAAGGCGGGCGCGTTCGGCGACCCGGCGGAGGCGGATACGAGGATCCTGTTCTGGACGAAGATGGCCGAGCTGCATTATCCCGGCGCGGCACAGACGCGGGAAAATCTCATTGAGGCCAAACGGCTCATGCCGGAGCAGGAGGTGCTGCTATGACGGTGGCGGAGCTTGCGGCGGCGGTGGATGCGCTCAAGCCGAACGCCTACACGCTTGCGCAGAAGGCGGCGTGGGTGGAGGATATGGAGGGCGAGATATGGCGCGAGCTGCTGCTGCAGTCGGACGGCGACTTTCGCGGCGGCGCGGACGGCGGACGGAGACTGCTGCTGCCGGACAGCTGGCGGCGCCTCTATCATATGTATCTCGCGGCGATGATCGACTTCGCCAATGCAGAGTACGGCAAATACGCCAACGCTATGGCGGCCTATAACAGCGCGTATCAGGGCTTTGCCGCGTGGTATGCCGAGCGCTATGCGCCCGCCGACCGCCCGGCGTTCTGGGCAAGCGCCGGAGGCGCGGCATACAATGACGCAGGGGGCGCGGGCATCGAGCTGCCGCCGGGTGCGGCGGTGCTGGCCGCCGTGTGTCAGGTGGAGGAGGCGTTCGACGATGCGGACTGCGCCCTCTGTCTGGGGACGGCGCTGTGCCCCGGCGCGCTGCTGGATGCATCCGAGCTTACATCGACGCAGACGGGGCGCATGGGACGGCGGATGCTCTATCTGCCGGAGACGGGAGACGGTACGCTATACGCCCGCTGTGTGGGCGGCGCAGCCACGAGCGGCGCGGCGCGCTTCGCGGTGCTCATCCAACCGGGAAAGGAGTAAATATGGCAAATATCAACGATATACTGAGCGATTTTCGATACTACACCGAAAACGGCGGCTACTATGAAAAGGCGACGGGCGACGCACGCTATCTGACCCGCGGCGTGGAGAACTTTGCCAAGAACAAGGGAGCGGGCAATTATACCTGGGCGGGCGTGGTCTGCGGGCTCAACCCCGGCGAGTGGTGCGCCATGATGGTGTCCACGGCGGTGTATGAGGCGCTGGGGAGCCGTGCGGCGGCGAAAAGCGCGATGTGGGGACGCTGGCCGCATTATAACTGCGGCACGCTGGCCGACGATGCGGCGGCGAAGGGCGCGTTCCACTATTCGTGGTACGGCCTCAACCGCAAGGGCAAGAGCGGCGCGGCCTATACGCCGCGTGCGGGCGACGTTATCGTCTTCACGAACGCGTGGAAGACCCGTGACCACACCGGCATGGTGTACGCCGTGGACGACGCGAACGTCTATTACTATGAGGGCAACGGCGGCAATATGGCGCGGAAAAATTCCCGTGCGCTCACCAGTGCCTATATCTACGGCTATTCGACGCTGCTGAACGTTTCCGGGGAGAGCGGGGGCAGCGTCAAGGATGAGAATATCGCGCAGTTTCAGAAATGGCTCGGCTTCACGGGCGCGGAGGTGGACGGCGAATACGGGGCGAAGACACGCGCTGCCGCGCTGCGCCGTCACCAGAGCGCCGTTGGGACGGCGGCGGACGGCGAGTGGGGTCCCGAGACCTATTACGCCACGCAGGAGCGGGGCGAGGGCGATACCGGTGACGACGTGACGGTATGGCAGGGGCTGCTCTACTGCCGCGGGCTTGATCCCAAGGGCTTGGACGGCGGCTGGGGAGGCAATACGACCGCCGCCACAGAGCAATTCCAGCAGCAGGCGGGGCTCACGCCGAACGGCAATGCCGACCGCTATACCTGGGCGAGGATGTTTGACGCGTCGCGTCCGGCGCATACGCTGCTGAAAAAGGGCGCCGAGGGCGCGGAGGTCAAATATCTGCAGGAGCTGCTGGTGCAGCAGGGCTTTGTGTTGGCGCTGACCGGCCTCTATGACGAGGCGACGGTGGACGATGTGACGGACTTTCAGAAGATGCACGGGCTGGAGCCCGACGGGGAATGCGGGCCGCTCACCTGGGCGGCCATCGAGTGAAAGGAGGAGAACATGGATATCCGGAAATGGCTTTCCTGCCATGAGTGCCTGCGCCGCGCGCTGCGGACCTTTCTGCAGGCGGCGGCCGGCGTGGCGGTGGCGGCGGTCATCAGCGCGGCGGGCGTGGTGCGCGACATCGACGTGAGCGCGGTCATTGCGCTGGCAGTCGCAACGGGGCTGGCCGCCGTGATGAACCGCGGGAGCGGTCAGACGGCCGATGAGAAGGCCGATGAGAAGGAGGATACGGAAGATGACGGAAGTGACGAGGACGGAGTTTGAGGCGCTGCGGCGTGAGGTGGCGCGCAACAGCGCGGACATCGCGCGGCACGATACGCAGTACGCCGTGATCAATACCAAGCTCACGGCGATCCTGTGGCTGCTTGCGACGCTGGGCGCGGCGTTCACGGCGGCGGCGGTCAAGGCGCTCTGCGGAGGCGGGCTATGAGACTGCCGGGCGTATCGTCGGCGGGGGAAAACCCGCTGCGCTGGCAGGAGAGCTTCGGCGGGCTTGACGAGCGGCTGGGTGCGGGCGACGGCGCGATCGCCGCCATGACAAATATGACGGGGGATCACTTCCCCGTCCTGTCCACCCGTCCGCCGCGCCGCCGTCTGCGGACGCTCACGGAGCCGCACGGCCTCGGTGCGGCGGAGGCGCTGTACTGGGTGGACGGGACGCAGTTTTATTACGACGGCATCGCCCGCGGCACGGTGACACCGGGGGATAAGCGCTTTGTCTGTCTCGGGGCGTATATCGTGATATGGCCGGATCAGAAATACTACAACGTGGAGACAGACGTGTTCGGCGCGTTGGGGGCGAGCCTGTTCTCGCAGAGCGCTGTCGTATGCTCGGCATCCTCGCCGTCCGGCCTGTCCGGCGAGGCCAATTGTATAAAACTCAGCGGCTGTGCGGCGGCAAACAGCTTTGCGCCGGATGAGGCGGTGTATATCAGCGGCGATATCGGCGCGGCGGACGGACGCACGCTGGTGATACGCGAGGTGAAGGGCGACAGCCTGTATTTCTACGACAACAGCTTCGCGCTGGACGTGACGTCGCGCTATGACGTGACGGATACGCTTGGCGCGGGGACGTATTGGTTTCAAAACAGTGCCGACGCTACCTATTATAATTTCACGACCGATACGGCCATCGCGGGCGGCTCCTATCTTGTGCTGGAGCCGCAGACGGTGAGCATCCGTGTGTATAACAGCCTGGGGACGCTGACGCGCACCATACCGGGGCAGATGGGGCGCGAGACTGGCGCGGCGGAGCTTGCGGTGACGGAGTACTTCTGGCCGCAGATGGGCACGCTGGCGGTGACGCGGGATATCCCGGCGCTGGAGCATATCTGCCAGTGCGGAAACCGCCTGTGGGGCGTGTATGGGAACACGATATGCTGCAGCTATCTCGGCAACCCGAAGGTGTGGTACAACTTCGACCGGACGGCGACGGCCTGTTGGAGCGCCGAGGTCGGCGCGCCGGGCGCGTTCACGGCGGCCTTTGCCTATGGCGGCTATCCGCTTTTCTTCAAGGAGGATCATATATTCCGCGTCTACGGCACGAAAAGCGCCAACTTTCAGATATTCGACACGGAGACGCTCGGCGTGGAGCGCGGAAGTGAGAAGAGCCTTGCCGTGGTGGGGCAGACGCTGTATTACAAGAGCCGCGCCGGCTTTGCCGCCTATTCCGGCGGCGTACCGCGCCGCATCGACGCCGCTCTCGGAACGGCACGGCGGGAGGCGGCCGCGGCGGGGACGGACGGGCGGAAATACTACGTTTCCTGCCGCGTGGATGAGGCATGGAGCCTTCTGGCCTATGACAGCGAAAGCGGCTTGTGGCACCGCGAGGATGCGAGCCATGCGCTCGATTTCGGCTGGTGCGGAGGCGAGCTCTATATGCTGCGCGACGACGGCGAAATATGGATGCTTGGCCGCGTGCGCAGCACGGAGGGCGAGGCCGAGGGCGTGTTTGAGAGCGAGTGCGAGCTTGCGCCCATGACCGGCGCAGCCGGGAGCTGCGAGGCGGTGGAACGCCTGTACTTCCGCGTCAGCGCGGAGGATACGCTCACGGCGGAGGTGTCCTATGACGGCTCCGGCGTATGGGAGAAGCTGACGAGCATCGGCGGCGGCGGGCGGCGTGTGCGCACTGTGGAGCTCGTTCCGCGGCGCTGCATGGAGCTTCGGCTGCGTCTGCGCGGACGCGGCGGCTGGCAGCTCTGGGCGCTTGGACGCGAGTATGCGGCAGGCAGCCGAATGGGGGCGTGAGCGTGACCGACATGAGCTATGCGCTGCCGCCGGAGCTGCCGTCGTTTGACGGCTGCCGCGACAGCGAGGAGAAGATCGAGCGGGTGCTGGACTATCTGTACCAGCTCAACGAGCGCTATCAGTATATGTTATGTCAACTACAGAGCGGGGACGAGTGAGCGCCCCGCGCGATGTGAAAGGGGAAACCATGGCGAAAACGAACCTCAGCTATGAGGACTTCCGCAAGCAGGCGGAGGCGGCCGGGCTGCTGTCCTCCTTTTCCGACGCTGACCTCCGTCTGGCGATGGAGCTGCCGGAGGCGGGAATGTCCATCCTGAGCTTCAAGAAGGACTATGCCGCAGCCAGGACGGATGAGGCGAGGGCGCTGGCCAACGCCGGTGCGGAGCAGGTGCGGCGGCAGTATGGGCAGTATCTCGGCGGTGCGGACGGCGCGGGCTATACGCCGCTCGGCGGCACGGAGGAAAAGAAGACGGCACAGACGGCGAATACGGAGCGCGAGGGAGTCCCGGCCTATTACGGCGAGGCGGGGCGGCTTTGGAGCGACTACCGCAAGCAGTATCTGCGCGAGGGCGAGCGCGCCTACCGCAACGCGCTGGGCGAGGGCGTGTCGAATACCGGCGGCATCGCGTCCACGGCGGCGGTCGCCGCAGCGCAGCAGGCGCAGAATTACTATGCGGCCAAGGCGGCGGACGCGAAGACGTCGCTGTATCAGCAGGCGTTTGAAAACTGGCTCGCAGAGCGGGAGCAGCGTCTGCGCGAGTCATCGGCGCAGCTGGAGAGCGCGAGCGCGCAGGGTCAGCAGGAGCAGCAGAGCTTTGAGAATGCGCTGGCGCTGTGGAAGGCCTATGGCTATGTGACGGAGAGTATGGCCGGGACGCTCGGCCTGCCGGTCGGTACGGCCTATACCGAGCAGGCGTACAACGAGTGGAAGCAGGCGTATGAGGAGGCGAAGAGCGGCATACGCACCAACAAGACGCAGTATGACGTTGTTAATCTCGGCGAGCGCGTCATCCAGGAGACGGCGGCCGATCATGACACGCTGCGCTACGGTGCGAACAGCCTGGATGTCCAGGCCATGCAGGACTATCTCATCGCGCTGGGCTACTCCTGCGGTGATGCGGGCGCGGACGGCAAATTCGGCACGGGCACCCACCGCGCCCTGCTGCGCTTCCAGAAGGACAACGGAATCTATGCCGACGGCGTATGCGGGCCCGTGACCTGGACGGCGCTGCTGAAGGCCGCCGGGGTGTAAGGAAACAGAGGGCTGCGGCGATTTGCTGCAGCCTGTTTTTGTTGTCGATCTGCGGGGCGGTGTGGTAATATCACATGGGGGGGATATGCGATGGTGTACACCGGACGATATGACTCGCCGCTCGGCGAGATCACGCTGGCCTGTGACGGGGAGGCGATCGTCGGGCTGTGGTTCAGCGGGCAGCGGCATTACGGCAGCGGACTGCCGGACGAGGCCGAGATGCGGGAGCACCCGCTGCTTACCGAAGCGCGGCGCTGGCTGGATGTTTATTTCTCCGGGCGCGAGCCGGGCTTTCTCCCGCCGCTGCGCTGTGATGTCACGCCCTTCCGCCGGCGGGTGTGCGAGATCATGCTGACGATACCCTACGGCCAAACGATGCGCTACGGCGAGATCGCCGCCCTGCTCGCCCGCGAGGCCGGTATCGAAAAAATGTCTGCCCAGGCGGTCGGCGGCGCGGTCGGGCATAACCCGATATCGATCATGATACCCTGTCACCGCGTCGTCGGCGCGAACGGGGATCTCACCGGCTACGGCGGCGGACTCGACCGCAAGCTCGCACTGCTTACGCTGGAGGGCGCAGACATGAGCGGATTTTTCCTCCCCCGTCCGGCGCGGCGCCGCGATAAGTGAAGGTTATATCGGATAATGCCGGGCGGTTTTTAAATTTTATCAGTTATAACTTATAAAATCATGATTTTATCGTTGAATTTCAGCTGTAAATGGGATGCGTGAGGCTCAAATACCGGAATATCCGCGATTCCTTATCATTTTGCACCGCGCGTCATATTGACAAGCGTAAAACAACGCTGGATTTTTTTGCGCAGGGGTGATAGAATGCTGCGGGGGAGCTATCCCTTTATTGAAGACGACAGGCTAAGGAGATAGATGCACATATGAAATTAGGTATCGTCGGGCTTCCGAACGTTGGCAAGAGCACGCTGTTCAACGCGCTGACGCGGGCGGGAGCGCAGTCGGCCAACTATCCGTTCTGCACCATCGACCCGAACGTCGGCGTGGTGCAGGTGCCGGATGAGCGTCTGGACTGGCTCGCGGAGCTGTATCAGCCGAAGAAGCGGACGCCGGCCAGCGTCGAATTCGTGGACATCGCCGGTCTCGTCAAGGGCGCGAGCCACGGCGAGGGTCTGGGCAATAAGTTTCTGGCCAACATACGCGGCACGGACGCCATCGTCCATGTCGTGCGCTGCTTCGACGACCCCAACATTATCCGCCACGAGTGCTCCAGCGACCCGAAAAGCGACATTGAGACGGTCGATCTCGAGCTTGTGATGGCGGACATCGAGATGCTGCAGCGCCGCTTTGAGAAGTCGCAGAAGCTCTTTAAGGCCGGCGACAAGAAGCTGGCGCGGGAGGTCGAGCTGCTGGAGCGTCTGCTCGCATGGATGAACGAGGGGCATTCCGCCCGCAGCTTCGAGTGCGACGACGATGAGCGGGAGCTCATCGGTCAATCCGACCTGCTCAGCGCGAAGCCCGTCATATACGCGGCGAACCTCGACGAGGACAGCTTTGCGGCCGGTGTCGAGTCGAACCCTTATTATGCCGCCGTGTGCGGGCTGGCTGACACGGAGGGGAGCATGGTGCTGCCCGTATGCGCCCGCTTTGAGGCGGAGATCGCGGAGCTTGACCCGGAGGAGGCCGCCATGTTCATGGAGGAGCTCGGCATCGAGGAGGCGGGACTGAACCGCCTTATCAAGTGCTCCTATGCGCTGCTGGGGCTCATATCCTTCCTCACCTGCGGGGCGGACGAGTGCCGCGCCTGGACGATCACCCGCGGGACAAAGGCGCCGCAGGCTGCCGGGAAGATCCACTCCGACTTTGAGCGCGGCTTTATCCGCGCCAACATCATCGCCTTCGACGACCTCAAGGCCGCCGGGAGCGAGGCGGCGGCAAGAGAAAAGGGGCTGATGCGCGCCGAGGGCAAGGACTACGTCATGCAGGACGGCGATGTCACCCACTTCCTGTTTAACGTCTGACCGCATACCCGCGCTTGACGCATGGCGGGGACTGGCCTGCCTCTGTATGCTGGTCTACCACCTCGCCTTCGACCTGTTCGCGTTCGGCTGGCTGAGCTGGGAGGCTTTTGACAGTCTGCCGATGCATCTTTTCGAGCGCTTTATCGCGTGGTCGTTCATCCTCTGCGCCGGGATAAGCTGCCGCCTTTCACACGGGAACATCCGGCGCGGTCTTATCTGCGCGGCGGCGGGGCTGGTCGTCGTGGCCGCGTCCTATGCCGTGGACGCGCCGATACGCTTCGGCATTCTGCAGCTTCTGTCGGCCTGTATGCTGCTGTACGGCTTTTTCGGAGGGCGGCTGCCCCGGCCGGGGCGGGCGATACCATTTATATATCTGGCACTGTACGCGGCGGCGCGTCTCTGGACGGCTTCGGTCACGGTGCGCCCGCGCTGGCTGTTCTGGCTCGGGCTTCGCTATGAGGGCTTTGCGTCCTATGACTATTTTCCGCTGCTGCCGTATATTTTCCTCTTTCTGCTCGGCACATGGCTGGGAGAGCATCTGCCCCGACGCTGCGACGCGCCGCAGCTCTATGCGCCCATGCCGCCGCTGCTGACATGGACGGGGCGGCATACGCTGCTTATTTATCTTCTGCATCAGCCCGTGCTCTACGGCCTTTGCTGGCTCATAGCGCGGCTGTAAATACTATATCAAATACAGGGCGTGTACGTATCCGCCCTTTTTGGAGGTTTACCCTATGGAATACACATTCGAGGACAAAGACTACCGGCGGATGTACCGCCACACGACGAGCCACATTCTGGCGCAGGCGGTCAAGCGTCTGTACCCGGAGGCCAAGCTCGCCATCGGCCCCGCCATCGAGGACGGCTTCTACTATGACATCGACTCGGACAAGCCCTTTCTGCCGGAGGATCTGACGGCGCTGGAGGCCGAAATGCGGAAGATCTGCAAGGAGCGCATTCCCCTGGAGCGCTTTGAGCTGCCGCGTGACGAGGCGCTCAAGCTGGCGGAGAGCATGGGCGAGCCGTATAAGGTCGAGCTCATCAACGATCTGCCGGAGGACGCCGTCATCAGCTTCTATAAGCAGGGCGACTTTACCGACCTCTGCGCGGGTCCCCACCTTGACCACACCGGCCGCGTCAAGGGCAACGGCATCAAGCTCACGAGCTGCACCGGCGCATACTGGCGCGGCGACTCCAGCCGCAAGATGCTGCAGCGTATCTACGGCACCTGCTTCCCCAGCAAGACGGAGCTTGACGAGTATCTGGCACGCATCGAGGAGGCAAAGAAGCGCGACCATCGCGTCCTTGGCCGCCAGCTCGGCCTGTTTGCGTTCCGCGACGAGGCGCCCGGCTTCCCGTTCTACCTGCCCAACGGCATGGTGCTGCGCAACACCCTGCTCGACTACTGGCACGAGGTGCATAAGAAGTGGGACTATCTTGAGATATCCACGCCGCAGATCATGCGCCGCACCCTCTGGGAGACGTCCGGCCACTGGGATCACTATAAGGAAAATATGTACACGACCGTCATCGACGGCGAGGACTATGCCATCAAGCCCATGAACTGTCCCGGCAGCATACTGGTCTATGAGCTGGAGCCGCACTCCTACCGTGAGCTTCCGCTGCGCTACGGCGAGCTTGGGCTGGTGCACCGGCATGAGCTGTCCGGCGCATTGCACGGTATGTTCCGTGTCCGCTGCTTCACGCAGGACGACGCGCATATCCTGCTTGCGCCCGACCAGATCAAGGACGAGGTCGTGCGCATTGCCCAGCTTTTCGACGAGGTCTATTCGCTCTTCGGCCTGCCCTATACCATCGAGCTCTCCACCATGCCCGACGACCACATCGGCTCCCGCGAGGACTGGGAGCGGGCGGAGGCGGCGCTGGCGGACGCCATCACGTCCATCGGCCGCGAGTATGTCGTGAATCCCGGCGACGGCGCTTTCTATGGGCCGAAGCTTGACTTCCATATTCAGGACTCCCTTGGCCGCACCTGGCAGTGCGGCACCATCCAGCTCGACTACCAGCTCCCCGGCCGCTTCGGGCTTGAATACACCGGCGCGGACGGCGAAAAGCACTGCCCGGTGATGATACACCGCGTTGTGCTCGGCTCCGTCGAGCGCTTTATCGGTGTGATCACGGAGCACTTCGGCGGCGCGTTCCCGACTTGGCTCGCGCCGGTGCAGGTGAAGATACTGCCCATCACCGACCGCGTGTCGGATTATGCCGAGGCGCTGGCGGCTCAGCTGGCCGAGGCCGGTGTGCGGGTACAGACCGACCTGCGCAACGAGAAGATCGGCTATAAGATCCGCGAGGCGCAGGGACAGAAGATACCCTATATGCTCGTCGTGGGCGACAAGGAGGCCGCCACCGGCAGCGTGTCCGTGCGTATGCGCGGCGAGGCCGGCGACAAGGGCGTGATGCCCTTTGAGGCGTTCCTGCGTGTGCTCAAGGAAGAGATCAACACAAAATCCAACAATTCTCTGATCGTGTAAAAGCATAATCGGACAGGCTCCCTCGTAGACTACAATTGCTACGAGGGGGCTTTTTATGTTTTCACAGATGTCACGCCGCCGCAAGCGGCTCTGCATCGCGCTCGCGGTGCTGTTTGCGTTCAATGTCTTTGTCATCCTGGCCATGCAGTCGGCGGATGCGGCGAGCTATCAGCAGGGCTCGAGCGGGGAAACGGTGCGGCAGATACAGGCCAGACTGCGCGACTGGGGCTATTATTCCGGGAGTGTGGACGGTATATACGGCTCCGCCACGGCCAGGGCCGTGCGGTATTTTCAGGAGAAAAACGGCCTTACGGTCGACGGAAAATGCGGCAGCCAAACGCTGGCGGCGCTCGGCATTTCTGTCTCAGAGACGGCCAGCCGCTCGTCCGGGGACGTGGAGCTGCTGGCGCGGCTCATATCGGCGGAGGCGCGCGGCGAGCCGTATACGGGACAGGTGGCGGTCGGCGCGGTCGTGCTGAACCGCGTGGAAAGCCCGAGCTTTCCTGGCTCGATCTCCGGCGTCGTGTACCAGTCCGGCGCATTCAGCTGCCTGCAGGACGGCCAGTTCTGGGAGCCGGTCGCAGACTCGGCGTATCAGGCGGCGCGGGACGCGCTCAACGGCTGGGATCCCACCGGCGGCGCGCTGTACTATTTCAATCCGGACACCGCGACGAGCTCGTGGATATGGTCGCGGCCGGTGCTGCTCACCATTGGAAAGCATTACTTCTGTGCCTGAAATGCCTTGAAAATCAAGGCCTGAAGCCGTTCCCTCGGAAGCTCTTTTTCCGAGGGAGAAAATATTTTTGAAAAAAGTCAGAAAAGTGCTTGACAAGTGTGGGGGATGATGTTATTATACTCAAGCGCCTCGCGGGAAGGGAACTTCCGAGAGAGAAGCGTGTGTACCTTGTAAATT
>CAVEQW010000028.1:0-33967 GCA_963618155.1 Alloprevotella sp.
GGCAGCGGCGCAAGCCGCTGACGAAGGGATTGAACGCTGAAAAGTCTGCTTTTTTATCGAAAAACGGGCAATTATCGCAGCCTTTCAATCCCTCAGTCAGCTCCGCTGACAGCTCCCTTTACACAAGGGAGCCGGGGCGCTCCCGCGCCAACGCATCGCTCCAGGCCTGCCGGGGCGCTCCCGCGTCCGCGCAAGGTTCTTTGACAGTCTGCATCGCCCGCAGCACACGCTGCGGGCGATTTTTAGCGCCGGAAAAGGGTTTGCATGGTTTACCATATGTGATATAATGGGTATGGCAATCGCCCGCCGGTGCGATCGCAATCTCAAAAACAACAGAAGGAAACACAGCAATGAAGAAACCGATAAGCATTTTTCTTGCGCTGCTGCTCACGCTGTCACTGCTGCCCCTCTCCGTGCTGGCGCAGGGAATCGAGGAAATGACCTCCCCCGAGGAACAGGATGCAGCGCGAACCACAGAAGCCGCCGAGACAGAGAGCGAGACCGCCGCGGCGGAGAGCGAGGAAACGGAAGATCCTGAGGACGCGCTATCGCTGCCGCTCGACAGCGCCGGCAGCGGCAGCTGCGGCGAGGGCGTGACCTGGAGTCTGGCGAACGGCACCCTCACCATCAGCGGCACGGGAGATATGGCGAGCTGCAGCGCAGGCGGCGCGCCATGGTACTCGTCGAGAACCGCCATCACCGCCGTGAAGCTCGAAAGCGGCGTGGCGAGCATCGGGGACTATGCGTTCTTCGGCTGCAGCGCACTTACGAGCGTGACGATCCCGTCCGGCGTGGCGAGTATCGGAGAGGGCGCGTTTGACGGCTGCAGCGCGCTTGCGGACGTATACTTTGCCGGCATGAGAAACGACTGGAACGGCATGACCGTCGGCGAGCAGAACAACTGCCTCACCAACACATCGCTTCACTATACCCCCACGCCGCAGCGGGCGGCGGACGGGCTTGTGGAGCTTGTGGACGACACGTCGCTGGACGCGGCGGAGTGCCTTGAGGAGGTCAAAAAGATCGACAAGCTGACGCTCCAAACGGCGCTGCAGAAGTTTGCCGCCGCCGTAAAGGCGCTGATGGCTCTGGAACCGGACGGCGGGGTCGATATCACGAACGATACCAAGGTCAGCGTCACGGACATCACCGGCGCAGGAATGAACGCAAGCGGCACCGGCGCTGTCACGCTGACAGTCAGGGACGGCACGGAGACGGAGCTGCCCGATACGCTAAACAGCGAGCACCCGGTCTATTACCTGGACATGGAGCTTTCCGGCGTGACGAATACCGGCGCACTCGATGTGCCGGTGTGCGTGAGCTTTGCGGTGCCGGACGGAATGATATGGCAGCGCGTGCGGCTGGTGCACCTTGTCGGAGCCGACCCGGATGTGCTTGTGCCGAGCTCGTATGAGGAGGACGGCAAGCATTATGTCCGCTTCGTGCTAGACGGCTTCAGCCCGTATGCGCTTGCGGAGCGCAAGCGGATCCCCGGCGACGTGGACGAGAGCGGCGCCGTCGACATCGCGGACGTGATGCATCTTCTGAAATGCGTCGCCGGTGTGACGGGCGTCACGCTCGCGGACGATCAGGGCAACGTCAACGGCGACGACGCTTTGAACATTGCGGACGTCATGCATCTTTTAAAATATGTCGCCGGTGTGACGGGGGTCACGATATATTGATAAGCACTCGGAAGTCCGCTTCGGCGGGCTTCCCTTTTCATCTTCCAGTTTTTCGCCCTTGCAATGCGGGGCGGGGTGTGGTACTATTTATTTAACACTGTTAGCAACCGAAAGGGGTCTGCATGGATTATCCCGCGCTGGCGCAGGAGCTGCTTGCCCTGCGCAACGATTTTGACCGACTTCCCGTGATCGCGTCGCTGGCGGATATGTCCGGCGGCGAATTTTTTGCACTCAGTCTTCTCCTTGGGTGCGGACAGACGCTGCCGAGCGAGCTTGGCCGCGCCATGCACGTGAGCTCCGCCCGCATCTCCGCGCTGCTGCGGCACCTGGAGCAGAAGCAATGGGTGCAGCGGCCGCGCAGCGCCGATGACGAGCGAAAGCACCCTGTCGAGCTGACGGATGCCGGACGCGAGGCCATCCTGCGGCGGCGGGCGGAGACCATCTCCCGTATCGCCGCGCTGCTGGAGGCGCTCGGCCCGGAGGATGCACAGGAATACATCCGCCTGCGCCAACGTCTGCTGGCGGCGGGGCGGCAGACCGATCTGGAGCAAAAGGAGGCGTTATCATAAAAAAGGAAACTGCAAGAGAAAACGCAAGGCACGCACGAGCCGCGGCGGCGGAGAAGCTCAAGGAAGCCTCTGTTTCCGTCATGCCCATCGTCGTCATCGTGGCGCTGCTCTGCCTGTTCTTCACACCGATGCAGCCCGATCTGCTGCTCTGCTTCCTGATCGGAGCGCTCATGCTCATCGTCGGCATGGGACTGTTCACGCTCGGCGTGGAGCAGTCCATGACCCCCATCGGCAATCAGGTCGGCGCGGCGCTGACCCGCAACAAAAATCTCCCGCTCATCCTCGGCGTGAGCTTCCTGCTCGGCTTTGCCATCACCATTGCCGAGCCCGATCTGCAGGTGCTGGCGCAGACCGTCCCCCACATCAGCAGCACCGTCCTCCTCGTCACCGTGGGCATCGGCGTCGGCCTGTTCATGGCCGTCTGTATGCTGCGCATCCTCACCGGTGCAAGGCTGCGCTGGCTGCTGCTCGGCTGCTATGCGCTCATCTTTGCGCTTGCCGCCGTGTCTGATCCCGACTATCTGGGCATTGCCTTTGACTCCGGCGGCGTGACGACGGGTCCCATGACCGTGCCGTTCATCCTCGCCATGGGCGTCGGCGTTTCCAACGTCCGAAGCGACCGCAAGGCGGAGGCCGACAGCTTCGGTCTTGTCGCGCTCTGCTCCATCGGTCCCATCCTCGCCGTGCTGCTGCTCGGCTTCTTCTACCGCGAGAACGGCGCCGTGGCCGACCTGAGCGCCGCCTCCTATGACAGCACCACCGCCATCGGGCACGCCTTCCTGGCCGCGCTGCCGACCTATCTCGGCGAAACGGCGCTCTCTATGCTGCCCATCATGGCCATCTTCCTCGTGTTCCAGTTCACGCTCCTGCACATCAGCGGACGCGGCTTTGCCAAGATCATGATCGGCATCGCGGAGACCTATCTCGGCCTCGTCCTCTTCCTCACGGGCGTGAATATCGGCTTCTCCTCCCTCGGCGCGACGCTGGGCGCCGAGCTTGCGGGCGGCTCCTCGCAGATCTGGCTCATCCCGCTCGCCATGCTCCTCGGCTGGTTCATTATCTCTGCCGAGCCTGCCGTGACCGTGCTCGAAAAACAGATCGAAACGGTCAGCGCCGGCGCCATCCCCGGCCGCGCCATCAAGCGCAGCCTCTCCATCGCCATCGCGCTCGCCATGGGGCTGTCCATGCTCCGTGTGGTGACAGGCATCTCTATCTTCTGGCTTCTCGTCCCCGGCTATGCGCTCGCGCTCGCGCTGTCGTTCTTCGTGCCGGACATCTACACCGCCATCGCGTTCGACTCCGGCGGCGTTGCCTCCGGCCCCATGACCGCGACCTTCATGCTCCAGTTCTTCATGGGCACGAGTCAGGCGCTCGGCGGCAACGTCCTGCGCGACGCCTTCGGCGTCGTCGCCATGGTCGCCATGATGCCGCTGCTGTCCATCCAGCTCGTCGGCTTCTTCTATGACCGCAGGTCGAAGAAGGCGGAGGCAGAGCGGCCTGCATACGGCGACTTCGATATTGTGGAGCTTTGGGAGGACGCGGCATGAATCTTGTGATATCCATCGTAAATCCCGACGCGCTCGACACGCTCACGGCGCTGTGCGACTCGTTCGCGCTGCCGCTCTCGACCATTCTGCACGGCCGCGGCACCGCCGTCCCGAGCATGCTCGAGCTGCTGGGCATCGACTCGAACGAAAAGCGCGCTGTCCTCTCCGTGGCGGACGAGGGAAAGACGGCGTCGCTATTAAAGGAAATGAAGCGCCGCTTGCATATCGGCGTTCCCGGCCACGGTATCTTCGTCGCCGTGCCGGTCAAAAGCGTAGGAGGTGGAAAGGCTGTGGCATTTCTGAACGGAGAAAACAAGCCGGCGCAGTATACGCCGGTCATCAACGCGGATTATGAGCTTATCGTCGCCATCGCAAGCTCCGGCTGCACGGACATGGTGATGAACGCCGCCCGCGCCGCCGGCGCCCGGGGCGGGACGGTGCTGCACGGCAAGGGCACAGGCGCGGACAGCGCGCCGAGCTTCTATAACATCTCCATCGCGGAGGAAAAGGAGCTTGTGCTCATCGTGGCCGCCAAGGCGGAAAAGGCCGCCATCATGCAGGCCATCCTCCGCGCGGCGGGTCCCGGCACGGAGGCGGGCGCGATCGTCTTCTCCCTCCCCGTCACCGAGGTCGCCGGCTTTGGTATGCTCGACTGAGTGACAAAGAAAACGGAAAAGGTCAGGGATATAGCGTCCCTGACCTCTTCATTTTGTGTGGATGAAGGCCTGAAGCTCCTCCGGGGTGTTCAGGTTCGTGAACAGAGCGGGGTCGTCCGGCGCAAGGCGCAGCGCGTCGATGCGGCCGAGGAAGCCGCGCATGGCGTTCTGTCCCGCCGCGAGACAGGCCTCCGCCGCAGGGAGACAGCTGCGGGCGTAGAGGCCGAACAGCGGCTCGTCGCCGTAAAGACAGGCATCATGCCCGCCGATAGCCCCGGTCAGACACTCCGCCGCCGCCCGTGTGCAGCAGGGCATATCCGTCGCTATGAGCAGCGCATAAGCCGCGCCGCTGCCGCGAAAGGCGGAGACGATGCCGTTGAGCGGCCCCTGCCCCGGAAAGCGATCAGCAAGCTCGCCAAAGCGTCCCGTCGGAAAGCGTCCGGCGCGGTCGACGGCAAAATATACCGGGACGAGCGGTGCAAACTCCTCCGCCAGCCGCAGGCACAGCGCCTCGCCGTCCAGCGGGAGCATGGCCTTGTCCGTCCCCATACGGCGGCTTTTTCCGCCGGTCAGAATGACGCATATCGTATTATCCAACATATTTGTATTCTACCACGCCCTGTGGTAAAATCAAGCCATGAGCATACTGGACGAAAACATTCAATATATTCGCGGCGTCGGCGAGAAAAAGGCGAAGCTCCTTGAAAAGCTCGGCATCCATACCCTGCGCGAGCTGGTGAGCTATTTCCCGCGTGCCTATGAGGATCGCCGCGTCATCTATTCCATCTCCGACGCGCCGATAGATATTCCCGTCTGCGTCCGCGCCATGGTCGCCGCCACGCCGCTGGGAACGCGCGTCCGCGGCGGACGCGACGTGCTGCGCCTCCGCGCCGTGGACGACGGCGGCAGCCTTGACATCCGCTATTTCAACCAGAGCTATCTCAAGAACACGCTCAAGCCCGGCCTCTACTACATCTTCTATGGCCGCGTCACGCTGCTGCACGGCCGCCGCTGCATGACGAACCCGGAGTTTGAGGCGGCGGACAACGCGGGTCTCGTTTCCGGCCGCATCCTGCCCATCTACCGTCTGACCTCCGGCATTGGCCGCAAGGCACTGGTGTCCATCATGCAGAACGCGCTGGAGCTCTGCGGGGACGAGCTGCCCAACGCGCTGCCCGAGCCGGTGCGCGAGCGCCTGCAGCTTGCGCAGAGCCGCTTCTGCTACCATAACATCCATTTCCCGGAGGGGGACGGCGAGCTCCAGCTTGCGCGGCAGCGGCTTGTATTTGAGGAGCTCTTCGTCCTGGCCGCCGCGCTGGGGCGTATGCGCGGCCGACGCGCCGGACGGGAGGGTCTGCGCTTTGCGCGGAGCGACCTGCAGCCGTTCTGGGCCTCCCTGCCCTTCGCGCCCACAAACGCCCAGCGCCGCGCCGTGGAGGAGGCGATCCGCGACATGACGGGCGGCCAGCCCATGAACCGCCTGCTGCAGGGCGATGTCGGCAGCGGCAAGACGCTCGTCGCCGCCGCGCTCATCTGGCTCTGCGCCGAAAACGGCTGTCAGGCCGCGTTCATGGCGCCGACGGAGATCCTGGCGGAGCAGCATCATACCACACTCTCCGCCATGCTCGCCCCCTTTGGGCTTCGCGTCGTGCGGCTGACCGGCTCCATGACGGCCAGGGAGAAGCGCGAGGCGCTGGCGCTGCTCGCCTCCGGCGGGGCGCAGCTTGCCGTGGGCACGCACGCACTGCTGAGCGAGGCCGTCCAATTTGCAAACCTCGGTCTTGTCGTCACGGACGAGCAGCACCGCTTCGGCGTGGAGCAGCGCGGCGCACTGACCGCCAAGGGAACGCACCCGCACGTTCTCGTCATGTCCGCCACGCCCATCCCGCGCACGCTTGCTCTCATCCTCTACGGCGATCTGGACGCCTCCATCCTCGACGAGCTGCCGCCGGGGCGGCAGAAGGTGGACACCTTCGCCGTCGGCGAGGATATGCGCGAGCGTATATGGCGCTTCGTCCGCCGTCTTGTCGGCGAGGGGCGGCAGGTATTCATCGTCTGCCCCATGGTCGAGGAGAGCGAGGAGCGCCCCGAAAACGTGAAGAGTGCCGAGCAATATGCCCGCCAGCTGCAGGACGAGATATTCCCGGAGCTGCGCGTCCGCTGCATACACGGGCGCATGAAGGCCAGGGAAAAGGACGCAGTCATGGCGGCCTTTGCCGCCGGGGAGTTCGACATACTTGTCGCCACGACCGTCATCGAGGTCGGCGTGGACATCCCGAACGCGGCGCTCATGATCGTCGAAAACGCCGACCGCTTTGGCCTGTCCCAGCTCCACCAGCTTCGCGGGCGCGTCGGACGCGGCGCGCATAAGAGCTACTGCGTCCTCTTTTCCGACGCGCAGGGCGAGGACGCGAGAGCGCGGCTGCGCGTGCTCTGCCGCACGAACGACGGCTTCAAAATATCGGAGGAGGATCTGCGGCTGCGCGGCCCCGGCGATTTCTTCGGCTCAAGGCAGCACGGCCTGCCGGAGATGCACGTCGCCGACCTTTCCGGCGATATGCGCGTGCTCCGCCAGGCGCAGGATGAGGCGCTCGCCCTGCTGCGCGACGACCCGGCGCTCGAAAAGCCGGAAAACGCCCCGCTGCGCGAGCGCATCGATGCCCTCTTCGCCCACAATGCCGAGCGGCTCAATTGATATACCGGACGCAAAAACGGCCCGCAGCATACGCTGCGGGCCATAGCATATATACAGGGAATCACTCGTCGCCGGTCTCGTCTTCCTCAGGGGCAAAGCCGGTGGCATGACCCTCGGCAGATATCTCATAGACAAGGGCATCGCCCTCCATGCGGTCACGGACACGCTCACGGGGCTCGTCCACCTCGCGCTCACGCACGGGCGCGGGTTCCGGCTCGATCAGGGCGCGGATGGAGAGGCTGATCTTCTGCTTCTCGTTGTCGATGGCGGTGATCTTCGCATCCACGACATCGCCCACGGACAGCACGTCGTCGGGCTTGCCGATACGGCGGTTCGCGATCTGGGAGATGTGGATGAGGCCGTCCACGCCGGGCAGCACCTCGGCAAAGGCGCCGAAGGGCATGAGCTTCACGACCTTGACGGAGGCGACGTCGCCCTCCTTGAACTGGGAGGTGAACTTCAGCCAGGGGTTATCCTCGGGCTTGCGCAGGCCGAGGGAAATTTTCTTCTTCTCGGGGTCGAAGCTGATAACATAGACTTCGATCTCGTCGCCGACCTTCAGCACATCAGCCGGGGTGCGGACGCGGCTCCAGCTGATCTCGGAGACATGGACCATGCCGTCCACGCCGCCGATATCGACGAACGCGCCGTAAGAAGTCAGGCTCTTGACAACGCCGGCGTATTTCTTACCGGCCTCGATCTCGCTCCAGATCTTCTCGGCATTCTCCTTGCGCTCACGGTACAGGACGGAGCGGATGGAGCCGACCACGCGCTTGCGGCCACGGTTGACCTCGGTGATCTTGAGGCGCTGGGTGGTGCCGACAAGCTGGGTCATGGGGACGTCGCGGCCAAGGCCGGTCTGGGACGCGGGGACGAACACGCGGATGCCGCTGACGGACACCACGACGCCGCCCTTGTTTTCTTCCGTAACCTTGCCTTCGACAACGGTGCCCTCCTCGCGGGCGGCTTCGATGTCGTTCCAGCTGCGGGCTGCATCAAGACGACGCTTGGAGAGCTGCGCCGTTCCTTCCACATCGTTGACGCGGACGACGGTCGCCGTGATCTCGTCGCCGATCTTGACCAGGTCGTTGATGTCGACGCCGGCCTCGTCGTTGGTGAATTCCGACACGGGGATATAGCCGGAATGCTTGGTGGAAAGGTCGAGAGTGATCTCGGTGGGCGTGATCGCCGCAACGACGCCGGTCACGGTCTCGCCGTTGCTGATCGTTTTGATGGAATCCTCAAGGAGCTGGTCAAAGCTCTTTTCCGCGTCGTCCACGACGGGCGCCGCAACAGTTTTTTCTTCCTGCTCCATGATTTCGGTCTCTTCGGTCATCTTGTTTACTACCTCCTTAATAATCCACGCCGGCGTGGAAGCTCCGGCCGTGACCCCGACCGTATCGCAGCCGTCAAGCCGCGCCGTATCGAGCTCATCGCCGTTTTGCACAAATAAAACGGTTTTGCAATGCTCCGCGCAGATCTCCGCCAGATGGAGGCTGTTGGCGCTGTGGAAGCCGCCCACAACGACCATCGCGTCCGATTCGGCGGAAAGCTCGCTCGCTTCCTTCTGCCGTATAAACGTAGCATCGCATATTGTATCAAATAACTTCGCGTTTGTATACCTTTTTCTGAAAATGTTAATACTTTGTTCAATCTTGGCCTTGTTGGAGGTGGTCTGGAACACCACTGTCACGGCCAGCGACTCTCCTTCCGGCTGCTCTGCCGCCCATGTGAGCAGCGCTTCGCCGTCCCGCAGGACGACCGCGTCCGTGCACCAGCCGCAGATGCCGCGCACCTCGGGATGCGCCGGCTCGCCGACGATAACGACCCGCTCCCCCGCCTCGGATGCGCGCTGGACGATGCGGTGGATGCGCGACACACGCGGGCAGGTCGCGTCGATGATGATACAGCCCTTGGCCGCAAGCTCCTCACGCTCCCGCCGGGAGATGCCGTGCGAGCGTATCACGACCCGCGCCCCATCCGGCAGCTCCGCCACGCTCTCCGCAACGCGCAGTCCCTTGGACGCGAGACGCCGCACCGCATCCGTGTTATGGATGAGCTCGCCGAGGCTCCAGCATACAAGCCCCTTGTCAAGCTCCCCCTCCGCGAGCGCCACGGCGCGCTCCACGCCGACGCAGAAGCCGGCGCTCTCCGCAATTTTAATTTTCATCGATCTTTCCCAGCGCGAAGATGGTGTTCATCAGCTCGCGCGTCTTTTCCTCATATTCCGCCCTCGTCCGGCAGCAGACCTCATAGGGCTCGCCGATGCGGATACGGACAAGGCCGAGTATTTTTTTGTTGCGCGTGATAAAGATGGGCACGATGGGGACATTCAGCTTGGAGGCAAAGCGCACTGCGCCCGCCTTTCCGGCGTCCGGGTCGTCCCATGTCGTGCGTGTGCCCTCCGGGAAAATGACGACCTTGCAGCCCTTTTTCAGCAGCGTCATCGTCGTCCGCACAGCGCCCATGTCGATGCCGCCGCGCTCCACGGGAAACGCGCCGCACATACGGTAGATCCAGCCGATGACCGGCTTTTCGATGTTCTCCTTCTTGCTCATGGTATGGAGAAAGCGGCGCGGCCCGAAGGCGTAGATGATGAGCAGCGGGTCGATATAGTTAGAGTGGTTGGCGCAGATGATGCACGGTCCGTCGGGAATGTTCGCGCGTCCGCGTATGATCATGGGATAGAGCAGGTGGACGGGTATCCACAGCAGGAAATAGACAAACAGATAAAAAGCCCTCATGCGTCCAGCCCCCGGCGCACAAGCTCCGCCACCGCGTCAATGCTCTCCGCAAGCGTCAGCGCCGAGGTGTCGACCAGCACGGCGTCCTCCGCCGCGGCGAGCGGCGCGGCCGCACGGGTCGTGTCGTTCTTATCCCGCTCCGCCATATCGCGCAGCACCTCGTCCAGGGTCACGTCCTGCCCCTTCTGGCGAAGCTCGTCATAGCGGCGCCGGCCGCGCGCCTCCGCACTGGCCGTCAGGAATATCTTCAGCGAGGCGTCCGGCAGCACGACCGTCCCGATGTCGCGTCCATCCATAATGACGCTGGTGCGGCGCGCCATATCGCGCTGCATATCCATCAAAAACGCCCGCACGGCGGGAATGGCCGAGACACGGGAGGCATACATGGATATCTCCGGCGTGCGTATCGCCCCGCTCACATCCTCGCCGTTCAGGTGCATATGCTGCAGGCCGTCCGCCCCGTGGGTCAGCTCGATGCTCAGAGACGGGAGCAGCGCAACGACCGCCGCCGCATCCTGCGGGTCAACGTCCGCCCGCCGCACGGCGAGGCCGACCGTCCGGTATATCGCGCCGGTGTCCACATAGATAAAGCCGAAGCGCTCCGCGACCGCCTTGGCAACGGTGCTTTTGCCCGCGCCGGAGGGTCCGTCGATGGCGACGGAAAAATGCTTGTCACTCTTATCACTCATAGCAATATGTCTCTCCTATATTTCTTCCGGCGCTGCGGCCGGTGGACCATGCGATCTGAAGATTAAAGCCGCCCGTGTAGGCGTCGACGTCCAGCAGCTCCCCGGCAAAATAGAGTCCGGAGACGAGCTTGGAGCGCATCGTGCGCGGCTCGACCTCCCGCACGTCAATGCCGCCGCTCGTGACGATGGCCTCGTCGATCGGCCTCGGCGCGCTCACGCGCACGGGAAACGCCTTCAAAAGCGCGCCCAGACGGTGCCGCTGCTCACGGGTGATGGAGTTCACCTTCAACTCCGGCGCTATGCCGCTCTGCCGGATGAGCACCGGGATGAACGAACGCACCGCAAGCTCGTCGAGCGCGTTGGCGAAGTTGCGGTTGGCATACTTCGAGAAGTCGCGCAGCAGGCGCTCGTCCAGTTTCTCCGCGTCCAGCCCCGGCTTGAAGTCGATGGCAAGCGCATAGCGGCACTCGCCGAAGCGGCGCATATGCGCGCTCGCAGACAGCACCAGCGGCCCCGACACGCCGAAGTGGGTGAACAGCATCTCCCCCAGCTCTTCAAAGATGAGCTTCCCGTCCTCATAGACGCGCAGCGTCACGTTGCGCGGCGCGAAGCCGGCCAGCTCCGCACAGAACGCGTCCGGGCTTTCCAGTGGAACGAGCGAGGGTCGCGGCGTAAGGATATGGTGGCCGAGGCGCTCCGCCATGGCATAGCCGTCCCCGCGCGAGCCGGTGAGCGGATAGCTGCGCCCGCCCGTGCATAGCGCCGCGGCGCGGCAGCTTATCATGCCCGCGTCCGTTCGGACGCCGGATACGGCGCCGTCCTCCGTCAGTATCTCCCGCGCACGGCTCCTGACAACGCGCACGCCGAGTCTGTGCAGCCACGCGCCCAGCGCGTCCGCCAGCTCATTCGCGCTGTCGGAGGCGGGGAAAACGCGGTTGCCGCGCTCGGTTTTTAATGCCACGCCGATGGACTCGAAAAATTCCATCGTCTGCTCCGGCGGGAAGGCGTTGAGGCAGCTGTATAGAAATTTCGGGTTGGTCGGCACATTGGCCATAAGCTCGCGTGCGCCGCAGTTGTTCGTGCAGTTGCAGCGCCCCTTGCCCGTGATACGCAGCTTGCGTCCCAGCTTCTCGTTCGGCTCAAGCAGCAGCACGCGCACGCCCGCCTCCGCAGCCGTGCCCGCACACATCATTCCGGCGGCGCCGCCGCCGATCACTACCAGATCAGCTTTCACCCTTGGTAAACACTCCGTATTCCTCCCACAGCGCCTCCAGCTTGCCGAAGGTCGCGTCAAGCGTGCTCTGGCGGCGGGAGGCGATGGCGATGATAATGGCGTTCAGCACGCTCATGGGCGCAACGAGCGAGTCAAGGAAGGACACCATGTCGCTCTTGGCATAGAGCACCGTGTCCGCGAGCTTCGCAAAGGGCGAGGCGTTGTTGTCCGTCAGCGCGATGATACGCGCACCGCGCTCCTTGGCAAAGCGCGCCGCGCTCAGAGACGCCGAGGTATAGCGCGGGAAGCTGATGCAAAAGAGAACGTCGCCCTCCCCGATGCGCAGCATCTGCTCATAGACCTCGCCGCCCCTGCTGTCATTGATGACACGCACATTGTCCATCAGGTAGTTCAGATAAAAGCCCATGAACGAGGCAAGCGCGGTCGACGAGCGCATACCGAGGATATAGAGGTTCCTGGCCTCCATGATGCGATCCACAGCGCGCTCAAAGTCCTCCTGCTCTATACCCTCCAGCGTCACACGCAGCTTGTCCATATCGGCGCTGATCACGCTTTTGAGGACGCTCTGGCCGTCCATGAGCTCCCGTGAGGCGGCGATGCGCTGCACGCTCGTCAGGCGGTTGCGCACGGCCTCCTGCAGCGCCTTCCGCATTTCCGGGTAGCCGTCGTAGCCGAGCTCCATGGCAAAGCGCACGACCGTCGATTCGCTCACGCCGACCGTGCGGCCGAGCTTCCCGGCGGTCATATACGCCGCCTTATCATAGTTCTCCGCTATGTAGCGCGCGATGCTCCGATGGCTTTTGGAAAAGCGCTTATTGTCCGACCCGAGGCGGGTCAAAATATCATTCTGCATAGCTGCACCTGCTTTGATTCGTTAGCTACATCCTAACGAACCGTGCGCAAAATTGCAAGATATATTTTATGAACTTTCAAAATTCGTTCAAAAAAGCCGATTATTTGCCGCAGGCAAGCTCCATTTTGCAGGATTTGATCTCATCCGCCGTAAGATACCGCCATTTTCCGGCCGGCAAAGTTCCCAGCGTCAGCGGTCCCTCGGCAAGCCGTATGAGCCGCTGCACCCGCAGGCCGCACTGGCTGCACATGCGCCGTATCTGGCGGTTTTTCCCCTCGTGGATGATAAATTGGAGTTCGGCATCGTCGCCGCTGCGCTCGATGAGCGTGACCTGCGGCGGGGCGATGGGCTCGCCGTCCAGCGAGCGCATGGCATTCAGCCTATGTATCGCCTCATGGAGCTCGCCGCCGCGGACAAAGACCTGATAGACCTTGTCCACCGCGCCGGACGGATGCATCATGGCGTTGGCAAATTCGCCGTCGTCCGTCATGAGGAGCAGTCCCTCGGAATCCATGTCGAGCCGCCCGACCGGATACAGCCGCCCGCCCGCCGAGGCCGTAAGCTCCGCCACCGTGGGGCGGCCGCGGTCATCCGACATGGTGGTGACATAGCCGCGCGGCTTGTGGAGCATGATATAGCGCCGCCGCGCCGTCAGCTCCAGCGGCGCGCCGTCCACCGTCACCGTATCCGTCTCCGGGTCGCAGGACATGCCAAGAGAGGCGGTGCGCCCGTTGACGGCCACGCGCCCCTCCTCTATCATCCTTTCGGCGGCACGGCGTGAGGCCAGCCCCGCCGCCGATATGATCTTTTGCAGTCGTTGTGTCAAAATGTATAGATGTTCCTTCCCAGCGTTTTCAGCCATCGCAGCAGCGGCCGCTCCGCCGTTTCCGCCGGCTGCGTTTCCGCCGCGCTGCACAGCGCCGTCTCCGCAAAGCGTTCGCCGTTCACATACAAGACCGCGCGCCCGAGCGTCTCGCCCTCCTGCACGCCCGCGAAGACAAAGCGCGGCAGCTCATAGGCAAAGCGCGTCTCGTCCGTATCGCAGAGCGGAAGCGTCACGCCCCCCGCCGCACGGACGGCCAGCGTCTCCTCCGCCCCGCCGATGAGCGGAATACGCATCTCCGCCGGGGTCAGGGTCTGTCTCCGCCAGTTGGCGTATCCCCAGTCATACAGCGCCCGGTGGTCGTTCCAGTCGTCCGGGTCGCGCAGCGTCACACAGATCAGCGTCATGCCCTCCCGCTCGCAGCAGGACACCAGCGTCCGCCCGGCCGCCATGGTATAGCCGGTCTTGACGCCGAATACGCCCTCGCAGCTGCCGAGCAGCTTGTTGTGGTTATAATAGGTGCTGCCGTGGATGGTCACGCTCCGGCTGGACATGAGAACGCGAAGCTCCTCATTCTCCATGGCGCAGCGGGCGATACGCGCCAGATCCCGCGCCGTGGAATAATGCTCCTCGTCGTCGAGGCCGCTCGGATTGGTGAAGTGGGTGTGCTCACAGCCAAGCTCCTTGGCAAGGGCGTTCATGCGCACTGCAAAGGCCGCCGTGCTGCCCGCCGCATGACAGGCCAGCGCCACGGCTGCGTCATTGCCCGACGCGAGCATGAGCCCGCCCAGCAGCTCCCGCACCGTATAGCGCTCCCCGGCGGCAAGGTACATGGACGAGCCCTCGATGCCCGTCCACTCCGGCCGTATCTCCACGCTCTCGTCGGGCGAGCAAAGCGACAGCACACAAAGCGCCGTGGCGATCTTCGTCGTGCTTGCGATGAGCATGGGCTCGTCCGCGTTTTTCTCATAGAGCGTCCGGCCGCTCTCCGCCTCCAGCAGGATGCAGGCCGCCGCCGCATTATCCGGCGCGTCTGACGCAGCCTGGGCGCTCGTCGTGAGCAGGAGCAAAGCGCCAAGCAGAGCCATGGCTTTTTTCATAACAACACCACCCGGGTGCTATTATGCCCCGTTTTCCGCCGTCAATCCGCGCTTTCCGTTTCGCCGCCGCTGTATTTATCGACCATGTATTCCACGCGGTCGATCAGCTCCGGTATCATATCCAGCAGCCTGTCCATCGGCGTGACCGCCGGAGCGGAGAGGTTCACCATGTGCACGCCGCCGTCCTTCACAACAAGAAAGCCGATGGGCGACACGCGGACAGCTGCGCCCGCGCCGCCCCAGATACCCTTGCTCTGCGGGCTTTTGTCGTTGCCGCCGGACGCGAAGCCGAAGCTCATGCGGCTGACGGGGATGACCGTCACGCCGTCCGGCGTGGTGATGGGATCGCCGACGACCGTGTTGGCGTCCACCATGTCGCGTATTTTGCCGATGGAGGCCTCCATCAGATCACCGATCGACTGATTTGCCATTGTTCTTCTCCTTTTCCCGTTTCTTATTCTCCCGGTGAAGCGCCCGGTAGCCGCGCAGCGCCGAGACAGCCAGCGCGGCGAGGACTCCCAGTCGTGCATATAGCACGATATGAGCCTCCAGCCGCGGCTGGGTCGAATCGAAATCAAGCTCTGTATGAAGCTCCAGGCGGCGTATGCGGCCGTCAGCCAAGGCCGTCAGCGCCTCCATCGCCGTCCCCGCCCAGCCGTAGGCCATGGCGGTATCATAGGGGTCGTCATAGGCGGACAGAAAATATATCCGCAGGCGGTCGATGTGCAGATGCCTGAAAAATCGCTTTAACAGCCGGAAGCCGAGCGCCGCCAGCGCCCGCAGATGATCAGGCGATGGCCTGGCCTTGGGCTTCGGCACCTTGCCCTTGCCGTCCGTTTCATGCGCTGCATCTGGCGCTGTCTTCTTCCCCGGCAGGGAAAAGCGGAACACGCCGGCACGCAGCCGCCACCAGAAGCCGGACTCATCATATGCGGCCTCCACGCCGCATTTGAGAAGCGAGAGCAGCGCGAGCACGAGCAGCACCGCGCCCGCGATGATGAGCGCCGTCATGTCTCCGACTCCGCATCCGAGGCAAGCGCCCCGGCCTGCTCCTGCGCGGCCTTGAGCTCCTCCGCCGCGCGCAGTTCGTCGACCTTTTCCTGCAGCTGGCGCGCCGCGTCGCTTCCCGTTATTTCCGGCAGCTCCGGCAGCTCGTCAAGCGAGGCGACGCCCATGCTGCGCAGAAAAAGCTCCGTGGTGCGGTAGAGGGTCGGGCGGCCGATGGCCTCCAGATGGCCGCAGGCCTCGATCAGGCCGCGCTCCGCCAGCACGCCGACGGTATAGGAGGAATCCACACCGCGCATCTGCTCGATATAGGCGCGGGTCACGGGCTGGAAATAGGCAACAATCGCCAGCACCTCCAGCGAGGTCTGGGTCAGCCGCGGCGGGCGGCGCTGCTCCAGAATGCGGGTGATGGGCTGGGCAAAGGCCGGTGCGGAATGGAGCTGCAGGGAGTCGTTCAGCCGCACGAGCCGTATCCCGCGCCCGTCGCGTTCCAGCTCCGCCGCCAGCGTCTGCGCCGCGTCCAGCACGCGCTCCGGCGTCTCGTCCAGCACCAGCGCGATACGCGCCGCCGGAACAGGGTCGCCCGAGGCAAATAACAGGGCCTCGATGGCCGCCTTGAGTTCATGCTCACTCATTCTGAAAACTCTCCAATATTTCCTCCGCATCGCCGCCGGTGAAGCGGACGATATAGCCGTCGCCCTCTCGGTCGAGACGGACGCTTCCGATGAGGCACATCTCCAGAATGGAGATGAACGTCGCCACAAGCTCCGAGCGGCTGGACGCCATCGCATACAGCGCGCGCAGCGGCACCGTCCGCCCGTCGCGCAGAAGCTCGATGATCTCGCGTCCCTTGCGCCGCGCCGAGTAGACGATGGGCTTCGGCACGGGGACGCGCGCCTCCTCCTCCGGCACCGGCACGCTCTTTTCCGACATAGCGGCCAGCGCCGCCAGCAGCTCCCACCCGGCGTGGGTGTAGCTGTATTCGCCGTAGCGCGGCAGCGTCTCCCCCGGTGTGGAATAGAGCAGTGCGCCGCGTTCCAGCGCGGCGGCCAGCGCGGGCGTCGTCTGACGGACGGCGGCGAGGCGGTCGCGATTTTTGAGCTGTTCGAGGCTGGATATGAGCTCCTCGAGCTCACTGACCTCCTCCGTTCCGGCAAGCAGCATTTTTGTCTTGATGTAGACGAGGTGGCTCGCCATCTGGACAAATTCGCTTGCGACCTCGAGATCCATGTGGTGCATCTCGTCGAGATAGGCGAGGTACTGGTCGAGGATATCGGCGATGCGGATGTCGCGTATTTCGATCTTGTTCTTGGACAGCAGCATCAGAATGAGGCTCAGAGGACCCTCAAAGTCCTCCATCTCCTCCTTCGTTTTGATGACACCCTCCAAATGGAAGCTTGGATTTTCCATCAGTTTACCAATCCAAACGTAAATTCCGCAATGGCAAAGAGCTTTTCATAGACCCAGCCTGTCGCAATGGACAGCGGCGCGGAGGTGACGTTGAAGAACACCAGCGCCATGAGGATGATAAAGCCGTAGCGCTCGTAGCGCATGAGCCACGCATAGCTCCGGTCGCTGACCAGCGAAAAGAGTATCTTCGAGCCGTCCAGCGGCGGGATGGGGATAAGGTTGAACACCGCCAGCGCGCAGCTCAGATAGGCCGTCAGCTCGATCATCTGCAGCAGATAGCTCCCGACCGCAGAATCGTACAGCGCGGCATAGACCCGCCCGTAGAGGGCGAGTGCGAGGCAGCTTATGAGGATATTGGCCGCAGGCCCGGCCAGCGCCGTGAGCGCCATGCCGCGCTTGGGGTTTTTGAAGTTATACATATTGACCGGCACGGGCTTTGCCCAGCCGAAGCGGCAGACGACCATCATCAGAAGTCCCCAGAGGTCGATATGACGAACGGGATTCAGCGTCAGCCGCCCGGCATCGCGGGCGGTCGTATCGCCGAGCCACAGCGCCACAAGCCCGTGCGCCAGCTCATGCAGCGTGATGCAGATGAGCGCCGGGATGACGCTCAGCAGCGTCTGCGTGATAAAGGACCAGTCAAGTCCCTCCCATACGGTGTGAAAAGCGCTCACAGCACGACCTCCGATATGGCGGCGGCAAGCTCGTCCCGCCCCAGCTTCTTCTCCGCCGAGTAGGGCAGCAGCCGGACGGACGGCGGCAGCGCGAGCGTCGTCCGTATCGTTTCAAGATTCGGCTCCATCTCGCTTTTCCTGAGCTTGTCCCACTTGTTCGCGACGACGATTCGGCGGCAGCCGCAGGAGTCGAAAAGCTGGTTCATCATGACATCCAGCGCCGTGGGCTTATGCCGTCCGTCGACGATCTGGACGCCGAAGGTGATGTTGGCGCTCTCGGCAAAAAACGCCTCCATGAGCGCGCCCCAGCGCTCGCGCTCCGCCATGGACACGCGGGCGTAGCCGTAGCCGGGAAGGTCGACGAACCAGCAGTAGTCCCCGACGAAGAAATAGTTGATGTTGCTCGTCTTGCCGGGCGCCGCACCGACACGCGCCAGATTCCTGCGCCCGACCAGCGAGTTGATGACGGAGGATTTCCCCACGTTCGACTTTCCGGCAAATACGATGCAGGGCTTCCCGTCGTGGATGAAGTCCCGCGCCGCACCGGCCGATTTGACGAACTCCGCCTTTGTGATGTTGAGCTGACTCATGCTTTTTCCCTTACAAGCGCCGCGTCCAGCACCGTCTCCACGCGCTCCGCCGGGATGAAGGTAAGCGCAGCGCGGACGTTCTGGTCGATTTTTTCAAGATCCGGCTCGTTCTCCGCCGGGATGATGACGGTATGTATGCCGTTGCGCAGTGCGGCCATCGTCTTTTCACGCAGACCGCCGATGGGCAGGACGCGCCCGCGCAGCGTGATCTCGCCGGTCATGGCGATATCCTGCCGCACGCCCGCGCCCGTCAGCGCGGACACCAGCGCCGTGCATATCGTGACGCCGGCGGAGGGACCGTCCTTCGGGATCGCGCCCTCCGGGAAGTGGACGTGGATGTCGCAGGTCTTATAGAAGTCCGGCTTCACGCCGAGCGCCGCCGCATGGCTGCGGATATAGCTGAGCGCCGCCTTGCACGACTCCTTCATGACGTCGCCGAGGTTGCCGGTGATCTCAAGCTTGCCGCTGCCGTCCATCACGCCGGCCTCCGCGTCGAGCATCTCACCGCCGTTCTGCGTCCAGGCAAGCCCGTGGACAAGGCCGCAGGCCTCGCCCTGATTGGCAAAGCTGTTCTTATATTCCGCAGGGCCGAGCAGCGGCTCCAGCGCCCCGGCGCGGACGCTCACGCCCTTTTCACCGGCGACGACGGCCGCCGCCGTCTTGCGGCAGATGGCCGCAAGCTTGCGCTCCAGACGGCGCACGCCGGCCTCCCGCGTATAGCCTTCGATGATCTCGCGCAGCGCCGCGTCGGTGATGCGGAGCTGGCGGCCGTTCAGGCCGTGCAGCCTTCGCTGCTTGGGCAGAAGATAAGAGCGTGCGATATGCAGCTTTTCCTCGTCCGTATACCCGGACAGCTCGATGACCTCCATGCGGTCGAGCAGCGCGGGCGGTATCGTCTCCACGGTGTTGGCCGTGGTGATGAAGAACACGTCCGAGAGGTCGAAGGGCAGCTCGAGAAAATGATCGCGGAACGCGCTGTTCTGCTCCGGGTCGAGCGCCTCGAGCAGCGCCGCCGACGGATCGCCGCGGTAGTCGCTGCCGAGCTTGTCGATCTCGTCGAGCACCATCACCGGGTTGCGGCTTCCCGCCTGCTGTATACCGGCGATGATGCGCCCCGGCATCGCGCCGACATAGGTCTTGCGGTGGCCGCGTATCTCGGCCTCATCGTGTACGCCGCCGAGGCTGATGCGCGCGAGCTTGCGGTTGAGGGCACGGGACACGGAGAGGGCAATGCTGGTCTTGCCGGTGCCCGGAGGGCCGACAAGACAGAGTATGCTCCCCTTTTCGCCCGGCGCGAGCTTCCGCACAGCCAGATATTCGAGGATGCGCTCCTTGACCTTGTCCAGCCCATAGTGGTCGGCGTCGAGGCGCGCACGCGCCTTGTCGATGTCGAGCGTCTCCTCCGTCTCGACCTCCCACGGCAGCTCCAGGCACACGTCCAGATAGTTGCGGATGACCGCCGATTCGGCGCTGCCGTAGGGCTGCTTGGAAAGCCGCACGAGCTCGCGGTGCAGCTTGGCGCGCACCTCCTCGGGCAGCTTCGCCCGCTCGATGGCGTGTCCGTATTCATCCGGGTCATCCTCGTCCTCGCCGGCCTCGCCAAGCTCGGCGCGTATCGCCTTGAGCTGCTCACGCAGTATCATGTCCCGCTGCTGGCGGGCAATATGCTCGGCGGTGGATTCGTGGATGGAGTTTTCGATGTTCTGTATGTCGATCTCGCGGCGCAGCATACGGTTGATGAGGGCGATGCGCCGCACGGGGCGCAGCTCCTCGAGCACCATCTGCTTCTGGCCGTGGCGGAGATAGATGTTCTGGGCGATATAGTCGGCGATATAGCCGGGCGAATCGCTGTCCAGAATGTTTTTGAATATTTCACTCCCGTCCAGGCCGCAGCCCTCGGCGTATTGCTCAAACAGGCTGTAGCACTGGCGTATCAGCGCCTCCGAGCGGACGGCGCTGCGCGGGTCGTTATACTCCGGGATAGTCTCCACCTGCGCCTTCGGGTAGGGCTTTTTCGCCACGACGCGGACAAGATAGGCGCGGCTCACGCCCTCCACCAGCACCTTGGTCGCGCCGCTGTCCGGCATACGCAGGATCTGGCGAATACGTCCGACTGTGCCGATGGAGTAGAGATCCTCCGGCTCCGGCTGCTCATCTGCCGCGTCATGCTGTGCCACCAGAAAGGCAAGCTGGTCAGCCTCCATCGCGGCGTCCAGCGCCTTCACGGAGGCGGGGCGCTCCACATCAAAGGTCAGGAGCATCCCCGGAAACAGAGATATGCCCCGCAGCGGCACCATCGGGAGCACGCTGTAGTTGGGCGTTGTTTGTTCAGCAGTATCCATAGTATTCTCTCTTGATCGTCGTAGAGCCGCACCGGAAGTGCGGCTCTTTTTTATGCTTGCTTGTGTACCACTTCCGGCTGTGCGCCGTCGTTGACGCAGCGCGCCGTCACCAGCACCTTTTCAATGCTGGGGTCGGAGGGCGTGCGGAACATGATGTCCGTCATGATGCTCTCCATGATGCTGCGCAGACCGCGCGCGCCGATGTCCATATCGACGGCCTTCTGTGCGATGGCGGCCAGTGCCTCCGGTTCGAATTCGAGCGACACGCCGTCATAGCCCAGCAGCGTCTCATACTGGCGCACCATGGCGTTCTTCGGCTCGGTCAGAATGCGGACAAGGTCGTCCCGCGTGAGGCTCTCGAGCGTCGTGATGACGGGCATGCGGCCGATCAGCTCGGGGATGATGCCGAATTTGAGCAGATCGTGGCTCTGGACATGGCGCAGGATCTCGCCGGTGTTCTTGTCCTTTTTCGACGCGATCTCCGCGCCGAAGCCCATCGACTTGCGGTCAAGCCGGTTTTCGATGATCTTATCGAGCCCGTCGAACGCGCCGCCGCAGATGAAGAGGATGTTCGAGGTGTCGATGTAGATGAATTCCTGCATGGGGTGCTTGCGCCCGCCCTGCGGCGGAACGGCGGCGACCGTCCCCTCCAGGATCTTCAGCAGCGCCTGCTGGACGCCCTCGCCGGACACGTCCCGCGTGATGGAGGTGTTCTCGCTCTTGCGGGATATCTTGTCGATCTCGTCGATGTAGATGATGCCGCGCTCGGCGCGCTCGACATCGAAGTCCGCCGCCTGCAGCAGGCGGAGCAGGATGTTCTCCACATCCTCGCCGACATAGCCGGCCTCCGTGAGCGTCGTGGCGTCGGCAATGGCGAACGGCACGTCCAGCATACGCGCCATCGTCTGGGCGAACAGCGTCTTGCCGCTGCCGGTCGGGCCGATGAGCAGTATGTTGGATTTCTGAAGCTCCACACCGCTTTCGTCGCCGGCGTGGAGGATGCGCTTATAGTGGTTGTATACCGCCACGGAAATGGCGATCTTGGCGCGCTCCTGGCCGATCACATAGTCGTCAAGCTGCTTTTTTATCTGCTCCGGCTTCGGCAGCGTCTTCGCCGTCAGCGACGGAAACAGGTCGGACTCGTCCTTAAATTCCGGCCGCATCTCATCCGTGACGATGGACATACAAAGCTCCACGCAGTCGCTGCAGATATAAGCGCCGTCTCCGGCGATAAGCCTCGTCGTTTCCGACTGAGGCTTACCACAGAAGCTGCATCGTATGGCTTTTCTATCGTCCCTGTTGGACATAAATTTATTACCTCTTATAAATGACCTGATCGATCAGGCCGTATTCCTTGGCCTCCTCGGCGGTCAGCCAGTGGTCGCGGTCGCAGTCGCGCTCGATCTGTTCGATGGGCTTGCCGGTGTTTTCGGCCAAGATGCGGTTCAGACGGGCGCGGGTCTTGAGGATCTGCTCCGCCTGTATCTGGATATCCGTTGCCTGTCCCCTGCTGCCGCCGGAGGGCTGGTGTATCATGACCTCCGCGTTCGGGAGTGCGATGCGCTTTCCCTTCGCGCCCGCCGCCAGCAGGAACGCGCCCATGGACGCCGCCATACCGATGCAGATGGTGGACACATCGCACTTGATGTACTGCATGGTGTCATAGATAGCGAAGCCGGAGGTGACGGAGCCGCCCGGGGAGTTGATGTAGAACTGGATGTCCTTGTCGGGGTCCTGCGCCTCCAGATAGAGAAGCTGCGCCACGACGAGCGAGGCCGTCACGTCGTTCACTTCCTCGGAAAGCATCACGATGCGGTCGTTCAGCAGACGGGAAAAAATATCATAGGAACGCTCCCCGCGGGAGGTCTGTTCCACTACATAGGGTACCAAACTCATACAATAGCTCCTTTCCTGTGGAAGCCTATCCAGTATATGGCCAGATTATTCCGCATCCGCCTTTTTCGTCGTCTTTTTCGCGGCGGGCTTCTTTTCGCCCTCGGCCTCCCCGGCCTTTTCAGCGGTCTTCTTCGTAGTCTTCTTCGCGGCGGGCTTCTTTTCGCCCTCGGCCTCCCCGGCCTTTTCAGCAGTCTTTTTCGTGGTCTTCTTCGCGGCGGGCTTCTTCTCGCCCTCGGCCTCCTCGGCCTTCTCCGCTGTCTTCTTCGTAGTCTTCTTTGCGGCGGGCTTCTTCTCGCCCTTCTCTTCCTCCGGGGCAACGGCCACGCCCGTCTCATACACGAGCTCCGCCGCCTTGCGCACGCGCATATCGTCCTTCACCGCGTCCACGGGCACCGACGCGCGAACCTTTTCCTCGTCGGTGGCGTAGAGGTCGGCGATGCGCTTGTATTCCTCGTTGATCTCCTCGTCCGTGACCTGGATGTCCTCGACGGAGGCGATCTTATCAACGAGAACCTGGAGGCGGCAGCGCTTCTCGGCCTGCTCGCGCTGGCTCTCGCGGAACGCGCGGGCATCCTGTCCCAGATACTGCAGGTAGAGCTCAAGGCTGATGCCCTGGTACTGGAGGTTCTGCGCCAGCTCGTTGATCATGCTGTCGATCTGCTCCTCGACCATGGCCGTAGGAAGCTCGACCTCCATGTTCTCCGCCGCCTTCTCGAGCAGCGCGGAGTGGAACTCGGAGTCGGCTTGCTCGTTCGCGTTCTTCTCAAGGCGCTCGCGGATAGACTTCTTATACTCGTCCAGCGTGTCGAACTCGGACACGTCCTTGGCAAACTCATCGTCCAGCGCGGGGAGCTGCTCCTCCTTGACCTCGCTGCACCTGACGTGGAACACGGCGGGCTTTCCGGCCAGGTTCTCTGCCTGATAGTCCTCAGGGAAGGTGACGTTGATGTCCTTCTCCTCACCGGCGGACATGCCGACGACCTGCTCCTCAAAGCCGGGGATGAAGACCTTGGAGCCGAGGACAAGGTTATGCCCCTCGCTCTTGCCGCCCTCAAAGGGAACGCCGTCCACGCTGCCCTCAAAGTCGATGACGGTGGTGTCGCCCTCCTTCGCGGGACGCTCGACCGTCACGATGCGGCCGGCACGCTTGCGCGCGCGCTCGACCTCGGCGTCGATCTCCTCGTCCTTGACGTCAACGACGGGACGCTCGGCGGTCAGCGCCTTATATTCGCCCAGCTTGGCCTCCGGCCACTCCGCCGTGGCGAAGCCGAGCGTGAGCTCCTTAGCGTCGGAAACATCCATGCTGCGCATGGCGGGAGCGCCGACGCTGCGGATCTTCTCCTGCTCAACGCCGAACCTGAAGGCGTCCGGCGCAAGCTCGTCGGCGGCGTCTTCATAGAAAACATCCTTGCCGTACATACCCTCGATGACCATACGGGGCGCCTTGCCCTTGCGGAAGCCCTGGACATAGATCTTGCTGCGGTTTTTGAGATAGGCCGCCTGCAGCGCCTTCTCAAATTCCTCGGCGCCGATAACGACGTCGAAGCTCACGGTGGATTTTTCTTTTCTTTCTACGTTTCTGACTTGCATTCTGATTTACTCCTTCTGAATATTACACTAAATTTTATTATAACATAGAACTTTCACTATTTCAATCCAGTATCTTGACCGGCCGGAAATCGACCGCATCCGCGCTGACGCAGCGGAAATCGATCCCCTCCCAAAGACCGTTGAAGGCCAGACGGAGGCTCTCAGCATGGAGATGACCGCTCGCACAGAGCCGCACCTCATAGCGCCGCAGCAGCGCCAAAATGGGCTCGCAGACATAGGCGCCGTACTTCGGCGGATAGTGGAGAAAGACGTATCTCTCCCGCTCCCCTGCCGCCTTGAGCGAGGCCTCGAGCCGCATACACTCGCGCTCGATGAGCTTCTTGTCGTGCGCCCCGCCGCGCTCCTCCTCATAGAACCAGCCGCGTGTGCCGCAGATCGCCGCGTTCTCCCCATAGGGAAAGCTGTTGTTGTGGAGGATGGACAGGCTCGTGATATCGTTTTTCTCAAAAAACGCAGCTGTCTTCGCCGCGCTCGACCACCAGTAGTCGTGGTTGCCCTTCAGAATGATCTTCCGTCCCGGCAGCGCGTCGAGAAAGCGGAAGTCCTCCGCCGACTGCTCGAGCGACATGCCCCAGCTGATATCGCCGCAGAGAACACACACGTCATCCGCCGAAAGCGCGGCAAAGCCCGCCTCCAGCTTTTGAACATAATTTTTCCAGCGGCCGCCGAACACGTCCATGGACTTGTTTTGCCCGAAGGACAGATGCGTGTCGCCAATGGCATAAAGTGACATTGTATAATTCCCGCTCCCTGGCGCAAGCTAACGGCGAGGTGATCCAGAATGGGTGAATGTGAATGCAGAAGCTCTATCAGCGGCGTGTGCTGCAGCGTGGAAAGCTGTAAATATCACAGCATGGGCAACGCCTGCACCGCGACGCACATCGATGTCAAGGACGAGAAGGCCTCCGCGAAGAAGGAAACCTTCTGCGGGACGTACCGTCCGTCGGACAATGGCTGCTGTGTGTAAGCCTTGGGGGCGGCGGGCGCCGCCCTCTACATAGCGTCAGCGCAGAAAGCGCCCCACCTCGGCCTCCATATCGGCGCAGTCGACTACGCCGTCAAAGCGCACGGCGCGCTCGCCAAGCCCGTCAAGCGGCTTCGGCGCGGCCACACCGGTCGCCGCCGTAAGCGCCTCGACGAGCGCGGGACCGTCCGTCTCCGGGGTCTCGCCAAGCGCCCGCAGCACCGCGCCGCAGAATTTGAACGGGCTCGCCGTGGAGAGCACCGCCGTCGGCAGTATCTCGCCGGTCGCGGCGCGATAGTCGTCCAGCACGCGCATGGCGACCGCCGTATGCGTGTCGATGAGATAGTCATTCTCCCGCCAGAGCGCGGCGATGGTCTCGCCCGTCTGCGCCCGGCCGCAGCAGCCGGCGGCGAAATCCTCGCGCAGCGCGGCAAGCGTCTCCGCGTCCACGCGATACGCGCCCTTGTCCGCAAGCTCCGCCATGAAGCCGCGCGTCTTCTCCGCGCCGCAGACATAATAGAGCAGGCGCTCCAGATTGGACGACACGAGTATGTCCATAGAGGGCGAGTCCGTGAGATAGAACGGACGCTTGGCATTATACAGCCCCGTCTCGAAAAAGTCCGTCAAAACGCGGTTCTCATTCGAGGCGCAGATCAGCCTGCGGATGGGCAGTCCCATCTTCCTTGCGTACCATCCGGCGAGAATATCGCCGAAGTTGCCGGTGGGGACGCAGAAGTCCATTTCCTCGCCGAGCTCGAATTCGCCGCCCTCCGTCATGTCGCAGTAGGCGGAGAAATAATAGACGATCTGCGGGAGCAGCCGTCCCCAGTTGATGGAGTTCGCCGAGGACAGGAAATAGCCGCGGCGGTCAAGCTCCGCGCCGAAATCGCGGTCGGCAAAAATGCGCTTCACGCCGGCCTGCGCGTCGTCGAAGTTGCCGCGCACCGCCACCACGCCGACGTTCTCGCCGGCCTGCGTTATCATCTGGCGCTTCTGCACCTCGGACACGCCGTCACAGGGATAAAAGACCATGATGCGCGTGCCCGGCACGTCGCGGAAGCCCTCCAGCGCCGCCTTGCCGGTGTCACCGCTCGTGGCGACCAGTATGCACACCGTCCGTTCCTCGCCGTTCTTGCGCAGCGAGGCGGTCAGCAGACGCGGCATGATCTGCAGCGCCATGTCTTTAAACGCACAGGTAGGCCCGTGCCACAGCTCGAGGCAGCCCGTCAGCGGGTCGAGCCATGCGAGCCGCGCCGTCTCCGGGCAGTCGAAATTGTCCGCATAGGAGGCGCGGACGATCTCGCTCAGCTCCTCGTCCGAAAATTCCTCCAGATAAAGGCGCAGCACCGCGAGCGCGCGCCCCCGGTAATCCATCCTTTTCAGCGACGCGATAAAGTCCGCGTCGATCTGCGGTATCTCCTCCGGTACATAAAGCCCGCCGTCCGGCGCAAGACCCCGGACGATGGCCTGTGATGCGGATATTTTCTCCGCCGTGTTTCTCGTGCTGACGTATTTCATGTCTCGAACGCGTCCTCCATGTGTCTGATATCGGGTCTTGCCGTTGCGACCCCCTGCGGGGCATATACTTCTATCACATCAAAGCGCGGCTGGCGCCTTGTCGGGTTCTGCTTGAGCCACAGTGTCGCCGCCGTGATGATGCGCCGGCGTTTTGTCTCCGTGACAAATTCCGCCGCCGAGGCGAAATCCGCGTTCTTGCGGGTCTTCACCTCGACAAAGGCGAGCCAGCGCCCCTTTTCCGCGATGATATCGAGCTCTCCCATACGGCAGGAATAGTTCCGCCCGACGATGCGATAGCCCTTTTTCTTCAAATATTCCGCCGCGGCATCCTCGCCCCAGCGGCCGAGCAGCTTAGCACCGGCCTGCATAGAATTTCCTCAGAAAGCTGCGCCGGTGTATCTCACAGGGGCCATATTCCGCGATCGCGGCGTAATGCGCCTTCGTGCCGTAGCCCTTGTGCTTTGCAAAGCCGTACTGCGGGTATTGCTCCGCCAGCGATATCATGAGACGGTCACGCGTGACCTTCGCCAGCACGGAGGCTGCCGCGATGGACGCGCAAAGTCCGTCGCCGCCGATCACGCTGCGGGCATTGACCGCGATGCTGCGCGTGGTATTCCCGTCGATAAGCGCGAGCGCGGGCCGGGGCGAAAGCTGCGCAATGGCGCGGTTCATGGCGAGCAGTGCCGCCGAGAGTATGTCGCTCTGCTCGATCTCCTCCACCTCCGCAAAGGCAATGCCATAGGACACAGCCTCGGAAATAATGCGCTCATACAGTGCCTCGCGCTTTTTCTCCGTCAGCTTCTTCGAGTCGTTCAGCCCCTCGATGACCAGCCCCTCCGGCAGTATCACCGCCGCCGCGCAGACGGGTCCGGCCAGCGGGCCGCGCCCGGCCTCATCCACACCGCACACCGGCGCAAGCCCGCCGGACAGCGCAAGCTGGCGCGTCCAGAGGTCAATCGGGTCTTTCAAGGCTTATCCTCCCCAGCTTCCCGCCGCGGAATTCGTCGAGCAGGATATTCGCCATGCGCTCGGTGTCAAGCTCGCCGCCGGAGATAAGGAAGCCGCGCCGCCTTGCGCAGCGCTCCAGCAGCTCCCAGCCCTGCGCCTCGGGGTCAAGCTCTATTTTATAGCGCTCGGTGACGGCCTTGGGATAGTAGTCCCGCAGCAGCACCAGCAGCTTGGCCGCAAGCTCCTGTGTATCGACGACCAGATCCTTGACCGCGCCGGTATAGGCGAGCTTCTCCCCCACGGCGGGGTCGTCAAAGCGCGGCCAGAGTATGCCCGGCGTGTCGAGCAGCTCAAGCTGGGTGTCCACAAAGACCCACTGCTTGCCGCGTGTGACGCCCGGCCGGTCGGAGGCGGCCGCCGCCTTGCGGCCGGAGACTTTATTGATAAAGGTCGATTTTCCCACATTCGGCACGCCCGCGACCATGGCGCGGAGCGGCCCGCTCTTGCCGGCAAGACTGCGCAGACGGGCGGAGAAATCCTTCACGCCGCGCCCGCTTCTCGCGTCGCATTCCATGAACGCCGCGCCCTGCCCCTTATAATATTCGCGCCAGAGCGCCGTCACCGCGGGGTCGGCCTGATCCGCACGGTTCAGGATGAGCAGGCGCGGCTTCCGCCCGGCGATGATCTCGTCAAGGTCGGGGTTGCGGCTCGCATAGGGAATGCGGGCGTCCACGATCTCGCACACGGCGTCGACCAGTTTGAGGCTGTCGGCCATCATGCGCTCGGCCTTTTTCATGTGTCCGGGGAACCACTGTACGTTTGCCATAAGCGCTCCTTACTCCGCGTCGAAGGCATCCGTCTTAAAGGCGGTGCCGATCGCGTCAAGCGGGAATATGCGCAGCACGACCTTGCCGATCACACAGCGCGTGTCAACGCAGCCGATGGCAAAATAGCGGCTGTCCTGCGAGTTGTTGCGGTTGTCGCCCATGACCCAGATATAACCCTCCGGCACATAGACCGGGCCGTCAAAGCTCTCGCGCTCATAGGTCAGCTCCTTGGTGTACGGCTCATCCAGCGCCACGCCGTCCACATAGACGATGCCCGCGTCAAAGTCGATGTCCACCGTCTGGCCGCCAACGGCGATGACCCGCTTGATGATGGGGTCGGGGCCGTACTGATCCTTCTGCAGCACGACGACGTCGCCCTGCTTATAATCTCCCGCGAGGCGGGTCGTGATGACCTTGTCGCCGTCGTGGAAGCTGTTTTCCATGGAGTGACCCACCACGTCGATCACGCGGCCGCAGAAGCTGAACAGCATGATGCACGCAATAAGCGCGACGACGATGCACTGCACCCACTCATAGCTTTCCTTCACGGGGTCAAGCTCCGCCTTTTTCTCGCCGTCCTTTTTTTCGGCGTCTATCGTATCCTTCTTTTCTTCGTCCATATTATCCCTCCGCACCGTATATCGCGCCGACCGCCGAGAGCGGCAGCAGACGGAATACGACCCTGCCGATGATGCAGCGCGTATCCACGCAGCCGATCAGCGCAAGGCGGCTGTCCTGTGAATTATTCCGGTTGTCGCCCATGACGAAGACGCAGCCCTCCGGCACCGTGACCGGCTCTGTGAAGTCGAGGGCGCGGTATGTCGGCTCGTAGGTATAAGGCTCGTCCAGCGCCGCGCCGTCCACATAGACGACGCCCGCGTCAAAGTCGATGTCCACCGTCTGGCCGGCAACGGCGATGATACGCTTGACAAGAGCCTCGTCCTTGAAGCTCTCCTTGCAGAGCACGACGATGTCCCCCGCCTTATAGTCTCTCGTCAGGCAGGAGGCGAGCACCTTGTCGCCGTTCTGCAGCGTCGGCACCATGGAGTGACCCACCACGTCGACCAGCCGGAAGAAGAACGAGAACACGAGGATGCAGAGCAGCAGCGCCGCCACGACGCACTGGAGCCACTCGTAAACATCGCTCCCCGTCCCGCCGTCCGCGCCGGTCGTTATCTGTTCCCTCTCGTTCATGCATACGCCCCCATTGTCATTAACAATGTATTATACATCATATTCCTGCGCCTTGGCAAGTGCCGAGTTTTTCATATAATTCCCGCCGTGCTCGCCGTCAAGCGCCGGTTTTCAAAGCATCCGATATCCCCTCACGCGCGGGTATGGCAGCGCAGGTTCGCCCGCCGGCGGCGGGCGTAAATTCAAAAAACCTTGCCGCAGCAAGGCCTCTCGAATTATGCCGGACGAATCCACCTCGTCCGAGCGGATCAAATCGCGCCTGTCAAAGCTGGTTTTGACAGGCATAAAAAGAAAAAAGAGGCCGCAGCCTCTTTCCTCTTTTTTCAATGATGTCAGATGCGCTCCTTGACCTTGGCGGCACGGCCGACGCGGCCACGGAGGTAGTAGAGCTTCGCACGGGCGACCTTGCCGCGGCGAACGGTGTCGACAGACACGATCGTGGGGGAATGAACCGGGAAGACCTTCTCGCAGCCGACGCCATAGGAGATGCGGCGGACCGTGATGGTCTCGTTGATGCCGCCGTGCTTCTTGGCGATGATGGTGCCTTCAAAGGCCTGGTTGCGCTCACGGTTGCCTTCTTTGATACGAACGACGACGCGCACGGTGTCGCCCACGTTCATCTCCGGCAGCTCGGGCTTCATGTACTTCTCGGTCAGAGCGTTGATGAGATCCATAGTAAACCTTCCTTTAAGTGACGTTCATACCGTGGATAAAACGCGGCAGCGGACCGCCCTGATAATGTGCGCATGGCACAAGCCATGGTATAGTATCACAAAAGCATTGAGATTGCAAGCGTTTTTCAGAAAAATTCCGTCATATCCTCCAGATAGGCTCTGACGCGCTCGAAGCGGTAATAGTCCGGCACGTCCCCGCCCAGCGCGGAGACGAAGAGCTCCGGACTCACCGTCGGCTCCTGCGCCGAGAGGATGACGCGCACGTTCACGCAGCCGTCGCCGTCGGAAAACGCCGCCGACCTGATCCACGGCGCTATATCCTCCTCGCGCTCGCCGCGCTTGCTTTTGCGCACGACGGGCAGCGAGGGTCTGGCATAAAACGCCTCGTAAAACGCCGCGCCGCGGCAGCCCGTAAAGCGCCCCTGCAGCTCGATCCATTTGAGCTGGGCGCCCTTTGTCTCCGCCGGCCAGACCGACAGCGCCTCTATCCCCTCCGGCATGGCGGCGTTCAGCCGCGCCGGTATCGTATCGAGCGGTACATCCTCCGTCAGCCAGAAGTCGAGATACTCACAGCGGCTCGACGTACCGACAGACAGCGGCAGGATGATGGAGATGCGCGCATGGGGGTTGAAGCCCTCAGAGTAGCGCAGCGGCAGTCCGGCGCGGAAGAACACGCGCTGTATGGTGCGCATGAGGTCGAGGTGGGATATATACACCGCCCGGCCGGTCTTTGTAAACTTGAGTCGCAGCTTATCCACGGCAGACACCCTCCCTCAGCATTGCGGCGGCGCCGCAGGCGGAGCATTTTGCCCGGCAGTCCGGCGAGAGCCGCGCCTCGTGCGCCATCGCCCACTCGTGCTCCAGATGCGCACGGCGCACGCCGACATCCATATGCTCCCACGGTAAAAGCTCGTCCAGCGGGCGCTCCCGCGAGGCATAGAAGCCGATATCCAGCCCGCACTCAGCAAAGGCATCCAGCCAGCGCTGCAGGCTGAAATACTCGCTCCAGCCCTCCAGGCGTCCGCCGCTGCGCCACACCGTCTCGATGACCGCGCTCATGCGGCGGTCGCCGCGCGCCAGCGCCGCCTCCACCAGGCTCGTATCCGCGTCATGCCAGTTGTAGGTGATGGCCTTGGGCGTGAGTGCATCGGAGAGCAGGTGCACGCGCCGCAGGTATTCCTCGCCGCGGATCTGTCCCGCCCACTGGAAGGGCGTGTGCGGCTTTGGGATGAAGTCCGAGGTCGAGACGGTGATGCGGACGCCGCGCGATTTATTCGCCGCGTTCTGCTTCCACGTCCACAGCACCTTCTTGGCAAGTTCCGCGATGCCGAGGACATCCTCGTCCGTCTCCGTCGGCAGGCCGAGCATGAAATAGAGCTTCACGCCGTTCCAGCCGCCGGAAAAGGCCACGCGGCAGGATTCGATCAGATCCTCCTCGCGCACGTTTTTGTTGATGGCGTCGCGCAGACGCTGGCTGCCCGCCTCCGGCGCGAAGGTCAGGCCGCTCTTGCGCACCTTCTGCACGCGGCTCATGATGGCAAGCGAGAAATTGTCCGCCCGCAGGCTGGGCAGTGACAGCGAGATATCCCGCGGCTCGCAGTAGTCGAGCAGACCGTCGCAAAGCTCCGACAGACCGCGGTAGTCGCTGGTAGAGAGGCTCGACAGGTTCAGCTCCTGATAGCCGGAATCCGCGAGCGCCGCCTTGCCGAGCGCCAGCGCCTTCTCCACGCTGCGGCTGCGCACCGGGCGATAGGTATAGCCCGCCTGGCAGAAGCGGCAGCCGCGTATACAGCCGCGGAACAGCTCCAGCGAGATGCGGTCATGCACGATCTCCGTGGAGGGAACGACCGGCCTGGTCGGGTAGTAGCTCTCGTCCATATTCTCGACGATGCGCTTGCGCACCCGTGCCGGCGCCCCCTGCGTCGGCGTCAGGGACGCAAGCGTCCCATCCGGCTTGTATTCGACCTGATATAAGGACGGCACATACACGCCCTCGATCTGCGCCGCCTCGCGCAGGAAGCGCTCCTTTGCCCAGCCCTCGGCCTTGGCTTTCCGATAGAGCCGCACGACGTCCGGATCCATGGCCTCGCCCTCACCCAGAAAGCAGAGGTCGAAGAAATCCGCCATCGGCTCAATGTTGCAGACGCAGGTGCCGCCGCAGACGACCAGCGGCGCGAGCTCCGTCCGCTCCGCCGCATGGATGGGGATGCCGCCCATATCGAGCATATCGAGCGCCGTGGTGTACGCCATCTCATAGCCGAAGGAGAAGCCGACGATATCAAAATCGCCGAGCGGGTCGCCGGATTCAAGCGCCCAGAGCGGGAGCTCCGCCCGGCGCAGCTCCTCCGCCATATCGCCCCACGGGGCGAACACGCGCTCGCACCACACGCCGTCCATCTCGTTCAGCACGCCGTAGAGTATGCGCATACCGAGATTGGACATACCGATCTCGTAGGTATCCGGGAAACAGAGCGCAAAGCGCACGTCCACCGATGCCCTGTCCTTTATCACCTGATTGTATTCCCCGCCGGTGTAGCGGGCGGGACGCTGTACCCGCCGCAGCAGCGCGTCCATTTTATCTGTCATTTCCATGCCGGTTATTTTACCGCAACGACGGGAAATTGACAAGTACCGCGAGATATATTCCCGCCGCCACCGCCGCCGGTGCATGGAAGCGTATGCCGAGCGCCATGATCCACACTGCACAGAGACAGCCGGAAATGCGCAGGATAATATCCGCCGCGCGCGGCGTGGTCATACCGGACACGAGCAGCCATACGAGGCGGCCTCCGTCCAGCGGCAGCGCCGGGAGCAGGTTAAAGCCCGTTGCAAGCAGCGCCGCAGCTGCCGTAAAGCGGGCAAAGGGCGTACCAACCGCGAGACATACCAGCGCCACAGAAAGCCCCGCCAGCGGCCCCGCCGTCACGACCCAGAGCTCGTCCGAGCGTGAGCGAAGCCCCGCGCACTCAAGCACCGCGCCGCCCCCATGCAGCCGCAGACGGCGCAGCTCGGCGCCCGTCCAGTGCAGCGCCGCCATATGCCCCAGCTCGTGGGCGCTGTCCGCAAGCACCACCGCCCCCAGCAGCCGCGCCCCGCCGATATAATACAGCGCCGCCGCCATGAGCAGAAAGCCGGAACTGACGTGCAGCCGCAGCTCCGTCATGCGCCCGCCCCGCCGCACAAAAGCAAAAGCTCCATTCTCTCCCCTCCTCCGGAAAACTTTATTGGACTTTTGCGAAAATTATGCTTGCTTTGTTCGCGTTTCAGTGTTATAATCTCAAGGCTTGCAGCTCATGCAGGTGTAGTTCAATGGCAGAACATCAGCTTCCCAAGCTGAATACGAGGGTTCGATTCCCTTCACCTGCTCCAGCTTGCTTGGCGATGAAACCAAATAGAGTATCGGGGTGTAGCGCAGTTGGTAGCGCGCTTGGTTCGGGACCAAGAGGCCGGGTGTTCAAGTCACCTCACTCCGACCATCCCCATGGAATCTACGGATTCCATGGGGACCCCTTTACATTGGACATCCTCGGGCGGAGTGAATCCGCCCTGCGGGAACTCGGCTCCGCCGAGATTCACGGCGGACTCCCGCCGACGCCCCATGGAATCTACGGATTCCATGGCAGCGTGTCAAAAAAGTGTTTTCTTCTCCGAATTTGCACGATCCAAAGCCTCCCTTGTGTAAAGGGAGGCGGCAGCGGCGAAGCCGCTGACGGAGGGAT
>CAVEQW010000029.1:0-9256 GCA_963618155.1 Alloprevotella sp.
TGAAAAACCTTGCGTTGGCGCGGGAGCGCCCCGGCTCCCCTTACACAAGGGAGGCTTTGGACGGGAGAGGGAGACAAGGGCATTTTTACGCGCAAAAAGGCCGTCCGGACGGACGGCCTTTAGAGCTTTTGAAAATTACATGAGGTTGAGGACAAGCGTCAGGATGACGAAGGCGATGGCGAACCACTTGGTCATCTTGGCAAGCTTGGCATCCAGGGTCTTGGCCTTGGTCTTGGTCATGAAGGTGTCCGCGCCGCCGGCGATCGCGCCGGAGAGGCCGGAGCGCTTTCCGCTCTGGAACAGGACAACAACGGTCACGGCGAGGCCGGAGAGAAGCTGGAGTATGGTCAAAGCAATCTGCATCGTTTCATTCATCCTTTACAAAATATCGCATAGGCAAATATATCATATCCTGATTTGAAAATCAAGTGCTTTTCGCAAAATTTCCGCCATTCCTGCCCGGAACGGCGAAAAAACGCTTTTTCATGGATGGGGCGGCGGCGCCTGCGCACAATAAGGCTGTGCCGCGCGGAGCGGCGGAAAGGGCGGCGTTTGTTTTGCGATACGGAAAAAGAGGCTATGACGCGTCTGCGGGGCGGCGCAGACGGGGCGTGGCTGCCGCGCTGGCGGCCGTGCTGGGGGCGCTGGGGCTGCTCACGCTCGCGGCCTATGCCGTGTTCGACCACTATGCCGGGAAGCTGTCAGCGCCGTCCACGGCGTCGTATGCGCCCGCTGTGCAGGAGCATGGGACGCTCGAGGACTCTCCGGCGGCGCAGCGGCAGTCGTATGAGGCGTATCTGCGCGAGAATCTCGAGCGCGAGGCGCAGCCGCTGGCGTTTGACGAGAGGGATGTGTGTCATATCCTGCTCATCGGTGCGGACGGGGGCGACGGCGAGGAGCTGCGCAGCGACTCGATGATATTGCTCTCCATCGACCGGGCGGGGCGGCGGCTCGTCCTCTGCTCGTTCATGCGCGATATCTACTGCGCCATCCCCGGCTATGGCTGCTCGCGCCTCAATCATGCCTATGCATGGGGCGGCGCGGCGCTTTTGATGGAGACGATCGGAGAGAACTTCAAGATACCGCTGACGAATTATGTCCGGGTCGATTTTGACGGCTTCCGCGCGGTCATGGACGCGGCCGGCGGCGTGGACATAGAGCTTACGCAGGCGGAGGCGGAGTATCTCAATGATATTTACCGCGATGCGGGGCTGACGGCGGGCGTCAACCGGCTGGACGGCGACACGGCGCTCGAGTATGCGCGGATGCGCGATGTGGGCAACGCGGATTATGAGCGCACGGCGCGGCAGCGCCGCGTTCTGACGGCGATGCTCACAGAGGCGCGGGAGCTGTCGCTCGTGGAGCTGAACGCGCTGGCGGAGGCGGTGCTGCCGCAGATCGAGACGAGCCTTGGGCGGGCGCAGCTGCTCTCGCTGCTGCTGAATGCGGGGGAGTATATGCGCTATGAGACGGCGGAGTGCCGCATCCCCTGCGACGGGAGCATGACCGACATGGTCGTGGACGGCATGATGGTGCTCGGCATTGACTTCGAGCGCAACCGCCGCGTCTGGTACGAGACGGTGTACGGGGCATAACTTTACACCGTCAGCATTTTCAACACCGCCATGATCTGCCAGTACTCTATATCCGACCTTTTACGATGCGATAGAGCTTATCCTCCTTGCACAGCCTGTAAAGCATTGCCTTGGAGATGCCGTGCTGTGCCGCCGTCTTTGCCTCGATGATCCCGCCATGTGCGTCTGCAATGGCGGCAAGTCTGGTCGTATAGTCCATGTACACCACCCAATCATGATAATCTAATAAAATTATATACAAAATTATGATGAAGGTCAACAAAGCTTCGAGAACGCTTCCCTTCCATACATAAGCGCCCTCGCACATAGCAAAAGCCCCTGTGCGTGCTTGCACAGGGGCCTGGAAGCATATTTGTCAGCGCCGGCCACCGCCGCCACCGCCGCTGTGGCCGCCGAAGCCGCCGCTGCGTCCGCCGCCGAAGCTGCCTCCGCTGCGACCGGCGCCACCGCCGCCGCTGCGTCCGCCGAAGCCGCCGCCACGGGGCGCACTGCCGCCGAAGCCGCCGCCACGGGGTGCGCCGCCACGGGGAGCGCCGCCGAAGCCGCCGGGACGGGGACCGGGACCGGGACCGGGACGGGGACCGCCGCCGAAGCCGCCGCCGCGGGGGCCGCGGGGAGGCATGGGAGCACGCCGCCGCCAGTCATGCCAGAGGCGCGGACCGCTGAACATCCAGAACACCGGCCAGAAGCCGCCGGTATAGCCCCAGCTGCGCATACGCCCCATGCGGGACAGGGACACGAGAAGCCAGACGATGAGGAGGAGGACCAGCACCGAGATGAGCCCGCTTCCGTGGCTCGCCGGCTCCGGCTCATAGTAGTCATCGTAATACGGCTCGCTGTACCCGTTGTCGCGGGGTGCGGCGGCATAGCCCGTGCTGCTTGTGACGCTCACTGTGTTTGCGGCGGTCTCGCCATAGCTCACGCCGTAGTAGTCGCCGTACCAGTCGACGAGCTCCGCCGTCAGCGTGGAAACGGCCTTGTCGGGCTGGTTGCTGTCCACATAGTCCCAGAAATAATTGTCCAGATAGCGCGAGGCGGTCGCGTCGTCAAAGCTGCCGTCGATGCCGTCGCCGGTGGCGAGCCAGCCGCGCGCCTCCTTGACGACATAGAGCAGGAGCATACCGTTGGACTCGCTGGCGCTGCCGACGCGCCAGTCGTCCATGAGCTGGGTCGCGGCGACGTCGGAATCCTCGTCCAGATAGTTCACGGTCACGACCACGAGCTGCGCATCGCTGCAATTCTGCACAAGCCAGTGGTTATAGTCCACGATGGTCTGCACGGTGTCGTCCGAGAGGACGTTTGCCTGGTCGAGGACATAGAATCCATCGCCCGTGCCGGGGTCGAGATCGATGGCAAACGCCGTGCTGCCGAGCAGCAGCGCCGCCAGCAGGATAAGAAGAAGTGTTTTTCGCAGTTTCATGTTTTCCTCCCTTGGGGATGGTCATTCAAATTTCGCGGGAAGCTCCACCGGCACGATATGCCGCAGCACCGAGGCGGGGAAGCGCTCCGCCGTAGTTGCCGTAAAGCGCTCGACCGTCTCGTTATAGTCTGAGGATGCGGACACGCGCTCTGCGCCGGCGAATTCGCTCAAAAGCAGCGCCCAGTCCTCGGGCGTATCGAGCGTCAGGCCGTTGGCGGCCTCCGCCGCGTCGTTCACGGCGGCGGTCAGCGCGGTATTTGCGGCGGCAGCGGCGGCGACGTCCTGCGTCTCCAGTGCGTCCGCAAGCGCGGCGCGGCTGTCGCGGACGGCAGTATAGCAGCCGTCGTCAACCTGACCCTGGATCACGGCGAGGATGCGGTTGGCGTATTTGACGCACTCGGCAAGCTGGCTGCCGGGGCTGGTCAGCGTGTCGGCAAAAAACGTCCGCTCGATGGAACGACAGCGGCGGTCAAAGGAGAGCCGGAAGCCGAGCAGGCTGAATATAATGGCGACCGCGACGAAGACGGCGATGGCCGTTTTGCGGCTTTTCAGGGCGTTCATGCTCCGTCAGCCCTTCATCTGCAGCAGCTTCTGCTTGAGCTCGCCCTCGATGCGGCCAAGCTCCACCTCGGCCTCGGCACGGCGGGCGCGTCCGTCCTCCTGGATCTGGCGCACCTCCTCGAGCGTGCTGATGAGCTCCTGATTGGTCTGCTTGAGCGTCTCGATGTCGACGATGCCGCGCTCGGACTCCTGCGCCACGGCGACGGAGCCGGTGTGCAGCGCCTCGGCGTTCTTTTTCAAAAGGGCGTTCGTCATCTCCGATACCTCATGCGTGGCCTCCATCGCCTGCTGGCTGTGGTACATACTGAGCGCGAGCACCATCTGCTGCTTCCAGAGCGGGATGGTGTTGTTGAGCGCCGTCTGGATCTTTTCCGCCATGAGCGCGTCGTTGTTCTGGATGAGGCGGATCTGCGGCGCCATCTGGATAGAGATCATGCGCGTGAGCTCGAGGTCATGCAGCTTCTTCTCAAAGCGGCCGAGCATATTCGCATAGTCGTTCGCGGCCTGGACATCCTCCGGCTGGTTCGTCTCCTGCGCCTTCTGGACATACTTGGGAAGCTCCGTCTCGCGGAGCTGCTCCAGGCGGAGCTTTCCGGCGAGGATGTACATACTGAGCTCCTTGAAATACTGCTGGTTCATCTCGTACATCTTGTCCATCGTCACGATGTCCTTGTTGAGCGTGACCCAGTGGCCGTCCAGCGCGGTGGTGATCTTGTCCACGTTGACCTCGGCCTTGTCATAGCGGTTCTTGAGGTCGGCAATGCTGCGGCTGGTTTTCTTAAAGAGGCCGCGCAGCCCCTTGGCGGGCGCTTCGTCCGCGCCAAGCCCCTTGAGCTCGGAAACGAGGTCTGTGAGCATATCGCCGACCTCGCCGAGGTCCTTGGTGCGCACCTTGGAGAGCGCGTCGGCGGAGAAATCGGAGATGTTCTTCTGGGCATTCGCGCCGTAGCTCAGCACCTGCGTGGAGTCGGTGATATCGATCTTTTCGGAAAACTCGCGGACGGCGGCCTGCTCCGCCGGGGAGAGGGAGTCGAGCGTGAGCTTTTCCACGGGCGCCTCCGGCTTCTCCCCGTCGGGAGCCTCGTTGCCGAGGGTCAGCACGGGCGCGGTATCCACAGCAGCGGCCGCCGCCGCAGCCGCAACGGGCGCATCGGGCGTGAGCGTGAGGTTGAAGTCAACGGTCTTTTCTTCGTCGGCCATGGTTATGATTCCTTTCTGTAACGGTTATGATGATGGTGTTATTCTTCCTTCGTCTGGGCGGCGCGGCGCATGGCGTTTTCGGCGGCCTCGTATTCGCTCCTTGCATCCGCCGCAGGCGCGTCCGCCTCCTCTGGGTCGGCCAGTCCCTCGGTCTGCATGCGCATACGCATGACCTGTATCTCGCTGTCGATGTCCATCGCCTCCGCGCCGAAAAGGCCGTCGAGGAAGCGGGAAAAGGCCGCCTGCTCCGCGTCGAGCAGCGCGAGTATCTTCCCGCGGCTCTCGCCGATGCTGCCGCCGTCCACGCCCTGCGCCTCCAGTCGGACGAGCGAGTCCGCCAGCTTCTCGGTCGTGGCGAGATAATAGCCCTGGAAGCGGCGTATGCGGGCGAGGTCACAGCGCGGCTCCTTGGCCTTCTCCGCGATCTTGTCCGAGATATCCGCGAGCGCCGCGAGCTTGTCCGCCGCGCTGGCCGCGGAGGCGCCGCAGGCGGCGTTATGGGCGCGGAACTGTCTGGCGCGGGCGAGGATGGCGTCCGCCTCCTCTCCGTAGCTCGGCTCCGGCTCGACCGGGTCGGCGACGTATTCCACAACGGGCTTTATGAGCGCATCGGCCGCGAGCCAGGCCGCCGCTGTGACGAGCGCGGCGAGCAGAAAATGCCACAGCGTATACAGCGGCGCGATCAGCGCATACAGCGCGAACACCAGCGCGGCGATATAGACCGGCAGCGCGCGCCGGCGCTTGACCTCGTGCATGACGACACCTCCTCAGACACACAAATAATAGAATTATTGTATGCCATACGGCTCGAAACGTCAAGCGGTACTTGCGCACAAATCCCATTTGGTGCTATAATGGCTCGGACAGCCGTTGTGCGGCGAGCATGCGGAAACGATATGACAGCGCTCCCGACGGGGCGACGGGGAAGCACGGCGCGGAGCTCCGCGGACCGTGCCGCCCCTATATGAAAGCCGGCCGCGCGCGGCTGGGCTGGAACATTCTATGCGGCAGGTGACAAGGATGATAAAGATCGCGCCCTCCATTTTATCGGCGGACTTCACCCGTCTCGGCGACGAGGTGTCCGCCGTTTTGCAGGCACAGGCGGACTATATCCATGTGGATGTGATGGACGGCGTGTTCGTGCCCAATATCTCCATCGGCGTGCCGGTGGTGCGCTCGCTGCGGCGGGCGTTTCCGGATGCCTTTCTGGATGTCCACCTCATGATAACCCAGCCGGGGCGCTATACGGCGGCGTTCTGCGATGCGGGCGCCGACCTTTTCACCATGCACGTCGAGGCCGATACGCCGGAGAACATCACGGCGGCCATACGCGACGTACACGCGCGGGGCTGCCGCGCGGGGCTTGCCATCCGGCCGGGCACGCCGGTCGGGGCGGTGGCGCCGTGGCTCGGCGAGCTTGAGCTCGTGCTGGAGATGACGGTGGAGCCGGGCTTTGGCGGCCAGCGCTTCATGGAGCATACCCTGCCCAAGATCGAGGCGCTGCGCGCCATGATCGAGCGGGAGAATCCCGCCTGTGAGCTGGAGGTGGACGGCGGCATCGCGCCGGATACCGCGCCGCTCGTCCTCGCGGCGGGCGCCAACGTGCTCGTGGCCGGAAGCGCTGTCTTCGGAAAAGACGATTATGCCGGCGCGATCCGCGCGCTGCGCGGGGCATAAGCGCGATGGCGTTCTTCCCCGCGTCCTTTGAGACGCTGATCGACAAATTTGCCTCTCTGCCCGGCGTGGGGCGCAAAAGCGCCCAGCGTCTGGCCTTTCATATCCTCTCGCTGCCGGAGACCTCGGCGGAGGAATTTGCCGCGGCCATCCTGGAGGCGCGCAAAAATGTCCACCGCTGCCCGCGGTGTCAGAATCTGACGGATGGGGAGCTCTGCTCCGTATGCGCCGACGAGCGCCGCGACCATTCGACCATATGCGTCGTGGCCGAGCCGCGGGATGTGGCAAGTATCGAGCGCGGACGGGAGTATAATGGTTCCTATCACGTCCTGCACGGCGTGCTCTCGCCCATGAGCCGCATCGGGCCGGACGACCTCTGCATCCGCGAGCTGGTCGAGCGCGTCGCGGCGGGCGGTGTGCGCGAGGTCATCATGGCGACCAACCCCGACACCGAGGGCGACACCACCGCCATGTATATCGCACGGCTGCTCAAGCCCTTCGACGTGAAGGTAACGCGGCTGGCCTACGGCGTGCCCGTCGGCTCGAACCTCGAATTCGCCGACGACGCGACCCTCCTCCGCGCCCTAGAAGGCCGCCGGGATATGTGACCGGCAAAATAATTTGGACTTGACCCCCGCCGGATGGGGGATAGTATCGGAGCCCTGGCTCTGTCTTATATCAACGAAAGAACAGGAGAACAACACACAATATGGCAAAAAAACTGAAGATCATGGCTCTTGGCGGTCTCGACGAGATCGGCAAGAACCTGTACGTTTACGAGTACGGCAGGGATATCCTTGTCGTCGATTGCGGCATGGGCTTTCCCGATGAGGATATGTACGGCATCGACGTGGTGATCCCGGATGTGAGCTATCTCGTGGAGAACAAGGAGCGCGTGCGCGGCATGATCCTGACGCACGGCCACGAGGATCACATCGGCGCCGTGCCCTATGTGATGCAGCAGATCAGCTGCCCCATCTACGCCACGCGCCTGACGGCGGGGCTGGTGGGTCTCAAGCTGCAGGAGCATGGGCTGGCTGACAAGGTCAGGATCGTCACGCTCTCGGCGGGCGACCACGTCAAATGCGGCTGCTTCGACTGCGAGCTGGTGCACGTCAACCACTCCATCGCGGACTCCGTCGCCGTCGCCATCCACACGCCCATCGGCACGGTCGTCCACACGGGCGACTTCAAGATCGACCTCAACCCCATCGAGGGCGAGGTGTTCGACTTTGCCCGCTTTGCGGAGCTGGGACGCGAGGGTGTGCTCGCGCTGCTGTCGGACTCCACGAACGTGGAGCGCCCCGGCTATTCCGACTCCGAGCACCATGTCGGCGAGCGCTTTGACGCGCTGTTCAAGGACTGCTCCAAGCGCATCATTGTCACGACCTTCGCCTCGAACGTCCACCGTATCCAGCAGGTCATCAACTGCGCCGCGCGCTATAAGCGCAAGGTCGGCATCACGGGGCGGAGCATGGAGAACGTGGTAAAGCTCGCCATCGAGGACGGCTATCTGAACGTCCCCAAGGACACACTGGTGGAGATGTCGAAGCTGAACGGTCTGCCGCCGCATAAGGTCGTCATCATCACGACCGGTTCCCAGGGCGAGAATATGTCGGCGCTGTACCGCATGGCCTTCTCCGAGCACAGGCAGGTCAAGATCACGGCGGGCGACCGCGTTATCATCTCGGCCTCGGCCATTCCCGGCAACGAGCGCACCGTCACCAAGGTCATCGATGAGCTTTTCTGGAAGGGCGCAGAGGTCATCTATGACCGCTCCGCCGACATCCACGTTTCCGGCCACGCCTGCCAGCAGGAGCAGAAGACCATGATGGTGCTGACGAAGCCCAAATTCTTCATCCCCGTCCACGGCGAGCACCGTATGCTCTGCCGCCATGCGGAGCTTGCGAAGGAGATGGGCATCGACGCCCGGAACTGCGTCGTGGCTCAGTGCGGCGACGTGATCGAGCTGACGGAAAAGAGCGCGAGGAAGAACGGCAAGGTCGCGGCCGGACGCGTGCTGGTGGACGGCACGGACACCGAGGGCGTGGGCAGCGTCGTGCTGCGCGACCGCCAGCACCTCGCCACGGATGGTATGCTCGTCGTCATCCTCACCGTGGACGATGAGGACGGCAGCATCGTCTCCGAGCCGGAGATCATCTCCCGCGGCTTTGTGTATATGAAGGAAAATTCCACGCTCATGGACGAGGTGCGCCGCGTGGTGCGCGAATCCATCGAGTCCTGCGAGCGCCAGCATATCACCGACTGGACGGGCATCAAGGGCAAGGTCAAGAGCAACCTCTCCGGCTATCTCTATAAGGCCACGCACAACAGCCCCATGATCCTGCCCGTCATCATCGAGGTCTGAGACGGCGCCCATGAACATACAGATCTTCGGACGCAGCAAATGCTTTGACACGAAAAAGGCCGAGCGCTATTTCAAGGAGCGGCGCATCAAGTATCAATACGTCGACCTTCCGCGCTACGGCATGGGACGGCGGGAGCTGGAGAGCGTCAGGAACGCGGTCGGGCTTGCCGCGCTGTCCGACGCGCCGGAGGTGAGCTATCTTGCCCATGACGCGGACAAGCTCGAAAAGCTGCTCGACTATCCGGAGCTTATCCGAACCCCGATCGTGCGCAATGGCAAGCAGGCGACGGTCGGCTACTGCCCGGACGTGTGGAAGACATGGGAATAAAAATACAGGACGGAGAGTCGTGCTTGACTCTCCGTCCTGCTTCGTGTCGTCTTACTTGCTCAGTGCCTGCTCCAGCAGGGCGCATTTTTCCGGCAGCGCCTCGTCGAGAC
>CAVEQW010000030.1:0-8710 GCA_963618155.1 Alloprevotella sp.
AGGGCTATAACGTCCTGAACCCCATCGGCTTTGACGCCTTCGGCCTGCCGACGGAAAACTTTGCCATCAAGAACCACATCCACCCCGCCGTCATCACCCAGCAGAACATCCACAACTTCACCCGCCAGCTCAAGATGCTCGGCTACGGCTTCGACTGGGACCGCGTGGTGGATACGACCGACCCGCAATACTACAAATGGACGCAGTGGATCTTTTTGCAGATGTTCAAGCGCGGCCTCGCCTATAAGGCCACCATGCCCGTCAACTGGTGCACGAGCTGCAAGTGCGTGCTGGCGAATGAGGAAGTCGTGGAGGGCGTCTGCGAGCGCTGCGGCGCGCCGGTCATCCGCAAGGAGAAGAGCCAGTGGATGCTTGCCATCACGAAATACGCCGACCGCCTGATCGACGATCTGGACGGCGTGGACTATATCGAGCGCGTCAAGACCCAGCAGCGCAACTGGATCGGCCGCTCCACCGGCACGGAGGTCACCTTCAGGACCAACACGCCGGACGAGATCACCGTCTATACCACCCGCGTCGACACGCTGTTCGGCGTGACCTATACCGTCATCTCGCCTGAGCACCCGCTGCTCAAAAAGTGGAAGCCGCTCATCAAAAACTGGGACGAGGTCGCGGCCTATCAGGAGGCCGCCTCCCGCAAGAGCGACTTCGAGCGCGGCGAGCTCAATAAAGAGAAGACCGGCGTGCGGCTTGACGGCATCGAGGTCGTCAACCCCGCCAACGGTGCGGTCGTGCCGATGTTCGTCTCCGACTATGTGCTCATGGGCTACGGCACCGGCATCGTCATGGGCGTTCCCGGCCATGACCAGCGCGACTGGGACTTTGCCACGGCCTTCGGCCTGCCCATCGTGGAGGTCGTCGAGGGCGGCGACATCACGAAGGAGGCCTTCACCCTCAAGGACGATACGGGCATCATGGTGAACTCCGGCTTCCTGAACGGCATGACCGTCAAGCAGGCCATCCCTGCGATGAAGCAGCACGCCGTCGAGCAGGGCTGGGGCAAGGAGAAGGTCAACTACAAGCTGCGCGACTGGGTGTTCTCCCGCCAGCGCTACTGGGGTGAGCCGATCCCCATCGTCAACTGCCCGCACTGCGGCTATGTGCCCGTGCCGGAGGAGGAGCTGCCGCTCGTGCTGCCGCAGGTCGAGAGCTATGAGCCGACCGACGACGGCGAGAGCCCCATCTCCAAAATGACCGACTGGGTCAACACCAAGTGCCCGAGCTGCGGCGGCGACGCCAGGCGCGAGACGGACACCATGCCCCAGTGGGCGGGCTCCTCGTGGTACTTCCTGCGCTATATGGACCCGAAGAACGAGCATGAGCTCGTATCGCATGAGGCGGAAAATTACTGGGGTCCCGTGGACTGGTACAACGGCGGCATGGAGCATACGACGCTCCATCTGCTCTACTCCCGCTTCTGGCACAAGTTCCTCTATGACATCGGCGTGGTGCATACGAAGGAGCCCTACGCCAAGCGCACGAGCCACGGCATGATCCTCGGCCAGAACCCGCACTATGTCGGCAATGTCTCCACCGAGGAGGAGAAGCAGGCGCTCATCGAGAAGTACGGCAATCAGGCGCTGCGTCCGGCGGTGAAGATGTCCAAGTCTCTCGGCAACGTCGTCAACCCCGACGACGTGGTCAAGGCCTACGGCGCGGACACCATGCGTCTTTATATCATGTTCATCGGCGATTTCGAGAAGGTCGCGACCTGGTCGGACGACGCCGTCAAGGGCTGCAAGCACTTCCTCGACCGCGTGTGGAACCTCGCGGACATGGCGAGCGCAGACAAGGCCGTTTCCGAGAAGAACGAGCCCATCATCCACAAGACCATCAAAAAGGTCACGGACGATATCGACACGCTCAAGATGAACACCGCCATTGCGGCGCTCATGACGATGGTCAACGAATTCTATGCCAACGGCCTCACCCGCGGCGATCTCGAGACGCTGCTGCTCATGCTCTCACCCTTTGCGCCGCATATGGTCGAGGAGCTGTGGGAGCAGACCGGCTGCGCCGCCGAATACGGCAAAATGGCCATGCAGATGCCGTGGCCGGCGTATGACGAGACCAAGACCGTCGCCGCCCATGTCGAGATGGCCGTGCAGATCAACGGCAAGCTTCGCGCCACCGTGACCGTGCCCACCGATGCGGACGATGCAGCAGTCCTGGAGACGGCCAAGGCCGAGCCGAGGATCGCCCGCCAGCTGGAGGGTATGGAGCTCGTGCGCAGCATCGTGGTGAAAAACCGCATCGTCAACTTCATCGTCAAGCCCGCAAGGTGAAAAATTTTTAGTGAAAATTATTTATTGACATTGACCGACGGACAAAGTATAATAATCGTTGTGCAAAATCAAGCGTATTTGAGGCGTAATCGGAGGGAGGGAAAAATAGATGCCGGAAATCCACGTCAAGGAGAACGAGTCTCTCGACAACGCGCTCAAACGGTTCAAGCGCAGCTGCGCTAAGGATGGCGTTATGAACGATCTTCGCCGCAAGGAGTATTACCAGAGCCCCAGTGTGAAGCGCCGTAAGAAATCCGAAGCCGCTCGCAAAAATAAGAACAAGCGTTACTACTGAATCCATAAGGACAAGGCCGCACGAATCCGTGCGGCCTTGTGTTGTATTTCGGATAGTACGGGCAAAACCACAATATATGGGTCAAAAAGCGCCTGTCAGCCGCTGTCTTTTGTTGACAGACTGTGCCTGTAATGGTATGATGATAAGGCCCCCGCTGATAAATAACAGGAGGAATATCAATTTGAAGATCATCATTGGCACCGAGCAGGAGATCGCCCAAAAGGCGGCGCAGCGCTATGTGGAGCTGCTGGCGGCAAAGCCGAACGCTGTTCTGGGCTATGCGACCGGCAGCACCCCGCTGGGACTGTATGCCGAGCTCGTCCGCCTCAACAAGGCCGGTGCGCTCGATTATACGAACGTCACCACCTTCAATCTGGATGAGTACGCCGGTCTGGACGGCACGCACGACCAGTCCTACCGCTACTTCATGAACAAGAATCTGTTCGAGCATATCAACATCGACCTTGCCCGCACCCACGTCCCATCCGGGCTGGACATTGCGGCGGCTGCGGACTATGACCGCCAGATCGAGGCGGCGGGCGGCATCGACCTCCAGCTTCTCGGCATCGGCAACAACGGCCACATCGGCTTCAACGAGCCGTTCACGCCCTTCGGAAGCCGGACGCACCTCGTCGACCTCACGGAATCGACCCGCGAGGCCAACAAGCGTTTCTTTGCCTCCATCGACGATGTGCCGACCCAGGCGGTCACGATGGGCGTCCGCACGGTGATGAACGCCCGCGCTGTCATCCTCATGGCCATCGGCAAGGGCAAGGCGGATATCATCAACAAAACGGTCAACGGCCCCGTGACGGAGGAGGTGCCCGCGTCGGTGCTGCAGCTGCATCCCGACTGCGAGATCTATCTCGACCATGAGGCGGCCAGCCTTTTGTAATAGCCTTTCGCAAAAAGGAGAGTATTCATTATGGGTAAATATTTCGGAACGGACGGCTTCCGCGGCAAGGCGGGCGTCGACCTGACGGCGGAGCACGCCTTTAAGATCGGCCGCTTCCTCGGCTGGCATTACAGCCATGAGCGCCGCGCCCGCATCGTCATCGGCAAGGACACGCGCCGCTCGTCCTATATGTATGAGAGCGCGCTGGCGGCGGGGCTCACCGCTTCGGGCGCGGACGCCTATCTGCTCCACGTGACGACGACGCCCTGCGTCAGCTACATCACCCGCACGGAGAGCTTCGACTGCGGCATCATGATCTCCGCGAGCCATAACCCGTTCTATGACAACGGCATCAAGCTCATGAACGAGGTCGGCGAGAAGATGGACGACGCGCTCCAGGACGAGCTTGAGCGCTATATCGACGGCGAGCTTACGGAGCTTCCCTGGGCTGTCGGCGAGGATATCGGCCGCACGGTCGATTTCTATTCCGGCCGCAACCGCTACATCGGCTACCTCACGGGGCTGGCTGTGCGCTCGTTCGAGGATCATAAGGTCGCGCTCGACTGCTCCAATGGCTCCGCCTGGATGATCGGCCGCGCCGTGTTCGACGCGCTCGGCGCCAAGACCTATGTCATCAACGACCAGCCGGATGGCCTTAACGTCAACCTCGGCTGCGGCTCCACGCATATCGAGGGTCTGCAGCAGTATGTGCGCGAGCACGCGGTGGACGTCGGCTTCGCCTTTGACGGCGACGCCGATCGCTGCCTCGCCGTGGACGAGAAGGGCGAGGTCGTGAACGGCGATAAGATCATGTATATCTGCGCCAAATTCATGCGCGACCACGGCCAGCTTCCCTCCAACACGGTCGTGACGACGGTCATGTCGAACTTCGGGCTTTATAAGGCGCTCGACAAGATCGGCATCGCCTATGAAAAGACCGCGGTGGGCGACCGCTATGTCTATGAGAACATGAAGGCGAACGACCACCTCATCGGCGGCGAACAGTCCGGCCACATCATCTTCCGCAAATACGCCCACACCGGCGACGGCCTCATCACGGCCATTATGCTCATGTCCGTCATGATCGAGACCCAGCTCCCGCTGTCCGTGCTGGCAAAGGACGTGACCATGTATCCGCAGGTGCTGAAAAACGTCGTGGTGGACGATAAGGCCAAGACGCTTTCTGACCCCGCCGTGGAGAAGGCCGTCGACGAATGCACGGCGGCGCTCGGCAGCGACGGACGCGTGCTCCTGCGTGCGAGCGGGACGGAGCCGGTGCTCCGCGTCATGTCTGAGGCCGGGAGCGAGGCGGAGTGCGAGAAGCAGGTCGACCATATCATCGCGGCGATGCAGGCCTCCGGCCATCTGATCGAGGTGAGAGCAAAATGATAAAGCTCAAGGAAATGTACGATCTCGAGCATACGCTCGCGGCGGACTATCTCGCCCAATTCGACTACCCCTGGGAGGCGCTGGCCGGCATCTCTGACTTCGTTCTCGCGCTCGGGAAGACCCTGCCCATGGACGAATACCACCATCCCCTCGACTGGGACGGGAACGCGTTGGAGGACGTGTGGGTCGCAAACGACGCCACCGTCTTCAAGACCGCCTATCTCCACGGCCCCTGCATCATCGGCCACGGCACGGAGGTGCGCCAGTGCGCCTTTGTGCGCGGCAGCGCCCTTGTGGGCGACAACTGCGTGGTCGGCAACTCGACGGAGCTCAAGAACGTCATCCTCTTCGACAATGTCCAGGTGCCGCATTATAACTACGTCGGGGACTCCATCCTCGGCTATAAGGCGCACATGGGCGCGGGCTCCATCACCTCCAACGTCAAGTCCGACAAGACGCTGGTCGTCGTCAAGGACGGCGTGAACGAGATCGAGACGGGGCGGAAGAAGTTCGGTGCCATGCTCGGCGACCGGGTGGAGGTCGGCTGCAACAGCGTCCTGAACCCCGGCACGGTGCTGGGGCGCGACGTGAGCGTCTATCCGACAAGCTGCGTCCGCGGTGTCGTCCCGGCGGGACACATCTGGAAGGACAAGGATCACGTCGTAAAGCGCGGCTGATCACACAGCCATATAGGGGCGGCTGCCCCAACGCCTATTACAGAGCCATAAGAAGAGCACCGGGAGCATCCGCAGGAGACGCTCCCGGTGTGTTGCTTTTGTGGGGTGGTAGGCGTACGTTGCCTCGTTGTGTACGTCCTCTCATAATTGCTTTTAAGATATCCTGGTTCGGCGGCGTATTAGCGACACCGTATATACAATTCTCAAAAGTGATCGTTATTTCGTTCTCTCCATCTGCAGAAAACTCAAATTTGTCTTCAAAATGGCGATCCAGATCCAATTCCGCGGAAAGGAACTGGGGCAGATCGGATAAGAACATCGTATGGCTGGACATAACCGGCTTCCCCATTCGGAAGGCTATTGAGCTGATATTGTGTTGATGCGAATTGAGCAGGATCGAAATGCTTATAAACACACGCCCGACACCACAGCTGGAGCTGCTGTCTTCGACAAAAATACGGGCGCGAATTTGACGAAATAGGTGCAAAAATTGGCTGTCATAATCGGCGCAAAGCTGCAAAACATAAGGCCGGGAACAAGAGATGACGGCCATGCAAAGCGCTTGCGGGTGTTTTGGATCGTCGTACATCCCCCCAATCCATGGAAAGGAGTAACACGAAAATGGCGAAAAGCAGCATTATCAACCCCAACGCCCGCGATGCGATGGATCGCTTCAAGATGGAAGCCGCGTCCTCCGTCGGCGTCAATCTCAAGCAGGGCTACAACGGCGACCTGACCTCCAAGCAGGCCGGCTCCATCGGCGGCCAGATGGTCAAGAAGATGATCGAGTCCTACGAAAACGGCATGAAGTAATAGGGGGCGACCCCCGCGGCGCGGCTTTGGCCGCGCCGTTTTTGCATGATCGGGGCGTGCCGGACGTGACGGCGAGCCCGCGGACTGCATCCTGCTGTATTCCGCCGCCGATGTGGAAACGGCCAAATTCCTGATCGAAAACAGCGGCAGCGCCGAGCTTGACGAGCAGACGCAGACGCTTGTCCGGCAGCGCGACTATGAGCGGCTGCGGGCGATGACGCTCTATTGCAAGACGGCGAAATGCCTGCGCGGCAGCATACTCGACTACTTCGGCCAGCCGCACGGCGAGAGCTGCGGAAACTGCGGCAATTGCCGGGGCAGCTACCGGACGGAGGATATCACGCGCCAGACGCAGATGATACTCTCCTGTGTGATACGGGTACAGGAGAAGCTTGGCTGCTGCGTCGGAAAAGCGCTGATCGCCCGGACGCTTCGCGGCAGCCGGGATAAGCGCGTGCTGCAGCTTGGGCTGGACGGGCTATCGACCTACGGGCTCATGCGGGAGTATACCGCGGCGCAGGTGAATGATTACATAGACTATCTGAGGGCGGAGGAGCTTCTGCGGAGTGACCCGGAGCATTTCACGCTGGAGACGACTCCGGCCGCGTCCGCCGTCCTGTTTCAGGGGAAGACGGTAACGATGCCGGTACGGGTCGAGGAGACCGGGCGGCGCAGGGAGCGGGTGCGCGACAGGAGAAGGGCGCAGCCGGTCGATGAGGATGCCGGCGGACTCTATGATGCGCTCAGAGCCACGCGGATGCGCCTCTCGCAGAGGGAGAACGTCCCGGTCTATGTCGTCTTCTCCAATGCGACGCTCACGGATATGGCACAGAAAAAGCCCCGCACGATGGCGGAATTTCTCCAGGTCTCCGGCGTCGGCGAGGTCAAGGCCAAACGCTACGGCCGGGATTTTCTGCGGACGATCGCGGAGCACGGGGAGACACGGAATGAAAGCCCATAAACGCCAGAGGAGCTGCCGAGTGTGCAGCTCCTCTGTTTATGTACGGCGACTATTCCGCCCTGCTATAAGCATTTCACGAGAGAGACTAACTATTAAAAGTCAAGTCCTAAAATGAAGATTTTACAAAAAATCCGTCGCCCTTGACAAGTGGAACAGACAATGAGAATATCCCTCCTGCTTGCGCTTTGGGGCGGAATCGTGTAAACTGGGCTTATACGAGGAGGGGAGAGCTATGGCATCTAAGGTCTATTGGTCGGATATGCGCACGCCGGAGGGCGGGCCGTCCATGCTTCGCAAGCTGGAGCGACTGCTCAAGGGCTCGGATTTTGACGCGCTCGCGCTGCGCGGAAAATATGTCGCCATCAAAATGCACTTCGGCGAGCCGGGGAATCTTGCCTTCCTGCGGCCGAACTGGGCGCGCTGTGTGGCGGAGGCCGTGAAGGAAAAGGGCGGCAAGCCGTTCCTCACCGACTGCAACACGCTGTATCCCGGACGGCGCAAGGACGCGCTGGAGCACCTTGAATCGGCGCAGGAGAACGGCTTCTCGCCGCTCAGCACCGGCTGCCAGATCCTCATTGCGGACGGTCTGCGCGGCACGGAGGAGGTGCTTGTCCCGGTCGTGGGCGGTGAGCTTGTCCATGAGGCCAAGATCGGCGCGGCCATCATGGAGGCGGACGTATTCATCAGCCTCTCGCACTTCAAGGGACATGAATCGACCGGCTTCGGCGGGGCGCTCAAAAACATCGGCATGGGCTGCGGAAGCCGCGCCGGTAAGATGGAGCAGCATGCCGACGGCAAGCCGGAGGTGACGGAAAAGGCGTGCATTGGCTGCCGCCGCTGCGCCAAAAGCTGCGCACAGGGCGCGATCAGCTATCCCCGCGGCAAGGCTGTCATCGACCACGATAAATGCGCGGGCTGCGGGCGCTGCATCGGCGCGTGTCCCATGGATGCCATCCACGCCGGAGCCAGCTCCTCCAACGAGCGGCTTTGCCGCAAGATGGCGGAATATGCCAAGGCCGTGTGCGATGGGCGACCCTGCTGCCATATCGCCATTGTCACGGACGTGTCGCCGGTGTGCGACTGCTACGGCTCGAACGACCTGCCCATCGTCCCGAACATCGGTATGTTCGTCTCCGCCGACCCTGTGGCGCTCGACCAGGCCTGCGCCGATGCGGTGAACGCCGCGCCCGTCATTCCCGGAAGCTGCATCGCGGAGCAGCCCCACGGCGACCACTTCCACGCCGCAAACCCCGACACCGACTGGCGCGTGACGCTGGAGCACGCCGAAAAGCTCGGCCTCGGTACGCGGGAATATGAGCTGATCAAGCTGTAAAAAGTGCAATAATCTCAAAAAGACTGTCACTTGGCCAAGTG
>CAVEQW010000031.1:0-2717 GCA_963618155.1 Alloprevotella sp.
TCCTGCGCGTTTTTGTTCATGGGGAAGGGGATGATCTCGCGGATGGAGCTCTCGCCCGCGAGCAGCATGACCATGCGGTCCACGCCCGGTGCGATGCCCGCATGAGGGGGCGCGCCATAGCAGAAGGCGTTGTACATGGCGGGGAATTTCTTCTTCACATCCTCCTCGCCGAGGCGCACCATCTCAAAGGCCTTGATCATGATCTCCGGGTCATGGTTGCGCACCGCGCCGCTGGACAGCTCCACGCCGTTGCAGACGAGGTCGTACTGGTCGGCGGTGATGTCGAGGGGGTCAAGCTCCCCGCGCTCGGCGCGGAGCAGCGTGTCGAGCCCGCCGGCGGGCATGGAGAACGGGTTATGGCAGAACTCGAGCTCGCCGCTCTCCTCGCCGATCTCGTACATCGGGAAGTCGACGATCCAGCAGAATTCATAGCGGCGCTCGTCCATATGTCCGGCGCAGGCCGCGCCGAAGGTCTTGATCATGACGCCGGAGGACTTGACGGCGGCCTCACCCGCCGCGACGACGACCAGCGTGTTGGGCTTGAGCGTAAGGCTCTTTTCAAGCTCGCCGCGCAGCGCGGTGACGAACTTGGCGATGCCGCCCGCAAGCTCGCCGTTTTCATCGACCTTGAACCAATAGCCCTTGCTCCCGGACTGCACCTCGCAGTCGGCGAGCAGCTTCTCGATCTGCTTGCGGGTGAGAGTGCAGTCGGCAATGTCGATCATGCGCACCGTCTGCCCGCGCAGCGGCTCGAATTCGCTGGCTTCAAAGAGCGGGGACACGGTCTTGCAGGTCAGGTCGATGCGCAGGTCGGGCTTGTCCGAGCCATAGGCCGCGAGCGCGTCCTTATAGGCGATGCGGCGGAACGGCGCAGAGGAGGCGATGTCATAGCTGCCGTATTCGGCGAAAATGGGGGGCAGCACGTCCTCGATGACGGCGAATACGTCCTCCTGTCCGGCGAAGGCCATCTCCATGTCGAGCTGGTAGAACTCGCCGGGGCTGCGGTCGCCGCGCGCATCCTCGTCGCGGAAGCAGGGAGCGATCTGGAAATAGCGGTCGAAGCCGGAGGTCATGAGCAGCTGCTTGAACTGCTGCGGCGCCTGGGGCAGGGCATAGAACTTGCCGGGGTGCTTGCGCGCCGGGACGAGATAGTCGCGCGCGCCCTCCGGAGAGGACGCCGTCAGGATGGGAGTCGTGATCTCCAAAAAATCATGCTCCATCATGGCGCGGCGCAGCGCCGCGACGACATTGCAGCGGAGGATGATATTCTTCTTCACCGCCGGGTTGCGGAGGTCGAGATAGCGGTATTTGAGGCGCGCCGTCTCGTCCGCGTCGCGGCTGCGGTTGATCTCAAAGGGAAGCTCGTTATAGCGGCAGCGGCCGAGGATCTCCACCGACTCCGGCACAAGCTCCACGTCGCCGGTCGCCTGCTTGGGGTTCTTGCTGCCGCGCTCGCGCACCGTGCCGCTCACGGCGACGGTCGATTCCTTGGGGATGGCGCGGAACGTGCGCATCATATCCTCCGTCTCGATGACGACCTGGGTCGTGCCGTAGAAGTCGCGCAGCACCGCGAAGCCGAGGGACGCGCCCACCTCGCGCAGATTTTCAAGCCAGCCGCAGAGGCGCGCCGCTTTTCCGGCGTCCGCGAGGCGCAGCTCGCCGCAGGTATGGGTTCGGTTTTGTGTCATGATCTTTCTATCTCCTTTACGGGCTTTGCCGCCGTTTGTGTCTTTTCGAGGATGAGCCTTGCCGCCGCATCGGGGGCGAGGATGGTCTGGGTGCCGGTCGCCAGCTCCTTGAGTGAGACGGCCTGCTTTTCCGCCTCGTCGCTGCCGAGGACGACCGCGAAGGGCACGGAGAGCTTGTCGGCATAGCCGAACTTGGCCTTGAGCTTTTTCGGTTCCAGATAGACCTGGGTGCGCACACCGGCGGCGCGGAGACAAGTGGCGACGGAGGCCGCATAGCCGAGGACGGACTCGTCCATCGGGATGACCAGCGCATCGCAGGGGGCGGTCACCGCCTCGTCGTTGAGCAGTCCCTGCTCCTGCAGGACGTAGAACAGGCGCGTCACGCCGATGGAGATGCCCACGCCGGGCAGCTTTTTGTCGGTGTAGTACCCGGCAAGGTCGTCATAGCGGCCGCCGGAGCACACCGAGCCAAGCTCGGGATAATCGAGAAGCTGAGTCTCGTACACCGTGCCGGTGTAGTAGTCGAGGCCGCGGGCGATGGTGAGATCGAGCCGCCATTTATCGTCCGGCACGCCGAAGCCGCCGAGCAGGCCTGTCACCTTTTCGAGCTCGTCCAAGCCCTCGTCGAGCAGGGCGTTCTGTCCCCGCAGGGCATAGGGCTCACCGGACTCGATCACGTCCATCAGTGCCGCTGCACTGTCCCCGGACACGCCGTAGTCGGTCGTGAGGATATGCTCGACCTTTTCGCGGCCGATCTTTTCGAGCTTGTCGATGGTCTGCATGACCCCGGCGGCGCTTTCGCTCAGGCCGTAGAGCGCAAACAGGCCGTTTAAAAGCTTGCGGTTGTTGATGCGGATGACGAAGCGCTCGATGCCGAGGCGGCGGAACACCTCGCAGATGACAGCGGGCATCTCCGCCTCGTTCGCGGGATCTAGGCTGCCGTCGCCGATGACGTCGATGTCGGCCTGGTAAAACTCGCGGAAGCGGCCGCGCTGGGCGCGCTCGCCGCGGTAGACCTTGCCGATCTGG
>CAVEQW010000032.1:0-3868 GCA_963618155.1 Alloprevotella sp.
GCCGGTGACGGCGTCGCCCCTGTTCAGGAGAGCGCTGCCGCTCGTGATGGAGACGGTCTTCGTCTCAGCCAGCACGGTGAACAGAGCGTTGTTCGAGCCGGCGGTAAAGCTTCTGTTGTCATACTTGAAGCTGTCGCCCGTCTTGGTGAACGTCACTCTGGACGTTCCCGTGTCAGCGTCCACAAACTCCACGGTCACATCGCCCGTATTCGTCTTGGGCACGGTGATGACCGCCTCATTCTTGCCTTCGCCGATCGTCATTTCCACGTCGCGGCCAAGGCCTCCGGGGATGATGACCTTTTCGCCTTCCTTCGCGAGCTTGCCGCCGTTCAGGTCGAAGCTGCTGTCTTCCACAGCGGTGTAGGTCACACCGTCGATGGTGACGGATTCCTTATCCTTCAGTCCCTTGACTGCGGCCGGAACATCGTCGAGGTCGACGGTCGCGGTGGTGTTCTCGGGCACGGTGATCGAAACGGTTTTGACCGTGACCTTTTCACCCTCGGTGAAGTTGAATCTTGCGTTCAGGGTGGCCTTGCCGACGATCACGCCCTTGCCCTCAACGAGCGTCAGAGCGCCGTTGGCCGGGTCGATCTCGACCGTGGTGGCCTTGCCGGTGTTACCCTTGTCAACGCCCGTGATGGTGACGCCGTTGCCGGTGACACTCGCCTTTTCGGGGACGACCACGGTCGTCTTATCGCCGCTCCTGGCGATGGTGAAGCTGTTTTCCTTATCGCCGGTGAGAGTGGCCTTGCCGTCCAGCTCGACAGAGCCGTTGGCGTTCAGCGTCAGCGTGCCGTCCGCGTTCACGGTGTACTCCGTGCCCTTGCCGTCGAAGCTCATATCGCTTTCGCTGATGGTCGCAACGAGCTTGCGGGTGGACTTGCCGCTGCCGGAGCTCAGCTTCGCATTGCCGCCCGTGACAACGACCTTGGCATTCTCAACGCCGGTGATGGTCGAGTCGTCGCCGCCGGACTTGCTGCTCACGGTGCCGTTCACGGAGACCTCGATGCCGCTGTCCTTGTAGGTGAACTCGCCGTTCGTGAACTGCGCGCCCGTCTCGTCCGTGACGGTCACATTGCTGGGCACGTTCAGGGTATTCGCGGTCGTGTCCACAATGTAGTAGGTTTCGTTGCCGCTGGGGGCGGTAAACGTCTTATTGCTGTTGTTGATGACCGCGGTCATCTGGTCGATGGACTTACCCTTGCCGCCGGTGAGCTTGATGCTGCCGTCCGTGGCAGTGGTGACGGCGGTGCCGTAGTTGACACCTTCGACGCCGGTGATGCTGTCCTTGCCGTCCTTGCTCTTGACGGTTGAATCAGGATCCACAGCAACGGCACCGTTCTCGTCGAGGACGAAGATGCCCGCGCCGACGTACTGCACGCCGTTGGCATCCACGACGACAGCGCCGCTCTCAACCGAGAGCTTGCTGTTCTCGACATCAAACTCATAGCTGCCGGTCGTGCTCGTATTCTCGAAGACGTAGCTGACATTGCCGTACTTGACATTCATCGTGCCCTTGGCGCTGCCCTTACCGGCCGTCAGGGTGGCCTTGCCGTCGATCAGCATGATCATAGCATCGGCATCCTTGGCGGTAATGGTGTTGTCGCCGCCGGTGACGGCCACGCCGGGCACATTGCAGACGCCGCTGCCGTTATCGAGCAGGATGATCTCGTCGATGTCCGCCTCGTCAGGCATGACGAACCGGGTGTCGTCACTTGCCGCCGTGTAAGACTTGAAGCTCTGGACATCGCCCGCAAGCGCGACATAGGCCGGGACATTCGCGTTCTTGATCACAACGGCGGGATTCTTGCCCACGCCGCGGCCCTTGATCGTCACGTTGCCTTCGCTGCCCTCGGGCGCTTTGTAGACATAGCTGCCGATCGTGACGCTCTCTTCGGACTGAAGCTCGAGGCTGAAGTTCTCGTCGAGCACGACGTCCCTGGTCACTTCGGTAACTCTGCAGCTGCGCGGATTAATAATCACCTTGGCGTTCTCGCCGTCATTCACGCCATCGCCGTAGATATCGTCGTTGACCTGGACGGGGAACTGCTCTGCGATCACAGTGTTGTCGCCGATCTCGACCTCGATGGCCTTTGTCGTGCCGGGGTTCTTGATCCCGGTCGAGCTTCCACCCGAGCCGATGCCGACGCAGCCGCCGGCGGGGATGGTCACGGTGTAGTTGCCCGTCTCGGTTGCGGGGGCAGTCACAGTGACCACAGGGTCGCCGTTGTTTTCGACATTCAGGCCCTTGGCCATGATACTGTCATTCTTGTTCAGCTTGGCGCTGCCTTCCGTGACACTCACCAAATAATAATTACCGCTGCTGGCAGTGTCCAGCTTCAGGGTAAACACGGCACCGTCGGTGCCCGCGGTGTACGTAGTGTTAAACACGGTGAAGGTATCGCCGGCCTTTTCAAGCTTGACCGTGCCGCCGTCAGTGGTCTTGGTCACAGTCGTCTTGCCCTTGTTTGTGCTCGGGATCTGGACAGCAGAATTGCTGTGTTCTTTATTGACCTTGATGTTCGCGGCGAGTCCGGCGTCGACCTCGGCCTGGTCGCCGACGTTATTGAGATAGCTTGCATCAACGGGGAAATCGCTGGTTCCGTCACCGGTCACGGTGAAGGTGATCTTGCCGCCGAGGCCGAAGATGCCGCTCTTGATCGTGACGGATTCGCCCTTCACAAGCTCCTTGACCTCAGCAGGCGTTACAGTTGTGTCGATGGTGAACTGGTCGAGAAGCCGTCCCTCTACGTGGACCTCAACCGTTTTGCCGTCCTGGTACTTCACCGTCACGGTGGTGCCATTCTCGATCTTGCCCTTGCCCTCAACGAGCGTCAGAGCGCCGGTGGTCTCGTCAATCTCGACCTTGGTGGGCGTGCTTTCCTTGACGCCCGTGATGGTGACGCCGTTGCCGGTGATGGACGCGCCGCCGGAGACGGTCGCGGTGAGGGTGCTGTCTGCCTTGGCGAGGGTGAAGCTGTCGCCGCTGCCGCCCGCAAAGGTGATTGCGCTGTCGCCGCTGCCCATGACCACGGAGGCGCCGGCCGCATTCAGCGTAAGCGTGCTGTTATTCGTGTCAACGGTGTAGCTCTTTCCATTGCTCTCAAAGCTCCTGAGACCCACATCGCCGACGATTATCGCGTTGATCTTGCCCTCGGACTTGCCGCTGCCGAGCTCGAGCGTCACATTGCCGTCCGCATTGACGCTGACCCTGGTGCCTCCGGCAACGCCGGTGACGGATGTGCCGTCGCTCTTTCCGCGGATGGTGGCATTCTCGGCAACCTCGATCAGGCCGTCCTCCTCACCAAAGGTGAACCTTCCGCCCTCGAACGTGGCGCCGGTCTCATCCGTGACGACAACGCCCTTTCCGGTGGCATCCAGTATCAGCTTGCCTTCGTCCGCGTTCACCTCCACGGCGTACTCGTTTTCACCGGTGAACGTCTTGACGGTGTCGCCGAGCTTGGCCTTCATCGTTCCGGTGGTCCTGCCGGTGCCGTCGACGAGCTTCAGTGCGCCGGTGGTCTCGTTGATCTCGACGCTGGCATAGCTTCTGGACGTTACGCTAATGGTGCCCTCGCTGTTGGCGACGCTTCCTTCCGAGCTTTCTCCCGCTATCACTTTCACGGTCAGCGTCTTGTTGCTGCTATCTCTACCGAGGAATGTGAAGCTGGTCATATCATCGCTGGCGGTGAAGGTCACCGCACCGTCGCCGCTGCCCACCGTTACGCTGCCTTTTTTAGACAGAGTCAGGCTGTCGCTCGTGTCAACGGTGTAGGTCGTTTCGCCATTACCATCGAAGGTCACATCGCCCACGTCGGTCGTTCCGCCGGTGCAGATGGTCGCGACGACCTTGCCGCTGGTTTTGCCG
>CAVEQW010000032.1:3878-41957 GCA_963618155.1 Alloprevotella sp.
CCCTCATAGAGCGTCAGCGCGCCGGTGGTCTGGTTGACCAGAACCTTGGTTTTCTTGTAGAGGCTGTTCTCGCTCTCGGCGACACCGGTTATTTCGCTCGTGCCGTCCTTGCTCACGATGGTGGCATCCGCGTCCACAACAACGGAGTTCGAATCAAACCCGAAGCCGGCGCTATCGTTGGTGCTTTCGTTTTTATACTTCACGCCGGTGTCCTGATCCGTTACGGTCACACCCTTGGGCACGCTCAGGCTTCCGTCGTCCACGTCCACGGTGTAGGCATCCTTGCCCTCACTCAAAACAAACGTCTTGCCCGTACCGATGGCCGCGGTCATCGTGCCGGTGGAGCTGCCCGTTCCGCCAGCGAGGATAAGCGCGCCGGTGGTCTCGTCGATCTCGACCAAGGCCAAATCCTGATTTGTGCCTGCGCCCGCGATGGTGCTGCCATTTCCGGTCACGCTCACGCCCTGCGGGATGATGGCGTTCAGCACGCTGTCTTCATCATAGAAGATGGTGATATTTTTCTTTGCATCTTCGCTGCTGAACGTCACCTTGCCCATGGTCACAGTGCCGTTCATATTCAGCTGCAGATCTTCTTCGCCCTTTTCGTTGTCAACGGTAACGGTGTACTCATCGTTACCCACGAAGGTCTGGGTGATCACGTCGCCGCTCTGTGCGGTCATCGTGCCGGTGGTCTTGCCTCTGCCGCCGGTGAGCGTGATGCTGCCGTCCGTGCCGATGGTGATGATCGCTCCCCAATCGCCGCCGGTGATGCTGCGCTTGCCGTCCTTGCTCGTGACGGTGGAATTTTCGGACGCGGCAACAATGCTGGCCGACACGAACTTAAACGCGCCATTTTCTTTATACGTCACGTTGTTCTCATCCGTGACGGACTGGCCTTCGAACGTACCCAGAAGAAGCATGTCTTTGTCCGCGATGCACACGATCGTTTTGCTTCCTTTGTCCGCGGTGAACGTTTTCTCGTCATCGCCGATCAGCGCTGTCATCTCGCCTTCAGCCGTGCCATAGCCGTACTCAAGTCTGACGCTTCCGCTCTTGTTCAGGCCGATCTTTGTGGTAGCGTTCTTACTGCTGTTGGTGGCGATGCTCTTGTTACCGTCGGTCACGGTGACGTCCACACCAGCCCCGATCTCGATGCAGCTGTTGGCTGTTTTGCTGCCGTTACTCAGCAGGGTCACTTTCGCAGTGTCTGCCTTGCCGGCTGTCATGACGAACTTTGTATCTGCATTCACCGCAGAGTATTCGGTGTATGTGTCCGTATCTTTCTTCAGCGCAACCTTTACTTTAGTTTCCGGCTGGGACAGCACCACCTTGGGATTACTGCCCTGGGTCTGAGTCACGATCGTGACGATCTTTCCGTCATCGCCGGTCGATGTATTAGTGTATTCGTAATTGCCAAGTGTTATGCTCTCGCCGCTCTTGAGAGTGAATTCAGTACCCTCCGGATACGTCACGCCACTCGTCATGGCGATCACATTGCCGGTCTTCGGATCAACGGTCACATAGTCATATGCTGTGCCACCGTAATCCACGTCGCCAACGGTCACGGGCACCAGAATCTCGAGATTCTTCCCGTTGTTGATACTAGCGCTTACTTCTCTCAATTCCGAACCGATGGTTGCTGCACCGATATCAGCGCTGCCCTTTTTGGGGATCGTTATACCATTGGTGGCCACAGTGACGGCCAGGTCTGTATTGTTCTTGACGAGGATCTCGTCGACGTAAACCTGCCCACCCTTGCCGATCTTGACAGTGCCGGCAGTCAGGGTGGCGATATCTGTTCCGCTGACCGAGAAAGCCGCTTCGCTGCCATCGGTATATTCCACGTCGTTGATTTTGACTTTCGATGCCGACAGCGTGAGTGCCTCCGTGCCGATCATCACGGTCAACGTGCTTTCGCTGGTGTTTTCGATCTTAGTGCCGCCGATCGTCGCGCTCCCGCCGGCGGGGATGGTCACGGTCATGTTATCCGCACTCGCAGTCACGTTCTGTGTGCCGGTGTTTTCGACCTCGGTGGCGCCTTTGCCCAAGGTGATTTTTTGTCCCTGGCTGAGCGTCAGAGCGCCTTTTTCCAGATCGGCCACATCTTCGCTGACATCGAGCATCGTGTTGTCCTTCGCGGCGGTGTAGGCTGTTTCACCCACGGTCACTTCGTCGTTGTTCTTCATAGACACAAAGCCGCCGCCGTACACTTTTATGGCGTTGCTGCTTTTGTTCGTAATAAGCTTTTCGCGGGCGGTGATGGACTGGCCATTGCTCAGCTCAACGATGCCCCCCTCCAGCTGCACACCACTTTCTGTTATTTTGAGCTTGTGTTCTTTAGTAAACCCGGATTCGTTTGAAAGCTTGTACGTCACACTTCCAATCGTAACATTGCCGCCCGTCGTTGGCACTGTCACGATGCTGCCATTGCCGTCCACGCTTACAGCAATGTCGCTCCCAGTACCATTCTTAACCTTGTACTGATCGTCCTCGCCGCCGGCCCTGATGGCTTGATTATTGCTCAGCTTCACAGCGCCAGCTGTCAGGACGGTTTTGTTCGCGGTCACGCTGAACGTCGAGTTGCCCGTCGTTGTATAGTCGGTACCGGCGATCGACACCTTGCCTGCCCCGTACGCATTTACAGTGCCATCCGAGTTGACGTTCATCCCGTCGAGGCCGGAGCCGCTCGGATTTTTTATTGTACCAAGACTTTGGCCGCGGCTGATCTTGATCTCCTGGCCTACCGCCAGCGAAACGGTGCCCTTCGCAAGGTAGATGTTATTGCTGTCACTGAAGTTTAATGTTGCACCCTCGTTTGCTTTGCATGTTGTATTGCCGACAGTCATTATATAGGTCGTCGGGCTAGTGCTGGCCGTGGCGGTCTTGGCACTTGCGTTAATAGTAATCTTGTCATTACGTCCGGCCTGGACAACAACCCTAGCGAGAGGGCTTTCACTGGTCCTTACTCTTACCGTTCTCTGGTAGTCTTCTCCCCCGCCGATGAAGGTTCCACTTCCATCAACAAGCCACAGTGTTGTTTTTTTGCAGTTATATGCTACCGTTCCACCACTGATAGTCTCATAGGTATTACCGCCTAGCAATCTTGTTATACTGCCACCATTTTCTACCTTTATTGCTTTTATAGTATTCTCGGGATTGTCCGATATGATATCCGTGATACCGCTGAAGGTGAATGTCGAACGTAGACCGTACAATTTGACTTCGCCGTAGGTCAACGATTTCACCGTAACCCAATGACAGTCGTTCAGGTACACCGTTCCTGCTTCTCCATCGACTGTGTAGTGGTAGTTTCCAGCAGTGCAGTTGAAAGTCAGACTCTCGCCCACGGTTTTGATATATATTGTCTGTTCGCCGGTATATATAGTGCTAGTGCCGTCCAGGGCGAGCCCGTCCTCCTCGTCAAGGGGCGTGAGCTCCGCGTCCCCGGTCTGGGCCTCAGCCTCGGCCTCGCCGGTGGCTTCGCTCTCCGGCTCGGGCGTATCTGTCTCGCCGGCAGCCGCAGTATCTGCGGTTCCGACACCTTCCTCGTCCGCGGGGAGAACGACCGTCTTCTCCTCGACGACAGTCAGGAGCTCGCCGCTGTTGTCCCCGGCGCCCTCCGCCTCGGCCGCAAGCGCGGACGCAGGCAGCAGCGACAGGAGCATTACCAGCGCAAGAAACGCGCTCCAAAGCCTTCTGCTTCTCGTTGTCTTCATTCCTGAGAGACCCTCCTTTTTTTATACGCCCGGGGCATAATACGCCCCGCGCCTATATTCTTTTTGTATACCAACGTAGATACCCGTCCCCGTCAAGCTTTTGACCGCAAAAAAATGCACAAAAATATGACCAGGCATTTCGTTATTCACAGCATTTTTTCTCCCGCCGCCCTGTATATTCAACTGTATATTAAAATTTTGTGTGTATATTTATTTGTTTTAAGCCGTTTTTTCGCCTTTTCCCCTGTATTTTTTCGCATTTTAAATTTTGCACAAAAATGAACAATAGCCGTTTGTTATCCAGTTTGCTATGGATATTATGCATTGCGTTACATAATTCATGCATGGCTTGCATTAAGTGAACCAAGAGTAACAATTGGGTAAACAAAGGGTAACAGAAGTAACAACGAAGTCACCTTTTCCGGGGGGGCTTTCGCCGCGGCCATGACCGCAGCATCGCCGTTGACAAAACGGTGTCAGCTGCGTATAATATGGGTAAGAAATCATGAAGCAAGGAGGCGAATGGCTATGGCTACACAGATCGCGCCCACCCCCGTTGTCCGTGGGAACGACGCAAAGGCAGTTTACAAAGAAATGCAGCGTAAGCCTACGCAAGCATCCAAACAAGGCGCACAGATCCTGACAGCCAAATTTGGCAAAACGGTGAAGTGATGGCCTTTGAACGATTGTCGGAGAGGCATCTGCCACTGGTGGATGCCTTTCATTGTGTCGAAAACGCAGAGGTACTGTCCCGCTTTAATGCCAAGGAACGCCGCAGAGTCAAAAACCACTCCGAGGAGATGGAGTTGTTTCTCAAAAATGAGGCATACAGCGAGCAGGAGCTTGGCATGAATACCACCTTTGTGTATCTCGATGACAGCGGTGAGAACATACTTGCGTATGTTTCGCTCTGTAACGATGCCATCGGTCTGGAGCTGCAGGAACGTGAGGACGCGGGTGTTACATATAGCTCCGTACCCGCGCTCAAAATTGCCCGTCTCGCCGTTGATGCCGGACAGACGGGTCATGGGCTTGGCAAGCTGCTGATCGAGTTTTCCGCATACCAAGCGCAGCTTATACGCGAGCATTCCGGCCTTTTCTTCCTGACGCTGGATTGCTATGCCCACCGCGTTTCTTTCTATGAATCGGTCGGCTTTGTAAAAAACCTGATTCAGCCGGTCGTGCTTCCCTATGACTCTCCCATCAGTATGCGCATATCCTTGAACACCTACCTTGAACATATAGCGCAGCGAGGGTGAAAGCTCCCGCAACCACAGCGCGTCAACGCCGTTGACAAAACGGTGTCAGCTGCGTATAATATATTTGAGGGCGGATGTCCTCAACAATGCGCTTCACACTGTGCACCACCGAAACATTGTTTATAGAATCAGAGCCGCGCCCCGACGGGCGCGGTTTTTTGCGCGATTTTGTATTCTGATACCATTTTGTTTCTATTGCGCGCGCGCGTGATATGGTATAATGCAGGCACCCGTTTACGGGCAATACTAGGATAGGAGATCAACAATGAAAGGAAAACGACTGCTCTGTATGCTTCTGGCGCTGGCGCTCTGTCTGACGCTGGGGGCGGGGGCGCTTGCCTCCTCCGGCGAGGCGTCCTCCTCCGGCAGCTCCGGCGAGATGCCGGGCTATGACAACAAGCCTGTGTTCGCCTCGGCGGTATACGAAATGCCGGACGCAAAGGCCAAGGAGGCCGGCTTCACGCTCTATGGCTACTATGCCAGCACTACGGCGACGGATGAAGACGCGTTCGAGCTTCTCCCCTTTGCCGGCGGCACGACCGCCGCGCTCTTTACGGACGCGGCCTGCGAGACCGCCGCTGACGCGGAGGCCGAATTTGACGGCGAGACGCTGACGCTGCGCTTCGAGAAAGCGCCGGAGCGGGAGTTTTTCGCCTATGTCCTCTTTGACGACGGCGAGACGGAGTTTTCCGCCGTCCCCGTCTATGTCGTGAGCTATGCCTCGAACGAGGGCTATCTCACCGACACGGTCGATTACCGCGGCTACACGCTGCGCTATGACGGCGCGGCCTATACGCCCGGCGCGGTGTATTATGAGGACGGCGTGGCGGACGCCATCGTCGGCGGCGCGACCGACCTGTTCACGGCGGCGGACTTTGCCGATGAGATCGCCGAGGCCGCGAAGGCCACCGGCTATGACTATGACGCGCTGTATGCCGCGGTGGACTGGTATCTCTGCAACGGCTGCACCACCGGCGGCGACACCTGGCGCGAGTTTGTGACCGACCGCTATGTCAACGTGAACCCGACGGACGACTATGAGACCGTCCACGCCGGCGACGGCTATCTGCGCGTCGAGGCGTGCTATTATCTCTTCCGCTACTACTGGATGAACAACACGACCTATGAGGTCACGGCCGGCGACGATGTGACCGGCATCTTCTCCGACAACATGAACAAGCTGTTTGAGAACTTCGACGACTTCTTCTGGGGACACTACTACTGCACCTGGTTCCAGGCGCTCAATCCCGCGCTGCGCAGCGGCTTCCTCTTCCAGTATGACAGCGTGGTCGATCCCGACGGCACGAACACCGACGAGACGGGTATGTACAAATACCGCGCCGAGCTTGGCGCCGAGGGTCAGCTCCCCTATGGCATCGACAACCCCATCAACTGGGGCGACTTCCTCAACATGATCTATCATGCCATCACCGGCGGCCAGTCGGCGCTCAATGAGGCGGGCGAGGAGGCCTGCGCCGCGCTGACCGAGGCCGGCAACAAGAGCCGTGAGGACAATGCACAGGCCGTGCTTGACTACTTCGGCTTTGCGCTCGATCTCGACAGTATGATCGACGAGACGGTCTCCAAGTGGGATGCCGTTATGCTCCTCTATACGCTCAAGGGCACGTCCGACGCGGCCAAGGAGATCCCCGACGACGATACCGAGGACACCTATCTCTATAACACGACCAAGTGGGGTTCTCTTGCCGCCGGCACCTATCTCGACACCGACACCTACTACGCCCGTCAGGGCATCGGCGACTACACCGCCGAGACGAACCACTACGGCACGACCACCATGGCCACCGTCACCATCTCCGACAGCGACACCGTCGACCGCGAGGTCTGGGAGGGTTGCTGCTTCTATGACGCGGGCGAGTGGGTCATCGTCCTCGACGATACCGCCATCGTGGACGAGAAGAAGACCGTGACGGACGGCGATACCGGTACGATTTATTATAAGGCCGGCTACAGCGCCGAGGAATACGGCGGTGAGAAGACCTATGTCGACCTCGCGTTCTCCTACAGCCTCGAAAAGGACGGCACGCTCCGCATCGAGGGCGTGGAGGGCTATGACGCCTTCGCCACCGGCACGACCTGGAACCTCGCCGACGTGGGCAGCTTCTACTGCTCCGGCCTCTGGGTGCGCGACGGCGCGCAGGTCGAGCTCCACAACTGCACCGTGCTTGCCCAGGCCTCCGGCACCGGCGATGATATCAAGGACGACTCCCACCGCTTCTTCGGCGGCGGCGACGGCCTGCAGGTCACGGATAAGGACACCCGCGTCACCGTCTGCAACGACGACGGACAGATCTTCCTCATCGGCACCGGCTCCACGGCGGCGGGCAGCATCTATGCCGGCAACGGCTCCGCCACGGTCATCCATGACAGCAACCTCTTCAATATGTCCGGCCACCCGTTCTCCATCTTCTATAACGGCGTGCTGGCGCTCGATAACGACTGCCTCATGAACTCCGGGCGCATCTTCAACTCCGACGCCTCCTCCGGCACGGTCATCTTCAATGACGTCGTGACGCTGGAGAACTCCGGCGCGGCGGTCATGGATGAGACCTGCTCCGCCTACTTCGTCAACAGCTTCGTGAGCAAGCTCTCCGGCTGGGAGGTCAACGGCAACGCCCAGGCCGTGTTCACCAACACGACCGTCGAGACTGGCGGCAGCTTCAACTTCTCCAACAAGACCTCCATGACCACCGACGTGGGCGAGGTCATCATGGACAACTCGAGCTTCCTCTCCACCTCCGGCACGCTCATCAATGCCACACGCGGCGGCCGCGGCTTCCTCCATGTCCGCGACAGCTATGTGAACTGGAACGGCGGCGCCGACACCGTGCTCTTCACGGCGGCGGGTCCCAACACGTGGACGGGCTCCGAGCTTTACGTCAAGGTCGAAAACTCCGACTTCCCGACCGAGTTTGCCGTCCAGGTCGCCGGTGACTGCTATGAGTCCGTGCGCGGCTGGAACGACGACGTGCTGAGCTATGACTCCAATTCCACGCTGTACCTCGACTTCGACGAGAGCGTGAGCGTGAAGATGGATTGCTCCGACACCGTGACCTGCAGCTTCGGCATGGTCGGCGTGACCGACAAATTCCACTGCACCGGCAATGTCGTCTTCGTCTGCGACGGCGAGGACGTTCTCACCGGCCTTGACGCGGACGGCGCGCTCTGCAACGCCGGGCTTGCCGCCGTCACCCCCAACGCCGACGGCACGTCCAACGTCCTCTACACCCTCTCGGACGGCTCCACCATGCTCTACGAGAATCTCCCCTACAGCGAATAAGCCCCAGGCATAGCTCATCGCCCGCAGCACACGCTGCGGGCGATTCAGCTTGTCGAAAAAGTGCTTTCTTCTCCGAATTTGCACGATCCAAAGCGGCAAGTTATGATTTGAAGTGCAACGCTCTCGAAAAAAGAGAGACAATACTGAGTTTGCAGACTTCAAAGCGCTGGAACAGGAGCTGGGGGCACCGGTGTATTTTGCCGAGCCTCACAAGCCTTGGCAGCGCGGGACAAACGAGAACACGAACGGTCTGCTGCGTTTCTTCTTCCCAAAGGGCTGTGATTTTCGACGCTTGCCGATCCTGCTCCATATTCTGTTGCCGCGAGGGTTCATGTCTGCCCACAAAGGGAAAACGGCGGTTTTACATCTGCGTTTCGGCGCAGAGTAAAACCGCCGTTTGGACAGCAAAAAAGCCCGACAAAATCGGGCTTTTCGCCGGAAACATCTTTTTGTTTCCGCATTATGGCACGCCAGAGGGGATTCGAACCTCCGACCTACCGCTTAGGAGGCGGTCGCTCTATCCTGCTGAGCTACTGGCGCATACCGTGCTATTCTAATATATAAGCGGGGCGGTGTCAAGCACCGTCCCGCCGAATTTTGGGATGTTCTAATACTCGTAGTGATGCGCGTCCTGCAGCACCATGTCCTTGACCTTGAGCAGCCGCACCTTGGTGGAGCTCTCATTCTCGGCGAGCTTCATGGAGATATAGCGGATATTCTCCTCCAGCTGCGGGATCATGACATACTCCAGCGCGTTCACGCGGCGGCGCGTCTTTTCGATATCCTCCGCGAGCAGCTGCATCGTCTTTTCGACCTGCGCAAGCTCCAGCATATCCGCAAAGACCTCGTTCATGCGATCCAGCGCATCATCCAGCGCGCCGGAGGTCATGGCAAAGCCATAGGGCAGCGCCGCGCCGGGGGCGGCCTCCGTCTTGAAGCGGTATACCGGAACATTGACGCTCATGATGTTGCGGCTCGACACGTCGAGCTCCACACTGCTGCGCCCGCCGAGCAGGCTCTGCTCCAGCATATCGGGGCTCATCACGGCGCTGGCCATATCCATCGCGGCGAAGGCCTCCGTCAGCCCCGCCTCCACCTTTTCGCGCAGCAGCTTATTGCGGCGCACGATGTCGAGAAACTGGCGCATCTCCTCGTCGCGCTTATCCTTGAGCAGCTTATGCCCGCGCGAGGCGGTGCGCAGCCGCTCCTTCATCTGGTTCAGCACCATTCTTGTCGGAGTTATGGCCGTGCTTGGCATTCGATCACCTCATTTCGGTGCTTATTTCTTGGGCATATATTTCTCGATATGCTCCAGCTTGACGCGCTTCAGCTCGCTTCGCGGCAGCAGGCTCAGAAGCTCCCAGCCAAGGTCAAGCGTCTGCTCGATGCTGCGGTTGGTATTGTTGCCCTGGCTCACATAGCGCTTTTCAAATTCCTCGGCAAATTTCGCGTATTGCTTATCCGTCTCGGACAGCGCCGCCTCGCCCAGGATCGTCATGAGCTCCTTGGCTTCTTTACCGGCGGCATAGGCGGCGAAGAGCTGGTTCATCGTGCCGGAGTGATCCTCGCGGGTCTTGCCCTCGCCGATGCCCTTGTCCTTGAGACGCGACAGGCTCGGCAGCACGTCCACCGGCGGGACGATGCCCTTGCGGTGCAGCTCACGGGAGAGGATGATCTGTCCCTCCGTGATGTAGCCGGTGAGGTCAGGGATCGGATGGGTCTTATCGTCCTCCGGCATGGTGAGGATGGGGATCATGGTGATAGAACCCTTCTTCCCCACGCGGCGGCCGGCGCGCTCGTACATGGTAGCGAGGTCGGTGTAGAGGTAGCCGGGATAGCCGCGGCGGCCGGGGACCTCCTTCTTTGCCGCCGAGATCTCGCGCAGCGCCTCGGCATAGTTCGTAATGTCGGTCATGATGACGAGGACGTGCATATCCTTTTCAAAGGCGAGATACTCTGCCGCCGTCAGCGCCATGCGCGGCGTGGAGATACGCTCGACCGCCGGGTCGTTCGCCAGATTGGAGAAGACGACGGCGCGGTCGATGGCGCCCGTGCGGCGGAAGTCCTGGATGAAGTATTCGCTCTCCTCAAAGGTGATGCCGATGGCGGCAAAGACGACGGCGAAGGCCTCGTTCGCGCCGAGCACACGCGCCTGACGCGCGATCTGGGCAGCCAGCGCCGCATGGGGCAGGCCGGAGCAGGAGAAGATGGGCAGCTTCTGGCCGCGGACAAGTGTGTTCAGGCCGTCGATGGTGGACACGCCCGTTTGGATAAACTCCGCCGGATAGGCACGCGCCGCCGGATTCATGGGCAGGCCGTTGATGTCCTCATACTTCTCCGGCAAAATGGCGGGGCCGCCATCGATAGGCTCGCCCATGCCGTTGAACACGCGGCCAAGCATATCCTCGCTCACGCCGAGCTGCAGCGGGTGGCCGAGGAAGCGCACCCTGGACTCAGCCAGATTGATGCCCTGCGCCGACTCGAAAAGCTGCACCACGGCGGTGTCGCCGTTGACCTCCAGCACCTTGCCGCGCCGCTTCTCGCCGCTGGGAAGCTCGATCTCCGCCAGCTCGTCATAGGTCACGCCCTCGACGTCCTTGACGACCATCAGCGGGCTTGCGATCTCCCGGATGGTTTTATATTCCTTGATCATGACTCCTCCCCCTTTGCGGCAGCCGCATTGATCTGCGTCTGCATTTCCTCGGCGATGCTCTGGTATTCCGCCTCATAGTCGGCGGGCAGCGTCATCTTGGCGCGGCCGATCTTCTCGCGCGCCGGGATCGCCCAGAGCGCGTTCACATCCGCACCCTTTTCCATGGCCTCGCGGCAGAGCCGGTCATAGCGGAGGATAAGGCCGAGGAGCTTGAACTGCTTGTCATAGGAGGAATAGGCATCCTCCTCCATAAAGGCGTTTTGCTGCAAAAAGTCCTCGCGCAGCATCTTGGCCGTTTCGAGCGTCATCTGCTCGCCCGCACCGAGGGAGTCGCGGCCGACGAGCTTGACGATCTCGTTGAGGCTCGCCTCCTCCTGCAGCAGCGCCATGGCCTTTTCACGCTGCTCCATGAAGCCGGGGAAGTTTTCCTCATACCACGGGCGAAGCGTATCGACATAGAGGCTGTAGGAGGTCAGCCAGTTGATGGCCGGGAAGTGGCGGGCATAGGCCAGCGAGCTGTCCAGCCCCCAGAACACCTTGACGATGCGCATGGTGGACTGGGACACCGGCTCGGAGGTGTCGCCGCCCGGAGGGGACACGGCGCCGATGGCCGTGATGGAGCCGCTGCGCCCGTCGCTGCCGAGGCAGTCGACCGCGCCCGCGCGCTCGTAATACTGGGCAAGACGGCTGGCAAGATAGGCGGGATAGCCCTCTTCGCCGGGCATCTCCTCCAAACGGCCGCTCATCTCACGCAGCGCCTCCGCCCAACGGGAGGTGGAGTCGGCAAGCACCGCCACGTCATAGCCCATGTCGCGGAAATACTCCGCGATGGTGATGCCGGTATAGATGGATGCCTCACGCGCCGCCACGGGCATATCGGAGGTGTTCGCGATGAGCACCGTCCGCTGCATCAGGCTCTCGCCCGTGCGCGGGTCGGTCAGCTCCGGGAACTCCATCAGCACGTCCGTCATCTCGTTGCCGCGCTCGCCGCAGCCGATGTAGACGACGATGTCCACGTCCGACCACTTGGCAAGCTGGTGCTGCACCACGGTCTTGCCCGAGCCGAACGGGCCGGGAACGGCCGCCGTGCCGCCCTTGGCGATGGGGAACATCGTGTCGATGATTCGTTGGCCGGAGTTCATCGGACGCGAGGGCATATGCTTGGACTTATAAGGGCGCGCCACGCGCACCGGCCAGCGCTGCATCATGCTTATCTCGTGGCGCTTGCCGTCCTCGCCTCGCACAACGGCGATCGTCTCGTCCACGGTATGCTTGCCATGCTCGATGGAGTCGAGCACGCCGGACACGCCGACGGGCACCATGATCTTATGCAGCACCGCCGTCGTCTCCTGCACCGTGCCAAGCACATCCCCCGGCTTGACGATGGAGCTGACCGTGGCCGTGGGACGGAAATCCCACTCCTTCCTGCGGTCGAGGGAGGTCACGTCCACGCCGCGGCGGATGGTGTCGCCGGTCAGGGCGCGGATGGCCATCAGCGGGCGCTGGATGCCGTCGTAGATATTGGTCAGCAGACCCGGTCCAAGCTCCACGGACATGGGCATACCCGTCGTCTCCACAGACGCACCGGGACCGAGGCCGCTCGTCTCCTCATAGACCTGAATGGAGGCGCTGTCGCCCTTCATCTGGAGTATTTCGCCAATGAGCCGCTGGTCGCCCACGCGCACCACGTCCGAGACGTTTGCGTCGGCAAGTCCCTTTGCCACGACCAGCGGGCCGGAGACTTTTGTAATCGTTCCGCTCATGCTCTACCTTCCTTCCCAATCATTTGAGGATATCGCTGCCGACGGCGCGTTCCACCGCGGCGTGCAGCGCGGACAGACCCATGCCGAGCGAGCCGCTCCGCCCCGGGATGAGGATGATGGCCGTCTCCGGGCTGTCCTTGAATTTGTCGATGTCGGCCTGTATCGAGGCCGCGAGATTTTCTTCGATATAGATGATGGAGTAGGTGCTCTCTCCCCCGGCGGCCGTCAGCTCGCGCAGCAGCTTATGCGCCTGCTGCGGCTCCTCCGCCGGAAATACATCCAGCCCCAGCGCCTTGAAGCCCATGACGGTCTGGCCGGAGCCGATCACAGCGATCTTATACATAGCTTTCACGCAGCCTTTCCCGTATGGTCTCGGCGCTCATGCCGTTTTTCTTTCCGAGCAGTATCGTCCGCACGGTGACGGCCTCCAGCTCCAGCGCGTTCAGAAACGCCAGCACCGGCGCCGGCCCGGCCATGACGAGCTTGGCGCTGTCGAGCCAGCGCGTCAGTGCGTTTTCACAGGCGGACTCGAACGCCGTCAGCGTCCCGCCGCTCATGGCCTCCGCGCCCAGCACCGCCGCATTTTGGTATATGTCCGTGGAAAACAGCGCCGCCAGCGCCTGTGGGTCGTCCGAGGCGTCCACGACGGAGCTCTCCGACACGTTTCCGCCCGCGATCATCGCGGCCTCCACGAGCGACTTATCCATGCCGCTGCGCCGCGCCCGCACCGCACTGCGCAGGTTCGCGCCGTCGATGCTAAGGCGCACATAGCGGCTGTAGAAGTCGTCGGACAGCTCCCGCGTCATAGCGAGCAGCTGCGCGTAATAGGCGCGGTCGAGGCTGAGATCCACGCGCTGCGCGTCGCCGGTGCGGTCAAGCTGAGCCCGCGCGCCGCGCAGGCAATCGCCAAGCCGCTCCGGCAGCGCCTCATAGCTCTCGCTGCGGTAGCATTCGGCCATGGCCGCCGGGTCGACGCTGCCGCAGTCGGACAGCAGCCGCTCCGCACTCCCGCGGGATTTGACCAGAACCTTGATGTTGTGGTAGTCATAGCGGAGGCAGAAGGCCGCAGGCAGCGCAGGCTCCGGGCAATACATGGCAATGTCGTGGAATATCTGCGCCCGGTGCTCGGCAACGGCCTGCTCAAGCTGGGCGTCGTCCATGCCGCTCATGTCCGGGTAGCCGCAGTCGAGCAGCTGCTTGGCAGCCTCGTCAAAGCTCGCCGCCTCGCACATCTTCGCCCGCCGTTCCTCCGTCAGAAGCCGGGTCTCCCTTGCGCGGATATTCGCGCAGAGAAAGACGTAATCGTATTCGTTTTGTTTAGACAAATCGCTTACCTCCCCGTCCTGGGGCGTCAGGCAAACAGCAGAGCGGCCACCTCGGCGGCCATATTCTCCCGCGCCTGTTCCATGAGCGCCTCCACCGTGCAGTTCGTCTCAATGCTCCCCTGCCGGATGATAAGTCCCCCGGCAAAGCGGCCGGTGTCGTCCGCGGCCGTCAGCTCAGCGGTCTTCCCGGCACTCTCCAGCGCCTTGTTCGCCGCCGCGAGCACCTTCTCCGCCACGGACTTTTTATCCGCCGCATTGAAGACGAGCTCCTCGCGTCCGGTGACGGAGGCGGCGACCGCCTTATCCGTCAGGAATTTGATATAGTCCGCCCTCGGCATGGACAAAAGCTCCCGCTCCGCCCGGTCGAAGACAGAGACGACCGTCTCCTGCTTGAAGGCAAGGATGCTCTTCCGCGCCTCCATATCGGCGGTGCTCGCAAGGCGGGCGCTTCGATCCTCGATGCCCTTCATGCCCTGCTTCAGGCGCGCCCAATAATGCTCCTGCGCCTGCTTCTCCGCGTCGGCGCGGATCTGGGCGCAGCGGCTTTCCGTATCCTGTGCCATGACGGCGGCTTCGGCCGCTGCGTCGGACTCGATACGCGCCGTGATTTTGTCGATCCCGTTCATAGCAGTCCCTCTTTCCAGAGGCCGCTCAAAACGCGTTGAGGATCATGAGAATGGAAACGAGCAGGGACAGGATCGCGTAGAACTCGACGGTAACGCAGAGGATGATGCCCTTCGACCAGTCCTTGGGCTTTTTGGCGACAAGGCTGATGCAGGAGGCCGCAACACGTCCCTGAAAGATGGCGGACTGCCAGCCGCCGAGCGCCATGGGCAGACAGGCGACGAAGAGCGTCAGTCCCTCCATGCCGGTGAGCTCACGCAGACCCGTGCCGCCGAACAGGCCGATCTGCATCATGGCCATGAACCAGATGACCAGACCGTAGAGACCCTGCGTGCCGGGGATGACCTGCAGGATGAGGCACTTGGAGAAATGCTCGGGGTGCTCGCAGAGCAGGCCGGCCGCCGCCTCGCCCGTCAGGCCGCAGCCGCGGGCCGAGCCGACACAGCAGAGGCCGGCCGCAAGACCGGCGCCGAGAAATGCGAGCATGAGACCGCCAAACTGGTTGAGAAATTCCATCTTAGTTTTCCTCCTTAATGATATCTACATATTTTGTACTCAGGTCAAGTGGCTCAAAGGGCCGGCCGCCGTCCTTATAGAAGCGTCCGAAGAACTCAAGGCACTGGAGCCGCAGGTCATGGACATAGCAGCCAAGGATATTGAGCGCGAAGTTGAGCGTGTTGCCGATCAGGGAGATGATGACGAAGCAGACGAGCTTCACCGGCACGGTGCTGCCCGGAATGGCGGCCAGCGTGTTGAAGACCGTGGCGATGATGCTGCCGGAGAGCATGAGCGCCATGAGGCGTGAATAGGAGAGGATATCGCTGAAGAAGCCCGTCGCGCCGTTATACACCGCGACGAATATGCCCGTCACGCCGCCGAGGAAGCTTTTCTTGAGAACAAACTGTCCCACGACCAGCATCGCACAGCCGAGCAGCAGCACGGTGGGCAGCCCGTTCACATTGCCGACGCCCAGCGCCATGAGGCCGAGTCCGGCCAGAATGACCCACCAGGTCACCTCGTCGAACAGCGCATCCAGCCAGTCTCCGGCGCGGCACTTGTTCACCACGCTCACGGTCATGCCCGTGACGGTCTGGATCACGCCGAGGCAGAGCGCGCCGACGAGGATGGACATCGTGTCCTCCAGGGGCGTGAACAGCGAGGGCAGCGCCGTGAAGCTCGTGTTCGGGTCGATAATGGCGGCGATGCGCGGCAGGAAGTCGCCGAAGAAGCCGCCGGTCAGCGCGCCAAAGAGGAAGGTGGATATGCCGCAGTAGAGCAGCAGGTCGGCAAAGTCCCGCATGGAGGGGCGAGGCCGCGTTTTTTTCAGCACCAGCACCGCCCCGGCGATCATCAGAAGGCCATAGCCCATATCCGCCATCATCATGCCGTAGAAGAAGATGAAGAATGGCGCCATCAGCGGGTTCGGATCCGTCCCGTCATAGGCCGGGAGGCTGTACATATTCGTGACCATGTTCAGCGCGCGGGAGAACACATTGTTCTTGAGCCGCACCGGCACCTCGGGGTATTCGTCCTCGCTCGGGTCGCGCAGCTCCCACGCGCATTCAAAGCGCTCGAGCAGCGACTCCAGCTCTCCCTGCATCTCGGCGGGGCACCAGCCCTCGATCGCAACGACCGATTCCGTGCCGCTCAGCTTTTCCACCGCCTCCGCCCGGGCAAGCAGGACCTCGATGCGGTCGGCGCCGAGCTTAAGCTCCCCGCGGGAGGCGGCGCAGGCCGCGATCTCCTTTTCGAGAGATTTTTTCTTTTCCTCCAGCGCTGCGATCTCACGCCGCAGCGCGGCGATATTGTCCCGCGCCGTGCCGCTCACGCCGGGGAAGCTCACCGGCTCAAAGCCGGCCTCCCGCAGCGCCGCGAGCACGTCGTCGCGCTCGTTTTTCATGCAGAGCACCAGGAAGCGGTGCTGGTCGGCATCGCTCGATACGCGGTAAAGCTGTACCGCGTCCGACACCTCGCTCGCCGCGCGCTCAAGCGCATCTGGCTCCCCCTCCGCCCGCAGCGTCCCGAAGAGCGCGGCGACGGTCTTCGTGCCCGGCGCATCCAGCGGGTAGTCAAGCGGCTCCCACGGCTTGAGCGAATCGCTGAGCGAGCGCTTGGCGGCAAGCTCCGCATCGCAGCGGCGCACACGCTCGTCAAGGCCGACGATACGCTCCGCAAGCAGCAGGTCGGACTGCAGCGCCGGTTCATCCAGAACGGCCGCCTCCGCCACCTCCGGCCGCGGCGTGAACATCGAGTTCTTTTCCGGCGCGTAGCTGTCCAGCAGCTCGAGCGCGCGTGTGATCGTCGCCTGCTCGGTGCGGATCGTGACGCTGCCGCCCGTCTCGGGACGAAGCAGCGCGGCGGTATCCGGATCGTTCAGCAGCGTCTCAGGCTCTGTGATCTCCATATTTCCGAAGCGCGACAGCTCCCGCATGAGCTCATCGCGCCGGGAGCGCAGCACAAGCAGCCGCACCCGTTTCATCCTGACAATGGCCATATCAGCCCTTCACGATCCTTTCCACGACCATAGCGACCGCCTCGTCCAGCTTCTTGTCGGAGCGTGCCTTCATGGCGGCGCGGCGGTTTCTGGTGTTGGAGGCGAGCACCTGCGCGCTCTCGGTGGCCTTTTCGTCAGCCTTGCGCTGAAGCTCCTTGACCTCCGCATCGGCCTTTGCCTCCGCCGCCTGAAGCGCGACCTGCGCGGCGGCCTCCGCCGCCTGAAGCGATTTTTTTGCATCCTGCGCGGCGGAGAGTTTGATCTGTCTGGCCTTTTCCTCGGCCAGCGCGATCGCGTCCATTGCTTCCAGAGACATCCGATTACCTCCTATATCTTGTAGATAAGAAACGCTGTTCATGTGAAAACTCACAAGATGAAGCACAAAAGTACTATTCGTCCATTTACATGGTAAACTAAAAACTAATAAAATGCAAGCGTTTTTTTCATAGTTTTTTCGATTTATATTCGATTTTCTTTTTACGCCGCTCCGGATCGCGCCCGAAATTGCATTGCGCGCCGGAGTATGCTATAATTCTACCGGAATCTACAGCACGGAGGTGCATCATGGCTCAACGATACGCAGGAAAACAGCTCGGCGACCGTCCGGACGGACGAAAGCTTCGCACCATCCCCTCCGGTGAACGGCTGCTGCCGATGCTCGTGCGCACACGCAGCGCCGCACAGGAGCGCTATCATGAGAGCGTGGAGATATCCGCGGCGCTCGTCTGGCTGGACGAGAAGGAGCGAGAGGGGCTGGAGGGCATCGGGATAACCCATCTTGTCGCCGCCGCCTTTGTGCGCACGGCTGCGCGCCTGCCCTACATCAACCGCTTCGTCGCCGGACACCGCATCTACGCCCGCGACGAGCTGGATGTGCTGCTCGCCGGTCTCGGCGAGAGCTATTCCTCCGAGGTCAAGGTCCGTCTGAACGCCAACGACACCGTGGAGGATGTCTACCACAAGACCGTCAACGCCATCGACGAGCTTCGCGCCGAAAATCGCGAGGCCAGCGCCGAGCGCGTCACGGACTTTCTTCTGCTGCTCCCCCGCTTTCTTCTGCGCTTCGGGGTGCAGCTCCTTCGCCTGCTCGACTATTTCGGTCTTCTGAGCCGCCGTCTGCTGTTCACAAGCCCGTGGCACGCCTCGCTTCGCCTCTATGACAACGCGCCCGCCGGACTCGGCTCGAACGCTCTGCCGCTCTATAACCTCGGCAGCACCTCCGTCTGCCTCACCCTCGGCGCGGTACGCTGCACGCTGGAGCCGGACGAGAATGGAAAGCTCATTCCCCGCCGCTGGCTCGACCTCGACATGACCGTCGACAGCCGCATCGCCACCAAGGCGGAGATCGAGAAGGCGCTGCTCTACTGGAAGCACTATCTCGCCGCGCCGCACGAGCTGGAGACGGCGCCGAAGCGCGTCATGAACGACGAAAATTAAAATCTCCGGCATTGTCAGTATACGTCCTCGCTCCGCATCATGATACGGTCACTCCACCGCCGCTGTGAGGATTTTGAACAGATTTGCCGCATGTGCCCAAAAGATAAGAACTGCCGCCGGCCTCTTGCGAAGCCAGCGGCAGTGTTTGTTTTATGTGTTTACTTTGCCTGCAGCAGCGCTGCGGCGCTTTCCGCGAGCGCTTCCGCGCCGGTGCGGGACACGAGGCGCAGGCTGCCGTTTGCGTCGCAGAGGCAGCTTGTCGAGTCATAGCTGTAAAATGCCGCCGTCAGCGTCTCGCCGCCCTCAAAAGCGATCTCCACGGTCAGGAATGCCTCGCCGCGTCCCTCGCTCTCCGGCGTCCCCGTCGCATACAGCGCGGAGAAGTCAGACAGGAAGTCCTGCACGTCCTCAAGCTCGGTGTCGACCGCATGACTGAGGCCGTCCGCCGTCAGGGTGAGCGTTTTTATCTCCGCCCCGTCGAGCGAGAGGAAATTCTCCGGCGCAAGCTCGCTCACGCTCGCGTACATGAGCGCGTCGAACACGCTGCCGTCGACGCGGTATACCATGGACGATCCGGCCAGCCGGACGTATATCTCGCCGCCGTCCGCATAGCTGCCGAACTCGAGCGCGAAGCTCCCGTTTTCGCCGTCGTCCGTCTCATAGCTCAGCGTCACGCTGCCCTGCGGCTCGTCGAGGCCGCATCCGGCAAGCGCCGCCGCATCCGCGTCCCATGTCTCACAGGCCGTGAAGCTGATCTGCGCCGCCTTATTGCAAAGCGTCTCCGCCGCATCCGTATCGAGGGCGGTATATACGCCGCCCGCCACGGCGAACCAGTGGAACGCGTCCGTATAGCTGACCGTCAGCGGCTCGGCCACATATTCGAGCGTGCAGCTCTGCACGTCCGTCTCCACCGTCAGCGAGGTGAGCTGCGCGATATCCGCCGGCGCGGACTCGAACTGTACAAGGTTCTCAAGGTCATACCAGAAGCTCCCCGTCAGCTCGCCGTCCTCCAGATACACATCCGAGCCGCCGTCCACCGTCATATAATAGAGCCCGGCAAGCTCGCTGTAGTCGCCGACGGCATAGCTGCGCTCGCTGTCTCCGGCATGGACGGTAAGCTCCAGCTGCGGCTCGTCAAGTCCGTAGTCGGCAAGCGACTCCGCATCCTCGACATAGAGCTCGGCAGCCACGGCGCTCGCCGCCGACCGCATGATGGCGGCCTTGGACTGATCGATGGGGCAGCTCGGCTCGTCCGGGCAGTACCAGATCCCGTCCTCATCGCGGGCAAGCGACACGCTCACGCCGCCGTATGTCCACTCCATCGCGTCGATCTCGTCATAAGTCCCAACAGCCAGCACTTCCTCATTGGTCTGCGCCGCCTCTTCTGCCTGCTTTTCCTCGTCATTTCTGACCGCCGTACCTACGGCGAAATAGGCGCCCACTGCGGCGGCCAGCACCGCCAGCAGGAGCAATAAGCGTGTTCCCCGCTTCATCAGCGCCGCCTCCTTCGTATATAGGTCACGACGCCCACCGCGATAATGGCCATCGGCACGAGCGCCAGCAGCACGACCTTCGCCGCCCCCGCCGCGCTGTCGCTGTAGGTCAGGTAGTCGGTGGAGACGAGCTTGGCGTGGATGGAGATGGAGTCCGTCTTTTCACAGAGCCAGTCCACCGCGTTCAGATACATATCCAGGTTCGCGCCGGATACCATATCCGAGAAATCGCGCTCCATGAAGGTATTCGAGCCGAAGACGACGATCTGGCCGCCGGTGGTATCGTTGACGGCAGCCGCCGCCAGCACGAACGGCCCCTCGGGGTCATCATCCGCCTTTTCGAGATCGGCGCTGCCCGCGAGATCCGTCTTCAGATAGGACTCCGACGAGCTTTTCAGCAGCGAGGACACGGTGATATCCTCCGACGTCTCGCCCATGACGAGCGCCTGCGAATCCGGGAAGAGCACGCTGTATCCGGCCTCGGACAGCGGGCTTGTGATGCTGTGGCTCTGCAGCGTTGGCAGGAGCAGGTCGATATAGCCGTGGAAGTGGTAGCTCGAATTGTCCTCCAGCACATAGCCGTACTCGACACTCAGCCCCCAATCGGCCAGCAGTGCATCAAAATTTGTCATATCCGCATCCGTATAGGCGGTCGAGGCGAGCAGCCGCCCGCCCTTCTCCATATACTCGCGTATCATCGCCGCCTCCTCGGCGGAGAGGTCGCTCACAGGTCCATTGATACAGAGGATATCGCAGTCCTCCGGCACGGCCTCGACCGTCAGCAGGCTCAGCTCCTCCACCTGCACGTTCTGCAGGGCGATGGCCGACTGCACCGCATCGGACAGCGTCGTCTCGCCGTGGCCGCTCAGCATATAGAGCACGGGAGATTCCTCGCTCGTGACATAGCCGATGGCGCTCGTGAGCTTCTGCTCCCCGGCAAAGGTGTCGCGATAGTCCTGCATATAGTTGTAGTAGTAATAGGCGTATTCCTCGTAGTCGGAGTATGTCCATATATCCGTGTACGGGATATACATGCTGCGCTCGCCGCAGACGACGACCAGGGAGTTGTTCGTCGCGGACTCGTCCGTATAGGCCGAGAGGAAGTTGGGGTATTTCACGGGGTCGACCCGTGTGATACTGACATGGGAATACTCCGCATAGCGCCCGAGCAGCTCCTCCAGCGTCGTGTCCTCGCCGCCGCTCTGGACGATCCAGTATATCTCCACGTCGCTGTCGAGCGCCGCGAGCAGCTGCTCACTTTCGCCGGAGAGCGTGTAGAGCTGCTGCGGGGTCATGTCAAGCTCGGTCGATGAGCTGGGCAGCGCCCCGACGATGAGATTGAGCGCCACGGCGATGGCCGCCACGATCACGACCGCCGCCACGCTGTAGCTGCCGACGCGCCAGCGCCGGGTCTTATAGGACTCCTTCAGTCTGGCAAGCAGCGATTTTTTCTCGTTCTCCATCAGCTCCACCTCCTTTTCTCCATGCTCTGCACCGTCAGGAACAGGAACAGTCCGATGACGGTCAGATAATACACGACCGACTCCATACTGAATATCCCGCTGGCGATGTCGTCAAAGCGCCCGAACAGGCTCAGCGCGCCCAGAATGCTGCCGCTGAGTCCCGTGAAGCTGTCCCTCGAGAGGACGTAAGCCAGCACGAGCGCCGCCGCCAGCACGAGCAGCACCAGCGCCGAGAAGCTCGTGTTGCGCGTCATGCGCCAGAATATGAGCGACAGCAGCAGCGCCAGCACCGCCAGGACGATGAACGAGGCCGTCGCCGTGGTGGAGGCATAGCTCTGGAGAAAGCCCATCAGATACAGAAGCACGCCCACGCCCACGCTCATACCGGCGGCAAGCGCCACGTGCTCCGTCAGCGAGGACAGGAACAGGCAGATCGCCGCGAAGGCCGCGCACATGAGGAAATACAGCACCAGCGCGCCGTAGGCCGCCTTATACGGCAGCGTCCCGGCCGTCGCCAGATTCTGAAGCAGCGGCGGATAGGCCGCCATCAGCACCATCGGTACCGCGGCAACGGTCAGCACCGCAAGATACTTGCCGAGCACGATGCGCGTCATACTGAGCGGGAGCGAATAGAGAAGCTGGTCCGTCTTCTGGTGCCGCTCCTCCGCGATGCTCCGCATGGTGAGGATGGGAATGGAGATGATGGGGACAAAATAGAGGCGCATATAGTAGAGGATGGCCTCAAAGCGCGGCTCGCCCTGCAGGGTGATGAGCGTGATGAAGAGGCCGCTGACCAGCAGCACGAACGCGCCGTATACATAGCCTGTGAGTCCGTTGAACTGGGAGTCCAGCTCACGGTCGTAAATGGCCTTCACGCGTCCTCACCTCCCTCCGTCGTCTCCGCCGTCTCTGACGCTTCCGCCGACTCCGGCATCTCCTGCGTTTCCGCCGCCGTCAGGCGGATGAACACGTCCTCGAGGCTCGCCTCACGCCGCTCCATACGCAGCACGGGCATATGTGCGCCGGACAGCGCAAGCGACAGCCGCTCGTCCATATCCGCCGCGGCGGGGTCAGCCTCCACGGTAAGCTCGCAGCGCCCGTCCGCCTCGCTGTCCAGCGTCACGCGGGTCACGCCCTCGGTCGCCGCGAGCGCCTGCAGCACGGCCTCGCCCCCGGCCTTGACCGTCAGCGCATAGCTCACGCCGCCGGCAAAGCGCCCCTCCAGATTCTCCGGTGTGTCGCAGGCGATAAGCTTGCCCTTGTTGATGATCAAAATGCGGTCGCATACCGCCTGTACCTCCGAGAGGATGTGGCTCGACAGGATGACGGTATGCCTGCGCCCGAGCGAGCGTATCAGGTCGCGTATCTCAATGATCTGCAGCGGGTCAAGTCCCACCGTCGGCTCGTCGAGTATGATGAGCTTCGCGTCGCCCAGCAGCGCCTGTGCGATACCGACACGCTGGCGATAGCCCTTGGATAAGTTGCGTATGAGGCGGTCGCGCACGTCCCCGATGCCGGTGACGCTCACCGCCTTTTCTATCTGTGCCGCACGCTCCGCACGGTTCACGCCCTTGGCCTCCACGACGAACGAGAGATACTCCGCCGGTGTCATGTCCGGGTAGACCGGCGGCTGCTCCGGCAGATAGCCGATGCAGCGCTTCGCGGCGATGGGCTCGTCAAAGATGTCGTGGCCGTCCACGGTCACGCGCCCCTCCGTTGCGGCGAGGCAGCCGGTGATGATATTCATGGTCGTGGACTTGCCCGCCCCGTTGGGGCCGAGGAAGCCGTAGACCAAACCGTCCTCCACCGTGAAGCTCAGATCGTCCACGGCGCAGTGGTCGCCGTAGCGCTTTGTCAGATGACTGACCTCGATCAATCCTAACGCCTCCTTCTTGCTGGCTGCGGGTATTATAGCCGCCATTTGTAACGCAAATATGAACTGGCTCGAAACACTTGTTTAACTTCCCGCGCCTTGATTATATCACCCGCGTAAAGCGCTTCTTGCAGTTTCCGGGCAGATTTGCTAAGATAGCCGGAGGAAGTGTTGCAAAATGAGAATGAGACGAAAGAAAAATCTGATACCGCGGCTGGAAAAATGCGCGCCCGTGGCGCAGACCGAGCCGCAGGAATTAAAGGGACGCTGGCTCGCGGCGTATCCCGGCCACGATGAGCTTCGGGCGGAGATCGGCTGCGGCAAGGGGCGCTTCACCGCCGAGACGGCCAAGGCCGCGCCGAACGCGCTTTATATCGCCGTGGAAAAGGATCAAAACGCCATGGTCATGGCGATGGAGCGCGTGATGGCCGAGGAGATCGGCAACGTCCGCTTTCTGGACATGGACGCCCAGGGGCTGCGCGATATTTTCGCGCCGGAGGAGCTTGACGTTATCTACATCAACTTCCCCGACCCGTGGCCGCGTGCGCGGGAGGCCAAGCACCGCCTCACCTCGCCGCAGTTTCTGCCCATCTACCGCGAGCTGTTAAAGCCCGGCGGGCGCATCGAATTCAAGACCGATCAGGCGCCGCTTTTTGACTGGTCGCTCGACCAATTCGAGGCCGATGGCTTCCTCCTGCGCGAGGTATGCTCCGACCTCCATGCGAACGGCCCCGTCGGCATCATGACGAATTATGAGGAAAAATTCTACGCACAGGGCGTGAAGATATGCCGCTGCGTCGCCGTGAAGCCCCAGACGTGAAGCGGGAGGGCTATCTCCCCGCTGCCGACCTGCTGCGGGTGCTCTGCATCGGGCTCATCGGCTGGTACCATTTCTGGCAGCTGAGCTGGCTCGACCCGAGCTTCGACCTCTTCGGGCTGCACATCGATATGCAGCGGATGGTGCGCAACGGCTATATGCTGGTGGATGTGCTGCTCGTGCTGTCGGGCTTTCTGCTGGCGCTGCCGTGGGCGCGCTGCGGACAGGGACGCGGCGCAAGGCCGGAGGCCGCCGCCTTTTATAAACGCCGCGCCGTGCGCATACTGCCGAGCTATCTCTTCGCCGTGCTGCTCGTGTTTTTTGCGTGGGCACTGCCCGGCGGGCACTATGCGGACGCCAAGGACGCGCTGCGCGATTTGTTTACACACCTCACGTTCACCCACAACCTCTTCCGTGCGACGCTGTATAACGCCCAGCTCCCCGGCGTTCTGTGGACGCTCGCGGTGGAGGCGCAGTTTTATCTTCTCTTCCCGCTGCTCGGCCGTCTCTATACCAGACGCCCGGCGCTCGTCTGCGGCGGCATGACCGTCGCGGCGCTCATTTTCCGGCTGCTGGCCGTCCGCAGCGGAGACCTGAGCTTCTGGATGAACCAGCTTCCGCTGCTGCTCGACGTATACGCGGCGGGAATGCTGGCCGCATGGATATACACGCGGCTGGAGCACGCCGCGCTGCGGTGCCGCTGGCCGTTTGCGCTGCTCGCGGGGCTTTGCCTCTGCTGCATTTTTCAGATCCTGTACCTGCAGATCATCACGGGCGGCGTGCTCGTCAAGCAGATGCAGCTTGCGTGGCGGCTGCCGATGGCGCTGCTGGGCGCGCTGTTCCTGCTGTTCGGCTCGCTCGCCCCACGGGGGCTGCTCCGCGCCGCCGGCAACCCGCTCACCCGCTTCCTCTCCGGCATCAGCTATAACTTCTATATCTGGCACCAGTTCCTCGCCCGTCGGCTCGTGGACTGGCACATCCCCGCCTACACCAGCACCCTCCCGAATCAGGCGTATGAGCAGCCGTGGCAGAGCCGCTATATGCTCGTCTGCACCCTGACAGCGCTGCTCGCCGCCGTCATCGTGACCTACGCCATAGAAAAGCCCGCCGCCCGCCGTCTCGGCAAGCGGTCATAAAGACGCAGAAAGGCGCGTTCCAAGCCCGGAACGCGCCTTTGCTTTTGTCAGTATATTTTGTGACGCTCGTCACGCCCGCGACATATTTCAGGAGTGTCATCACGTCCGCGATATTGACCTCGGTGTCGCCGTTTATATCGCCGGGGATGTGGAGGACTGCTTTTATGAAATTTCCAGACCGCGCATGAGCCGGCCGAGGGCAGATTCAAAGCGGAGGCCATAGCGGGTGTCGGGCGGGCTTTCGCAGGTGAGCTCGACGGCATAGGCGGTGAAATCGCAGGCGATGCGGCAGGCCTCGCCCACGCCGCGCCCACTGAGCAGGCCGGAGAGGAACGCGGATGCCCAGGCATCGCCGCTGCCCGGATACTGGCCGTCCACGCGCTCGGAGAAGGCGTATTCGATCCTGCCGCCGTCCCACGAGGCCGCGCCGAGCCGCCGCCCGTCCGGGCGCACGCCCGTCAGCACGACCTTATCCGGCCCCAGCGCCGCGAGCGCCGCGAGCGTGTCCTCGATATAAGCGCGCTCCAGCACGCCCTCGCGGTAGGGCTGCCCCAGCAGGAGCGCCGCCTCCGTGAGATTGGGGACGATCACGTCCGCCGCCGCGCAGAGCCGCCGCATTTGCTCCGGAAAATCCGGCTCAAAGCCGCTGTACAGCGCGCCGTGGTCGGCCATGACGGGGTCGACGAGCCGCAGCGTCCCGGCTCCGGAGAACATATCAAAGAGGCGCAGGACAAGATCGATCTGCTCCCGCGAGGCGAGATAGCCGGTGTATATCGCATCGAAGCGCAGGCCGAGGCGCTGCCAGTGCGCCGCGATGGGCATGAGCTCGTCCGTCAGGTCGCGGATGGTAAAGCCCTCGATGCCGGTATGCGTGCTCAGCACCGCCGTCGGCAGGCAGACGCACTCTATACCGGCCGCCGATAATATGGGCAGCGCCGCCGTCAGGCTGCATTTGCCGAGGCAGCTTATATCGTGGACGGCCAGCGCCCGCTTTTGTGGCTGTATCATGCGCGTCACCCCCTGCGGTCAAAAAACGCCGGCCAAGAGGCCGGCGCTTTATCCTGCGTTTGTTATTTGGAGTTGAAGATCTTGAAGATACTGTCGAAGGGATCCTCCTCCGGCGGCTCGGGCGTCTCCGCCTTCTTCGTCTCAAGGCGATCGGCGGCGTGGGAGAAAAGATTCTCACGGCGCTCGTCGCGCTCGCTGGAGGCGGCGCCGGCCGTCTCGACCTCCGCGCCGGGGGCGGCGTTGACCGCACGGACCGTCTGGCTGTCCGTGTCGAAGCCGGTGGCGATGACGATGACGCGGATCTCGTCCTCCATGGTGTTGTCAAAGGATGCGCCGAAGATGATGTTGGCATCGGGGTGAGCCGCAGCCTGAACCAGGTTTGCCGCCGTCTCGACATCCTCAAGCCCCATATCCTCGGAGCCGGTGATGTTGATGAGGACGCCGTGCGCGCCGTTGATGGAGGTCTCCATCAGCGGACTGGAGATGGCCATCTGAGCCGCGTCCTCGGCCTTGCCCTTGCCGACGGCATGACCCACGCCCATGTGGGCGTAGCCCGCGCCGCGCATGATGGTGCAGACATCGGCGAAGTCGAGGTTGATAAAGCCGGTGTTTTTGATGAGGCCGGAGATGCTGGTGACGGCCTCATGCAGCACCTCGTCCGCGATCTCAAAGGCGTTGGCGAAGGTGACCTTCTGGTCGGTGGCGTATTTCAGGCGGTCGTTCGGGATGACGAGCAGGCTGTCCACACGGTTCAGGAGCTCGTCGATGCCGGCCATGGCCTGCTTCATGCGCTTGCTTCCCTCAAAGCCGAAGGGCTTCGTGACGACGCCGACGGTGAGGATGTCGGCCTCATGCGCGATGTCCGCGACCGTGGGCGCAGCGCCCGTCCCCGTGCCGCCGCCCATGCCGGCGGTGATGAAGACCATATCGGCATCTTCCATGCACTTGGCAAGCTCGTTCCGGCTCTCCTCGGCGGCCTTCTGGCCGACGCTGGGGTCGCTGCCGGCGCCCTGTCCATGTGTCAGCTTTTCGCCGATCTGGATCTTCTGATCCGCCGTGGACATCGCAAGCGCCTGCTTGTCCGTATTGACCGCGATAAACTCCACACCGCTGGTGCCGGAGCTGACCATCCTGTTGACGACGTTGTTGCCGGCGCCGCCGATGCCGACGACCTTCAGCGTCACAACGTTCTCAGGGCCGGTCTCTACTGTATGTGCTGCCATAGAATTAGCCTCCCATGTATTTTATCGGGCGTTATATACCATAATATCTGCTATATTTTATTACGAAATGTCAAGCAGGTCAATAGTATAATTACAAGATTTATCTCATTCATGCAAAGAAATTTTTAAAAGCGGGACGAAGACGCTCAATCCGCGCTGACATAAACCGTGGAGCCGTCGGAAACGTCGATGATGGCCGTCTCGTCCGCGCCGAGCTGCTGCACCGTGGCGAGCAGCATACGCAGCTTGTAGTCAAGCTCCCTGTCCTCGCCCAGCCGCACGGTGAAGCGGCCAAGGTATTCGAGCGACGGATCGACAGACGCGCTCAGATCAATGGACTGCACGTCGCCGAGCAGACCGTTCGATTCCAGCGTCGTCAGGATATCCTTGAGATAGCTCAGCTTGAGTTCCTCGCCCTCCGCCGCGCGCGCCGTCTCGCCGACCGTCGGGGAGACGGGCTCAAAGCCCGTGACGCGAATGAGCGAGGCGGCCGCCGCCTCGTCCGCGCTGCCGAGCAGCTTGCCGCTCGTCGTGATCATCCAGCTCTGCCCCTGCCAGCTCAGGCAGGCGACCGCCTTGGCCTCCTCGACCGTGATGACGACGGTGCTCGGCATTTTGCGCTCGATGACGGCATAGTCGACAAAGGGGAGCTTGGAGAAGATGCTGCTCGCGCCGTTGAAGCGGTTGATGAAGAAGAGGTTGTCGCCCTCCTCCACGCCGGAGGCCGCGATGATCTCGTCGGCGGTGTAGGTCTGCGCGCCGACGACCTCAATGGTCTGGACACGGAAGAACATACCCACGCAGAACACCAGCAGGATGAGCACCGCCACGAAGATCAGCGGCGCAAGAAACGCATTGGATCTTTTCTTTTTCCGGACTTGCCCGTATCGCTTGTTTTCAGCCAAAGCTCTACCTCGCTTGATCGCTTTCCTCGCTTTTTTCGACCGCCGCGCCCAGCGCCCGCAGTCCCTCGTCCAGCGCGTCATAGCCGCGCTCGATATGGCCGGGGTCAAGGATGACGCTCTCACCCCCGGCGCCGAGCGCCGCGATCACGAGCGCCGCACCGCCGCGCAGATCCTCCGCCCGCACAGACGCGCCGTGGAGCATGGGGACGCCGGTGACCATCGCCACGCGCCCCTGTATGCGTATATCCGCCCCAAAGCGGCGCATTTCCGCCGCCTGCCGGTAGCGGTTAGGGAATATATTCTCCACAAAGACCGTCGTTCCCTGCGCCCGCAGCGCCGCGGCCATCATGAGCGGCTGCGCGTCCGTGGGAAAGCCGGGATACGGCCGGGTCTGGATGAGCGGTGCGGCGCGCAGCAGTGCGTTCGAGCGCAGGCGCAGCGAGCGGCTTTGCTCCCGTATCTCGCAGCCCATCGCCGCAAGTGCGCTTGTCACCCCGGCAAAATGCGCCGGCGCGGCGCCGCGCAGCTCCACCTCGCCGCCGGCGGCGGCACAGGCGCATAAAACCGTCGAGGACACGATGCGGTCCGGCATGACACGCCAGCCGGCCTTAGAGCGCGGCGTGAAGCCGCGGATAACGATCTCGGACGTTCCCGCGCCGTCGATATCCGCGCCGAGCATCCGCAGAAAGCCCTGCAGATCGACGATCTCCGGCTCCCGCGCCGCGTTGGATATGCGCGTCTGCCCCTCGGCGGCACAGGCCGCGATCATGGCGTTCTCCGTCGCGCCGACGCTCGGCATGGCGAGCGCGATGTGCGCCCCATGCAGGGCGCCGGCACGGCATACGATGTCGCCGCCCCGCTCCTCGACCTCCGCACCCAACGCCCGCAGCGCGTTCAGATGGAGGTCGATCGGCCGGGGTCCGAGCTCACAGCCGCCGGGCATACTCAGCCAGGCCTCGCCGCAGCGCCCCGCCACCGCGCCGAGAAAGATGACGGACGAACGCATGGCGCGCATCAGCTCGTGCGGGATGGAGCAGGAGCGGATGCAGGTGGAGTCGATATGTATGACGTCGCCGTCGCGGTCAACGGCACAGCCGAGATGGCGCAGGATGTTCAGTGAGGCCTCCACATCCCGCAGCCGCGGACAGTTCGTAAGCTCCGTTTCACAGCCCGTCAGGATACAGGCCGCGAGGATCGGCAGCACGGCGTTCTTCGCGCCCTGCACCGTCAAGCTTCCCTCCAGGGGCGTTCCGCCCCTGACCCGCCAAATATTCATAGCATTTCCTCCGGCATAGTGGAATCAAATCATACTATGCGGAAAAAGTGCATATGTTGCCGGGAAGACACGAGCAGCCCGCCGGGTTTTTCTATTTTACACGATTTTGTGGTTTTCCGCAAGCCCCAGCACAATGGAGGCGATGCGGTCGGTCGCATCGTCCACGCCAAGCTCCCGCGAGGCGAGGAACATACGCCCCATGCGCTCCGGGTCGGCCAGCAGCCCGCTGACCGTATCGTAGAGCTTGTCCGCGTCGAACTGCCCCTCGTGCAGCACCTCGGCGGCTCCGGCCTCCTCCAGCACCCTGGCGTTCTTCTCCTGGTGGTGGTTGACGACGTTGGGACTGGGGACGATGACGGCGGGCTTGCCGAGATAGGTGAGCTCACTGATGGTGGACGCGCCGCTGCGGCAGATCATGATATCCGCCGCCGTCAGCGCCTTCGGCATATCATAGATATACTCGCGCACGTCGATGCGGTCGGAGACGAGCCCCTTCTCCTCCAGGGCGGCGCGCACCTGCGGATAATAATTCTTGCCCGTGGCATAAATAAGGCGGAAGGGCGGGTTTTGACCCATGCGCCCGATGAAGCCCGACATCATGCGGTTCATATAGTCCGCGCCGAGCGAGCCGAACGCGGCGAGCACCATGGGCTCATCCAGCGGCAGTCCGAGCTGGCGGCGGGCGCGCCCCTTGTCCGCGCCGCGGAAGTCCACGCGCACCGGCGTGCCCGTCACCTCGACCTTGTCGGGATGGCGGTAGAAGCCGCGGCATTCCTCAAAGCCGACCATGATGCGGCTGACCGCGCCCTCCAGCAGCTTCGTCGTCAGTCCCGGCACGGCGTTCGACTCGTGCACCGCCGTCGGGATGCCGAGCGCCGAGGCGGTCTTCAGCACAGGATAGCAGACATAGCCGCCCGTCCCGATGGCGACATCCGGCTTGAACTCGCGGACAATGCGCCGCGCCTTACAAAGCGACTCGGCCAGATAGCCCAGCGTTTTGATGTTGCGCAGGAGCATTTTGGGCTTGAAGCTGCGCTGGAAGCCGTCGATGCGCACCGTCTCGATGGGATAGCCCTCACGCGGGACGAGCTCCGTCTCCATATGTCCCTCCGCGCCGACGAAGAGTATCTCCGCATCCGGCATAAGCTCCCGTATCCGTCCGGCCACCGCAAGGCCGGGGTTGATATGTCCGGCGGTACCGCCGCAGGTGAAAAGAAATCTCATAGCTCTACTTTTTCTCCGGTATGTCCCTTGACAGAGACAGGATAATGCCCATGGATGCCATCTGCAGCAGGAGCGCCGTGCCGCCGTAGCTGAAGAACGGGAGGGATATGCCCGTGCAGGGGACGGTGTTCGTGCAGACAGCCACGTTCAGGATGACCTGTATCGCAAGCAGGGTCGTGAGCCCCATACCCGTCAGGAAGCTGTATCGGTCGCGGGCGTGCATACTGAGCCAGTAGCCGCGCACGATCAGGAGCGCAAACAGGGCGAGTATCAGCACCGCGCCGATGTAGCCAAGCTCCTCGCAGACGACGGAAAAGATGAAGTCGTTGTGCTCCTCCGGCAGATAAAGATACTTCTGGCGCGAGTTGCCGAGGCCGAGGCCGAGCAGGCCGCCGCTTCCGATGGAGTAGAGCGACTGGACGATCTGCCAGCCGTCGCCCGTCGTGTCCGCAAAGGGGTCGAGCCACGCCGTCACGCGCTTGCTCACATAATCGACAAAGCGGTAAGCGAGGAGCAGGATGCCCGCGCCCACACTGCCGCCGATGAGGAAAAGGCTCAGCCGCGCCCCGCCGATGAAGAGCATGACGATGCCGATGGCGAGGATGATGATGGTGGCGGAGAAATGCGGTTCGAGCACCAGCAGCAGCGCGAGCACACCCAGTATGGCGGCGAACGGCCACAGCCCGCGTATCGACTGCATACGGTCGCGGCGGCGGCATATCAGGTCGGCAAAGCAGAGGACGACGCCGATCTTGGCGATCTCCGAGGGCTGGAAGGTCGTGAAGCCGAGATTGATCCAGCGCCGCGCGCCGTTGGCCTCCGTGCCGATGCCCGGCACTAAAACAAGCGCCAGAAACGCGCCCGCCGCAAGCATGACGACCGGCGAGAGGCGGCGGTAGAAGCCCATGGGGAGCCGCGAGCAGAGGAACATCACGACGACGCCGCAGACGGCGAATACGCCCTGGCGGATGAAGTAGTAGGCCGCGTTGCCGCCCGTCTCGTTCTCAAGGTCATAGTAGGCGCGGGCATAGCTTGCCGAGAGCACCATCACGACCCCGATGACGAGCAGCAGGAGCGTCAGCGCCGCGAACGGCACGTCGACAGGCCCGCGCCGCGTATCCGCAGGCTCCTGCGTCGAGAGACGCTGTGCATCGTATTGGGCGGCGGGCATGGCGTTCAGCTCCTTTCCGGAAGATAACTGACCGGCTTAGAACGAATAGCGCTGGAAGCAGCCGATAAACGAGAGGACGGCAAAGAGAAGCGATACAGAGGTAAAGAGGGCAAATATCTCGCGCTCCTTCCACTTGTGGCCGAGCCAGCCGCCCATTTCGAGGTGGTGGTGGAACGGCGCCATTTTGAACACGCGCTTGCCGTGGCTGAGCTTGAAATAGCCGACCTGGATAATGTCGGACAGGGTCTCGATTATATATATGATGCCCAGCGTCACGAGTATGAGCGGCATATCCAGCGCGAACGCCATGCCGCAGACCGCGCCGCCGAGAAAAAGGCTTCCCGTGTCGCCCATGAAGCACTTGGCGGGATTGAAATTGAAGATGAGAAAGGCCGCAAGGCCGCCCGTCAGTCCCGCCGCGAACACGGCCAGCGACTCGAACGCCTCGCCCCAGACGAAGCAGATGACGGCGTAGAACAGGAACACGGGGATGGACACGCCGGTGGCAAGGCCGTCGATGCCGTCCGTGAGGTTGACGGCGTTGACCGTGCCCACGCTGACAAAGGCGGCAAAGACGAAATAGAGCCACTCCGGCAGAGGCACCGTCACGTTCCAGAACGGGATATAGAGGTTGGGCGTGAGATAGCCCTCCAGGCGCAGCAGGAAGAGCAGCGCGATGGCCGCCGCGAGCTGCAGCAGGAACTTGGCGCGCGCCGAGAGGCCGAGGTTCTGTTTCTTTTTGAGCTTTTCGTAATCATCCAGAAAGCCGATCGCGCCGTAGAACAGGCTGAACACAAGCACATAGATGCCGCCGAGTTCACCCTTGGCGATATAACCGAAGCCCGCCGTCAGCACAGCGACGGTCACGCCGGTAATGAAGACGACGCCGCCCATCGTGGGCGTGCCGGCCTTGGTCTTGTGCCAGTTGGGGCCGATCTCAAGAATCTGCTGTCCCGCCTTGATACGGCGCAGCCACGGGATATAGACGAGCGCAACGGCCAGCGCCGCCGCAAATGCGATCAGAAAGGCAAGGATCAGCTTTGTTATCATGATTATTAACTCCTACTTCGGTATATCCGGCGCCGCTTTATCGGGCGCTAATGTTTTATTATACACCCTCACGGCGTCTGTGTCCAATGCTGTATCAATAGCGCCCCAGATTGGCGGAATCCGAAAGGGTCACGCCGACGATGCTGCCGCGTGCGGCCGTGCTTCCGGCCTCACGGGTCTGGCCGACGACCGTCACGCCCTCGCCGCCGAGTATGCCCGATTCGTCGCGCAGATAGAGCCCGCATTCCGCAAGCGCCGCCCTCGCCGCCTCATAGCTGAGGCCGTCAAGCGCCGGGACGGTGACCTCCGTCTCCTCCGGCTCCGCGCCGCAGTATAGCACAAGCTCGCTGCCCGCCGCGATCACCGCCCCGGCTGCCGGAAGCTGACCGGTCACGGTATCGCCCTCGCCGACGATGCGGCAGCTAAAGCCAGCATCCTCCACGCTCTGCTGGGCAAGCGGGAGCTCCATGCCCCTGAGCTCCGGCACCTCGCGGTCGGCCAGCGCCTTTTCCTCCTCGCTGTAGGCCGTTTTGACCCCGAGATAGGGCAGCACGTCGGCCATGATGTTCCCGACGGTCGGCGCGGCCATCTGGCCGCCGGAGATATAGACACCGCAGTCGCTCGACGGCGTGTCGAGCAGCACGAGCACGGCGATCTCCGGGTCGTCCGCCGGAGCAATGCCGACGAAGGAGACGATGTATTCCTTCTCGCCGGTGCTGGCTTCCAGCGTGGTCTTGGTCGAGGTCCCCGTCTTGCCGCCGATGCGGTAGCCAGCGACATAGGCGTTTTTGCCGGTGCCGCCCTCCGAGCCCACGACCTGTTCCAGGATATCGCAGCATATGGTGCTCGTCTGCTCGCTGATGACCTGCCGCACGACGGTCGGCTCCGTATGACTGACCGTGCTGCCGTTTTCATCCAGCACGTCGGAGACGAGATACGGGCGCATGAGATAGCCGCCGTTCGCCACGGCGCTGACCGCCGTGATGAGCTGGATGGGCGTGATGGTGAAGGTCTGGCCGAAGGACGCGGCGGCAAGCTGGGAGCGGTTTGTCTCATCGCAGAACACATCGTCGTCCCACCAGAGGCTGCCCGCCTCGCCGGGCAGGTCGATACCCGTCTTATCAAAGAAGCCGAACGCCCGCGCATATTCATAAAAGCGCTCCGCGCCGACGCGCTGGCCAATCTGGACAAAGGCGACGTTGCAGGAGTTCATGACCGCCTGCGCCAGCGTCTCCGAGCCGTGGCCGCCGCTGCGCCAGCAATTGACCGGGTCTGTGCGCCCGAGAACGTCCACGCTCCCGCCGCAGTAGAAGTCCGAGGACTCGTTCACCGCGCCCGTCTCCAGCGCCATCGCCAGCGTGATGATCTTGAAGGTAGACCCCGGCTCATAGGTGTCGGAAACCGCCTTGTTGCGCCACATGGCCGTGCGCGCCTCCGACAAAAGCTCGTCGCGCTCCGTCTCGCTTTCCGCTGCGTCCACACGCGCCTGTGCTGTGTCGCTGACGGTCAGGTAGTCGTTCAGGTCGAAGTTATCGAGCGAGGCCATCGCCAGCACCGCGCCGGTCCTGACGTCCATGACGATGCCGCAGGCGCCGTTCTGCACCATGTAATCCTGCACGGCGAGCGAGAGATATTTTTCAAGATAATACTGCACGGTCGTGTCGATGGTGAGCACCACGTCCTCGCCGTCCTGCGCGTCGTAATAATCCTCAAAATCGGTGAACAGCATATCCGTCCCGGCGGCATTCGTGGCGCGGACGACGCGCCCGTCGATGCCGGAAAGCGTGCTGTCAAGGCTGTATTCCAGCCCGGCGAGGCCGTAATCGTCCACGCCGACAAAGCCGATCACATGGCTGGCAAGGCTCGAATAGGGGTAGTAGCGCTTGGTGGCCTCCTCGATCTTCACGCCGCGCAGCGAGTTTTCCTCCTTGAAGGCGCGCACGGCCTCCACCGTCTCATCCTCCACCTTGAGCTTGACGGTCGCGTACCAGGACGAGGTGTTCTCCATCTTTTCGAGTATCTTATCCCGGTCAACGCCCAGGATCTCGCTCAGGCCGTCCGCAATCAGCTCCGTGTCCTCGCCATTGCGCAGTATCTCGGCAGGGCTTATATAGACGTTGGAGACGGAGCTGCTCATGGCGAGGATGTTATAGTTGCGGTCGTATATCGTCCCGCGCCGCGCCGGGACGGTCGTCTGGCGAAGCTGCTGCTCCACCGCCGCCGTCTCATAGCGCTCATGGTGCAGTATCTGGATGTCGAAAAGGCGCAGGGCAAGGCCGGCAAACGCAACAATGCCGCACACTATTGCTAAAAACAGTGCGCGGCGAAGCATGATTCGATTGGGCGACGCGCTTTGCTCGCTGCGATGACTCGATGCCATAAGCTTCTCCTTCGACATGATGCTGCGGCTTGTCTGCCATCCTCAGTATATCGCAGGCGTCAGCCGAAATATGCCCGTATTTGCTCCAGCAGCTCTGCAAAATACGACGGACGAGCGCTGTCCTGCGCGATGATCTCGGCGCGGTCGCTGCCGCCAAGGCCGTCCAGATAGGTGATCTGTCCGGCGCGGGGCTTCTGCATCCCCAGCTCCTCCGTGGCATAGCGCTCGACCTCCGCGAGGGAGAAGGCCTCCTCATACCGCGCCTGCAGCTTATGCTGCTGCTCCGTCAGCTCCTCAACGCGCGTCCGGCTCGCCGCCGCCGCGTCCGATATCATCGTCATGCGGATGTGGGACATAAGCAGCAGCACGAGCAGCACCGCCGCCAGCGCGAAGCCGCCCACCGTCAGCAGGGACACGCCCTGTCCGCGGCGGCTGATCGGCCTTTCCTCGATCGCATCCGCTTCCTCATCGGCCCTTTCCGGCCACTCGCGCACCCATTCCTGTACGCGGCGCACCGGCTCCCGCACCGTCCGCGTGCTGCGGCGGCGAGGGACGGGGATGTCCTCGTAGTACCCGGCGTCGGCGTAGTCATAGTCCGAAGGCCCCTCCGCCGGCTCCAGCCGTGCATTATAGGTTTTGAAAACGCGGGTCTCGTCCATTTCAGATCCTTTCGGCTATCCGCAGGCGGGCGCTCCGCGCCCGTGGGTTTTCGCGTATCTCCTCCTCCGTCGGCATGACGGGCTTTCTTGTAACGCTGCGCAGTGTCGGCACGAAGCCGCACACGCAGACGGGAAATTCCGGCGGACAGGTGCAGCCGTCCTCGCGGGCGCGTATGGCCTCCTTGACCCGTCTGTCCTCCAGCGAGTGGAAGCTGATGACCAACAGCCGACCTCCGGGTGCAAGTCTGTTTTCGGCTTGCTGCAGCATCTGTTCGAGCGAGCCAAGCTCGTCATTCACGGCGATGCGTATGGCCTGAAAGCTGCGTTTGGCAGGGTGCTGTTTTTCCCGGAGTGCCGCCGCGGGCATGGCCGCGCGGATGATATCCGCGAGCTGCGCGGTCGTTTCTATGGTCTGCCGTTCGCGCTGCGACACGATGGCCGCCGCGATCCGGCCTGAATAGCGTTCTTCACCGTAGCGCCAGAGGATGTCTCGAAGCTCCGCCTCCGACCAGGTATTCACCACATCAAAGGCCGTCAGCGGGGCGCTTTCATCCATGCGCATATCGAGCGGCGCGTCCTTGGCATAGGAGAAGCCGCGCCTGGCGTCGTCAAGCTGGGGCGAGGAGACGCCGAGGTCGAAGAGCATCCCGTCCACCTGCTCGATGCCGAGGCGGTCGAGAATGTCGCCGATGTCGGCAAAGTTCCCCTTCACCAGCGCCGCGCGATCCCCGAAGGGCTTCAGGCGCTCCGCGGCATAGTCGATGGCGTTTTCGTCCCGGTCGATGCCGATGAGGCGTCCGCCGTCGAGATGGCGCAGAATGGCCTCGGAATGGCCGCCCAGGCCGAGCGTCCCGTCCACATACACGCCGTCAGGCTTTATGTTGAGATAGCGTATGCACTCGTCGAGCAATACGCTCTTATGCACCGGCCCCGCCATCAGAAATCAAGCTCCTGCATCACGGCGGCGATGTTCTCCGGCGACGCCTCGGCATCACGCAGACGCGCCCATTCGTCGCTGTCCCAAAATTCGGCATGGTTGTTCGCGCCGAGCACCGTGACGCTCTTCACGAGCCCCACGCGCTCACGCAGTCCCTGCGGCAGAAGCACTCTCCCCTGCGCATCCGGTTCACAGCGGGCGGCAAAGGCAAAAAGCGGGCGCATGGCGCGCTGCTTGACGTAGGGCATGGCGTTCACCTTGTCGGAAAAGATCCTCCAGTTCTCCGCAGAGTAGGCGTAGAGGCAGCGATCCATCGACAGCGTGACATAGAACGCGCCGCCGAGCTCCTCGCGCAGCCGCGCCGGGATAAACAGACGACCCTTGGAATCGAGGGAATGCTGATATTCACCTGTCATTCCGGCCGCCTCCCGTCCGCTTGTGGGAAATCGCTGCACTTTGCTCCACTTTCCCCCACAGTGATGGCTTTATTATAGCGGCAGTCCCACATAATTGCAAGGGCTTTTTTCGGCTCGAGGACGCGCGAAAACACAGCGGCTTCAAGGGCTTGTGCCGCAGCCGCCTCTCCCCCGCCGCCGCTCCCCATATCTTGCGAAAAAAATTTTCATGATATCCGGCATGAAAAAATCCGCCGTAAAACGGCGGAAAAAAGAGCCGGTCGTTCGACCGGCTCAGCGTGTCAAAAAAGTGCTTTCTTCACCGAATTTGCACGATCCAAAGCCTCCCTTGTGCAAAGGGAGGTGGCACGGCGCAAGCCGTGACGGAGGGATTGTAGGCTGAAAAGCTCGCGTTTTTGTCGAAAAACGGGCAATTATCGCAACTTTTCAATCCCTCAGTCAGCTTCGCTGACAGCTCCCTTTACACAAGGGAGCCG
>CAVEQW010000033.1:0-74931 GCA_963618155.1 Alloprevotella sp.
TCACGGACGTCATGCAGCTTCTGAAATATGTCGCGGGCGTGACGGACGTCAAGATCTACTGAGCCTTGCGGGTGCGCGTCCGCACAAAATAAATCAAACCCTGCATAGAAGTGGTGTTTCTCTGGCAATACTAGCCTCGGAAACACCATTTCTTTGGAGGTACGCACAATGAAATTTATGGGTTCCGGCAACACCGGGTCCCGTGGGGGAAAGGGCTTCTACATAGTCCTCCTCCTATGCGCGGCGGTCCTTGGCACATCGGGCTGGATCGCCATCAAGGGCGCGGGGACTCATGTAGAAACGCAGGAAGCGGCGGACGCATACGTCCGCGGGTATCAGAGTGAGGCGGAGCCGGCCGATGAGCCGGAGGCGGAGAGCCTGCCGGTCATGGCCGAGGCGGAGACGGTGCAGGCGCCGGAAGCGCCGCTGACGGAGCAGCCGGTCAGCTATATCCGCCCCGTGGAGGGCGGCGTGCAGCGGCCGTACAGCATGGAGACGCTGCTCTATGACGCGACGATGCAGGACTGGCGCACGCACGGCGGCATTGACTACGCCGCCGCAGACGGAAGCGCGGTCGCCGCAGCGGCAGACGGCGTGGTCGTGTCGGTGACGGAGGACGGCCTGCTTGGTACGACGATCACGCTGTCCCATGCCGACGGGCTGGAGACGGTCTATGCCAACCTCGCGCCGGGCACGTATGTGCGAGCCGGGGAGAATGTGACCCAGGGGCAGATCATCGCCTCGGTGGGCACGACGGCGCTTTCGGAGGCGAACGAGGCCGGACATCTCCACTTCGCCATGCAGCGCGACGGCGCAGCCGTCGATCCCGGCGATCATATCGAATGAGCAAAGGGAGGGCGCAAGCCCTCCCAAAGCTTTATGTAAACAAGGCGGGAGGCGCGTGCCTCCCGCTTTGCTTCAGCAGCTCGGACTGTATTTCTGCTTGGTCTGCTGGCGCTTATCTGCCGGAGCGCTGTCGGGCGCATACCAGCCCTTGGCGCTCATCTGCTGATAAATGCTGTCCTGCATACACAGCGTCTGGTCGAACGCACCGGCAAACGCCTGATGCACGTCGGGCGTCGCCGACTCGATGGCGCCGTGCATATAAAGGTCGCACACGCCCTTGGTCGTCAGCAGCAGGTTTTCCATAATGCTCTTGTCGTCCATGCTTTTCTCCTCCCTTACACAAGCTCATAGAAGCGCTTATACATCTGGCGGTACTGCTCTGCCATCTGCTTGGCGCTCTGCTTCATCCCCGCATCCGTGAGACGGCCTGCGGCCTGCTCGAACTGCGCCGTGAGAAACTGCGCGTGGCCGAGCGCGTCGTCGATATAAAGCAGCTCTTTTGTCGTCATTTCTGACCCATCCCTTTCCGTTTGATTGGGGCATAGCCCTTGCGTTAGTATGCACCATGCAGGCAAACTGTATGCGCATTTCACAAACGGGCGCGGTCGGCAGCACGGAATTTCGCTGTATTTTTCCTTGATTTTCGGCGGAAAAACAGGGATAATGAGGAGGATTTTTTCTGGGAGGTGCCTTATGCGGGGCTTGGGTGTGCTCGTCAATACGGCGGCGGTTTTAGCCGGCGGACTTATCGGCATGACGCTGAAGAAAGGCCTGAGCGAGCGTTTTCAGAGTATATTGACCAGGGCCTGCGGCGTTTCCACCATTTTTATCGGCGCGGCGGGGACGCTGCAGGGTCTGCTCCGTGTGGAGGCGGACGGGAGCCTGTCTACCCAGGGGACGATGCTGCTCATCTTCTCGCTGGTGCTCGGCGGTCTGGCCGGAGAGGCGCTCGATATCGAGGCGTGGCTCGACCGGCTGGGCGAGCGGCTGCGCGGTGCGGTGAGGGTGAAGGGCGACGGCTCGTTTGTCGAGGGCTTCGTGAATGCAAGCCTGATCGTCTGCGTGGGCGCGATGGCCATCGTCGGCTCGATACAGGACGGGCTGACCGGCGACCATTCCATGATATTCGCCAAGTCCGTGCTCGATTTTGTGATCGTGCTGGTGCTGGCCTCAAGCTGCGGCGTGGGCGCGGTGTTTTCAGCGCTGGCCATATTCGTGTATCAGGGCGCGCTGACGCTGCTCGGCGTGGCGGTCGGCAACATCATCTCCGACACGCTCACCGCCCGGCTGGCCTATGTCGGGTCGAGCCTCATCTTCTGTGTCGGCGTCAATCTCTGCTTCGGCAAAAAGCTCAAGACCGGCAACTATCTTCCCGCGATGCTCGTGCCGGTGGCGTATGATCTGATAACAAGAATTCTCTGAAATAACCACCGGCTGCGGGCAAACGCCCGCAGCCGGTGGTTTATGTGTGCTCGTCTCATGCGCGGCACTCACAGCGCAGGAGCTGCGCCAGCGGAGGGATGAGCTCCTTGACGACGGTGTCGGTGGTGTTGATGCAGAGGTCGTAGTTCTCCATGTCGCCCCAACGGCGGCCGGTGTAGTAGTTGTAGTAGTCGGCGCGGTTCTTGTCCATCTGACGGATATGCTGCTTCAGCTCGCGCTCGGTCATTTTTTCATGGCCGTCGCTGCGCTCGATGCAGCGGCGCAGGCGGCTCTCCTTCGTCGCATAGACGAAAAGGCGCAGAGGCTTGCGGTCGCGCAGGATGTAGTCGGCACAGCGGCCGACGATCACGCAGTCGGACTTATCGGCCATGGAGCGCAGGATCTCGCTCTGTGCCTGATAGACGGATTGGACCATCTGGAACTGGTAGTCAGAGAGATAGGACAGGCTCTGACCGACGGTGATGGGGAAGAGGTGGTGCGGCGTGCGCTCGATCACCTGATGTACATAGTTTTCGGACAGGGAGGTATGCTCGGCAATTGCGGAGATGATCTCCTTGTCGTAATACTCAAAGCCAAGCTCCTCCGCCAGACGGCGGCCAAGCTCGCGTCCGCCGCTGCCAAACTGACGGCCGACCGTAACGATTTTGTTCATGCTCAAAAGCCCCCTCTTTCGTTCTTTTCCTTATTATACAATATATCTTCCCCGCGGTCAAAATTTTTTCATTGCGCGTGACATTTTGCAGAATGGTGGTTGCTAGACAGTGAAAAACGTGGTAAAATCGGAGCAATTGATGGGAGATGAAAGCTTGCGCATTGACCGAAAAAAGCTGAAGCGTGACACGCGGGACGCGATCCATGACGGGAAAACCAGCATTATCTGGATCGGCCTCGTGTTTATTTTGATATCGCTGCTTTTGCAGATCTTGAGCCTCTCGGTCAGCGGCGAGCTTGCGATGCTGACGGAGCTTTACCGGAGCCAGACGCTCAGTGTGGACGCGGCGGTGCAGGATTCGCCGTTTGCCGGCATCCTTGTCGCGGCCATCGACGTGATGAGCATACTCCTCGGCGTCGGCTTTACGCTCGCCTGCCTCACGACGGCGCGGCGGCAGGGCGCGGCGATGGGGAACCTGTTCGACGGCTTTGCGCGCTTTCTGCGCGCCCTGACCGTGTCGCTGCTGCGCTATCTGCTTTTGAGCCTGTGGGGCATGATCTACGCCGTGCCCGCGGCGTATCTGACCCTGCTGGGCGGCTCGTGGAGCGTGCTTGCACCGCTCGTGTGCCTGCCGCTGCTGCTGCCCGCCGCGCGGGCGTATTACAGCTATCGCCAGGCGCTGTATATCATGCTGGATGAGCCGGCGCTGAGCGCGGTCGACTGTCTGCGCATGAGCCGCCGCGTCATGGAGGGACACCGCTGGGAGCTTTTCCTGCTCGATCTGAGCTTCATCGGCTGGACGCTGCTGTGCGTGATACCGCCGGTGATCGTGTGGGTGCTTCCGTATATGCAGGTGTGCTTTGCCGGATACTATGACGCGCTGACGCTGCCATACCGGACGCAGCATGAGGCGCCGCCGCCCGGGGTGCCGGAGGATCCGGAGAATGAGGAATAAAAAACAGCCTGCCGCGTTTCACGATGCGACAGGCTTTTTTCACTCGTCCGGAAGGTCGATGTATTTGTATTCGCTGCCGTAGCTGTCCGCCTTGGCGCGGTAGTATACGCCGGAGACGAGTCCCGCGGCGGCGAAGGTCGTGAGCATGGAGGAGCCTCCGTAGCTGAAAAACGGGAGCGTGATGCCGATGACCGGGGTCAGGCCGATGGACATACCGATGTTGATGAAGGTCTGGAACGCGAGGGAGGCTGCCACGCCGATGCAGATGAGCATACCGAAGGTGTTGCGGGCATGGACGCCCACGACCACGCAGCGGACGATGATGCAGACGAGCAGCAGCAGGATGACGACGCAGCCGACAAAGCCGAGCTCCTCCCCGGCGGAGGCAAAGATATAGTCGGCGTGCTGGCTGTCCAGATAGCCGGACTGGGTCTGTGCGCCGTTGAACAGACCCTCGCCGGTCACACGGCCGGAGCTGATGGCCTTTTTTGCCAGAAACGGCTGCCAGTTGACGTCATAGCCCAGCGGGTCGATGGTCGGGTCATAGGGCGCGAGGATGCGCTCCTTGTGGCGGTCGTTGAGGAAGTTCGTCCACGCGAGCGGGATCAGAATGGCCATGGCCGCGCCGCCGAACAGGAACCAATACAGCTTCGTTCCGCCGGCATAGAGCAGGACGATGAAGATAAACAGAAAGACGAGCGCGCTGCCAAGGTCGCTGGAGACGACGAGGATGAGTCCGAACAGAAAGCCGAAATGCGCGAAAAGCTGCGCCATGGAAAGCACGGAGTTGAGGCTGCGGTATTCCTTGAGGAAGGAAATGTGCTTGGCGCAGAGGATGATGAAGATGAACTTCACGAGCTCGGTCGGCTGGAAGGAGATAACGCCAAGGTCGATCCAGCCCGTGTTGCCGCCGATATCCACGCCGAAGGGGATAAGTATCAGGATGAGCGCGGCCTCCGCGATGAGCATGACCGGCCAGCGGTCGGCGAATATGTCCACGTCGATGAGCGTGAAGAAGAAATACAGGAGGACGCCGCCGAGCAGCGCCACGCCCTGGACGATGGGGTAGCGGAGATGATCTGCATAGCTGCTCGTCGCGCTGGCGATGAGCAATATGCCGAGCAGCGACGCGGTGAGACAGAGCACGAAGAGCAGCAGGTCAGTGCGCCGAAGAAAGTCGCGTACCTGCGCCAGCACCTTTTCGGTGCGGCTGCGGCCTGCGGACGGATGGGTGAGCCTCATGGCGGCCTCCTTTCCGGGAAGAATTCGAGAACACATTATAGCATATATTGCACACAGACGCAACGGAGATGAAGATATGGGCTTGCATGACGGCCACAGGGCGAGACTGAAAAAGCGTTTTCTTGAATACGGAGCGGCTGGCCTCGACGACCACAATCTGTTGGAGCTGCTGCTGTTTTTTGCGCTGCCGCGCGTCGATACGAACCGCACGGCGCATGAGCTGATGAACCACTTCGGCAGCATTGACGGCGTTTTTGACGCGAGCGCCGACGAGCTGCGGACGACGCCCGGCGTGGGAGAGAACGCCGCCGTGCTGCTCAAGCTCATTCCCGCGCTGGCGCAGCGCTATCTCTCATCCAAGAACAGCGTCGGCTCGGTGCTGGCCTCCACGGAGGATGCCGGACGCTTCCTGCTGCCGCGCTTTATCGGGGAGCGGGACGAGACGGTGCTGCTCGTGTGCATGGACACGAAGATGAAGGCCGTGTCCTGCCGCAAGATCGCCAGCGGCGACGTGAGCACGGCGCACCTCAGCATCCGCAAGGTCGTGGAGCAGGCACTGGCACAGAATGCGCCCTATGTGCTGCTGGCGCACAACCATGTAAGCGGCCTCGCGCTTCCCTCGGCCGAGGATGTGGCGACGACGCAGAGCCTGCAGGATGCGCTTCTGCTCGTGGGTATCACCCTGGTCGATCACATCGTTGTGGCGGGGGACGACTTCGTTTCGCTGCGGGACAACGGCGTGCTGAAGGATGAATAGCGGCGCATATTGCCGGACATAACGGCAGAGAAAATGAATACCGCCCCGGGACGGCAAAAATAACGCGCCGAGAGGTCGTTATGTTAAGAGAACACAGAGTCTCCGAAACGGTGGAAATTCGGCTTGCGGGTTTTATATAAAATGACAAAAGACGATAGAAGCATTGATAACACAAGAAGATCTGCCTGTTGAAAACTCGGTTGAAAATGTAGATAACTCTCCGACTACGGCTTTTGGGCGCTCGTTTATGTCAAGCGAAAACCAGGGCGGACGGCGGGAGCGCGAGCGGGAGGAAAGCCCGTAAAACGGCGATTTTTCCGGCTGCATAAACCAGTGAAAACAACGGTATCATTATGCAGATAGGCTGGTTAATACCGCTCGTAATCGTCGCGGCGCAAGAAAACAGTTGACGCGGGAGAAAAAATGTGGTATCATACACCGGCTTGGAAAAAGCACGCTAGATTAGCTCAGTCGGTAGAGCAGCTGATTCGTAATCAGCAGGTCGTGTGTTCGAGTCACATATCTAGCTCCATCCCCATGGGATCCCTGGATCCCATGGGGATTCCTTTTTGTTGGACATCCTCGGTCGGCAGAGCCGCCCTGCGGGAACTCGGCTGGCGCCGAGGTTCACGGCGGACTTCCGCCGAAGGTCAGAATATCTGTTTTATCTTCTTTTCAAAAAAGCCGCCCGTGGTGGGCGGCTTTTTGCTGTATACGAGCCTTTTATTTTGCGCAGACGGCGTATTTTCTGCGATTCCCGTACTGCGTGGAGTCGAGCAGGCCAAGCCCTTCAAATTTCAGCACAAAGCTTCGGATCGTCGCATAGGCGGCGTTCCCGAAGTCGCGTTCCAGCTGCTTGGTCGAAAACGCTGCATTCCCGTAAGCCGAGAGGACGAATGTCCACAGCGCTTTTTCCTTCTCCGTGACCTGCCCCTGTGACAGGGCAGCCTCGAATGCGGCGGTCGTCTGCGCGGCCGGGAGCACGCCGTTCAGCTTGTGGTATACGTTTTCGATGAAATAGACCAGAAACGGCGTCGCGTCCAGAACGCCGCTGATACGCGCATTTTCCTCCGCCAGCGTATAGGCGTTGTAATATCCCCTGCGGCTTTTGCTGATGTACTCGGAAAGCGGCACGAACAGAGCGGAGGAATAGCCTTGCTGAACAAGATACCACAGGTGCATGAGCCGCGCCATTCTGCCGTTGCCGTCAAAGTACGGATGGAGATAGGCCACATAGAAGTGGATCAGCGCCGCCTTCAGCAGCTCGTCCATCCCGTTATCTCCGCGGATAAAGGCGACAAGCTCTCCCATGCGCTCCGGCAGTGCCTGCCATGGAAGACCGGCGTGCTCTAGCTTCGCGCCGACGACATAAACGCCGTCGTGCCGGTAGAGCTTGCCGGGCAGCAGACGGTCTTCCTCGGGGAGACAGACGCCGATGGCCGTTTCATAGAGCCGGTGTATCGTTTCCTCGGAAATCCTGTTTGCCGGGTCGCTGATGAATTCCAGCCCATTTTTCATGCCCAGAATACGGTTTTCGCTCTCATCCGCCGGGGCAAGGCCGGATAATATCCTGCGGACGCTGTCGCGGGTGAAGTCTATCTGCTCGATCGTGAGGGAGGAGGCGATCTCATCCTCCATGGCCTTGACGCCATAGAGCCGGGCGCTGCTCTGCGGCGTCAGAAGCAGCTTGGCCGCGGAAAGCTGTACCTGTGCAATGCCGGGCAGGTAGACGATCTGCTGTCCGGAAAAATCCTTCAGCGGCAGCGAGTGATAGAACCCGTTTTTCAGCAGCGCTACAAATTCATGAATGTCGGCCTCCGGAAACTTATAGGAGAGTCTTCTTATATCCAGAACGCTTTTATCGGACAGCATGCTGGTAAATAATGCGGCATCCATAAAAAACCTCCAATTGATACGAATTGATATCAATTTGTATCAGTATAACGGAGTATACCCCGAATTGCAAGAGGCAAACATCGCCTGGCACAGCAAAAGCCGCCCGTGGTGGGCGGCTTTGAGTTAGAACGGCGAGGCCTCGCGGGCGATGTGGGGGTCGTAGGCGTCGGGGTCGGCGAGAATGTGGCGGATGAAGCCGTCGGCGAGTGCCGGCCATGCGCCGGGGCGCGTGCCCTGACCGAGGCCGTAGGCGTGGCCGCCGCAGCCGAAGAGGTGCAGCTCATAGGGGACGCCCGCATTCTCCAGCGCCTGCGCCAGGTCGAGGCTCTGCTGGACGGGTACCATCGGGTCGGTGACGCTGTGGAAGAGGAAGCAAGGGGGCGTCTGCGCGCCGACCTGCCAGCGGGCGCTCCAGCGGCGCAGCGCCGTGTCGCTCTGTGCTCCGTCCCTGCCGAAGATGGCGGGCGCCATCATCCCGTTGTTGTCAAGCTCCACAGCGGGGTAGCCCAGCACGCACAGCGCCGGCGCAAGCTCGTCCGGGTCGGCGATGGCCTCATACACATCCTCCGTGTTCCACAGATTCATATAATTCGCGGCGAGGTGCGCCCCGGCGGAGAAGCCCATGAGGATGATGCGCCCGTCGATACCGAAAGCGTCGGCATTGCGGCGCAGATAGGCGACGGCGGCGGCAAGCTCGCGCAGGGGCTCGGGGAATACGGTGTGGGGGTTCGGCTCGCCCTGATCCATGTGTTCAAAATCCGGCCAGCGCGTGGAGTATTCAAGGACGAAGGCACGGTAGCCGAGCGAGGCAAAATGCGCCGCGACGGGCGCACCCTCACGCGGGGCGATGGCGGCATAGCCGCCGCCGGGCAGGACGAGGACGGCAGGCTGCTTGTCCCCTGCGCCGTCGTCATAGCGCACAAGGCGCACGCGCTCATCCGCCTGCCAGCGAAAATCGGTCGTATATTCCATAATAAATTGTCTCCTTTCAGTTGAGCTGGACGACGTTCTGCTCCTGCGGGGCGGCGAGCGCCTCGCTCATGGCGGTCTGATACGCCGCGTCCAGCGCGTCAAAGTCTGCATAGCCGCTGCGGTCGGGCAGCGTGGTCATGGACAGGAGCTTGTCCGTGATGATGGGTGTGATGTAGGCCGCGCCGAAGCTGTTGAGATGGCGGAAGTCGGACATATACGCTGCATAGTCGAAGTCCGGCCAGTCGGCGGTGATGTTGAAGTCATAGAACGGAAGCCCGTATTCCTCCGCCAGCGCCTGCACGGCGGTGTGCATCTCGGCGGTAAAGGCGAGATCCGGCGTGATGATGAGCACGAGCGCGATGCCCTCGCTCCGGCAGAGCTCGCAGAGCGCGCGGAAATAGGCGAGGTTCTCCGGCTGTATTGCCGCCGCCTGCGTGTCCGAGGCCGGAGCGATGCCGGTAAAGTCCATGCCGCGCTGCTTCGTCTCGATGAGATAGCCGCGCAGTGCATCGGAGCGGTCGCCGGTGAAGTCGACCTCGGTGAGCTCGGTATAGCGGCCGTGATATTGAACCAGCGGCAAAAGATAGCTCAGGAGGTTCATCGAGGGATCGATCTCACGATAGGCGCAGAGCGCGTCCCATTTGACGGGGGAGAGGCGCATATAGTCGAGGCTCTTGCGGTAGTTGACCTCGTTGCCGTCGAGAAACAGCTCCTGCATATCGAGCACGACGGCCTGTATGTTCTGATAGCGCAGCGCCTCGCGCAGCCAGGTATAGGAGCCGAGCATGGGCTGCGCCTCCGTGCCGCAGCAGTAGGCGGAGATGCCGTATTGCTCATACATGAGGTTCGGGTCAACGCCGCTCACGATATGGCTCGAGCCGAGCAGCAGCACGTCCACGGACTGCTCCGGCATCTTATAAAAGCCGCGCGCGTTCGTGCCGCTGCGGAACTCGACCGACCACTTCGGCGTGAGGATGAAGCTGGCCAGCGCGATGCACAGCGCCGCGAGCACGGCGAAGCAGACGAGGCGTATCGGCGTTTTATCTTTCCGGCGCTCCATGGGCGGCCTCCTTGTTCCGGTGTGAAATACAACTCAGTATATTACCACACGCCCGCAGGAAAGACAAGAAAAAAGCCCCCTTCGGGCGAAAGGGGGCGGGTATTTATCAGTTGGCGCAGCCGCCGCCGTTGAGATTCTGCATGGCGGCGCGGTAGTCCTCCGCCGCGTCGATGCTGTCGGGCGGGAAGAACTCCTCGACCGGGAAGCGGATGCGGGAGAAGAGGCTGCAGGGATCCTCCTCAGAGCTGCCGGGGCAGTCCTTGTCGGGGAAGCAGTAGTCGTGCACCGGCACGACGAGCTGGCTGTCGCGCTCGAGGCGGATGATGGAGAACTGCCCCAGAGTACAGAGCAGCGTGCGCGCACCGTCGGAGAGCACAAGGTCGCCGAAATAGCTCAGAATGCTCTCCGGCACCTGACTCACATCGGCGGTGATGCCGCCGGGACAGGCGTCCACGAGCTTCATGCTGAGCACGAGCGGATCGACCGTCTCCACCACGGCGATGGGCTGCTGGGCGGCGGTAAAGGCCGCGTCGGACGAGAATATCTGGGCGCTGCCCTCGCTGCCGAAGAGCATGACCCGCTTGTTGAACACGGCGAGTCCGCGGACGGTATTCTCGCCGGGGAAGGTCTCGCCCGTGACCTCATAGAAATACGTCGCGTCCACGGTGTAATAGCCCCGGTTGAAGCTGATCTCATCGACGTTCACGCCGGTATAGAGCAGCTTTGCCGCACGGGGACGGATGCTGAAGGCACTCTCTATGTATGCCTGGCTTTCGGCGGTGGGATAGACGCGCAGATCCTCGCAGCAATCCTTGTCGCGGCAGCTGTCATAGATTTTTCGCGTATGGATGCACACGGCTTCGGTGCATTGGTCGCTGTCGGCCATGATGATACCTCCTTTTGGGCTTGGGCGGCTCATGCCGCCGTCAGTATCAGTCTATGCGCGGACGAAAAAATTGTGTGGCGGCACTGTACGGCGCGGGATTTTTATATTATAATAGCTCTGATCTTCTGTATGGAAACGGAGGCGCAGCGATGAACGGCTATGGCTTCATCCGCGACGAGCTGGATATACAAATTCTCATTCTCTATGTGCTGGAAAAGCTGCCCGGCGTGGTCGAGCCGTATACGCTCTCCGACCTCTGCCTCTTCGACGGCGGCTTCACCTGGTTCGACTACAGCCAGTGCCTCGCCAAGCTCATACGCACCGGCCACATCGAGGAAAAAGACGGCGGCTATGAGATAACCGAAAAGGGGCGGCGCAACGTCAACACCGTGGCGACGAGTCTTCCCTATATCGTCCGCGCCAAGGCCGACAAGCTCACCGCGCCGGTCGCCGCCGCCATGCGCCGCAGCAGCCTCATCGAAACGGACATCCAGCCCGCGGACGCCAAGGGCGGCCAGAGCGTATCCCTCCGGCTGTCGGACGGCGTGGGCGAGATCATCGGCCTGCGGCTGGCCGTCCCGAATGAGGCGCTCGCAAAGCAGATCGCCGCCAACTTCCGCGAATCGGCGGAGGAGCTGTACAACCGCATCATTCTCTTGCTGACAAAGGAGGGCGAAGAATGAAAACCGTGATACCCGAGGGATATGTCTCCCGTCTGTCCGTCTATGACACCCAGAAGGCCATCGACATCGGCAAGCGCCTGTTTGCCGACCGGCTGTCGGCGGGTCTGAATCTCATGCGCGTGTCCGCGCCCCTGTTCGTGCAGGGCGGGACGGGTCTGAACGACGACCTCAACGGCTGGGAGCGCCCGGTCGGCTTCGATATCCCCTATGCGAACACCGAGGCGCAGATCGTCCAATCGCTGGCCAAGTGGAAGCGCTGGGCGCTGCGCCGCTATGAGATCCACCCCGGCCAGGGGCTTTATACCGACATGAACGCCGTCCGCCGCGACGAGGAGCTTGACAGCCTCCACTCCGTCTATGTTGACCAGTGGGACTGGGAAAAGGCCATCTCGGCGGAGCAGCGCTGCATCCCGTTTCTGCAGGACACCGTCCGCCGCATCGCCGCCGCCGTGCGCTATACCCAGGACACGCTCTTCTCCATGTTCCCGGCGCTCGCCGTCTGCGAAAAGCTGCCGGAGGACGTGTATTTCATCGACAGCCAGGAGCTGCTCGACCGTTACCCCGGCATGAGCGCCAAGGAGCGGGAGAATGCCATCGCCCGCGAGCATAAATGCGTGTTCGTCATCGGCATCGGCAAAAAGCTCTCGAACGGCGAGCCGCACGACGGCCGCGCCCCGGACTATGACGACTGGGACCTGAACGGCGATCTGCTCTACTGGAACGAGCTGCTTGGCTGCGCGTTCGAGCTCTCGTCCATGGGCATCCGCGTGAGTCCCGCGTCCCTCGACCGCCAGCTCACGCTGGCCGGAGCGGACGAGCGCCGGAGCCTCCGCTACCACCGTATGCTCCTCGGCGGTGAGCTTCCGCTCTCCATCGGCGGCGGCATCGGCCAGAGCCGCCTCTCCATGCTGCTGCTGCAGAAGGCGCACATCGGCGAGGTGCAGGTCTCGGTCTGGAACGAACAGACCCGCAGCGAATGCGCCCGCGCCGGCGTGCTGCTGCTGTGAGACAAAGCGGGCTTGGAGCGACGCATGGACGCTCCGAGCGCCCCGGCGAGCTTGTGTAAAGGGAGCTGTCGGCGAAGCTGACGGAGGGGTTGAAAAGCCTCGATAATTGCCCGTTTTTCGATAAAAAAAGCAGACCTTTCAGCCTACAATCCCTCCGTCACGGCTGCGCCGTGCCACCTCCCTTTACACAAGGGAGGTGGCACGGCGCGAATTGGAGAAGAACGCTGTCTTTATTTCCCGCTGGCGCCGTAGTTGGAGAGGACACGGGCGGAGGGGTCGTTTACGTCGCAGCCGGCCCAGTCCCGGTTCGGCATCCAGAAGCCCTTGACCATCCCGGCCTGGCCGGGATAATGCTTCTCGAAAAGCTCGCGGTAGAGCAGGGATTCCTTGGTGAACGGCTGGGCGAAATCGTATCGGCTGCGCCGCCGCTCGAATTCCTCATCGGAATAGAGGCTCTCGGCGTATTCCTTGAGATCGTCCACCATCGAGTGGCCGACGGCGTCGGAGAACGCGGCCTTTTCGCGATCGAGGATACCGGGCGGGAGCCAGTCGCCCGCAAAGGCGCGGCGGAGCAGATACTTGCCCTTGCCCCAGCGGTTGCGCTTGAGCTCCGGGTCGATGGACATGACATAGCGGACGAAGCCGAGGTCGCCGAAGGGCACGCGCGCCTCCAGCGAGTTCACGGAGATGCAGCGGTCGGCGCGGAGCACGTCGTACATATGAAGCTCGCGCACGCGCTTCTCGGCCTCCGCCTGGAACGCCGCCGCGGAGGGGGCAAAGTCGGTGTATTTATAGCCGAAGAGCTCATCCGAGACCTCGCCGGTCAGCAGCACGCGCAGGTCGGTGTTCTCGTGGATCCAGCGGCAGAGCAGATACATCCCCATGCTCGCGCGGATGGTCGTGATGTCGTAGGTGCCGAGCAGGGCGACGACCTCCTCGAGCGAGGCGAGCACCTGCTCGCGGGTCATATAGACCTCGTGATGCTCGCTGCCGATGTAGTCGGCCACCTCGCGGGCGTATTTGAGGTCGATGGCATCGGTGCTCATGCCGATGGCGAAGGTGTGGATGGGGCGGTCGCTGCGGCGCGCCGCGATGGCGCAGACGAGCGAGGAGTCAAGGCCGCCGGACAGCAGGAAGCCGAGCTTCGCGTCCGAGACGAGGCGCTTCTCCACGCCCGCGATGAGCTTCTCGCGGATGTTCCGGCATACCGTGTCCACGTCGTCATGGCAGACGGTCTGCGGCGCGGCGATGTCGGTATAGCGGATGAACGCGCCGCCCTTATAGTAGCAGCCGGGCGGGAACGGGCGTATGCGCGGGCAGAGGCCGACAAGGTTTTTCGGCTCGCTTGCCAGCACGAGCGCGCCCGCGCGGTCATAGCCGTAGTACAGCGGGCGTATGCCGATGGGGTCACGCGCGGCGATATACTCGCCGGTCTGGGCATCGTAGAGGATGAGGGCAAACTCCGCGTCGAGCATGGCGAACATGGAGACGCCGTATTCGCGGTACATGGGGAGCAGGATCTCGCAGTCCGAGCCGCTGCGGAAGCTGTATTTGGCGGAAAGCTGCTCACGCAGGGCTTCAAAGCCGTAGATCTCGCCGTTGCAGACGACATAGCTTCCGTCGAGCTCAAAGGGCTGCATACCGCTGTCGTCCAGACCCATGATGGCGAGACGGTGGAAGCCGAGCAGCCCGTGTCCCGTGTCGATGACGCGGGTCGCGTCCGGGCCGCGCGAGTGTGTTTTCTCAAAGCCCGCCAGCAGCTCGTCCTTACAGCCGCAGGGGGCGCAGTAGCCGATAATGGAGCACATGACGCATTCCCTCCCCTCAGGCGCGGGCGGAGGCGGAAAACGCCAGCCGCAGGTTATTATTCATGCATACCACCGTGCCGTTGTAGGCGGCAAAAATCGTTTCATACGCTGTGTTTTCCATGCTTCCTGTTCTCCTTTCTGACAAGAAAATTCTGAAGAATAAAAGCGGACAAGGGCGCGAAAGCTTCATTGCCTTCGGACGCCCTTGCCCGTATGCGAGGGATTATAGACGCGCTTTCCGCGTTTGTCAAGCTTTTTTTGCCGGGTTCGCGAAAATCGCCGCGCGGCGGGATTGACAGGGGAAGGGGGGGATGCTATAATCACACTTTGTAAATAGGAAATGAGCAAAGGCGTTCATGCAAGCGCGGGAGGGCTGCCTCCTGCGCCGCACGAGCGTCTTGTTTTTTGGGAAAGGGTGGTTTGAGTATGCGAGACAGTATGCGGGAGGGACAGGTGAGAATACCGTCCGGCTGCGCCATCTCCGCCGTCATATCGCGGGAGGGGCGGCGCATGAGCGCCCAACGGGTCATTGACAGCATGGTGCCCATGCACGAGCGCTCCAACGGCCTCGGCGGCGGCTTCGCGGGCTATGGCATATACCCGGAGTACAAGGATTTTTACGCCTTCCATCTGTTTTTCGACAACAACGATGCGCGGCTCGCGTGCGAGAAGCTGCTGCGCGAGCGCTTTGAGATCGTCAAGGCGGAGCTCATCCCCATACGCAAGATACCCGAGATCCGCGACATCCCGCTGATCTGGCGCTATTTCCTCGCGCCGCTGCGCTCGCTGCTGTCGCGCCTGCAGCTTGACGACAAGGAATTCGTCGCCCGCACGGTCATGGACATCAACACGCGGCTCGACGGCGCGTATGTCTTCTCCTGCGGCAAGAACATGGGCGCGTTCAAGGCCGTCGGCTATCCGGAGGACGTTGGCCGCTTCTACCGTCTCGACGAGTACGAGGGCTATTGCTGGACGGCGCACGGGCGCTATCCGACGAACACGCCCGGCTGGTGGGGCGGCGCGCACCCGTTTGCGCTGCTCGACTACAGCGTCGTTCATAACGGCGAGATATCGTCCTATGACGCGAACCGCCGCTTTATCGAGATGTTCGGCTATAAGTGCACGCTGCAGACGGATACGGAGGTCATCACCTATATCGCGGATTACCTGCTGCGGCGGCAGGGGCTGACACTGGAGGAGCTTGCGTCCGTCATCGCCGCGCCGTTCTGGAGCACCATCCGCACAAGGCCGGACGGCGAGACGCTCGCCTATCTGCGCAAGCTGTATTCCGGCCTGCTCGTCACGGGGCCGTTCTCCATCGTGCTCGGCTTCACCGGCGGCCTGATGGCGCTCAACGACCGGCTGAAGCTGCGGTCGATGGTGACGGCGGAGAAGGACGATCTTGTGTTTATCGCGAGCGAGGAGGCCGCCATCCGCGCCATGGAGCCGGAGGCGGAGAGCTTCTATGCGCCGATGGGCGGCGAGCCGTTCATCGTGCGGGTCAAGGAGGGGACAGAGCTATGACGACGATGTATATGCCGCCGGAGTTTGAGGTCGTGCGCGACGCGGCGCGCTGCGTGAACTGCCGCGTGTGCGAGCGCGAGTGCGCCGCCGGGGTACACAGCTTCGACGAGCGGAGCGGGCGTATGCTGGCGGATGAGGCGAGGTGCGTCGACTGCCAGCGCTGCGTCGCCTTTTGCCCGACCCATGCGCTCAAGATACGGAAAAACGACTGCGCCTTCCGGGAGAACGCCAACTGGCGGCCGGAGGCCATACGCGAGGTGTATAAGCAGGCGGGAAGCGGCGGCATCCTGCTGTCGTCCATGGGCAATCCGCGGCCGCTGCCCGTCTATTGGGATCGCCTGCTCATCAACGCCTCGCAGGTGACGAACCCGTCCATTGACCCGCTGCGCGAGCCGATGGAGACGCGGGTGTTTCTGGGTAAAAAGCCGGCCGGCGTGAGCCGCCGTCCCGACGGGACGCTGGACACCACGCTGCCGCCGCAGCTGGAGCTTGCCATGCCGGTGATGTTTGCGGGCATGAGCTATGGCTCGGTCAGCTATAACGTCCACCGCTGCCTTGCACAGGCGGCGCAGGAGCTGGGGATCTGTTATAATACCGGCGAGGGCGGGCTGCATGAGGACTTCTACCGCTACGGCGCGAACACCATCGTGCAGGTGGCGTCCGGGCGCTTCGGCGTGACGGAGGGCTATCTGAACGCCGGCGCGGCCATCGAGATCAAAATGGGGCAGGGCGCGAAGCCGGGTATCGGCGGCCATCTCCCTGGTACGAAGATCGTCGGCGACGTGTCGCGCACGCGCATGATCCCCGAGGGCTCGGATGCGATATCGCCCGCGCCGCACCATGACATCTATTCCATCGAGGACCTGCGCCAGCTCGTGTGCTCGCTCAAGGAGGCGACGCGCGGCGAAAAGCCTGTCATCGTCAAGGTCGCCGCCGTGCATAATATCGCGGCCATCGCCAGCGGCATCGCCCGCAGCGGCGCGGATATCATCGCTATCGACGGCTTCCGCGGCGGCACGGGCGCTGCGCCCACGCGCATACGCGACAATGTCGGCATACCCATCGAGCTTGCGCTCGCGGCGGTGGATCAGCGGCTGCGCGACGAGGGCATACGCGGCGGCGTCTCGCTGATCGCCGGAGGCTCCATACGCTCCGCCGCCGATGTTGTCAAGGCGGTGGCGCTCGGCGCGGACGCCTGCTATATCGGCACGGCGGCGCTGCTTGCGCTCGGCTGCCACCTCTGCCGGAGCTGCCAGACCGGGCTTTGCAGCTGGGGCATCGCCACGCAGAGGCCGGAGCTCGTGAAGCGGCTCGACCCGGAGGAGGGGACGGAGCGGCTCGTCAACCTGCTGACGGCGTGGCAGCGCGAGATACGCGAGATGATGGGCGGCATGGGCATCAACTCCATAGAGGCGCTGCGCGGCAACCGCCTTATGCTGCGCGGCATCGGCATGACGGAACGCGAGCTCGACATCCTCGGCGTGCGCCATGCCGGAGAATGAGAAATTGGGGGTGACGGACGTGGGAAATTGTGATATAGTAAAACGTATTGACGCGCGGGGCATGGACTATAAGACGCTCGGCGAGGCCATTCGCGGCGCGGGCGAGCGCTGCGTGGTGGACAACTGCCTCGGCCAGCGCTTCATCGGCGCGGGCATGAGCGGCGCGCATATCGACCTGAACGGTACGCCGGGCAACGCCCTCGGCGCGTATTTGAGCGGCGCGGAGCTGGTCGTCCACGGCAGCGCGCAGGACGCCGTGGGCGACACCATGGACTCTGGATGCATCGTGATACACGGCAGCGTCGGCGATGCGGCGGGCTACGCCATGCGCGGCGGCGAGATATACGTCCGCGGCAGCGCGGGCTACCGCACGGGCATCCATATGAAGGCCTACCGCGACAAAAAGCCGGTCATCGTCATCGGCGGACGCGCCGGAAGCTTTCTGGGCGAGTATCAGGCCGGCGGGCTCATCCTTGTGCTTGGTCTGCATACGGACGGCCATCCGCTCACGGGCTATTTTCCCGGCACGGGAATGCACGGCGGCAAGCTCATCCTGCGCGGCGAGCTGCAGGCCGAGCGCTTCCCCGGCCAGACGAGCCTGCATGAGGCCGCGCCGGAGGATATGGACGAGGCCGCGCCCTATATGCGCCGCTTCTGCGAGCTCTTCGACTGTGATATGAACGAGCTGCTGCGCGGCCGCTTCACCGTCGTCACCCCGAACAGCAGCAATCCATATAAGCAGATGTATGTGGCGAACTGATCAAGCAGGGAGCATCGCACGGACGCGGTAGCGCCCCGGCTCCCTTGTGTAAAGGGAGCTGTCAGCGAAGCTGACTGAGGGATTGAAAATCCTAGACTTTTGCTAATCTACAATCCCTCCGTCACGGCTTGCGCCGTGCCACCTCCCTTTACACAAGGGAGGCTTTGGGCTGGTGCAAATTTGGAGACAACGCATCCTTTGTCAAGCACGCCCCGGCGGGCGGAAAGGAGTGCTTATGCACGACGTATATGAAAATCCGCTCTGCCGGCGCTATGCCGGGCGCGAGATGCAGGAGATATTCTCCGACGACCGCAAATTCTCCACCTGGCGGCGGCTCTGGGTCGCGCTCGCGGAGAGCGAGCGGGAGCTTGGCCTTGGCATCCGCGAGAGCCAGATCGCGCAGATGCGGGCACATATAAACGATATCGACTACGAGGCGGCACAGCGCCGCGAGCGGGAGGTGCGCCATGACGTCATGGCGCATATCTATGCCTACGGCCTCGCCTGTCCCGAGGCGGAGCCTATTATCCACCTCGGCGCGACGAGCTGCTTTGTCGGGGACAACACGGACGTTATCATCCAGCGCGAGGCGCTGCGGCTTGTGCGGCGGCGGCTGCTTGCGGCCATGGCGGCGCTGGCGGATTTCGCCGAACGCCATAAGGACATGCCGACGCTGGCCTACACCCATTTTCAGGCGGCGCAGCCGACGACCGTCGGCAAGCGGGCGGCACTGTGGCTCCAGGATCTCGTGCTGGATCTGGAGCAGCTTGATTTTGTGCTGGGGCGGCTGAGGCTTCTTGGCTGCCGCGGCACGACCGGCACGGCGGCGAGCTTTTTGGAGCTTTTCGGCGGCGATGAGGAAAAGGTGCTGCGGCTTGAAGGGCTTGTGGCGGAGAAGCTGGGCTTTGAGGCGGTCTATGCCGTGAGCGGACAGACCTATACCCGCAAGGCGGATTACTTCATTCTCTCGGCGCTGTCCGGTATTGCCCAGAGCGCCCAGAAATTCGCGGGGGATATACGCCTGCTGTCGCATCTGAAAGAGGTGGACGAGCCCTTCGAGGATGGGCAGGTCGGCTCCTCGGCGATGGCGTACAAACGCAACCCCATGCGCAGCGAGCGCATCTGTTCGCTGGCGCGCTATGTGATGGCGGACGCGATGAACCCTGCGATGACGGCGGGCAGCCAGTGGCTGGAGCGCAGTCTGGACGATTCGGCCAACCGCCGCATCAGCATCCCGGAGGCGTTTCTTGCCGTGGACGGCATTCTGGCGCTGTATACAAACGTCATCAGCGGTCTCACGGTCTATCCCAGGGTCATGGAAAAGCATCTGGCCGAGGAGCTTCCGTTTATGGCCACGGAGAATATACTCATGCACTGCGTCGCCGCCGGCGGCGACCGCCAGACGCTGCACGAGGCGATACGCCGCCACTCCGTAGAGGCGGGACGCGCCGTCAAGCTGGAGGGGCGTGACAACGACCTGCTTGACCGCATTGCCGCCGACCCCGTGTTCGGGCTGACACGCGGCGAGATCGATGAGATCATCCGGCACAGCCGCTTTACCGGCATGGCCGCCGAGCAAACGGAGCGCTTTCTTGCCTCCGTCCGGGCGATTTTGGACAAAAATGCCGATGCGCTGCGGGAAGCGCCCGCCGCGTCGATTCAAGTTTGAGAAAGCTTAGAAAGAGGGATAACGATATGCTGACAGCCATTGTGGGCATCAACTGGGGCGACGAGGGAAAGGGGCGCATGGTCGATCTTTTGTCCTCGGGCTATGATATCATCTGCCGCTATCAGGGCGGCAACAACGCCGGTCACACCGTCGTCAACGAAAAGGGGCGCTTTATCCTCAATCTGCTGCCCTCCGGCATCCTGCGTGACGGGACGGTCAATGTGATGGGCAACGGCATGGTCGTGGACATCGAGCATCTGGCCGGGGAGATCAAGAGCCTTACCGACAAGGGCGTGGCCGTCTCGCCGGAGAACCTCAAGCTCAGCGACAAGGCCATCATCTGCCTGCCGTACCACCGCCTGCAGGACGTGATGGAGGAGGAGCGGCTCGCGGATAAAAAATTCGGCTCGACCCGCCGCGGCATCGCGCCGGTCTACTCCGACAAGTATATGAAAAAGGGCATCCGCGCCGAGGATCTGCTCCACACGGACAGCTTGTACGAGAAGGTCAAGGACATCGTCGCATGGAAGAACATCACCGTCACGGGCTACGGCCATGCGCCGGTGAACGCCGACGAGGTCATGGACTGGCTCAAGAGCTACGGCAAGCTCGCCGCACCGTATATCACGGACGTGCCCGGCTATCTGGAAAAGGCCGTGGCCGACGGGCGCAGCGTCCTGTTCGAGGCGCAGCTCGGCGCTCTGCGCGACATCGACTTCGGCATTTATCCCTATACGTCCTCGTCCACGACGCTGGCGGCCTATGCGCCCATCGGCGCGGGCGTGCCCGGCATGAGGCTGGATAATGTCATCGGCATCATGAAGGCCTATTCCACCTGCGTCGGCGAGGGGCCGTTCACGGTGGAGATGGACGGGGCGGAGGCGGAGCAGCTTCGCGCCGCAGGTGGCGAATACGGCGCTGCGACCGGCCGCCCCCGCCGCGTCGGCGCCTTCGATGTGCCCGCCTCGCGCTACGGCGTGCGGGTGCAGGGTGCGGACTGCGTGGCGCTGACAAAGCTCGATGTGCTGTCCTATATGGAGCGCATCCCCGTGTGCACCGCCTATGAGATCGACGACGTGAAGACCACGGATTTCCCAACAGGCGAGCGCCTTGTCCGCGCCCGTCCTGTCATCGAATACATGGACGGCTTCGGCTGTGATATCTCCGGCTGCCGCCGCTGGGACGAGCTTCCCGCCGCAGCGCAGCGCTACGTCACGCGTCTGGAGGAGGCCGTCGGCTGCCCTATCCGCTATGTCTCCGTCGGTGAGCGGCGCGAGGCGTACATCGAACGGACTTAATGGAGGATTCTATGGCTTCACAGACGGTTATTATTCTCGATTTCGGCGGCCAGTATAAGGAGCTTATCGCCCGGCGCGTGCGCGAGTGCGGCGTGTATTCGGTCGTGCTCCCCGGCGAGACGGACATGGACAAGATCCGCGCTCTTGAGCCCATCGGCATCATTCTTACGGGCGGCCCCAACAGCGTGTATGACGAGCGCTCGCCCCATTGTGACCCGGCGCTATTCCGGCTGGGCGTGCCGGTGCTCGGTATATGCTACGGCGCACAGCTCATGGCGTGGACGCTTGGCGGGCAGGTGTCGCCCTGCGATTCCAGCGAATACGGCAAGACGAAAATGGAGCTTTCGCCGGAGTGCCCCCTGTTTGCGGGGCTTGCGCCGCAGCAGCTCGGCCTCATGAGCCACACCGACCGCATCACGGCGCTGCCGGAGGGCTTTGCCGTGGCCGGCCGGACGGACAATTGCCCCGTCGCGGCGATGGAAAACCGCAAAAAGCGGCTGTATGCCGTGCAGTTCCACCCGGAGGTGGAGAGCACGCCGCACGGCAAGGCGATGCTCCACAACTTCCTCTACAACGTCTGCGGTGCGGCGGGGGATTATAACCTGCGCGACCTGGAGCGCCAGCTCATCGAGTCCGTGCGGGCGCAGGTGGGCGATGCCCATGTGCTGCTGGGGCTGTCCGGCGGCGTGGATTCCTCCGTGTGCGCGGCGCTGCTGTCCAAGGCCATTCCGGGGCAGCTCCACTGCATCTTCGTTGACCACGGCCTCATGCGCAAGGACGAGGGCGACGAGGTGGAGGCGGCTTTTCGTGGCCGCGATCTGCACTTTATCCGCGTCAACGCCGCCGACCGCTTTCTGTCGCGGCTCGCGGGCGTGACCGACCCGGAGCGCAAGCGCAAGATCATCGGCGAGGAATTTGTCCGCGTGTTTGAGGACGAAGCAAAAAAGCTGCCGCAGGTGCGTTTCCTTGCGCAGGGGACGATCTATCCGGACGTGATCGAGTCCGGCGGGAGCAAGGCCGCCACCATCAAGAGCCATCATAACGTCGGCGGTCTGCCGGAGGATATGGACTTTGACGGCGTGGTGGAGCCGTTGCGCGGGCTGTTCAAGGACGAGGTGCGCGCCCTTGGCCGACAGCTTGGACTGCCCGGGCGCTTCGTGGCGCGTCAGCCGTTCCCCGGGCCGGGGCTCGCCGTGCGCGTCATGGGCGAGATCACGCCGGAGAAGCTGGAGATCCTGCGCGAGGCGGACGCCATCTTCCGCGAGGAGGTGCGCGCCCACCGCATCCGCGCCGACCAGTATTTTGCCGTCCTGACGGACACACGCTCCGTCGGCGTTGTGGGCGATTTCCGAACCTTTGACTATACCATCGCGCTCCGCGCCGTGCGTACCTCGGACTTCATGACCTGCGAATACGCCCCCATCTCCCACCGCGTCCTCGGTCAGATCTCCGCCCGCATCGTCAACGAGGTCAAGGGCGCCGGCCGCGTGGTCTACGACATCACCGGCAAGCCCCCGGCCACGATCGAATGGCAATAAGAAAAGAAGACCAAAAGCCTGGTAATACCAATGGGTTTTCGACCCTTGGCCATCTGCTTTGATATGCTTCTATAATAAATGTTGGGGCAGCCACCCTCAGGAGGTGGACTACACCCAACATTTATTATAGAACCTTTTTTGCCGCAGCTTCATACTTGAAAACCGTGCGGCATTCCGGTACAATTAAACAAAATGTGACGTGCGAGATTGACGGGAGGAACGAGATGAAGCGGATAGGGACGGTTTGTATTCTGCTGGCACTGGTTCTGGCGCTGTGCCTTTCGGGCTGCGGCGGGGAACGCGCCGAGTCCGGCAGGATCTATGAGACGCTCGAGGACTTCACGGGCGCCGAATTCGCCGGGAATACGGGGACGGTGCTGGACAGCCTTGTGGATCAGGTGATCGACGGCGGTACATGGCACTACTACGACGATGCGACGGGGATGCTGGAGGCGCTGAAAAAGGGCGACGTGGACTGTGCGCCCATGGATATGCCGATGGCCACGATCATCGCGAAGCAGCGTCCCGAGTTCGCCATATTCCCGGGCGTGATCGCCGAGGACAGCTATGGCTTCGTGCTGAAAAAGGGCAGCGCGATGACGGCGCAGTTTTCGGATATCATCTCGGAGTATACCGAGGACGGTACGCTTGACGCACTGAAGGACAAGTGGATGTCCGGCGATGAGAGCAGAATGCGCATCGACTGGTCGGCGTATAACACGGAGCCGCGCACGAACGGCGTGCTTCGCTATGTGTGCGAGGTGAGCGCCTATCCCATGTGCTATGTGGGGGACGACGGGAACGCCGCCGGATATGAGGTGGAGCTGCTTCTCATGATCGCGGACAGGCTGGATATGGGCGTGGAGATATCCTCCACTTCTCTCGCCTCCATCATCAACTTTATCCAGGCGGGAAAGGCGGATGTCGCCTCCGGCTGCATCTCCATCACGGAGGAGCGCACCGCCGAGATCGACTTTCCCACGACGTATTATAAGGGCGGCGTCGTGCTGCTGTGCCGCGCCGAAAATCTTGCGGCGGAGCCGGCGCTGGATTCCTCCGTCATTGCGGTGGAGGTCGGAACGACCACGGAGAGCGCGGCGCGGGAGACCTACCCCGACGCGGAATATATCCTTGTGAACAGCGCGTCGGACGGCTTTTTGGCCGTGCAGACGGGGAAGGCGGCCGCCTTCGCGGCGGATAAGCAGGTATATGAAAGCGCCGTGGCCACGGGGACTGCGGGACTGCGGCTGCATTCCGACGGCGTGGTCGGCACACCGGGGGAGATCGCCGCCGCGGTGAGCCCGCTGACGGAGATACCGGACGCGCTGGAGAATATCAACGACTTCCTGGCGGAGCTGGAGGCGGACGGTACGCTGGAGGATATGCGGCAGCGCTGGTTCATCGAAAAGGACTACGCCATGCCGGAGATCGCCGCGGCGGAGGAGCCGGTATACACGATGCGCGTGGCGACGACCGGTCTGTTTGAGCCGTACTCCTTTTACCAGGACAACACGCTCGCGGGCTTTGACGTGGAGCTTATGCAGCGCTTTGCGCTCTGGTGCAGCGCGGCGCTCGAGGTGGAGACCTATGACTGGAACGGCATCGTTCCGGCCTGCGCCTCCGGCAAGGTGGACTACATCATATCCGGCCTCTTCGTGACGGAGGAGCGGGCGGAGTCGGTGCAGTTCTCCGATCCCTACCTCAGCACGGAGACGGTCATGGTGATCGCCGGCGCGCCTGCGGAGGAGGAGAACGGCTTCTGGGACAGCCTGTGCGAGAGCTTTGAAAAGACCTTCATCCGCGAAAACCGCTGGCGGCTCATCGCGAACGGCCTGCTCGTGACCCTTGTCATCTCCGTCTGCGCCGCCATCGGCGGCACGGTGCTGGGCTTTGGCCTGCTCTTTCTGCTCCGGAGCAAAAACAGGCTTATCTCCACCGTTTTCGAGGCGTTCTGCAAGCTGATGCAGGGCATTCCGGCGCTGGTCATCCTGCTCATCGTCTACTTCGTCATTTTCGGCTCGTCGGATCTTGACCCCATCGTCGCGGGGACGATCGCGTTCTCCGTGATGTTCGCCGTGTCCGTGGCGGGCACTCTGGAGTCGGGCATCAGCGCCATCGACCGGGGACAGTGGGAGGCGGCCACGGCACTCGGCTTCGGGCGCTCCGAGATATTCGGGCGCATCATCATGCCCCAGGCGATATGCCGCATTCTGCCGCTGTATAAGGGCGAGTTCGTGAGCATGATGGAGACGACCTCCATCGTGGGCTATATCTCCATTCAGGATCTGACAAAGGCGGGCGACATCATCCGGAGCCGCACCTATGAGGCCTTCTTCCCGCTGCTGGCGACCGCCGCCATCTATTTCATCGTGGCCACGATCATCACGCATCTGATCGGCTGCATCGAGCTGAAGCTCGATCCCAAGCACCGGCTGAGAAGACTGCCGCGCGGCGTATCCGAAACGGCCGTCACGGACGGGGGCGCGGCGGAAGTGCCTGACGCCGCCTCGGGCGACCAGGCGCTCATCACGCTGGAGCACCTGAAAAAGGCCTATCCGGACGCCACGCCGCTGCGCGACGTGAACGCCGTCATTCACCGCGGCGAGGTCATCACCGTCATCGGCCCCTCCGGGACGGGCAAATCCACGCTGCTGCGCTGCATCAACCGGCTGGACGCGCCGACGGACGGCAAGGTCACGGTCTTCGGCTATGACACGGGCGAAAAGAAGACGGATATGCGGGCGCTGCGCCGGCGCATGGGCATGGTGTTCCAGAGCTTCTGCCTCTTCGACCACCTGACCGTCATCGAAAACGTCATGCTCGCACCGATGCTTCTGAAAAAGGAGACGCCGCAGGAGGCATACAACAACGCCATGCGGCTGCTGCGCATGGTGGGCATGGCGGAGAAGACGCTGAACTACCCGGATGAGCTGTCGGGCGGCCAGAAGCAGCGTGTCGCCATCGCGCGGACGCTGGCCATGCGGCCGGAGCTCGTCCTCTTTGACGAGCCCACCTCCGCGCTCGACCCGACCATGGTCGGCGAGGTGCTCTCGGTCATACGCCATCTCGCCGCCGAGGGCATGACCATGATGATCGTGACCCACGAGATGAAATTCGCACGGGACGTCTCCACGCGCGTGTTCTACATGGACGAGGGCGAGATCTATGAGGACGGCACGCCGCAGGAGATATTCGAGTCGCCGAAGCGGGACAAGACCCGCGCGTTCGTGAAGCGCCTGAAGGTGCTGACCCTGACGGTCGGCTCGGCGGACTACGATTTCATCGCCATGAGCGAGGCGCTGCAGGCCTACGGCGAGAAGAATATGCTCCCGCGAAAGCGCGTGGAGAATATGCGCCGCTTGTTCGAGGAGCTGCTCGCCATCAACATCCTCCCGAACGCCGGACCCGCGTTCCCGCTGGAGGTCGCTGCGGAGTATGAGGAGGAGACGGACACCCTTGAAATGCGCTTTGCCTGGGCGGGGCGGGAATACGATCCCCTGACCGAGGGCGACGAGCTGTCAAGGCAGCTTGTCCGCAGCGCAAGCAAGGACGGCAGGTTCAGCTATACAGACGGCCGCAACCGCCTCGTCATGAGCCTGTGAGCGGCAAGGATACATATAATTTTAAGGAGCTGCCCAGGCCGGGCAGCTCCTTTTTGTCAATATACAAGCTTTACGCTTCGGTGCCGGCCGCACGACTTGCCGCCTCTACGACATGACTCACGAGCACGCTGGTCGTGACGCTCCCGACGCCGCCGGGCACCGGCGTGATGGCGCCGACGAGCGGCTCCGCCTCGTCAATGCGCACGTCGCCGCACAGCGTCTGACCCGATGCATCGGAGTGGACGCCGACATCGATCACCGTCTGGCCGGGGCGCAGATATTCCCGCCCGACGCTTTCCCGGCGGCCGGTGCAGACAAGGAGAAGCTCCGCCTCCCGTGCAACGGCGGGCGCATCGACGGTTTTGCTGTGGCAGAGCGTGACGGTGGCGTTGCGGTGGAGCAGCATGAGCGCCGCGGGGCGGCCGACGACAAGACTGCGCCCGAGCACGACCGCGCGTCTGCCCTCACAGGCGATGCCGTAGTAGTCGAGCATCTCCATCGCGGCCTGCGCGGCACAGGGGGGATAGCCGAGCGCGGTGTCGGAGAAGACCCCGGCAAGGCTGCCGTCCGTGCAGCCGTCCACATCCTTTTCGGGCGCGAGCCGCTGCCGCGCCTGCTCCGCGTCCAGCTGCTCCGGCAGCGGGAGAAGCAGGAGGATGCCATGCACGGCGCCGTCCCGGTTGAGCGCATCCAGCGCCGCAAGAAACGCGGCGTTATCGATATTTTCGGGCAATACGACGCTCTTGACTGCAACACCGGCGGCATCACAGCGCCGCGTCGCGCCATGCTCATAGGAGACGGCGTCCTCCCGCGCGCCCACGCGCACGATGGCGAGGCAGGGGACAATACCCCGCGCCCGCAGCGCCGCGGCCGCCGCCGCCGTCCGCTCGCTCAGCGCCGCCGCGACCGGCGCGCCGCTCAAGATCCTTGCCATCCGCAAAACCTCCCGTTGGCATACGATTAGAACGAGAGTGTCAAAGGGAAGCGCCCCGGCTCCCTTGGGTAAAGGGAGCTGTCAGCGAAGCCGGCTGAGGGATCGAAAGGTTGCGATAAGTGCCCGTTTTCCGACAAAAACAGCAGACCCTCCAGCGTTCAATCCCTCCGTCAGCGGCTTTGCCGCTGCCACCTCCCTTTGCACAAGGGAGGCTTTGGATCGTGCAAATTCGGAGAAGAAAGCACTTTTTTGACACGCTGACGGAGGAGTTTTTCCTGGCGCCTCTTTGACACGTTGAATATTATACCGTCATTCGCCCTAAAAAGAAAGCCCCAAAAGCGCGCGTGCCCGCAAGCAGCACGCGAAACAACCTTTCTGAAAAATGCCTGTTATTTTTCTTGCAAATGGGCGGGCGTGGGTGTATACTGAAAGGAGTTTATGCCGTTTTGCGCGGATGGGGCGTCACAAGCGCTTCCTGCCTCCGTGTGAAAGACGGCGGCCGCGGAGGCTTTGCCGAAGGGGACGAGAAAGGAGGCGCGTGATGCGCGACCTGCATACCGTGCTCATCTCCGGCTATGCCAAGCTTCCGTCCAGCACGACGGCCGAAAACGTGTTCAACCTCGTGGTCGTCGCCGTGGTGTTTGACGAGCGAAGCGGCGTCATCATCGACGCGGAGGCCTCGATGGTGACGGAGATCGCAAAGCACTTTATCTCCGACCTGCTTGTCGGCTATAACCTCAACGACGGCGCGGACGCGCTGCTGGCCGACTTTGAGGCGCATTACCACGGCAACGCGAAAAGGGCGCTTGAGACCGCGATCCGCGCCGTGTTTGCGCATTACGTTGAATACATGAACGAGAAAAACGATCGAGAATAACCGTTTTCCGCGAGCGCGTTCCCCGCAAGGGAGCGCGGACATCAAAGGAAAAGCCGGTATACCGCAGACCGCCGGAGGGCGTGTCGGGTGTACCGGCTTTTCGCATTTTTAAAGGAGCACTTCTATGAGTCTCACCGCAGCACAGCTTACCGGCCTTCTTGTCAGCGTCCTCGGCATCGCGGCGCTCGCCATCTATTCCGGTACCCGCCCGCAGACCTATGCCAACGTCAATTCCGCGCCCATCATCGCCGGCATCATCATGGGCACCCTCGTCGGCGGCTCGTCCACGGTCGGCACGGCGCAGCTGGCGTACAGCTATGGCCTGTCGGCGTGGTGGTTCACGCTCGGCGGCGGCATTGCCTGTCTCATCCTCGCGCTGTTCTATATCCGCCCGCTGCGCTCGTCCGGCTGCATGACGCTCGTCGGCATCATCAAGCGCGAATACGGCGTGGGCGCGGACATCGCGGCGTCGGTGTTCAGCTGCATCGGCACCTTCATCAACATCATCTCCCAGCTCATCGCGGGCACGGCGGTCATCTCGGTCGTGTTCCCCTCGATGGGGATTATTCCGGCGCTTGCGCTGACGGCGGGCTTCATGGCGCTCTATGTCATCACGGGCGGGGCGCAGGGCGCGGGGCGCGTCGGCGTGCTGAAGCTCGCGCTTCTCTATGTGTCCATGCTCGGCTGCGGCGCCGTCGCGCTGCGGCTCTCCGGCGGCTGGAGCGGCTTTAAGACGATGGTGGACGGCATATCGAACCCGGAGGGCGTCCGCTTCTTCAGCCTCTTTGCGCGCGGTGCCGGCAAGGACGGCGGCGCGTGCCTTTCGCTTATCCTCGGTGTGCTGACGACCCAGACCTATGCCCAGGCCGTCATGAGCGGCAGGAGCGAGGGCGCGGCGCGTACCGGTGCGCTCGTCAGCGCGTTCCTCATCCCGCCCATCGGCGCGGGCGGCATTCTCGTCGGGCTCTATATGCGCGCGCACTATCCCGCGATCGCGGCCAAGACGGCGCTGACGGCCTTTGCCATGGAGCATCTGCCGGGGCTGCTCGGCGGGCTTGTCCTCGGCACGCTGTTCATCGCTGTCATCGGCACGGGCGCAGGGCTTGCCATGGGCATCTCGACCATCGTGCGCCGCGATATCCTCCAGACGATCACCGGCCATGAGGCCGACGCCAAGCACAACAGCGCCGCCTCTCGGCTCATCATTCTCGTCGTGCTCGCGCTCGGCTGTGTCCTCTCCGCCGGGCCTCTCGGCGACACGATACTCCACTTCGCGTTCATGTCCATGGGGCTGCGCGGTGCGGTCGTGTTTGTGCCGCTCTGCTGCGCGATATGGCTGCGCGGCCGCGTCGACCGGCGCTGGGCGCTGGCGGGCATCGTGACGGGGCCTGTCGTGGTGCTGCTCTGCGGGACGGTGCTGCCGCTGCCGTTCGGGCTCGACGCGCTGTTCGGCGGCGTGGCGGCCTCGGCGCTATGCCACCTCATCGGCTTCGCCGTTGCCTCCCGTTCTGCGGCACGGCTGGAAACAGCGTAAAATACAGCACAAAAGGAGAGCCGCGGCTCTCCTTTTTCATGTCCGTTATTCGATGCCCGCTGCGTGAAGCTCCTCTGCGCTGAGCGTGGGGAAGGGACGGAAGGGCTTGGGCGGGAGCGGGTGATCGCCGAGGGGCTTGCCCATCCATATCATGCCGTACCAGCTGTCAAACTTGCAGGCGCAGCGATGAAACTGCCCCGTGAGCACATAGCCGAGACGCTCATGGAAGCGGGCGCTCGCGTTGGTGAGGTGCTCGTCCTCCGGGTCGGCATAGGCGATACAGGCGTAGAGATCCTGTATATTCTGCGCCCGGGATATGGCCTCCAGCGCCGCGTACAGCGTCCGGCCGAGCCCGTGTCCGCGCTCCTCCTGCCGGAGATATATGCTTGTCTCCGCCGCCCAGGCGTAGGCGCTGCGCGGATGAAACGCGCCGGTGTAGGCGTAGCCGACGGGCGTGTCGTCCCGGACGGCGACCAGGTAGGGATAGCGCCGGAGCGTGGATTCAATGCGCCCGCGAAACTCGTCCACGGAGGGCACATCGTATTCAAAGGTGATGGCGGTCTGCGTCACATAGGGCGCATAGATGTCGAGAAGCGCCGCCGCGTCAGCCGGGACGGCGGGGCGGAGAATGATGTCGTTCATATTATATGTATGTCGTCGCGGTCAGCGGCCGTGATAGAGCTTCTTGGTCTGGTACACCGGCTCATAGGTGATGTTCACGCCGAGATGCTGGAACATATTTTCGTCCACGCGGGCGAGGATGACGGAGGAGTGCGCCTCGCAGCAGGCGAGCCGGCCGAGCTGATCCATCGCAAGCGAGGCGGTGGAATCGGTGACGGCGCTGATGGTGAGTGCGATCAGCGTCTCGTCTGTGTGCAGGCGGGGGTTGTGGTTGCCCATGTGGTCGAGCTTGAGGTGCTGGATGGGCTCGATGACCTCCGGACTGATGAGGTTGACGGCATCGTCGATACCGGCCAGCTCCTTGAGCGCGTTGAGCAGGCAGGCGGAGGATGCGCCGAGCAGCTTGGAGGTCTTGCCCGTGACGATACGGCCATCCGGCAGCTCCATGGCCACGGCGGGGTCGCCCGTTTCGGCGGCGCGCATGAGAGCCGAGGCGACAACCGGGCGGTCGGCGGCGGATACGCCGCAGCGCTTCATCAGAAGTTCCAGGCGGTACAGCTCGTCCTTGGCGGCCATGCCCTGCCGCTGGGCGCAGCTCACGGCATAGAAGCGGCGGACGATCTCCTGCTTGGCGGCCTCGCGGCAGGCCTCGTCGTCCGAGATGCAGAGCCCGGCCATGTTCACGCCCATGTCGGTGGGGGAGCGGTAGGGGCTTTTGCCCCAGATGCCCTCCAGCATGGCGTTGAGGACGGGGAATATCTCCACGTCACGGTTATAGTTGACGGTCGTCTCGCCGTAAGCCTCCAGATGGAACGGGTCGATCATGTTCACATCGTCGAGGTCGGCGGTCGCGGCCTCATACGCGAGATTGACGGGGTGCTGCAGGGGAAGGTTCCAGATGGGGAAGGTCTCAAACTTGGCATAGCCCGCCTTGACGCCGCGTTGATTCTCGTGCCAGATCTGGCTGAGGCAGGTCGCCATCTTGCCGCTGCCGGGACCCGGCGCGGTGACGACGATGAGCGAGCGGGTCGTCGGGACGTATTCGTTCTTGCCGAAGCCGTCCTCCGAGAGGACGAGATCGACGTTGGAGGGATAGTCGGGGATGTCGAAGTGGAGATAGACGGGAAGCCCCAGATTTTCGAGCTTGGCCTTGAAGATGGAGGCGCTGCTCTGGCCGTGATAGCGGGTCAGTACGACGCTGCCGACATAGAGGCCGCAGCCGCGAAAGGCGTCGATGAGGCGCAGTGTGTCGAGGTCATAGGTGATGCCGAGATCGCCGCGGCGCTTGTTGCGCTCGATATCGTCGGCGTTGATGACGACAAGGATCTCCGCCTCGTCCTTCATCTCCATGAGCATACGCACCTTGGAGTCGGGCTGGAAGCCCGGCAGGACGCGGCTCGCGTGGTAGTCGTCAAAGAGCTTGCCGCCGAATTCCAGATACAGCTTGCCGCCGAAGCCGGAGATACGCTCGCGTATGCGTGCGGACTGCTCGCGCAGGTATTTGTCGTTGTCAAATCCGATCTTGTGCATGACCCCAATTTCCTCTCTTTCATGTCGTGCCGCCCAGCGCGGCGCGCTTCAACCAAATGTTTATTATAATACAAAATCTTGCGCCGTGTAAACAGGAAAATCGCAAAATACGGCCAATTTCGCGCGGCTGCATGGGACGACGTGCTCGGCTTCGCCAACTGGGAGATGGCAGATGAGAAGCTCCATATTTACTTTCAATTTTTCGATGACGAATACAACGAGACCATACTACCATAGCGGTTAAAAATATAACTTTTAGTTCCAAAACAGCAAAGCGCCCGTATGAGATCGTTAAGTTTTGTACAATTTAGACAAAGTGAACAAAAACAAAACGGTTACAAATCAGAAAAATGAGCAATTTAGCCAGCAAAATATGAAAAATCCTTTAAATTTTGATTGACGGCGGCCTCGTTATGGGGTTATAATCAGCACATAAGAAAGCATAGACATGGTTTAGCGTCAACATGGTCCTGTCATTCCCGTTTGAAAAAAGACCTTAAAAATAGCAAATTTTTATTAGGAGGAAATGAGAAACCATGAAAACGAAGAAACAAACCGTCGGCTACTTTATCGCCCTTGCGATATTCGTAGTCCTGCTGGCCGTCCTTGGCATCATCTACAAGGATCGCCCGATCATCATCGAGGGTGCTTCCACCCCGTTCGCGGGAACCTTCTGGTCCCTGCTCCCGCCGATCATCGCCATCGTCCTGGCTCTGATCAGCAAGGAGGTCTATTCCTCCCTGTTCCTCGGCTGCCTGTCCGGCGCTCTGCTGTACACGCAGTTCCGTCCCTGGGACACGCTGACGGCGCTGGTCGGTACCGACTACGGCATCATCTCCTGCGTGGCCGACTCCTATAACATGGGCATCATCGTCTTCCTTGTCACCCTCGGCATCATGGTCGACCTGATGAACAAGGGCGGCGGCTCCGAGGCCTTCGGCCGCTGGGCGAGGAAGGCGGTCAAGACCCGCTGCTCCGCACAGCTGCTGACCATGCTGCTCGGCGTCCTCATCTTCATCGACGACTACTTCAACTGCCTGACGGTCGGCGCCGTCATGCGTCCCGTGACGGAGAGCCACAAGATCTCCCGCGCCAAGCTGGCCTACCTCATCGACGCGACCGCCGCTCCCGTCTGCATGATCGCCCCCGTGTCCTCTTGGGCGGCGGCCGTCACCGGCTATGTCCAGTCCGACACCATCAACGGTCTGGAGCTCTTCGTCCGTCAGATCCCCTGGAACTACTACTGCCTGCTGACGCTGGCGATGATCATCGTCATCTCCATCATCAACCTCGACTACGGCCCCATGCTGGAGCATGAGTATAATGCCCAGGTCAAGAACGACCTCTTCACCACCGAGGAGCGTCCCTTCGAGGGCGCGGACGACTACGAAAAGCCCGCCAACGGCAAGTCCTCCATCCTTGACCTGCTCATCCCCGTCATCTTCCTTATCATCATCTGCATCATCTCCCTGATCTGGTCCGGCGGCTACTTTGATGCCGAGGCCGAGACCTACAAGGACTTCGTCAACGCTTTCTCCGGCGCCGATGCCGGCTCCGCGCTTGCGCTCGGCGGCCTGATCGGTATGCTGTTCACGGTCGTCTACTTCTGGATCCGTCAGGGCTTCCACCTTGAAAAGTCCATGGAGTCCGTCCCCAACGGCTTCATCCAGATGATCGCCCCCATCCTGATCCTGACCTTCGCGTGGACGCTTTGCTCCTTCACCCGCTACGCCATGTACAGCGCCGACTTCGTCAGCAACGCGCTGGCCGGCGCCGGTGAGCTGAAGCAGTTCCTGCCCTGCGTCATCTTCATCATCGGCTGCGCCATCGGCTTCGCCACCGGTACCTCCTGGGGCACCATCGGCATCATGGCTCCCATCGTTGTCGCCGTCTTCAACTACGACACCGAGCCCACCCTCTGCACCATCGGTCTGGCGGCGGCCTGCTCCGGCGGCGTTATGGGCGACCACTGCTCCCCCATCTCCGACACGACCATCATGGCCTCGGCGGGTGCGCACTGCTTCCACCTCAACCATGTGTTCACGCAGCTGCCCTATGCCCTCACCGTCTCGGCCGTCTCCTTCGTGTCCTTCCTGCTCGCCGGCCTGATCCAGAACGTCGTGATCTGCCTCGCCATCGCCCTTGTGCTCATGGTCGCCACGCTTCTGGTCATCAAGAAGGTCATCTCCAAGAAGCGCGCCGGTATCTTCGAGGAAATGGCGAAAGCCAGCGCGAACCTCAAGAACGCCCAGTAAACCCAACATACCCAAAGTACGCCAGCCCCGGCTGGCGTACTTTTTTGCGCGCAAAACAGCAGGGGCAGCCGCCTGGCCGCCCCTGCTTCGTTATGCCAGCGGCTTGCCGCTGAACACGGGGAAGATGCTGAATGTGCCGTAATCGGCGATGCGCTCCATGCCTTTGAGCGTTTCCATATCCTCCGCGGAAATGGTGAAGTCCACAGCCGCATTGCTCGCCATGTGGTCGGGCCTCGTCGTTTTGGGGAGCGCGACCGCGCCGAGCTGGAGCACATAGCGGACGCAGAGCTGCGCGGCGGACACGCCGTATTTCTTCGCCATCTCCGCGATCATCGGATTTTTCAGCGCCTCGCCATGGGCGATGGGGGAGTAGGCTTCCACCTGAATGCCCTGCGCCCCGCAGTAGTCCAGGAGTGCAGGATCGCTGTTGCCGATGTGCAGCAGGATCTGGTTGACCATCGGCTTGACGCGGCAGGAACGGAGCAGGTCTTCGAGGTCGCCTTTCAAAAAGTTCGACACGCCGATGACCCTGACCCTGCCCGCTGCCTGTGCATCCTCCAGAGCCCGCCAGACGGCTCTGTTTTCTTCAAAATAGCGTTTCTCCGTGCGAAACTCGTTCCACGGCTGGGGCGAGTGAATGATCATCTGGTCAAGATAGTCAAGCCCCATCTTATCCAGCGTTTCATCGATGGAGCCTGCCGCGGCCTCATAGCTTTTCAGCTCTGCCGCTACCTTGCTTGCGACAAACAGCTCCCTGCGCGGTACGCCGCAGGTACGAGCGCCCTCGCCGACGCCGCGCTCGTTGCCGTAAGCCTGTGCGGTGTCGATCAGGCGATAGCCCAGCCCGACCGCCGCACGTACAGCCTCCGCGGCCTTATCATCGTCGATAAACCAAGTGCCAAGCCCCAGCTTGGGGATATGAACGCTGTTTGTAAGTTGGTAAGTTTCGTTCAAAATCATGCTTTGTCCTCCTCGTTCCATATCTCTTTTGCCATGCGGAACACCGCCCACGCCTTCGGCCAGCCGCAATAGAAGGCCGCGTGGGTCACGATCTCCGCGATCTCATCCCTTGTAATGCCGTTTTTCTTCGCCGTTGTCAGGTGGTAGCGGAAGCTCTTGTCCGTCAGTCCCTGCGCCATCAGCGCGACCACCGTTACAAGCGAACGGTCGCGGAGGGAGAGCTTGTCCTCCCGGCTCCAGACCTCGCCGAACAGCACGTCGTCATTCAGCTCCGCGAATTTCGGCGCGAATTTGCCCAAGGCATCTCTGCCCGCCGTCTGCCTTGCCGCCATTCTTCAAATCCTCCTTACAGCTTTGCGTATTCCGCATCGGATACCGGCTCGCACCATTCGTTCTGGCAGTCCTCGCCGGGAATTTCGATGGCGATGTGAGAAAACCAGCTGTCCTTTTTCGCGCCGTGCCAGTGCCTGACGTTGGCGGGGATCATCACGACGCTGCCCTCATGCAGACTGACAGCGGCCTTGCCCGCCTCCTGATACCAGCCCTCGCCGGCCGTGCAGAGCAGGAGCTGTCCGCCGCCCTTGGCGGCATGGTGGATATGCCAGTTATTACGGCACCCCGGCTCGAAGGTCACGTTGGCGGCAAAGAGGCCGCCTTTCGGGTCTGTCAGCGGATTCAGGAAAGAATCCCTATTAAAATACCGGGCATAAGCGCTGTTGGGCGCACCGGTACCGAATATGTTGCCTTTCTCGAATTGCTCTTTGCTTTCGTATTTCATATCAAAAGCCTCCTTCTGATTGACAAATTCTCATTTTGAAGCTACGATGCTTAAAGCTCATGTATATGCTACAACTTAAAGCGCACTTTAAGTCAAGAGGTTTTTGAAAAATTCGGAGGAATCTTTATATGGTCTACACGGTCGGTGAAATGGCAAAGCTGCTGGGGGTCACGGCATCGACGCTGCGCTACTATGATAAGGAGGGGCTGCTGCCCTTTGTGGAGCGCTCCTCCGGCGGTATCCGTATGTTTCGGGAGAGCGACTTCGAGTGGCTGCGGGTCATCGGCTGCATGAAAAAGGCCGGAATGTCCATCAAGGACATCCGGCAGTATATCGAGCTCGCGCTGCAGGGCGACGACACCATCGAGCTGCGCCTTTCCATGTTCCGCCGCCAGCGGGAGGCACTGGAGCAGCAAATGGAGGAGCTGCGGCACACGATGGAAATGGTGGATTATAAATGCTGGTACTATGAAACGGCCAAGGAAGCGGGGACGGTCGATGTGCCGCAGGAAATGGATATGTCCGAGGTGCCGGAGCGCTTCCGCAAGATCCGGCAGGAGCTGCGCACAGCGCCGGAGCAGCCTTAGAATACGCAAAGGAGCCGGTCGTGTGACCGGCTCGTGGCTTTTCAATTGTCGTTGGAGCGGCGGCGGGGGATGGCGGCGCGGTATCCGAGGCCGCGGACGGTCTGCAGGCGGATATCGTCCACGCCGCGCAGCTTCTGGCGCAGGAGCTTGATGTGGGTGTCCACGGTGCGCGGGGTGGATTCGCTGTCAAAGCCCCAGAGCTCGTCCATGAGCTGCGGGCGGGTGAACACGCGGCCGGGATAGCTCAGCAGCTTTTCGAGCAGCAAGAACTCCATGTGGCGCAGCTCGATGGAGCCGTCCGGCGTCTCCAGCGTCAGCGTGTGGGCGTGGAGCGTGCAGCTTCCGAAGCGCAGCACCGCGTCGTCCACGATGCGGCAGCGCCACAGCAGCGTCCGCACGCGCATTTGCAGCTCCTCGGCATCGAGCGGCAGCGTCATATAGCCGTCCGCACCGGAACGGAACACGCGGCGCTTCTCCTGCATCGTCCCCTTGTCCAGCACGGCGATCACGGGCGTGGCGTCCCCGGCGTCGCGCAGCTCCCGCGTCAGCTCACAGCCGCCGCAGAGTATGCCGGCGACGATAAGCTGGACGGCGCTGTGCGCGAGCACGGTCAGTGCCTCGTCCGCATTGGCCGCGGGAAGCACGTCATAGTCGAGCGCCCGCAGAGCCTCCGTGGCGGTGCGGCGGCGCTGCGCGTCGTTTTCGACCAGCAGTATGTGTATCATGCCGCACCTCCCTGCATTTTTATTATGGCTCATTGTAATCCAGCCAGTATGCCTTGTCAAGCGCAAGCGGGAGACGGCGCATGACCGTCTCCCACTGAAAGGCCGGGGTGCTTCAGATGATATCCATGGCGGCGAACATACCGTCGCGGGTGGCCTGCAAAATGCGCTGGGGCTTCTTGCAGTCGCCGATGATGCTGGTGCGCGGGCAGATGGACATGAGCTCCGCAAGCTCGTCCGAGGGGGCGCGGAAGCCGAGCGCGTAATACACGTCGTCGGCGGGGAAGAAGAGCTCCTTGCCGTCGGAGTCCACGGCGCGGACGCCCGTGGGCGTGACCTCCGTGACGCGGGTGGAGCAGTGGATGTTCACTGATTTCGGCAGGAAAATGCGGATGGCCTCCTTATGGCTCCAGAGCGCATCGCGGCAGTAATCGTCGAGCATTTCGAGGACCTCGACCTCGTGACCGGTGTCGCCGAGGTGCATGGCGACCTCTACGCCGACCTGTCCGCCGCCGATCATAACGAGCTTCTTGCCGGGCGCGTGGGTATAGCAGTCGAGCGCGTACTTCGCATTCTCGCGCAGACCGGGGATGGGGGGCGCGATGGGTCTTGCGCCGATGGCGAGGATGAGCGCGTCGGGCGCAAATTCCTCCACGAGCTCGCGGGTCGCGGTCACGCCGAGCTTCACGTCCACACCGGCGCGGTAGACGCGGTTGGCAAGGTGGTCGCGGAACTTGCGCATATCGTCCTTGTGGCAGTCATAGTCGGTGTACCAGAGCGTGCCGCCGAGCTTGTCGCCCTTGTCGATGAGGGTGACGCGGTGGCCGCGCTGCGCGGCGGTCATGGCCGCATACATACCGCCGGGGCCGCCGCCGATGACGAGCACCTTCTGGCCGGGCGTGCGTACCTTCGGCGCCCATTCCAGCCGGAGCTGGCGCATGGAGGTCGGGTTGACGGTGCACTCAAAGGGCACGACCTGGACACGCTTGGTCGGGTCGGAGGCCAGCGGGTTGAAGCAGGAGCAGCGGAGGCAGGGCATGATCTCATCCTCACGGCCGCTGGCGGCCTTGTTGACGAAATCGGGGTCGGCGAGCATCTCGCGCCCCATCGCCACGAAGTCGCATTTGCCGGCGGCGATGGCATCCTCGATCTGCTGGGGGTCGTTGAAGCCGCCGACGGCGGTGACGGGGATGTGGACGGCCTTTTTGATGGCCTCCGCGAGGTCAAGGTTGCAGCCGTGGGGATGATAGATGGAGGAGAACGCCTTGGACTGGACGTGGTTGTGGTACATACCGCTCGTGACGTGGATGATGTCCACCTTGTCCTGAATGAGCTGGCAGAACTTCACGCAGTCGTCGAGCTCAAGCCCGCCGGGAACGCGCTCCGAGCCGGAGACGCGGTATTCGATGAGCAGGTCGTCGCCGCAGCGCTCGCGGATGCGGTCGATGACCATGAGCGGGAAGCGGGCGCGGTTTTCGATGGAGCCGCCGTATTTGTCGGTGCGCTTGTTGGTGAGCGGGGAGACATACTGGCCGAGAAGCCAGCCGTGGCCGCCGTGGAGCATGACCATTTGGAAGCCGGCGAGCTTGGCGCCCTCGCAGGCCTGGGCAAAGTGGTCGGCGACCTCGTTCATGTCCTGCTCGGTCATTTCCTCGACCTGGATGCCGTCGTCGCGCACGAAGGCGGAGGGACCGAAGGGGTTCTTGTGGCCGCGTATCGTGGAAGGGTGGTTGACGCAGCCGGTATGGTTGAACTGGGCGCTCGCCACGGCGCCGTGGCGGGCGATGGACTCGGCCAGCACGAACAGCGCCTCCTGGTGATAGACGGACTTGTTGGTGGAGTAGAAGTCGATGCTGTGGTCATGGCGGGCGGCGCGGTCGTCGTCCACGAAGGATTCCGTGATGGTGACGGCGCCGACACCGCCGCGGGCGCGCACCTCATAGCCGTTGATGCACTCGGGCGTGGGCGTTCCGCCGGGGAAGACGGTGCGGTCGGTGGTGGCCGGGGAGGCCATCACGCGGTTTTTGAAGGTCACGCCCTTGATGGTGATGGGCGCGAACATATGCGGATATTTCATCATGGCAAATGCTCTCCTTTGCATCGTTTTCCTCATACTAACACCCCCTATCCCATGCCGCAAGACGGCACTTTCAAGTAACCCATTCGCCCGATTTTGCTTGTGCCGGCGGGCGAGAGGTGATACAATATTGACAAACGGAGGCGATACGCTGTGCAGCAGATGGATTTTGACATCCGCAAGGATCCTTATAACCACATGGCGCGTATGCTCTTTGGCCGCTGGAAGCCGTTCATCCTTATGGCGATGATATTCGACGAGGGCAAGACGAACTTCTCCGACTTCGCCAAGCAGCTTCCCATCAGCCACAAGGTGCTGGCGGAGAATCTGCGGGTGATGGAGGCCGACGGCCTGCTCACCCGCACGCTCATCCCGGAAACGCCGCCGCGGACGGAGTACCGCCTGACGGAGACGGGGCTTGCGATGGCGCCGCTGCTGCGGGCAGTGTATGACGCGGGCTGGAGGGACATGACGGCCAAGGGCTTGCCCATCGACGCCCTCGGCGAAATGTGGCACGGCTACCGCGAACGCGACCCGGAGCTTATGTACAGGCCGTATCGTTGAGCCGGAGGAATGGCGCACGAGGGCTTTATACTTATAGGAACAAAGAGGGCAGACATGAACAGGAAAACGATACGGCTCATCGTTATCATACTTGCGGCGGCGCTGCTGGTGGCGGCTTTGCCCTTTGCGCTGTCGCGCATCGTCTGCCACCGAAGCCTTGAGGCGACGCTGTTTGAGCGGCAGATACGCGCCGGAGGGCGCGACGCGGCGCCGGACGCGGGACAGCTTTGGATGGCACGCAAGGCGGCCGTCAGCTCCGGGGAAGTGGTTTTGCCGGAGGATATGCAGATGCCGTGGACGCAGGAGACGTTTTCCTGGGACGGCGGGACGATGGACTGGTACCAAAGCGGCGCGGATACGGCGCGGGTCATCGTCTATTTCCACGGCGGCAGCTTCATCGACCGCCCGAGCTGGGCGCACTGGCTGTTTGTTGACCGCCTCGCCGCCGACACCGGCGCAAAGGTCATATTGCCGCTGTATCCGCGTCTGCCGGACAACACGGCGGACGATGCCTATGCTGCGCTGACGGCCTTTTACCGCGAGGTGATCGAGCCGCTGGGGAGCGAAAAGCTCATATTTATGGGCGATTCCGCCGGCGGCGGGATGGCGCTCGCGCTGGCGGAGCTTTTGGCATCGGATGGCATGACGGGGCCGGAGCAGCTCATCCTCATCTCGCCGTGGCTCGACCTTAGCATGGATAACGATGAGATGGAGGAGTATGCCGACAAAGACCCCAAGCTCGACCGTGAGGCGCTGCGCTATGCCGGACGCTGCTGGGCGGGAGAGCGGGAGGTATACGACCCGCTCGTAAGTCCCATCTACGGCGACTTTTCCAAGCTTGGCAGCATCGTGCTCTACGCTGGTACGCGGGAGCTGCTCTATCCCGATATCGTGCGCTTTGCCGCGCTTCTGGACGCGGCTGGGCACGACTACACGCTGTACACCGGCAGCGGCATGAACCATGTGTGGCCGCTGTTTCAGTGTTATAACCTGAAGGAGGCCGAGACGGCCACCAACGACATCGAGGAGAAGATCCTCCAATGAGAAAGGAGCCTATGCCTATGAAGCTGACCAAAACACTGTCCCTGTTCACGGCGCTCTGCCTGCTGCTCGGCTGCGTATCCCTTGCCGCCAGCGGTGAGGGCGGCGCATCCGGCGGAATGTCCTCTTCGACGCTTGTCCGCATATCCGGCGGGAGCATGAGCGTCAACGAGGGAGACGGCTACACGCTGGACGGCGAGCTCGGCATCGACGCGAAGGATGTACAGGGCATCCGCTTTGCCGCCGGGTCGGTGAGCCAAAGCTTCATGTCCGTCAGCAACTCGACCCACGTTGACCCGCTCACCAGCGGCTTCACGGCGGTGCTCGGCGGCGAGGAGAGCATTTACCCCATGCCGGATTTCGGCGAGGTATACTCGAACGACGGGCTGGATCCCAACTGCGAGGGCTATGAGCTTGACTATGGCTGGATCAGCCAGCTTGACGCGGAGAGAGGGACGCTTTCGGCCGTCACCGTGCCGGGGCAGCGCCTGTTCAGCGAGCTGCTGGCGGCGCACAGCGACGGCTTCAACGTCTATATCGAGGGCGGCGGCACAGAGGATGAGCGCGCGAACCGCGGACCGACGCAGGTGTCCGTCTCCGGCGGTGCGGCGCTGCTTGTCGAGAACGCCTACATCCATTCCGAGGGGCTGGAGGGCATGGCCATTGCGAACAACGGCTCGTCCGGTGTCGGCTCCACGCTGGTCGTGAAGGACAGCCTGTTCACGACGCGGGGCTATGTTCCCGCAAGCCAGGACGTGAGCGAGAACCTGCCCAACGACCCGCTGCTCGTCACGGGCGCGGACAGAACGAGCCTCTCTGCCGGGGAGAGCGTGACCTACTACTATGACAGCGCCGTGGTGACGGACGGCTGGGCGAGCCTGTCCACGGACAGCGCCTCCGGCGAGGGCGTCGATCTTGTCGGCGTGAACACCTTTGCCTCGGCGCTGCTCGGCGGCTACGGCACCTATGCCGACGGCAACTGCCGCGACTACTTCTACGGCTCTGTGCTGGAGGGCGCGGAGATCGGCGTCATCATCGCCGGAACGGGCGAGGTCAGCCTTTTTGACGGCGACGAGGGCGCCGAGGGTGGCACCGGCTACAGCGTCGGCAAGGACGGCAGCATCACGCCCTATGCCTTCGCCGACGATGAGGACGAGACCGAGCGCTATGAGAAGCTGGGCGGCAGCGCCGTGGCCGGCGGACGCTGGGGCGTGCTCATCCACGCGGCGGGCTTTGCCGCCGTCGAGCCGCAGGGCGTGCTCTATGCCAAGGATTCGAGCATCATCACCGACCGTGCGCTCTACTCCGACGAGGACACGGAATATTCCGTCAACGCAAGCTGGTATGGCCGCGAGCTCAGCCCGAACATCCAGAAATACATCGAATACACCGAGGGTGCGGACATTCTCATCCGCAGCACCAACGCCCAGATAGTGCTGGACGGCGTGACGCTTGAGAGCTACAGCGGCGTGCTGGTGCACAGCGTCCTGAACAACGACACCTCCACGCCGGAGACGCCCGCCGGGTCGAATGCCGCCGGGACGAGCGTCTACATGGTGGACATGGAGGCCGAGGGCGATATCCTGGACGAGGACTATGAGCGCGTGATGAACATCACGCTGGACAGCACCGATTTGACCGGCCGCATCGTCTCTGGCACCTGCGCCGAGTGGACGGGCAAGTGGCTGGCCAAGGGCTATGCCGAGGACTATACCGTCGGCCTTGCCTCGAACACCTTTGGTGCAGAGGCGCCACTGGATGCCTTTGTCCACGCGCTGCAGATCGACGGCGGCGAGGTGCGCTACACGCCCTATGGCGACGACCAGGGCACGACCCTCACGCTGGCCAATGGCGCGAGCTGGACGGTCACCGGTGAAAGCCGTCTCACATCTCTGACCATTGACTCCCGCTCGGAGCTGCACGGCGTCCTCACCGTCAACGGCGTGGAGACGGAGACCGCACCGGGAACGTATGAGGGCGAGATCATCGTCTGCCCCCTGACCGCCTCCGGCGAGATGGCGGCGTAAGAGAATACAGACAGCAAGGCTCCCTCCGCGGCGGCAGCGTTCGGTGCGCTGTTCTTCGCGGAGGGAGCAGGTTTTTATATCGAAGGATCAGACGGCGCTCTTTTTCATGGTCTTGCGCATGCCGTTTCCGAAGAAATAGAGCAGGGTCATGGCGGTGGAGCTCAGCACCCACGAGATGGGGTAGCAGAGGAACACCACGCGGATGTCGCGGAAGAGGTGGAGCATGACGACCAGCCACAGCACGCGGAACACGCAGATGCAGGAGGCGGAGACGATGGTGACCTTCATGGCGTCGCCCGCGCCGCGTATCGCGCCGCCGAGCACGTCGGAGAAGACGAAGGTCCAGGCGAAGGGCGCGAGATACCACATCTGCTGGGCGGCGAAGGCCTGCGCGTCGGGGTCTGTCGTGAACAGACCGACAAGCTGGCGGCAGAAGAGGATGACGCAGCCTGCCATAACGACGACCATACCGAGCGCGGTAAGGAGCGCCGTGCGTATGCCCGGGGCGAGGCGGCTGTATTTGCCCGCGCCGATGTTCTGACCGACATAGGTCGAGAGCGCGAGCGAGAGCGCCGAGGTCGGCATATAGACGAAGCCGTCGATCTTGCTGTAGGCGGCGCAGCCGGCCATGGCGACCGAGCCGAAGGTGTTGATGTCCGCCTGGACGAGCAGATTGGAGATATTGAACATCGAGCTCTGCAGTCCGCAGGGGACGGAGATGCGCGTCAGATCCCAGATCGTCAGACGGTCAAGCGTGAGGTGCAGCGGCTGGAAGCGGTAGCGCTCGTCAAGCCTCATGAGCCGCCATACGACGAGCACGGCGCTGACGAGCTGGGCGATGACGGTGGCGATCGCGGCGCCGGCCACGCCCATGCCGAACACGGCGACGAACAGCAGGTCGAGCACGAGGTTCGTCAGCCCGCCGGCGACGAGATAGATCAGCGGCCGCCGTGAGTCGCCCTCCGCCCGCAGCAGTCCCGCGCCGACGTTGTAGACCATGGTGATGACCGTCCCGGCGAGATAGATGCGCAGATACTCCACGCTGAGGTCGATCACGTCGTCCGGCGTGGCGACCAGAACGAGCATCTGGCGCGAGAAGATGAAGCCGAGGACGCTGATGACGATGCCGGTCGTGACGGACAGGAACATGGAGCTGTCGATGATCTTCTTCAGGCCCTGCCAGTCGCCCGCGCCGTAGTGCATGGAGTAGAGGATGCCCGCGCCGGTGGCGAGCCCCAGAAAGAGGCCGATGAGCACGTTGATGAGCGCGCCGGTCGAGCCGACGGCGGCCAGCGCCTCATCCCCGGCGAACGAGCCGACCACGGCGGCGTCGATGGAGTTGTAGAGCTGCTGGAACAGGTTGGACAGAAAAATGGGGAAGGCAAACGCGATGAGACCGCGTGTGATAGGGCCTTCCGTGAGGGATATCGCTTCTTTTTTCATTTCGGTCGGTGTTTTCGTCTGTTTCCTTTCTTCAGTCCGCGCCGCTCTCGCGCAGCGCAGCCTGATACAATTCGTTTTTGGCAAGGCCGGCGGCCTCCGCCGCTTCGCGGCAGGCATCCTTGAGGCGCATGCCCTCGCCGCGCAGCCTCCGCACCAGCGCCAGCGCCTCGTCGAGGGAAAGCTCCGGCGCGGTCGTTTCCGGCGCACCGCGGATGACGAGGACGAACTCGCCCTTGGGCTGGTTCTGTTCATAGTAGGCCAGCGCCTCGGACAGCGTGAAGTGAAGGAACTGCTCATGCAGCTTTGTGAGCTCACGGCAGACGGTGAGCTCACGGTCGCCCCATGCGTCGAGCATATCCGCCAGCGTGCGCACGAGCTTGTGCGGCGCTTCATGGAATATCATCGTCCGTTTCTCGTCCTGCAGCTCCTGCAGATGCTCGGCACGGCTCTTCTTCGAGGTGGACAAAAAGCCCTCAAAGCAGAAGCGCTGGGTCGGCAGGGCAGAGGCGGCCAGCGCCGTGATGCAGGCGCTCGGGCCGGGAACGGGGGAGACGGTCACGTCATGCGCCGCGCAGAGGCGCACCAGATCCTCGCCGGGGTCGGAGATGGCGGGCATCCCCGCGTCCGTCACGAGGGCGCAGCTCTCGCCCGCCAGCAGCCGCGCAAGGATGCGCTCGCCGGATTGGGCGCGGTTGTGCTCATGATAGCTCACGAGCGGCTTGCGGATGTCGAGGTGGTTCAAAAGCTTGAGGGAGACGCGCGTATCCTCCGCCGCAATAAAATCGACGGAGGACAGAATTTGCCTGGCGCGGGGGGAGAGGTCGGACAGGTTGCCGATGGGCGTGCCGACAAGATATAGTATACCGCTCATGACCGATGGTATATCTCCTTCATTTCATCCGAGGGCGTTCCGTCCTCGTTGGCGAGGAACAGCAGCGGCAGTGCACCGAGACCCGGCCTTCCGCCGCGCCGTCCCGTGATGAGGACGAGGCTCGGCTGGCTCGAGGGCTTGTGCGCCACGAGGCGCAGGCGCTTCGGCTCGATGTCGGCCAGCCGCATGGCCGCAAAGATGTCGGTGAGGTATTCGGGCTTGTGGACGAGGTGGAACTCGCCGCCCTTTTTCAAAAGAAAGCTTGCCGCGCCGCAGAACTGGGCGGGGGAGAGACTGCCGCCGCGAGCCGCCGCACGCTCCGGGTCGGGTGAGGGCTTGCCGCCGTAGAAATACGGCGGGTTGCAGACAACGATGTCATACTCGCCCGCGCCGCCCATGGCGCGGTGGTCGCGCATATCGGCGCACAGCACCTCGCCGCGGACGCCGTTTTCGGCGTAGTTCTGTTTGCAGACCGCCACGGCGCTTTCACGTATGTCGAGGCTGTCGAAGACGGCGGCCGGCTCCTCATCGTGCATGAGCACGGAGATGACTCCGCCGCCGCAGCCGAGATCCATGCAGCGCTCAAACGCCCGCCCGAGGGCGAAGTCGGCGAGCAGCACGGAGTCGGTGGTTATTTTAAAGGCCGGATCGTCCGCATAGCGCGGGCCGCCGGGCCAGAGCTTGATCATATCAGAGGTTCCTCCAAACAGAAAACGGTGGCGGGCGATATGCCGGAACATACCGCCCGCCGTGCTTCCCAGTGAGAATTACTCCTCGCTGATGGCGCCCATGGGGCACTGCTCGGCGCAGGTGCCGCAGGACAGGCAGGCGTCGGGGTTGATCTGGTACTGCGTGTCGCCCTGACTGATCGCACTGACCGGGCAGACGTCCGCGCAGGAGCCGCAGGAAATGCAAGCGTCGCTGATTTTGTAAGCCATTGTTATTACCTCCACAAGTAATGTACAAGGCCATATTAGCATAAAAAATAAAAAAATCAAGCACTGCCGCAGCAATGAGGCGATTTTTTGTCTTCGCGCGCAATCGGCAAATTTACCCTTGTGCCGTCCGGGATTTTGCGTTATAATACTGGATTGCAAATGATAGATGAAACCGATACGAGGAGGTCTGACATATGATCCGAAAATCCAGCGACAAAGGTCTCATCGACATCACGCCCGAGGTCTTCACCAACATCGTCGGCGATGCCGCATCCAACTGCTTCGGCGTGAAGGGCATGGCGAGCCGCAAGGAAGGCGGCTGGTACCTGCTTCGCCGTGAATCCATGTCCAAGGGCGTCAAGGTCAGCTTTGACGAGAACGGCGGCGTGGCTGTGGAGCTTCACATCGTCGTCGATCACGGCGTCAACCTCTCGGCGCTGTCCCAGAGTATTATGAACGAGGTCAGCTACAAGGTCCATGGCGCCACCGGCGTGCCCGTCGAGCGCGTGGACGTTTATATCGACTCCATGGACATGGATTGAGACTTTACATTTGAGGTAAGTTACATTGAGAGAGTACATAGACAGCACATCCTTCCGGGATATGATCCTGTGCGCGGGCGATGCCCTTGAAGCAAACGAACAGCGGCTCAACGAGCTGAACGTATTCCCTGTTCCCGACGGCGACACCGGCACCAATATGCGGCTCACGATGGCCGCCGCCTGCGCGGATATGCGCCGCAACCAGATCAAAAGCATTTCACAGGCGGCCGATCGCGTCGCCTCTGCCCAGCTCCGCGGTGCGCGCGGCAACTCCGGCGTCATCACGAGCCTGCTCTTCCGCGGTCTTGCCAAGGGGCTGAAGGGACTTGAATCCGCCTCCGCCGCCGAATTCGCCGTCGCCATGCAGGCCGGCGTGGACGCGGCGTATAAGGCCGTCATGAAGCCCGCCGAGGGCACCATCCTGACGGTCAGCCGCCGCGCCTCCGAGGCCGCCGTGGCCTTTGCCAAGGACTCTGCCGATGTGGAAGCGATGCTTCAGGCCGCCATCGAGGCGGGACACGAAGCCCTCGCCGAGACGGTCGAGCTGAACCCCGTGCTGAAAAAGGCCGGCGTTGTGGACGCGGGCGGCGCGGGCTATGTCGTGATACTGGAGGCCATGCTGGACAACCTGCTCGGCCGTGCCACCGCGAGCATGACCGCCTCTGCTGCGGCGGCCGCCACCAGGGAAAAGGCGGACTTCGCCTCCTTCAGCGCCGAGGACATCAAGTTCGGCTACTGCACCGAATTCATCATCCGCAAGGAGAATGACCGCAGTGCCGATCTGCTCCGCGCCTATCTCGGCACGCTCGGCGACTGCGTTGTCGTCGTGGAGGATGACGAGATCATCAAGACCCACGCCCATGTCAACGCGCCCGGCCTCGCGCTTACCGAGGCGCTGAAATACGGCCCCGTTCTCATGGTCAAGGTCGATAACCTCCATGAGCAGCATACGAGCATGGCCGAGGGCGTGTCCTCTGAAGCGCCGTCCGCCGAGGGCGAGGCCGACGCGATCCCCGCGCCCGTTCCGGCGGAAAAGCCGGTCGGCGTGGTCGCCGTCTGCGCCGGCGATGGCTTGGAGCAGCTTTTCCGTGACCTCGGTGCGGACAATCTCGTGACCGGCGGCCAGACCATGAACCCCTCCACCGAGGACATTCTCCGCGCTGTGAACAACACCCCGGCGGAGACCGTGTTCGTCTTCCCCAACAATAAGAACATCATCATGGCCGCCGAGCAGTGCATCCCGCTGACCGAGCGGCGCGTCGTCGTCATCCCGTCCAAGACCATCCCGCAGGGCGTGAGCGCCCTCATGAGCTTCGACCCGGACGCCGATGTGGATTCGCTGCAGGCCGCCTTTACCGAGGCGCTCGGCACCGTTCACACCACCCAGGTCACCTATGCGGCGCGCAACTCCGATTTTGACGGTCACGACATCAAGGCCGGGGAATATCTGGCGCTGCTGGACGGCCAGCTCATCGACTCCTCCAAGAGCAAGACGACCATCCTCCGCAAGCTCTGCCAGGCGTTCGAGCCGCTCAAGCCCGAGTTCATCAACGTCTACTACGGCGCGGACGTGCCGGAGAAGCAGGCGCGCGCCGCCGCCGCCTCCCTCACCGCCGCCTTCCCCAACGCCGAGGTCAACCTCATCTACGGCGGCCAGCCGGTATACTACTACATCATCAGCGTCGAGTAAAAAATATTGTTCCCCCGGATTTCCTCATGGCTCCTCCGAAAGGGGAACTCAGCGCGTCAAAAAAGTGCTTTTTTCCGAATTTACACGATCCAAAGCCTCCCTTTGCACAAGGGAGCCGGGGCGCTTCCGCGTCCGTGCAGGTTTTTGGACAGTCTGCCGCCTCCCTCGCTGAGGGAGGCGATTTGTTTATACGTGAAATAAATTCACCATTAGTTCACATTCGTTTCACCGCAGCGCCTTATTCTCATGAAGTATTTATTAAGAAAAGATAAAGGTGTACAGGAACCATGAAATCCAAGCCCTTCAACCTCTCCCATTATCTCATGGGCGTTCGCTTTGACAACTGGCTGCGGCTGCTCACGATCGCCCGCTTCCGCCTTGCGCCGGAGCGCATACCGCAGGCGCTGCTCGTCACGCTCATGTCGCTCGTGCTCTTTCCCTTTGCGCTGCTGGAGAGTGCGGCCTGCGCCCTGCCCATCGCCAAAACAAAGCTGAAGCGCGACCCCGTGTTCATCCTCGGCTGCTGGCGCAGCGGCACGACCTATCTCCAAAACCTGCTCACCCGCGACCCGCAGTTTGCATGGGCCGATCCCGTGAGCACCTGTATGTTCTCCAACAGCGTGCTGCTCGGATGGCTGCTGCGCGGCGGCGTGGCGAACGGTCTCAAGGATGCCCGCCCGATGGACAATGTGCAGTATTCTCTCGACCTGCCCATGGAGGAGACCTTCGCCGTCGCCAACTTCACCCCCTATTCCATCGATCACATGACGGCCTTTCCCGCCGCGTTCCAGCACTTCTTCAAGGGCGCGTTCGTCGCGGATCTGACCCCGGCGCAGCGCCGCGAGTGGAAACACGCCTATGATTATATGGTCAGGAAGCTCACATGGCGCAGCGGCGGCCGTCAGCTCCTGTTCAAGAGCCCGGATAACACCTGCCGCATACGCGAGCTGCTGGATATGTACCCGGACGCCCGCTTTGTAAACATCCACCGCGACCCCTACACCACCATCCAGAGCACCATCCATATGTTCACGGTGCAGATGAAGCTGCTGCGGCTGACGCCGCTGCCGAAGCTCGACGACTTTGACGACGAGATGGAGGACATCATCATCGGCGTGTTCGAGCGTATGTACCGCGAGCTTTTCGCCCTGGAGGACAGCTTCCGCCCCGGACGCTTTGTGAATGTGGCCTATGAGGAATTTGTCCAAGCGCCGGAGGAGGGGCTGCGGCAGATATACGAGGCGCTGGAGCTGGACGGCTTCGACGAGGCGCTGCCTCGCTTCCGCGCCTTTATCGACAGCCAGAAGGACTACCGCAAAAACAGCTACGACTTCTCGCCCCGTCTGCGCGGGAAGATAAACGAGCGGCTCGGCTTTTACTTTGAGCGCTACGGCTACGAACAAATCACGGAGGCGACCGTCTGATGGATCATCTCGACCGACTGGAATCAAAAAGCGTGCATATTCTGCGCGAGGCGTATGCCGCCTTTGCCGACCTCTGTATGCTGTGGAGCATCGGCAAGGACTCGACCGTGCTGCTCTGGCTGGCGCGCAAGGCGTTTTACGGTCATGTCCCGTTTCCGCTCGTGCATATCGACACACATCATAAGATCCCGGAGATGATCGAATACCGCGACCGTCTTGCGATGGAAATGGGGCTTTACATGATATACGGCGAGAACCGCGAGGCGCTGGACGCGAAGCAGACCTTCCCGGATGGGGCGGTCGGGCGCGTCGAGTGCTGCCGCCGTCTCAAGACCGAGGCGCTCACCCATACGCTGGACGGCACATGGCCGCGCTACCGCCTCAATTTGCAGACCGGCCAATATGAGCTTGACACGAACACCGCCGCCTACACCGGCGTGATCGTCGGCGCCCGCGCCGACGAGGAGGGCAGCCGCTCCAAGGAGCGCTATTTCTCCCCGCGCGACAAGCGCAACGACTGGGATCTGGACGACCAGCCGCCCGAGTTCTGGAATCAGTTCAAGACCGATTTTGCCCCCGGCACCCATGTCCGCATCCATCCGCTGCTCGACTGGACGGAGCTGAACGTCTGGGAGTACATCGAGCGCGAGCATATCCCCACCGTGAGCCTCTATTATGACCAGGGCGACGGGACGCGTTACCGCTCGCTCGGCTGCGCGCCGTGCACGGGACCCATCCACTCCACCTCCAAAGATCCGCATGACATCATCGAGGAGCTTCGCGCCGGACAGCTCGCCAACATCGCCGAGCGCTCCGGACGGGCGCAGGATGCCGAGGACGGCGGCGGGCTTGAAACACTGAGAAGGAACGGGTATATGTGATGGATAAGGAGCTGCTCAACATCGTAACGGTCGGCCATGTCGACCACGGAAAATCCACCGTCATCGGGCGTATGCTCGCGGACGCGGGCGCACTGCCGCAGGGCAAGCTGGAGGCCATACGCGAGAGCTGCCGCCGCAACGCCAAGCCCTTTGAATACGCCTTTCTGCTCGATGCGCTCAAAAACGAACAGGCGCAGGGCATCACCATCGATACGGCGCGCTGCTTCTTCAAGACCGAGCGCCGCGACTATATCATCATTGACGCGCCCGGCCACATCGAATTCCTGAAAAACATGGTCACCGGTGCCTCCCGCGCCGAGGCCGCTCTCATGGTCATCGACGCGGCGCGGGGCGTGGAGGAGAACACGCGCCGCCACGGCTATTTCCTCTCCATGCTCGGTATACGGCAGGTGGCCGTTCTCGTCAACAAGATGGATCTTGTCGGCTATGACCGCGCCGTATTCGAGACCATACGCGAGGAATTTCTCGCCTTTCTGCAAAAGATCGGCATCACGCCCGCAGCATTTATCCCCGTCAGCGGCATGGCCGGCGACAACATCGTCACGCCCTCGGCCCATATGCCGTGGTATGACGGCGCGACCATGCTTGCCCAGATGGACGCCTTCGAGCCGCTGCCCGCGCCGGAGGCGCAGAGCTTCCGTATGCCGGTACAGGGCGTCTACAAATTCACTGCCGACCGTGACGAGCGGCGCATCGTCGCCGGTACGGTCGAGGCCGGGCGTATCCGTGCCGGGGATGAGATCGTTTTCTATCCCTCCGGCAAGCGTACCTCCGTCAAGTCTCTGGAGGAATTCAATGCGCCGACCCCCGATTCCTTCGGCCCCGGCAAGGCCGCCGGCTTTACCATGACGGAGGAGATATTCGTCCGCCGTGGCGAGCTTGCCTGCCGCCGCGGCGAGATGCCGCCCTGCGTGGGCGTGCGCTTGCAGGCCAACGTGTTCTGGCTTGGCCGCGAGAGCTTTGCACCGTCACGCGGCTACCACTTCAAATGCGGTACGGCGCACGTCCCCATGCGGCTGGAAAAGATAACGCGCATCGTGAACGCGGCAAGCCTCGACTGCAACGAGCGCGGCGAGTGCCGCAAAAACGAGGTCTGCGAGTGTGTGCTGCGCCTCGATGCGCCCGTGGCCTTTGACCTCGCCGGGTCGATCGACGCGACGAGCCGCTTCGTCATTGTGGACGGCTATGAGATCGCGGGCGGCGGCATCATCACGGCGGCGCTGACCGATGAGGAATACGACGGCCGCAACATCCGCTGGTCGGCGGACGCCCTGAGCGCGGACGAGCGCCGGCGGCTGCTTGGCCGCAAGGGACTTGTTGTCTGGATGACGGGACTTTCCGGCTCCGGCAAGACCACCATCGCGCAGGAGGCGGAGCGCCGCCTCGCCGCGCAGCATATCCCGGCCTATATTCTGGACGGCGACCGTCTGCGGCGCGGTCTGAACGCCGACCTCGGCTTCACGGACGACGACCGCCGCGAGAATATGCGCCGCGTGGCGCAGGTCGCAAATCTCATGCGCGACGCGGGCGTTGTCGTCATCACCACGCTCATCTCACCCTTTGCCGCCTCCCGTGCGGCCGCGCGGGAAATCTGCGGCGAGGACTTCATCGAGGTCTATGTCAAGGCCGGCGTCGAGGCCTGCGCCGGACGCGACCCCAAGGGGCTCTACGAAAAGGCCAGGGCGGGACAGATCCCCCACTTCACCGGCATATCCTCGCCCTATGAGCCACCGGAGGCGGCGGAGCTCGTGCTCGACACCGAGCGTCTGGACGAGGAGGCCTGCGTCAACGCGCTGCTGGAGTATTTACACAGTCGTATGGAGGATAAAGAGCTATGACGATCGGCGGACTTTCCATCACCATGTTTTTGATCTATGTGCTCATCGGCTTTCTCGCCCAATGCATCGACGGGACGCTCGGCATGGCCTACGGCGTCTCCTGCCGCACCTTTCTGAAAAGCGTCGGCGGGCTGCCCTCCGCGATGGCCAGCGCCGTCGTCCACTGTGCCGAGATGTTCACGACCCTCGTCTCCGGCATCAGCCACCTTAAGCTCAAAAACGTCATGCACGATATGCTCTGGCGGCTCATCATCCCCGGCGTCGTCGGCGGCGCGCTGGGCGCGTGGTTCCTCTCCGACATCGGCGACTGGCTGGAGCCGTTCATCGACGTCTACCTCATCATCATGGGCGCGATCATCTTCGCCAAGCTCTTCCGCCGCGAGGCGAAAAAGCCCTGTCATCTCGGCTGGAAGATATGGCCGCTCGGCTTTATCGGCGGCTTCCTCGATGCGACGGGCGGCGGCGGCTGGGGGCCGGTCGTGACCTCAACGCTGCTCGCGAGTGATCAGGATGTCAAGAAATCCATCGGCACGGTGAACACGGCGGAGTTCCTCGTCACCGTCGCGGAGACGACCACCTTCGTCGTCCTCATGGACGATATGCACACCTTCTGGCCGATCATTCTCGCCGTTGCCCTCGGCGGCATGGTCGCCGCGCCCTTTGCCGCATGGCTCTGCCGCAAGCTGCCCACCAAGCCCCTCCTCGGCTTCGTCGGCGTCCTCATCATGGCACTGAACATCTACAACCTCATCGACTGGCTTTTCCTATAAGGCAAACTGTCAGGGAACTTTATTCTACGCGCAAGCACAACAAGTCAGGGTCGCCCGCCGGGGGCGGGCGTAAATTCAAAAAGCCTTGCCGCAGCAAGGCCTTTTGAATTATGCCGGACGAATTCACTTCGGCCGAGCAGATCAAATCGAATGTGTCAAAACTCGTTTTTTGACATGCTCAGGCGCCCGCTGACTTCCATCAGCGGGCGCAGATTTTTTATCGTTCATTTTTGTCGCTTTGCCCAAATACAAGCGCTGATATTTGTTCATCGCTCCTCCACGACCGGCTCGGCGTTGAGGCAGAAGACGTAGCGGTAGACGCCGCCGTACAGACCCTCGATCGTGCCGTCGGTGCAGCTGCCCTCAAAGCGGTCGCCGTCGCTGTCCTCGAAGCGGAATATGCCGCCCTCATACGTCCAGCTTATGTCATACTCCATGCCGCCGTAATAGAGCGTGCCGCGGCCGTCGTCTTCGAGAGTGAGATATTCTCCGTCCAGATAATACGCCGTCGTGCCGTCGGCGTCGGTGCATTCTGTCGCGCCGTAGCGCCCGCTCTCGACCTGGGGCGGCTCCTCGGTCGGCGTTGGCGCCGCGGCGGGCGTTTCGACAGCCGGTGCCGCGGCGGGTGTCTCGCCGGGCGTCTCCGCCTCGCCGCAGGCGGCGAGCAGCGCCGCCGGTATAAGAAAAAGCAGCAGCGCTGCCATGAGCTTCTTCATTTCATCCCTCCCGGTGAAGGCTTCGCGTTCCCTGTGTCCCTTTTACCACATTCCCGCCGTGAATGCAAGCCCGCACAAAAATTCGCCGCAGACCATCGTCCGCTGCTTTTCATGCGGTGGAAAGATGTTTACATATGAGGACGTTCGTGGTACACTGAAACTGGAGAACAAGCGTGTGTGACAATGAAATGTAAATAATTTTATGACAGGAGATGTGAATATGCAGCGAATCCGAAAGACGATGGACGGCAATAACGCCGCCGCGCACGTATCCTATGCATTCACCGAGGTCGCAGCGATCTATCCCATCACGCCGTCGAGTCCGATGGCGGACTTTGTCGATCAGTGGTCGGCGGCGGGGCAGAAGAACCTCTTCGGCACGACGGTGCGTGTGCAGGAGATGCAGGCGGAGTCCGGCGCGGCCGGTGCTGTCCACGGCAGTCTGAATGCCGGTGCGCTCACCACGACCTACACCGCCAGCCAGGGCCTGCTTCTCATGATCCCGAATATGTACAAGATCTCCGCCGAGCTGCTCCCGGCGGTGTTCCATGTCTCGGCTCGCGCCGTGGCGACCCACGCGCTGTCGATATTCGGCGACCATTCCGACGTCTATGCCTGCCGTCAGACCGGCTTTGCCATGCTGGCCGAGACGAACCCGCAGGAGGTCATGGATCTCTCGCCGGTGGCGCATATGGCCGCGCTCAAGGGACGCGTGCCGTTCATCAACTTCTTCGACGGCTTCCGCACCTCCCACGAGCTGCAGAAGATCGAGGTCTGGGACTATAAGGATCTCGCCGAGCTGCTCGACATGGGCGATGTGGAGGCGTTCCGCGCCCGCGCCCTCAACCCGGAGCATCCCGTGATGCGCGGCAGCCATGAGAACGGCGATATCTTCTTCCAGAACCGTGAGGCTGCCAACCGCTACTATGACGCCGTGCCCGGTATCGTGGAGGACTGCATGGCGAAGATCAATGAACGCCTCGGCACGGACTACCGCCTCTTCAACTACTACGGCCATCCCGAGGCCGAGCGCGTCATCGTGGCGATGGGCTCCATCTGCGACGTGGCGGAGGAGGTCATCGACTACCTCATGGCGCGCGGCGAGAAGGTCGGCCTTGTCAAGGTGCGCCTGTACCGTCCGTTTGCGGCGGATCGTCTGCTTGAGGCCATCCCCGCGAGCTGCAAAAGACTTGCCGTGCTTGACCGCACGAAGGAGCCCGGCGCGCAGGGCGAGCCGCTCTATATGGACGTGGCGCTCGCGCTGGCCAATGCCGGACGCAGCGACGTGACTGTCATCGGCGGCCGCTACGGCCTCGGCTCCAAGGACACGCCTCCGTCCAACGTCTTCGCCGTGTATGAGGAGCTGAAAAAGGACGCGCCCAAGCGCCAGTTCAGCGTCGGCATCGTGGACGACGTGACCGGAATGTCCCTCGACGAAAAGCCCGCGCCCGACACCGAGCCGGAGGGCACCATCAAGTGCAAGTTCTGGGGTCTCGGCGGCGACGGCACGGTCGGCGCGAACAAGAACTCCATCAAGATCATCGGCGACTATACCGATAAATACGTCCAGGCGTACTTCCAGTACGACTCCAAGAAGACCGGCGGCGTTACCATCAGCCACCTCCGCTTCGGCGACAAACCCATCAAGAGCCCGTACTACATCGGCAAGGCCGATTTCGTCGCCTGCCATAACCCGTCCTATGTGGACAAGGGCTTCAAGATGGTGCAGGACGTCGCTCCCGGCGGCGTGTACCTTATCAACTGCCAGTGGAAGCCCGAGGAGCTGGAGCAGCATATCGACGGCGCGTCCCGCCGCTATATCGCCCGCAACAACATCCAGCTCTACATCATCGATGCCATCGACCTTGCCCTTGAGATCGGCATGGGCAAGCGCACGAATACCATTCTGCAGTCCGCGTTCTTCACGCTGGCCAAGGTCATGCCTGCGGAGGAGGCCGTCCAGCACATGAAAGAGGCCGCCACCAAGAGCTACAGCAAGAAGGGTCTCGACATCGTGGAGATGAACCACAAGGCCATCGACCTCGGCGCGAACGCCTTTGTGAAGATCGACGTGCCCGCCGCGTGGGCGGATGCCGCCGACACGCCGGATGCGGAGGTCAAGGGCGACCGTCCCGCGCTGGTGAAGATGGTGCGCGACATCCTCACGCCGGTGGATAAGATGGACGGCGACAGCCTGCCCGTCTCCGCCTTTGTCGATCACGCCGACGGCACGTTTGAGCTCGGCGCGTCCGCCTATGAGAAGCGCGGTGTTGCCGTGACCGTGCCGCGCTGGGATGCGGAAAAGTGCATCCAGTGCAACAAGTGCGCCTTTGTCTGCCCCCATGCGACCATCCGCCCCTTCGCCCTCACGGATGCCGAGCGCGAGGCTGCGCCCGCCGCGACCAAGGCCGCCCCGTTCAAGGCCGGCGCCGGCAAGGGCAAGTACCAGTTCACCATGGCGGTGAGCCCGCTCGACTGCATGGGCTGCGGCGTCTGCATCGGCGAGTGCCCCACAGGCGCCATCCAGATGGTGCCGCGCGAGGAGGAGTGCGAGCAGGAGGCCGTGTGGGATTACATGGTCGGAAAGGTCGCGCCCAAGAAGGAGCTTGTCGGACTGACCGTCAAGGACAGCCAGTTTGCCCAGCCGCTGCTCGAGTTCTCCGGCTCCTGCGCCGGCTGCGCCGAGACGAGCTATGCCCGCCTCATCACGCAGGTCTGCGGCGACCGTATGTACATCTCCAACGCCACCGGCTGCTCGTCCATCTGGGGCGGCCCGGCGGCCACCAGCCCCTATACCGTGAACCACGAGGGTCACGGCCCCGCCTGGGCGAACAGCCTGTTCGAGGACAATGCGGAGCACGGCTTCGGCCTCTATCTCGGCCAGAAGGCCATCCGCGAGAGCCTGAAGGAGAAGGTCGAGCATATCGCGGCGAACGGCGACAAGCCGGAGGTCGTCGCGGCGGCCAGGGAATACCTTGAGACCTACAACGACGGCAAGCGCAACGGTGCAGCCACGGAGAAGCTCGTGGCGGCGCTGGAGGGCTGCGGCTGCACCGGCGAGGTGCGCGCCGAGATCCTGAAGAAGAAGGAGTTCCTTGCCAAGAAGTCCGTCTGGATATTCGGCGGCGACGGCTGGGCATACGACATCGGCTTCGGCGGTCTTGACCACGTGCTCGCGCAGGGCGAGGACGTCAACGTCATGGTCTTCGACACCGAGGTCTACTCCAACACCGGCGGTCAGGCCTCCAAGGCCAGCCAGATCGGCCAGGTTGCGCAGTTTGCCGCCGCCGGTAAGGCGCTGGCGAAGAAGAGCCTTGCGGGCATTGCCATGACCTACGGCTATATCTACGTCGCGCAGATCGCCATGGGTGCGAATCCGGCGCAGGCGCTCAAGGCCATTGCCGAGGCGGAGGCCTATCCCGGCCCCTCGCTCGTCATCGGCTATGCCCCCTGCGAGATGCACTCCATCCGCGGCGGCATGACGAACTGCCAGGCCGAGATGCGCAAGGCGGTGGACTGCGGCTACTGGAACCTGTTCCGCTATAATCCCGCGCTGCTTGCCGAGGGCAGGAACCCGTTCACGCTCGACTGCAAGGCGCCGACCGGCTCCTACCGCGACTTCATCATGAACGAGGCGCGTTACTCCTCGCTGACCCGCTCGTTCCCCGAGCGCGCCGACGAGCTCTTCGCCCGCGCTGAGCAGACCGCCAAGGAGCGCTTCGCCAACCTTGAGCTGCAAAAGGCCATGTACGAAAAAGAGGCGCAGGAAAACGCCTGATAAGCGCATAAACCAAGTCCCCGGCCACCCGGCCGGGGACGCTTTTTTCGTGTGGAAGGGCGCGATTTGGCAAAAAGCCGGGCAGGTGCAGCAGTCAAGAGTGAAGCGCCCCATCAGGGCGGCATATATAAGGCAGGCGTTCTCTCCGCCTTTTGCAGTCAACACCCTGGGTTATGATCGCGTCCATTCGGGAACGTGCCTTGGAAGCGATCGAGGACTAATCCATGCCCCTGTCCCAGCAGGTCTTTTTGTCCGCGTCGGTGATGGGGCGGATGACGCGGCATGGGTTGCCGACGGCGACGGAGTTGTTCGGGATGTCTTTGACGACCACGCTTCCGCCGCCGATGACGACGTTGCTCCCGATCGTAACGCCCGGCATGACCTGTACACCTGCGCCGATCCAGACGTTATCGCCCACGGTGATGGGATAGGCGTATTCCAGCCCCTGATTTCGTCGCTCAAAATCGATCGGGTGTCCCGCCGTGTGGAAGCCGCAGTCCGGCGCGACAAATACGTTGTCGCCGAAGCGCACCCTTGCGCAGTCGAGAATGACGGTGTTGTGGTTGGCAAAGAAATTCTCGCCGATCTCGATGTTGTAGCCGTAGTCACACCAGAACGGCGCGATGATTTGAAACGCCTCTCCGGTCTTGCCCAGCAGCCGCCGCATAAGCGCCCGCTGCCCCGCCTCGTTGGACAGACGGAGGCGGTTGTAGTCATAGCAAAGCTCCTTTGCCCGCACCCGCTCCGCCGCCAGCTCCGGGTCGTTGTTGGCGTCATAAAGCAGCTGCCGCTGCATTTTTTGCTTTTCGGTCATGGTGATTTCGTCCCGTTTCCTTTCGCGGCTTCCTCCAGCCCCAGCATTGATTTGTTTCTCCCCGGACTTGGCGGCTGCCTTCTGTCTGAACTATTCGGAATTTCCGAACAGTTGCCGGCTTCTCCAATTCGCTGTCGTCATATATTGTTTTTATGTGCTCATTGATTCAGCGTCCTTTTATTCTTTAATTTCTCTCGTTAAAAAAGTCTTTCCAATACGGGTTTTCTTTATCAAATATTTCTTTTTCTTCCCGTGTTAGATTATGCGGGTAGTCTGCAAATAAATTATAAAGTTTCTTTTTATCAAAAGAAAATACAAATTCGCCTTTCGTTTCATCGGCATTATCCAGCCACCAAATAACATCGTTTTCATTGTTTTTATAGAATTTATTTAATCGTTCCACTTGCACCCTTCCTTTGATTTTTAGTTTCAGTATTGATATAACCAAGTAATGATTTAAATTCGTCTGTTGAAAAATCACTTGCTTCGAAATGGCTTTTGACTTTCACAGTTTGCGTCACACCCACGCAACCAGATTGATTGAAGCTGGTGCAAGTCCGAAAACCGTTCAAGTCCGTTTGGGACACGAAAAGATTGAAACCACCTTGCAGACCTATGTTCATGATACAGAACAAATGCAGCAAGACGCAGTTGAAATGTTCGAACGTATCACAAAAGGCGTTTGACCGCAATTTGTCCACCAAGTTAAAAAAGCGTGGACAAGGCGTGGACAAAACGCCGTATTTTGCACGCAAAAACGGGCGAAAATCCTTATTTATCAATGGTTAGCGACACTACCGTTTCGATATGTGGCGTTCTGGGAAATAAATCCACTGCGCGGCAGCGGGTGGGGGTGTAGCGGCGGGCGGTGAGGGTGCGGAGGTCGCGGGCGAGGGTGGCGGGGTCGCAGGAGACATAGACGAGACGCTCCGGCGACATGGCGCATACCGCGTCGATGAGTTCGGCGCTCACGCCGCGGCGCGGCGGGTCGATGATGACGACCTCCGGCCTCACGCCGCGTTCGGCCAGCCGGACGGCGACCGCGCCCGCGTCGCCTCCGATATATTCGGCGCTCGTCACGCCGTTCTGCGCCGCGTTGAAGCGGGCGTTTTCGACGGCGGAGGGGACGACGTCGTTGCCGATGAGCCGCGCCGCGTCCCGTGCGGCGGCGAGGCCGATGCTGCCCGCGCCGCAGTAGAGGTCGAGGACGGTCTTGCCTGCCGGCTCGGCATACTCGCGCACGAGAGCATAGAGCCGCTCCGCCTGGGCGGTGTTGACCTGGAAGAAGGTCAGCGGCGAGAGACGCAGCCGCGCTCCGCCGAGAGTCTCGTGAACATAGGGGCTGCCCCAGAGCGTATGCATCTCGTCCGTCAGGACGGTGTTGCCGCGCCCGCGGTTGATGCAGAGCAATATGCCGGTAAGCTCCGGACAGGCCGTCCGCAGCGCATCGACTGCGCCGTCCGGCAGCCTGCCCGCCGCGACGATGCAGGCAAGAAAGCCCTCCGAGGTGCGGCGAAGATAGAGGTGGCGCACCAGTCCGTCGCCCGTCGCCTCGTCATAGGCCGCCACGCTCCGTGCCCGCATCCAGTCGAGCAGCGCTGCCGCCGCACGGTCAAAGGCCTCCGGCTGCAAAAGGCAGCGCGGCGTGCTCACGACCTCGTGGCTGCGGACGCGGTAGAAGCCGCACACGGGTCCCGGCGCGAAGTTATAAATGCCCTTGTTGCGGTAGCCGCCGGCCGCGTCCGCGCCGAGTATGTCCTCCGCCTCGAGCGAAAGGCCGCCGATACGCCGCAGCGCGTCGTTGACGCGGCCGAGCTTGTAGGCAAGCTCCGTCTCATAGCGCATATGCTGCGTGGCACAGCCGCCGCAGCGCCCGAACACGGGGCACCTGGGCTCGATCCGCGCCTCGGAGGCGGGGGAGAGCAGCGCCTCGCCGCGCCCCCATACGGCGGTCTTGTTCGCCTTGACGATGCGCACGCGCCAGCGCTCACCGGGCAGCGCCCGCGGCACGAAAACGGCGCGTCCGTTCACGCGGCACACGCCGCCGCCGTCGGCGGAGAAGGCATCGATCTCCGCCTCGTATATGTCATTTTTTCTAAGCTCGTCCATAATAAAATCTATTCTAACACATAATACCCATATATGTCGCGCAGATTCATAATTTTTCTCTTTCTTTTTTCGAGGATTTATGTTAACATGATTGACTGAAAATATGTAAATTCGATAAAATCCTCATTAAATTTCTAGGGAGAGCTTCCTATGGATGAACTGGAACGGATAAAACAGATGAGCCCCGAGGAGCAGCAGAAATATCTCTCCGAGCTGCAAAAATGCGAGCATGACTGCTCGACCTGTCAGGCCGAGTGTTCGAGCCACGTCAAAAAGCCGGCGAAGAAGGTCATCGTCGTGACCTCCGGCAAGGGCGGCGTGGGCAAGAGCGTGGTGACGGTGCTGCTTGCCAAGGCGCTGCTGAAGCGGGGACTGAAGACCGCCGTGCTGGATGCGGACATCGCCTGCCCGTCCATCCCGGCGCTGCTCGGTATGCGTGAGCCGGTGCTGGGCGATATGCCGGAGCTTGCGCCGGTCGAGTCGGCGGACGGCATCCCCGTCGTGTCCATCGGCATCATCTCGGCCGACCCGCTGGAGCCGGTGATCTGGCCGGGCAAGGATATGGCAAAGCTTGCCGTCTGGCTGCTCAAGGACACGAGCTGGCCGGCGGATCTGGATGTGCTGCTCATCGATATGCCCTCCGGCGCGGGCGATATTCCCCTCGAATACTACACGACCATGCCGCTCGACTATGCGCTCGCGGTCATGGAGCCGGGCGAGCTATCCTCCGGTGCGGCGCGCCGTGCCGTGAATCTCTGCGATATGCTGCGTGTGCCCGTGATGGGCGTGGTGGAGAACTTCGCCGAGGACGATATGGAGCTTGCGGAATCCTGCCGGACGCTGCCGGTGACGGCGCGGCTTTCCTACGACGGCGCGCTGCGCCGTGCGGCCTGTGCCGGAACGCTGGGCGCGTATGAGACGGACGCCTTTGACTATCTGGCGCGCGCCATCGGGGAGCTTTGACCATGAGAGAGAAAAACGGATTTCTGACGATACTGCTTTACATCCTGCTGGTCTTTCTGGTGGTGGGGCTTGCCGTGCTCATGTACCTGAACGTGCTTGCCAACAAGCAGCTCAACGAAGAGGTGCTGGCGGCGCAGAAGGCGCAGATATACGCCGAAATGGCGACGCCGGTCCCGGTGTCCACGCCGGAGCCCACGCCGGAGCCTGTCCGCAACACGACGGACATCGTGCTGGCCTTCGGCGGCGATATGGTCGGCCAGCTCGGCATCACGACCGAGGCGGCGCAGCCGGTCGAGTCCACGGAATCGACGGAGAGCGAATCGGAGAGCGAGTCGGAGAGCGCGCCCGCCGTCTATGACTACACGGCGCAGCTCTCCAATTTGAGCGCCGATCTGGAGAGCGCCGATCTGTCTGTGTGTACGCTCGTCGGCTCGCTGATGGAGTCCTCGGAATATGAGTCCTATCTGCTCGCGCCGAGCTTTGCCGAGGCGCTGGCGGAAACGGGTTTCAACATGGTCAATACGGCCACGGATCACTGTCTCGACTTCGGCAAGGAGGCGCTCGACGCCACCATCTCCGCCATCGGGGAGCAGGGCATGATCAACCTCGGCACCTATGCCGATGAGGACAGCTTCAATCTCGCCAACGGTCTCTGCACCAAGGTCGTGAACGGGACGACGCTCGTGTTCCTGAGCTATACCTGGGCGACCAACGATATGTCAACGGCGAACGACCCCTATGCCGTCAATATTCTCACGACGGACTATATGACCGACAAGCTGACGGTCGATTATGACCGCCTTGCCTCCGATCTTGCCCGTGCCAGGGATATGGGCGCGGATATGATCGTGTGCAATATCGCGTGGTCGGCGAACGACAGCTATTATTCCGACGTGCGCGACGACCAGCGCGAGGTCGTGGATTATCTCTGTGCAAACGGCGCGGACATCATCGTTGGCAGCGGCCTCAAGGTGCCGCAGCCCATCGAGCTCCGTCAGGTGAAGCTTGAGGACGGGACGACAAAAAACTGTGTGGTCGCCTACTGCCTCGGCAATATGCTGAACTGCCTCAATGACAGCAACACGAACCTCTCCGGCCTCCTGTACGTCACGCTGCGGCGCGACGTGGACAACGGCGAAGTCTGGCTGGCGAACGTCGGCTACCGCCCGCTCTTCATGCTCGACACGGACGACTATGAGGACATCGAGGAAGGGACGGCTTCGTTCAAATACCGCCTGTTCGACCTCTATGACGTTGTCGAGCGCTATGACCGCGTGAACGACGGTGAGGGCGAGGACGGCGAGAGCGACCAGATCGTCAGCGACTGCATCACGCGGAACGTGTATGACGCGATGATCACCGGCGCGGCCGCCCTGAAAAACATCTTCGGCGCGGACTTTGATATGCAGAGCGGCGGCGTGGACGTGGTCGAGTGGGGCAAGACCGCTCAGACGAGATAAGAGAACAAAAACGAAAACAGCGCGGCGAACAGGCCGCAGAGCGCCCGGCCCAGGAGGTGCCGGGCGCATTTTATATCCGTGCCGGCTACCGCGCCGAGCGTCTGACCGTGGACGCTGAGGCCGCCCCAGCCGAGCATAAACCCGGCCAGCGCCATGGTGCGCGGTCCTGCCCGCCAGCCGGAGAGCGCGCCGATGCCGCTGCCAAGCTCAAAAAAGCCGAGGGCAAACGCCTGTCCCAGTCCGGACAGAAAGCGGAACGAGTCGAGCAGTGCCGTCAGCGCCCCGAAAAAGCAAACAAAGCCGCAGAGCCGCAGGCTTGCATCCACCGCGCCGCTGACCGCCCCGGTGAGCGCGGCGGCGGCGGGGGAGGCGGAGGTGCTTGCGGGAGCGGGTGGAGCCTCGACGTCCGCGTTGTCACTCCTGCGGCGGAAGCACAGTCCCGTGCAGACGGCGGCCAGTATATGCGCCGCATATAAAAGCGCGCCCGCGGCGGCGCTGTGGAACGTCCCGCCCGCCGCACCGAGAATAAACGCGGGGCCGGAATTGTTGCAGAAGGCGAGCAGCCGCTCGGCCTCGTCACGGCTGACGCGCCCCCGCCGGCGGAGCTGGGCGACGACGGACGCGCCGAGGGGATAGCCGCCGCAGAGACCGAGAATGAACGCCGCCGCACCCGCGCCGGACACGCCGAAGAGCCGCCGCATATAAGGCGCGGCTCGCTGTCCCAGCGCCTCCGGCAGACCGAGCGCATCCAGAAGCCGCGACAGCACGAAAAGCGGGAACAGCGCCGGTATGAGCGTGACGGCGCAGAGGCGCAGCGCCTGCGTCATTCCGGCGGCGACGGTTTTGGAAAAGGCGGCGGCGAGCGCAAACAGGACACAGGCCGCGAGCAGAGCGAGCTTTCGTTTCATGGAAACAGCCTATGCGCGGCGCGGGCGTATTTTGCGCGGCGGGCGCATAGATTTTTTCGGGGTGATATATCATGCCGGAAAGGGAAAGAGCCGATGCAAAGGCGGCGCGGCGGCTGGCTGTACCGCAGGAAGGCTTCGGTCTTGCGCAGCGCATTACGATATCCGGGACGTCCCGCGTGCTCGTCGAGGGCTTGCGGGCGCTGGAGGAGTATGCCGGGGATAAGATCGCGGCGGCGGTGCGCGGAGGGCGCGTCGTCATACGCGGCGAGGGGCTGCATATGGAGGCGATGGACAGGACGGAGCTCGTTGTGTCCGGGCGCATATGGGGGGTGGAGCTCGAATGAGGCGGGCGCGTTTTGTGACGGGCTGGGCGGTCGTGGCGCTCGAGGGAGATCAGCCGGAGCGGGCGCTGGGCGCGGCGGCGGAGGCCGGGATCGGCTTCTGGGACGTGAGCGCGCCGGAGGACTTTTGTCTCACGCTTCGTGTGTCGTATCGAAACGCGGCGGCGATCTGTGCGTTGGCACGGCGGCTGGGACTCGACGCCCGCGTGCTGTACGCGGGCGGGCTGCCGCTTGTCTGGGAGCGGGTGCGCCGCCGGCGGGCGCTGCTTGTGGGGCTTGCGCTCTGTGTGCTGGCGCTCACGGCGAGCCGCCTGTTCATATGGCGCGTGGAGATACGAGACACGGCGGGGCTTCCGGAGAGCGTGCTGCGCGAGACGCTGCGGGAATGCGGGGTCGAGGTCGGGCGCTTCTGGCCGGGCTTTTCGCAGGATCTGACGCGCAACGCGCTGCTGCGCCGCCTGCCGGAGCTGCGCTGGGCGACGGTGAACATACGCGGCGGCTGCGCCGAGGTCATCCTGCGGGCGGCACGGGAGGCGCCGGAGCCGGAGGCGGAGGGCGAGTGCGCCGACATCGTGGCGCGGCGCGGCGGCTATATCACGCGGGTCGAGGCGCTGCGCGGTACGGCGGCGGTCGCGCCGGGGCAGACGGTGCTGCCCGGCGAGCGGCTCATCTCCGGCGAGGCACAGGGGCGCTGCCGCTCGCACGGGGCGGAGCGCGCCATCGGGACGGTGTGGGCACGGACGTGGTACGAGCTGAGCGCCGTGGCGCCGTCGGAACCGCTCCAGGCAGAGCGCGGACGCTGCCTTTCGACGCGCCGGGCATTGATTTTCGGAAAATTCCGAATAAATTTTTATAAAGGTTATAGTATTTGCCCGGCGGCTTGTGCTAAAATGACGGAGGAGACGGAGCTGTCCGTGCCGGGGCTGCTGCGCCTGCCGCTGCGCCTTGTGTGCGAACGGGTGTACGAGTGCGAAACGGGCGCGGCGCCGGCGGCGGATACGGCCGCACAGCTTCGCGAGCAGCTGACACAGCGGCTTCGCAGCGCCCTGGGCGACGAGGGCGAGATTCTGAAAACGCGCTTCACGCAGAGTGAAGCGGACGGCTTCACAGTCGTGACGCTGTACGCCGAGTGCAGCGAGCCCATTGGCGTGACGCAGCCCATGACGGCGGAGCAGATCGCCTCCAAATCCTTGGAAGCAGAGGAAAGCAGCGAATGACAGAACGCACGATACAGGTCGATCGCATGGAAAACATCATCAGCGTTTTCGGCTCCTTCGACCAAAATTTGCGCATTATCGAGACGGAGCTTGGTGTGTCGGTGACCGACCGCGACGACCAGCTCAAAATACAGGGCGAGGCCGAGGCGGTCATGTACGCGGAAAAGGCCATCGAGGGGCTTTTGTCCCTCGCGGCGCGCGGGGAGCCGATCGACGCCCAGAACGTCCGCTATATCTTAAAGCTCGTTCGCGAGGGTCAGGAAAATAAGATCGGCGAGCTGGCGCGGGGCGTGGTCTGCGTGACGGCCAAGGGTCGTCCCGTCAAGCCCAAGACCATCGGCCAGACGGCCTATATCGAGGCCATCGGGAAGAACACCGTTACCCTCGGTGTGGGTCCTGCCGGAACGGGCAAGACCTATCTTGCGGTGGCCTGCGCCGTGGCGGCGTTCCGCGAGAAATCCGTCAACCGCATCGTGCTGACGCGGCCGGCGGTGGAGGCGGGCGAGCGCCTGGGCTTTTTGCCCGGCGACCTGCAGTCGAAGGTCGATCCCTATCTGCGCCCGCTGTATGACGCGCTTTTCGATATGCTGGGCGCGGAGACCTATAACAAATATCTCGAACGCGGCGATATCGAGGTCGCGCCGCTGGCCTATATGCGCGGCCGCACGCTGGACGACAGCTTCATCATCCTTGACGAGGCGCAGAACACGAGCCGCGAGCAGATGAAGATGTTCCTGACCCGACTCGGCTTCGGCTCCAAGGTCGTCATCACCGGCGACATCACCCAGATCGATCTGCCGGGGGACAAGCCCTCCGGCCTCAAGGAGGCCATGCGCGTGCTGGACGGGGTGCAGGATATCGCCATATGCCGCCTGACGGGCGCGGACGTGGTGCGCCATGTGCTGGTGCAGCGCATCATCGCGGCCTACGAGAAATACGAAAAGCCCTTCCAGTCGAAGAAGGGTCAGAACGAGCGTGGGAGAAAGGGAGAAAAATGACGAGTCTGAAGCTGTCCCTGCGCTGTGAAAACGGCGTGAAATGCCCGCTGGCGCTGCGGGCGCGCATACGCCGTGCGGCCAGGACCGCGCTGGCGGCGGAGCAGGTGGAGGGAAAAAACGAGCTCTCCGTCCTGCTGACGGACGATGAGGGCATCCACATCATCAACCGGGAACAGCGCGGCGTGGATGCGCCGACCGATGTGCTCTCCTTTCCCATGGGCGAGCGCGACCCCGCAACGGGGCGTATGCTGCTGGGAGATATGGTGCTGAATGTGGAGCGGGCGCGGGCGCAGGGCGAGGAATACGGCCACGGCGCGGCGCATGAGATCAGCTATCTGACCGTCCATTCGGTGCTGCACCTGCTCGGCTATGACCATGTGGATGAGGGGCCGATGAAAAAGGAAATGCGTACACGCGAGAAGATCATAATGGAGAAGCTTGAAACATGATTCAGAAAACAGCCATGATAACCATTGCCGGACGTCCGAACGTCGGCAAATCCACCCTCACGAACCGCCTTGTCGGGGAGAAGATCACCATCGTGTCCCCTAAGCCGCAGACCACGCGCAGCCGTATCCTCGCCGTGACGAGCCGTGACGATACCCAATTTGTCTTCATCGACACGCCCGGCTTCCACCGTCCGCGCACGAAGCTCGGCAGCTATATGGACAAGGTCGTCACGACCAGTATCGCGGACGTGGACGCGGTCATGCTGCTGGTCGAGCCCATCCCATCCGTGGGGGCGCAGGAGACGGCGCTCATCGAGCAGCTTCGGCGCTCCGATGTGCCGGTCGTGCTTGTCGTCAATAAGATCGACACGGTGGAGGACAAGCGGGCGCTGCTTGCCGTCATCGCGGCGTACAGCGAGGCGTATGATTTCGATGAGATCGTCCCCATCTCGGCGCAGACGGGCGACGGCGTGGAGGAGCTTCTGCGCGTGCTGGGCAAATACGCAGTCGAGGGGCCGGAGCTTTTTCCGGAGGATATGATAACCGACCAGCCGGAAAAGCAGATATGCGCGGAGATCGTGCGCGAAAAGCTGCTGCTCTCGCTGGACAAGGAGGTGCCGCACGGCACGGCGGTCGCCGTGACCCGCTTTTCCGAGCGGGACGACGGCATCATCGATATGGACGTGACCATTTACTGCGAAAAGCAGAGCCACAAGGGCATCATTATCGGCAAAAAGGGCGCGATGCTCAAGCGTGTGGGCGAGCTTGCGCGGCATGATATCGAGGAATTCATGGGCACCAAGGTCTTTTTGCAGACCTGGGTCAAGGTCAAGGAGAATTGGCGAGACTCCGAGGCGCTGCTGAAAAATTTTGGCTTGACGGACGAGTGATAATCGCCTCGCGGCGCGGCAAACTAAGCGCAGCGGGGTGAGAAAATGAAGGATATACTGTGGCAGCTTTTTGAGGAGACAGGCGACCCGCTCTGCTGGCTTCTGTTCCGGCGGAGCGCGGGGCGCTGAGGCGGGGTACATAAATGGCGGAGACGTTCAAGGGCTTGGTATTGCGCGAGCTGCGGTATAAGGAATCGGATCGGATGCTGACGCTGCTCACCGACCGTCACGGGCTTGTGAGCATCAAGGCGCAGGGGGCGCTCGGGCGCAAAAGCCGCATTGCGGCGGCGACGCAGCTGCTCTGCTTTTCGGAGTTTTCCGTGTCCGAGGCGCGGTATACCGGCGGGCGCTGGCGCATTGACGCGGCGTCGTCTATAGAGCAGTTCACGGCGCTGCGCGAGGATATCGCGGCGCTGTCGCTGGGCGTGTATTTTGCCGAGCTGCTGTCGACCCTGTGTGCCGAGGACGTGCCGGACACGGCGGCGCTGTCGCTGGGGCTGAACGCCCTGTATGCGCTGAGCCGCCGCCTGTATGAGCCGGAGCACATCAAGGCCGCTCTGGAGCTGCGGCTGATGGCGGCGGAGGGCTTTGAACCCGCACTCGCGCGCTGCGCCGTATGCGGACGGACGGAGCCGGAGGAGCCGATGTTCTCGCCGCAGAGCGGACTGCTGCACTGTCGGGGCTGCGGGCACAGTATACCCGGCGTGTCGCTGCCGCTGGACGGCGACAGCCTCAGGGCCATGCGCTACATCGTCCAGGCCGAGCCGAAGAAGATATACAATTTTGCGATACTGCCGGAGTCGGAGGAAAAGCTGCGGCGCGTGGCGGAGCTGTTCTGCGCCCGCCAGCTTGACCGGCTGCTCCCATCGCTGGATTACTGGAAAAGTGTGAGATAAATGGAGCTTTACGAAAAATCATTGCAGACCATCGAGCTGCCGGCGATACTGGATATGCTGGCGGCCAAATGCGTGTCGGACGGCGCAAAGGAGCTGGCGCGGGCGCTGCGCCCGTCGTCGGAGGCGGGACAGGTGCGGTTGCTGCTGGCGGAGACGGCCGACGCGAAGAAGATGATGGAGCTCAAGGGAAGCCCGTCCTTCTCCGGGCTGAGGGACGTACGCTCCTCGCTGGCGCGCGCCGATATGGGCGGTATGCTCAACACCCGCGAGCTGCTGGACATCGCGGGCGTGCTTTTCTCCGCCCGCGCCTGCGCGTCCTATTCCGCCGGCCGCGGCGAGTCCGGGCGGCTGCACCAGCTTTTCATGTCCCTGTCGCCCAACCGCTTTCTGGAGGAGAAGATCACCACCTGCATCACGGGCGAGGAGGAGATCGCGGACGCGGCCAGCGCCGAGCTTGCCGACATACGGCGGAAAATGCGGGCGGCGTCGGCGCGCGTGCGCGAGACCTTGCAGCGCATTATATCCTCGCCGTCCAATTCCAAGGTCTTGCAGGAGGCCATCATCACCCAGCGGGCGGGGCGCTATGTCGTGCCGGTACGCGCCGAGCGCAAGGCGGATATACCGGGACTCGTCCACGATGTCTCCGCCTCGGGCGCGACCCTGTTCATCGAGCCGATGGGTGCGGTCAAGGCGAACAACGAGCTGCGCGAGCTTGCGTCCAAGGAAAAGGCGGAGATCGAGCGCATCCTCATGGAGCTGTCCGCCGACTGTGCGGCGAGCCGCGAGACCATCACGCTGAACGTGAACGTGCTGACCCAGCTTGACCTCATCTTTGCGCGGGCGGAGCTTGCCTACCAGATGAACGCCGGGGAGCCGGAGCTTACGGAAAACGAGCTGCTTCTGAAGCGGGCGCGGCACCCGCTGCTGCCCAAGGAGAGCGCCGTCCCCATCAGCGTGGCGCTCGGCGGCGAATACGATACCCTCGTCATCACGGGGCCGAACACCGGCGGCAAGACCGTCACGCTCAAAACGCTGGGGCTGCTCTGCGCCATGACGGGCTGCGGCCTCCAGATACCGGCGGCGGACGGGAGCCGAATACCTGTCCTGAAGACCATTCTGGCCGACATCGGCGACGAGCAGTCCATCGAGCAGTCTCTGTCCACCTTCTCGAGCCACATGGTGAACATCGTCCGTATGCTCGACCACTGCGAGCCGGGGACGCTCGTGCTCTTTGACGAGCTTGGCGCGGGCACAGATCCCGCCGAGGGCGCGGCGCTCGCCATGGCCATCATCGAATATACGCGCAGCCACGGTGCGCTCACGGCGGCCACGACGCACTATGCCGAATTGAAGGTCTACGCCACGAACACGGCCGGTGTGATGAACGCCTCCTGCGAGTTCGATCTGGAGACGCTGCGCCCGACCTATAAGCTGCTGGTCGGCATACCGGGCAAGTCCAACGCCTTCGCGATATCGAGCCGCCTCGGTGTGCCGGATGAGATCATCGAGGACGCGAAAAAGCGCCTCAGCGCCGAGACGACCGATTTTGAGAAGACCATCGAGCGCCTGGAGACCCAGCGCATGGCGATGGAGCGCGAGACGCAGGCGCGGCGCGAGGCCAAGGCGCAGGCGGAGGAGGATGCGCGGCAGGCGGAGCGTATGCGGCGGGAGCTGGAGGTGCGGCTTGAAAAGGCCGAGATCAAGGCGCGGCGCGAGGCGGAGCGCATCATTCAGGAGGCGCGTGACGCGGCGGATGAGGCGTTCCGGGAGATCGACCGCGAAAAAGCCGCCGTCAACGAACAGACGGATGTCCAGCGCGTCAACGAGGCGCGCACCGAGCTGCGCCGCCGCTTGAACGAGAGCGAGGCAAAGCTGCGCGCCCGGCCGGAGACGCCCGCGCCGAAGCCGAAGCGGAGCCGCGCTATCCGCAAGGGCGACACGGTCGAGCTCGGCTCCAACGGCATACGCGCCGAGGTCATCGACATACGGAGCGACGGCACGCTGTATCTGCAGGCCGGCATCATGAAGGTGACGGCCTCGCCGAATGACGTGACGCTGATCGAAAATGCGAAGCCCGCCGTGAAGTCCGTCGCGGCGGCGGCCTCGGCGGCGCTGCACAGCGCGCCCGTGCCGGCGGAACTCGACATACGCGGCTTCATGTCGGACGAGGCGGAGCTTGCCGTGGAGCGCTACATCGACAGCGCCGCCGCCGGACGGCTCAAGACCGTGACCATCATCCACGGCAAGGGGACAGGGGCGCTGCGCGCAGCGGTGCAGCAGTGCCTGAAAAAGAACCGTCTGGTGAAAAGCTACCGCCTCGGCCGCTACGGCGAGGGCGAAACGGGCGTGACTGTGGTGGAGTTGAAGTAAAACCGCCGCATAGCGTCGCCGGCAACTGTGCAACTTCACAAAATGTTAAAAAATATTGCTAATCGTGAAGAAGTTTGATACAATAGAGTAAACTATAAAAACAGCTATGAGGGAGCGGGAAAAATGGTTATTCGAGAAGTCACGATCAACAACCAAGTCGGACTGCACGCCAGACCCGCGACGTTCTTCATCCAGAAGGCCAATGAGTTCAAGAGCAGCGTCTGGATCGAAAAGGACGAGCGCCGCGTCAATGCCAAGAGCCTTTTGGGCGTGCTTTCGCTTGGAATCGTCAAGGGTACGAGCGTCAACATCATCGCCGACGGCTCGGACGAGGAGGAGGCCGTCGATACGCTGGCCGAGCTCATCGACACCGGCTTCGCGGAATAATTTATAAACGGCGAAACGGGAGGGGCGTGTTTCTGCACGCCCTTTTTTCGTATCTGCCTTTGTATCTGTGCCATGGACAAAATCACCGAGCTTCGCCAAAAATCCAATAAGCTGCCGCTGCTGCCGGGGGTCTATATCATGAAAAACGCCGCCGGTGAGGTCATCTATGTCGGCAAGGCCAAGGCGCTGAAAAACCGCGTGTCGAGCTATTTCACCGGCGAGCATCTGCCGAAGGTCGCGGCGATGGTGAGCCATGTGGACGACTTCGACGTGATCGTGGCCGCCTCGGAGTTTGAGGCGCTGGTGCTGGAAAACAGCCTGATCAAGCGCCATCAGCCGCACTACAACATCCTGCTGCGCGACGACAAGAGCTATCCCTTCCTGCGTCTGGACGAGCGGGAGGAATATCCGCGCTTTACGCTTGTGAACCGCGCCAGGGAGGACGGCGCGCGCTACTTCGGCCCCTATGGCGGCCGCTACGTCAGCCGCAGCATTCTGGAGACGATGGCGAGGACGCTGAAAATGCCGGACTGCACGCGGCGCTTCCCGCGCGACATCGGGCGCGGCCGCCCCTGTCTGAACTACCATATGAAGCGCTGCGCCGGCTGGTGCCGGGGCGAGCCGGATGCGGCGGCCTACCGGGAGAATATCGCCCTGATGTGCCGTATGCTGGACGGGGATGCGAAAAAGCTCGTCGAGGAGCTGGAGCAGGAGATGGAGCAGGCGGCGGAGGCGCTGCGCTTTGAGGAGGCGGCGGCGCTGCGCGACCGTGTCCGCGCCCTGCGCGAGCTCAATAACCGCCAGCACGTCCTCAAATCGGCGCGGACAGACACGGACGCGATCGGCTTCTGCCGCGGCGCGAGGACGGCCTTCGTTGTCCTGCACTATACGGACGGCGATCTGACGGACAAGGACCTCGAGCTCATGCCGGAGCCTATGGAGGACGACGCGGCGGCGCTTGCCGCGATACTGAGCCAGTACTATGTGCGGCGCGGCCTCTGGCCGAGGGACGTGCTGCTGCCGTTTGAGCCGGAGGGACAGGCGGAGCTTGAGCGCTTATTGACCGAGACGGCGGGACGGCGGGTCACGTTGTCCGTGCCGCAGCGCGGCGACCGCCGCGCCTTTCTGGAGGCGGCGCAGCGCAACGCGCGCGAGGAGAGCCAGCGTGCCGCAACGCAGGCTGAGCGCCGCAGCAAGACGCTCGAATGGCTGCAGAAAATGCTGGGTATGGACGCGCTGCCGCAGCGCATCGAGGCGTTCGATATCTCAAACACCGGCAACACGGGCATCGTCGCCTCCATGACCGTGTTCGAGGGCGGCAGGCCGCTGAAGCGCGACTACCGCCGCTTCCGCATGAAGTCGGTCACGACGCAGGACGACTTTGCCAGTATGCATGAGGCGGTGCTGCGCCGCTTCCGCCGCTGGCAGGATGGGGACGAGAAATTCGCGGCGCTGCCTGATCTGCTGCTGATCGACGGCGGCGAGGGGCAGGTGGCGGCGGCACGGGCGGCAATGGACGAGACCGGCGTGTCCGTCCCCGTGTTCGGCATGGTCAAGGACGACCGCCACCGGACGCGGGCGCTCGTGACGGAGCAGGGACAGGAGATCGGCATACAGGCCAACCCCGCCGTCTTCGCGCTCATCGGCAGCATCCAGGAGCAGACCCACCGCTTCGCCATCGAATACCACCGCCTGCTGCGCGACAGCCGCTTCGGCTCGGAACTCGACGCGATACCCGGCGTGGGCGAAAAGCGGCGCGCGGCGCTTTTGCGGGAGTTCAAAACCATGAAAGCCATACGCACGGCGGAGGTGGACAAGCTTGCCGCCGTTGTGCCGCAGAGCACCGCCGAGGCGGTGTGGCGGCATTTCCATGAGGAGGAAGCCAAATGAGAGTTATCACCGGAACGGCTCGCGGCCGCAGGCTCTGCGAGCCAAAGGATATGTCCGTTCGTCCGACGACGGATATGGTCAAGGAGGCTGTGTTCTCCATCGTGCAGTTCGACGTGCCGGGGCGGCGCGTGCTCGATCTGTTCGCCGGCACCGGCCAGCTCGGCATCGAGGCGCTGAGCCGCGGGGCGCGGGAGTGTGTGTTCGTGGACAATGCGCCGCAGTCGCTGGCGCTGGTGCGGAAGAATCTGGCGCTGTGCGGCTTTTCGGCAGAGGTCGTCCGCTCGGACGCGTGCAGCTATCTGTCCCGCTGCGGAAAATTTGACCTCGTGTTCATCGACCCGCCGTACCATGCCGGACTGTATGACGACGTGCTGAATGCCGTTTTTCAGTTTGACATCTTAAAGGAAGGTGGTATAATATTGGTCGAGAGTATGCGCGGGACCGCGCTGCCGGAGGCAAAGGTGCCGTATACGCGCGGCCGCCAGTACAACTACGGCAAGGTCTCACTCACGGCATACAGCAGAGGAACGACATGAAAACCGCTCTTTATCCCGGCAGCTTTGACCCCATCACGCTCGGCCATCTGAACATCGTGCGCCGTGCGGCGGCCGTGTTCGACCGGGTGGTCGTATGCGTGATGAAAAACTCCGAAAAAAGCCCCATGTTCACCATCGAGGAGCGTATGGAGCTTGCGCGGAAGGTGACGGCTCGCTTTGCCAATGTGGAGGTCGCCACGACGGATATGCTTCTCGCGGAGTATGCCAAGCAGTTTGACGGTGCTGTGATCGTCAAGGGTCTGCGTGCGCTGTCCGACTTTGATTATGAATTCCAGATCGCGCTCATCAATAAAAAAATGAATCCGCAGCTTGAGACCATGTTCCTGACGGCGAGCGAAAAGTACACCTATCTGAGCTCGAGCGTCGTGAAGGAGATGGCGCGCTATGGCGCGGATCTGTCCGATTTTGTGCCGATGGAGATCATCGGCGATGTGATCGAAAGAACAAACAGCTTGAGGAGGCAGAAGTCGCAATGAACGAAAACGAAGGGATCCTTGAACTGATCGAAATGCTCTACAACATGATCTCTGAGGCTTGGGGCGTCCCTCTCGGGAACGACAAGTGCCTCGTCGACAGGGACAAGGCGCTTGACCTCATCGAGGAGATCAAGGCGCGCCTCCCGGCGGAGATGGCCGAGGCGAAGCGCCTCGTGTCCGCCCGCGACGAATTCATCGGTAACGCCAAGCGCGAGGCCGAGTCCGTCCGTAAAATGGCGGAGGAGCGCAGCCGCCAGCTCGTCGAGGAGCAGGAGGTCGTCCGCCTCGCCAAGGCCAAGGCCGACGCCATGCTTGCCGACACCGAGACCAAGGCGCGTGAGCTTCGCCGCGTCGCCAATGAATATGTGGACGAGGCGCTCAAGGGCGCGGAGGCGTCGGTCGCTGCCGCGCTGGAGGAGGTGCGCAGCAGCCGCGCCCGCTTCCGCAACGCCGCCACGAGCTATAACGCCACGCTGCAGCAGCAGGTGCAGCGCCGCCTCCAGCAGCAGCCCCTCCAGCAGGAGGAAGTCCCCGAGGGCGATGAGCGCTGAAGCGGTATAACCCCATATAACCACGGAGAGCCGGTCGAACGACCGGCTCAGACTGTCAAAGAACCTTGCACCGGCGCTTCAAGCGCCCCGGCTCCCTTGTGTAAAGGGAGCTGTCAGCGAAGCTGACTGAGGGATT
>CAVEQW010000034.1:0-9006 GCA_963618155.1 Alloprevotella sp.
AATTACTCCCACTCGATCGTGCCGCTGGGCTTGGGGGTGAGGTCGTAGAGAACGCGGTTGACGCCGGGGACTTCGGCGGTGATGCGGGCGGTAATGTGCTGAAGCAAATCGAAGGGGACGTTTTCGACCGTAGCGGTCATAGCATCGCGGGTATTGACGGCACGGAGGACGACCGGCCACGCATAGCTCCGCTTTCCATCGGTCACGCCGGTGGACTTGAAGTCCGGGACAATGGTGAAATACTGCCACACTCTCCCGGCGAGCCCTGCCTTCGCAAACTCCTCGCGCAAAATGGCATCCGACTCACGCACGGCCTCCAGACGGTCGCGGGTGATAGCACCAACGCAGCGGACACCGAGGCCGGGGCCAGGGAACGGCTGGCGGTAGACCATGGAATCGGGCAGACCGAGCGCCTTGCCGACCACGCGCACCTCGTCCTTGAACAGCAGGCGCAGCGGCTCGACAAGCTCAAACTGCAGCTGCTCCGGCAGACCGCCGACGTTGTGATGGCTCTTAACGGGACCGCTTTCCAGAATATCGGGATAGATCGTTCCCTGCGCCAGGAAACGGATGCCGTCCAGCTTCTCTGCCTCCTCCGCGAACACATCGATAAACTCCGCACCGATGATCTTGCGCTTCTGCTCCGGGTCGGCGACGCCGGCGAGCTTGTCCAGAAAGCGGTCGACGGCATCGACATAGATAAGCTCCGCGCCGAGCTGGTTTTTGAAGACCTCAATGACCTGCTCCGGCTCACCCTTGCGAAGCAGACCGTGGTTGACATGGACGCAGACGAGCTGGCGTCCCACCGCCTTGATCAGCAGAGCGGCGACAACAGAGGAATCCACGCCGCCAGACAGCGCCAGCAGCACGCGCCCGTCGCCGATCTGACGGCGCAGCGCCTCGATCTGTTCATTGATAAACGCCTCGGCCTGTGCCGCTGTTTCGATACGCGCCATGGATTCGGGACGAAGATTTGCAGACATAGCTTTCTTTCTCCTTTAAGCTCATAAATCCGCCGCGGGGCGGGAAAACTCGGTGTATGCTGGAATTGTTTCTGAAAACGCTGGTGATCTACGCCGCGCTGATCCTGCTCATGCGTCTCATTGGAAAGCGGCAGCTCGGCGAGCTGGAGCTCTCCGAGCTCGTTGTCACGATACTCATGTCGAACATCGCCGCCGCACCGCTGACGCAGCGGGACAGCAGTCTCGGCGAGGGACTGCTCCCGCTCGTGACGCTCATGCTGCTCGAATATCTGCTGTCGGTGCTGACGATGAAGAACGTCAGGCTGCGCGCTCTGCTGTCCGGAAAGCCGTCGCTGCTCGTCGTGCGTGGGCGCATTGACCAGAAGCAGATGCGCAAAAACCGCTTCACGCCCGACGAACTCACCGAGGCGCTGCGGAATCAGGGCATACTCGACCTGCGGACGATAGAATACGCCATATTGGAGACGGACGGCGTTCTCAACGTCATCCCCTCGCCGCCGAATCGTCCCGTCACCGCCGCCCAGATGGGCATCCACGTCGAGGACAACGGCTATCCCATTATCATCGTCAACTCCGGGCGCATTCTGAGCGATAATCTGAAGCTGCTGGGACGGGATGAGAACTGGCTGAACAAAGTGCTGCGGGAAAACGGGCTTCGCAGCGCGCGCGAGGTATATCTCATGACCTGTGACGCGGGCGGCGGCGTCTTCCTCGCACCACGGGAGTAGGTCACGACTTTCCTTCCTGGTTTCCGAGCAGCTTGGTAAGCTCGTCCATGAATGTGTTGATGTCCTTGAACTGGCGGTAAACGCTGGCAAAGCGGACATAGGCGACCTCGTCCATATCCTTGAGCTTGGCCATGACCATCTCGCCGATCTCGGTGGTGGATATCTCCCGCTCAAGAGAGCTCTGCATCTCCGCCTCGATGCCGTCGGCCACAGCCTCCAGATCGGCCAGCGGCACGGGCCGCTTCTCACAGGCGCGGATCATGCCGTTCATGACCTTCATCTTATCGAACGCCTGACGGCTGCCGTCGCGCTTGATGACGACGAGCGGCATACGCTCCATGATCTCATAGGTCGTGAACCGGCGGGAGCAGGCCAGACACTCGCGGCGGCGGCGTATCGTCGTGCCCTCTTCGGCGGGGCGGGAGTCGATGACCTTGCTCTCGGAATAACCGCAATACGGACATTTCATAGGCTTGTATCCTCATTTCCACAATATAGTGTAGTCATTATATCATAAGCCGCGCCGCATTGCTATAGGTTTACCATAATTTTTTCCGAATGTTATGATGTTTTGTCCATCTCCGACAAGAGCGCCAAAAGCTCCTCGCGGCCGTATAGCGCGTTGAGCACATCCAGAAGCGCATTGGCCGTCATCCGCTCCGGCAGCCGCAGGCGTTTCAGCAGCAACCGGCGAAGCCGGGCGCTGTCCGGCGTTCCGGACAGGCCGAGCGCATACATATCCGCCTTGGTCATCCCGCCCTGCTCCCTCGTCCGCTCCGGCTCATCCTCCAGCTGCACCCCGGCACGGCGCAGCGCCTCCAGCACCAGCGCCGGCTCCACGCCCTCCACGCCGAGCTTACCCTCCCTGGAGGCCGTTTTTTTGCGGCGTTCACGGCCGGGGACGTCCGGGATATAGGCGTGCTTGATCCTGGATGGGTCAACGGCGCTTTTGATATGGTTTCGGATGACAAAGCCCGCGCCGTCCGGGTCGGTGAGCACGACCAGCCCCCTCTCGTCCGCCAGCCGCCGCAGCAGCGCCAGCTTATCCGGGTCGTTGAACAGGCCGAAGCCGTCCGTCACCAGTATGAGCGCGTCCAGATAGGACGAGAGCGCCGCCTTATCATAGCGCCCCTCGACCACGATGGCCTCCCGGATCTTATACATCGTTCCGATCCATCGACAGCCGCACGAGCAGCTCGCCGAGCAGCTCCGCATCTCCCGCCGCGCCGCCGTCACGCATGGCGAACTCGCATTCGGCGCAGAGCGCAACGGAGCGTGCCAGACGCGGCAGCGAGAAGCTCCCTGCCGCCTCCTGCAGCTTGGGGATAAGGAAGCTGCGCGAGGCGAGCGACGGGAAGCATTCGAGAATATATGCCCGTCCCTCCGCGCCGCGCGGTGCGAGCTTGGCGCAGTAAAGCTGACGCATCTGCTCGGATATCATATAGAGAAGCCCGCCGACGCTTGAATCCCGGTCATCCAGCAGCTCGGCCAGCATACGCGCCGAGCGGTCATATTGGCGGCGGCCAAGGCAGTCCGTAAGCTGCCATATCTTCGTGTCGGGACTGCGCTCTGCCACCGCGTCAATGTCCTGCTTCGTGATGCGCTCGCCCTTGGCGGCGCCCGCGATCTTGTCGATCTCCGGCAGCAGCGTGTTCATGAGCGAGCCGCAGACAAAGAGCAAATGCGCCGCCGCATCGCTCGGGCAGTCCTTGCCCAGCTCGCGAAAATGCATGACGACCCAGCGCACGAGCTGGCCGCTCTCCTGCGGCGTAAACTGCGCGTCCACGCCGTATTTCCGAATGGCCTTGACCGCAGCAAGCCGCCCGTCCGGCATATAGGCGGGCGCGAATATGAAGACGAGCGTCGCCCAGTCCGGGATATCGGCCAGCATATCCACAAACGCCTTTGCATCATAGCCGGAGGTGCGGTTGATGTCGAAGTCGCGCACCTCAACGAGCGTACGCTCGCCCATAAAGGGCACAGCCTCCGATGCCTCGGCCAGCTCGCGCAGGTCGAGCTTCGCCCCGTCTATGCGGCGGTAGTTGAAGCTGTCGATCCCCTCCGGAACACAGAGCGAGCGCAGCACGTTCAGATACTGGTCGCGCAGATAGTCCTCGTCGCCGCGCAGCATATACACCCGCGCGGGCGGCGCGGCGCGCAGCGCCGCTACCAGCTCGTTATAAGAGACAGTCGCCTCCCCCTTTTTTGCCGTTTTTGTCATCTCACCTTATCCTTATCCTGACCGTTCCGTCGGCATCTGTCCGGCGGACATTTTTACTGGCCTCGTATATGCGCGTCATGGCCTCCTCCGTCGGGTGACCATAGCTGTTCCTGCCCACGGACACGACCGTCCATTCCGGACTTGCAACCGTGAGGAAAAGCGCGGAGGAGGAATACTTGGAGCCGTGGTGTCCCGCGACCAATATATCCGTATTCGCCCTTCCCTCGCCCACGAGCATCTGCTCGCCATCGGCATCCATATCGCCCATCACAAGCACCTCCGTGCCGCGTATATCCGCCGCGACAACGAGGCCGCGCTCGTTCTCGTCCTCGCCGGACAGGGGCTGGTAAAGCGCAAGCCGTATCGTCCCGACGATCAGTTCATTCTCGCCGGAAAGGGGCAACACCTCCGTCCCGCGCGCTTCCGCCGCCTGTAAAATATCCGAGAGCATACGGTCGTCGTCCAGCGACTCCTCGGAAAAAGCCAGCCGCCGCACCGGGATGCGGTAGAGAAGCTCGGACACGCCATTCGTGTGGTCGGCGTGGAGATGCGTCAGCACCAGCAGGTCGACCGCCGTCCGGCCGTTTGCGCGGATAAAGGACGCCGCCGTGCTGCCCGCGTTTTCGATCGTTCCCGTACCGCCGCAGTCGACCAGCACCGTCGCGCCGCCGTCATACAGCGCCACGCACTCGCCCTGCCCCACATCCAGGACGGCAACACCCGCCTGTCCCCGTGCCAGCAGAACGGACACGACGAGGATGACACAGAGCGCCGACGCACTCAGCGCCGCCGGGATGATGTAGCGCACCTGCTTCCCGCGGCGGCGCAGGAAAAAGGTGAGGCCGAGGCTGCCATAGAGGAACACAAGCCAGACGACCACCGCCGTGCTTTCCGTGTATGCACAGGCAAAGGGCAGCGCCGCTATCGTCCGGAAGATGAACTCGCACACCCAGACGAGCGCCGCCGGGAGCCACGCCAGCACCGACGCCGCAGAGGGCAGGACAAGCCCCAGCACCGAAAGCAGATAGCCCGCGCAGAATACGAGTTCCAGCAGCGGGAGGCACAGCAGATTCACAAGCGCGGACAGAAGCGGGATGCAGCCGAAATATATGGCGGCCAGCGGCATGGAAAAGGCCGTTGCGCCGATGGTGCATATGAAGCTGTCCGTGACAAAACGGCCGGGGCGGCTGTGGACGCGCTCGTTCGTCCAGAGCCGCAGCGGCTCGTTGAACGCCAGCATACCGCCCGCCGCCGCAAACGACAGCTGAAGCGAGATGCTTCCGGCGGCACAGGGGTTCACCAAAAGCAGCAGCAAGAGCGCGGCGCACCAATCGGTAAGCCCGTCCGACTCCCGCTCAAACAGCGGCGCGAGAAGCATCATGGCCTGAAGCACCGCCGCCCGCACGACCGACGGCGTGCAGCCGGTCAGAAGCACGAACAGGAGGATAAGCGGCAGACAGAGAAGCGAGCTTAAGCGGCTGCGCCCAAGCAGCAGCTGCACCAGCGACACGAGATAGAGCATATGCAGGCCGCTGACGGCGACGACATGGGTCACGCCGCAGCTCTGCATGGCGGCATATGTCTCCTGATCCTCACGAAGGCTCTGCGTGTCGCCGGTCATCATGCCCTTGACCAGCGGCGAGGCGGATTCGGGAAAAGCGCTGTCACAGGAGCTTTTGATCGCCCGGCACAGCCTTTGCGGAAAATACAGCCACGCATAGCGCCAGCGTCCCATGATCTCCGGCGCAGCCTGCATATAGCCGCGAAGGTATATGTCCTTGGCGGCAAAGCGGTCCGTCTCCGATGCCACGCGCAGCTCGGCGCGGATAATATCGCCCGGTTCCAGCTCGGGAAGCTCGCCGTTATAGAGATACAGCGCCGCGCGCACGGACGGCAGCGCCGCGTCCGTCAGCCGCACCTCCACCCGCGCATAGGAATCGGTCACGAGCGGATAGTCCACAACACGAGCCTCGACGCTGATCTTCTCGCCCTCCAAGGCCTCACAGGGCGCGGCATTTTTCGTCCAGTGGACGCAGTACCAGCCAAAGCCGGCCGCCGCCGCGAGGCAGAAGATCATGATCCGCTTTCTCGTATTGCCGTGGAACAGCAGTCCTGTCCAGGCCAGCAGAAAAAGAGCTGCCGCAAAAAACGGCAGCCCATGATGCGGCAGAAGATATTCCGCCAGAAACACTGCGGCGGCGTAGGGCAGCGCCGCCCATGCCAGCGTTCTCACAGCCCTCAGGCCATGCGGTCGTTCAGTCGCTCCCCACCCAGAACATGGAAGTGCAGGTGGTGAACACTCTGCCCCGCATCATCCCCGCAGTTGGAGACCACGCGGTAGCCACCGGCAAGCGCAGGCTCCGCCGCCGCGAGCTTGGCGATGGTCTCAAGGCATTTCGCCGCCAGCGCGGAATTGGAGGCATCAATGGCGGAAACGCCGGAAATATGCTCCACCGGTATGACGAGGAAATGCACCGGCGCTTGCGGGTTGATGTCACGGAAGGCGTAAACGCCGCCGTCGTTGTACAGGCAGTCGGAGGGTATCTCCCCCGCCGCTATCTTGCAGAACAGGCAGTTGTCGTCTTTCATGTCCGTCTCCCCTTTTTTTATTTCAGCTGCGCCGCGACGAAATCGTCCACGGAGGCAAGTGCGTCGTCGACCTTCAGAAGGTCAGCGCCGCCGCCCATCGCGGAGTCGGGCTTGCCGCCGCCCTTGCCGCCGCAGATGGCGGAGACGGATCTGACAAGCTCCCCGGCCTTGATGCCGCGGGCGACAGCCTCCTTGCCGCAGATGGCGAGGAAGGTGACCTTCTCCCCGGCAATGCTGGCGAACACGCCGACCACGCCGGGGTCGCGGTCACGCAGGAAGTCGCCCATCGTGCGCAGTCCCGCCGCGTCCAGATTATTGCGAACACCGGTCAGGACGTGCAGCCCGCCGACCTCCTTGGCAGAGGCAAGCACCTGCTTCGCCTCGCCCAGCGTGGCCTCGGCCTTGAGCTTTTCAAGCGTGCTGCGCAGGGTCTTCAGCTCCTGCAGCTGCTGCTCGGCCTTGGCCGCAAGCTCGGCCGGGGTCGTGCGCAGCACCTGCGCCGCACGGAACAGCATTTCCTGCGTCCTGTGCATGGCCTCCAGCGACTGCTTACCAACGGTGGCCTCGATACGGCGCACGCCGGAGGCGACAGAGCCCTCGGACTTGATGCGGAACACGCCCGCCTTGGCGGTGTTGTCAAGATGGGTACCGCCGCAGAATTCCACGGAGAAGTCACCCATCTCCACAACGCGGACGGTCTCGCCGTATTTCTCGCCGAACAGGGCGACCGCGCCGCGCTTTTTCGCCTCCTCGATGGGGAGCACCTCGGTCACGACCGGCTCACCGGCCAGTATTTCATCGTTGACGAGCCTCTCGATCTCCGTGAGCTGCTCCGGCGTGATGGATTCAAAATGGGTAAAGTCGAAGCGCAGACGATCCGGCTCGACCAGAGAGCCCGCCTGATGCGCGTGCTCACCAAGCACCCGTTTAAGCGCGGCATCCAGCAGGTGCGTGGCGCTGTGGGCGCGGCGAATGGCGTTGCGGCGCGACTCGTCGATGCTGGCGGTCACGGTATCGCCGACGCGTATCTCGCCGGAGACGACCTTGCCGTAGTGCATGAATTTTCCGCCCTTGTTTTTCTGGACATCGCTGACGACAAATTCCATGCCCGGCGCGGTCAGCGTGCCGTGGTCGGCCACCTGACCGCCCATCTCCGCATAAAACGGCGTTTTGTCAAGCACCACGATGGCCTCAACACCGGCGGCCACGGCATCACGCAGCTCTTCCTCCGCCACGATCGCAACAACACGCCCCTCGGCGCTGCCGCAGTCGTAGCCGATAAACTCGGTCGCAGGAACGTCCTTGCCGAACTCAACACCAGCCCAGCCAAGGTCTCCCAGCGCCTTGCGCGCCTCTCTCGCGCGCTCCTTCTGCTCCTGCATGAGCGTGCGGAAGCTCGCCTCGTCCACGCTCAGCCCCTCGTCCACGGCCATCTCGATGGTGAGGTCGATGGGGAAGCCGTAGGTATCATAGAGCTTGAAGGCGTCCGCGCCGGAGAATATATTTTCCAGCTTGCGCTTATGCTCGGCGAGCATATCGGCAAATATCTTCATGCCGCCATCGATGGTGCGGGCAAAATTCTCCTCCTCGGTGCGGATGACCTTGGTGATGTAGGACCGCTTCTCGCGCAGGTCCTTATACTCGCACTCGTTCTCGCGCACAACGGTATCCACGATCTCGTACAGGAACGGGTGGTTCACGCCCAGCAGCTTGCCGTGCCGTGCCGCACGGCGCAGCAGACGGCGCAGCACATAGCCGCGCCCCTCGTTCGAGGGCAGCACACCGTCGCAGATCATAAAGGTCGAGGCGCGGATATGGTCGGTGATGACGCGCAGGGACACATCCCGCTTCTCGCTCTCGCCGTAGTGTGCGCCGGTCAGCTCGGACACGCGGTTGGTGATGTTCATTACGGTGTCCACATCGAACAGGGAGTTGACGTTCTGGCACACGACCGCGAGACGCTCCAAGCCCATGCCGGTGTCGATATTCTTCTGCTTCAGCTCGGTGTAGTTGTTGTGGCCGTCGTTGTCGAACTGGGAGAAGACGTTGTTCCAGACCTCCATATAGCGGTCGCAGTCGCAGCCGACGGTGCAATCGGGCTTGCCGCAGCCGTATTCCTCGCCGCGGTCGTAGTATATCTCGGAGCAGGGACCGCACGGGCCGGAGCCATGCTCCCAGAAGTTATCCTCCTTGCCGAAGCGGAAGATGCGCTCGGCGGGGATGCCGATCTCATCGCGCCAGATGGCGAAGGCCTCGTCGTCGTCCTGATAAACGGAGGGATAGAGGCGATCCGGCTCAAGACCGACCCACTCCGGGCTCGTGAGGAACTCCCACGACCACGCGATGGCCTCGTGCTTGAAGTAGTCGCCGAAGGAGAAGTTGCCCAGCATCTCGAAATAGGTGCCATGGCGGGCGGTGTGTCCCACGTTGTCGATATCGCCGGTGCGGATGCACTTCTGGCAGGTGCAGACGCGGTGGCGCGGCG
>CAVEQW010000035.1:0-109434 GCA_963618155.1 Alloprevotella sp.
TTACAGTATTGTTAATCAGTTAGATACCGCCAGACGGTTTATGTAGAACAAGGTCAGCGGCTTCGCCGCGCCACATCCCTTACACAAGGAAGGCTTTGGGCTGGTGCAAATAGAAAATACACTTTTGGCACGCTGCTTTTTCTCTGTGTTTTATCACCAGCTTTTCTTGTCCTTGCTGCTGTCGTGCTGCGTTTTGCGTTCCTCCACCATGTTGGCGAACCACTCTACCATGGCGGGGTCACAGTGGGAGAAAAACGCGCTCGTTTTCGTATCCAGTGCGGCGATCGCGTCCATCTCCTCGCCGGTGAGCGTGAAGTCAAACACATTCAGGTTTTCCTCCATGCGCTCTATATGCGTGGATTTGGGGATCACGACCACGTCGCGCTGCAGGTGCCAGCGCAGAATGACCTGCGCGGCGCTCTTGCCGTGCCTTTTACCTATGGCGCAGAGTGTTGGATTCCGGAACATATCGCCGCGCCCCTCGCCGAACGGTGCCCAGGCCTCGATCTGTACGCCGTATTTCTCCATCCACTTCTTCGCCTCGACCTGCTGGTTGAACGGGTGCGTCTCCACCTGATCCACCATCGGGCGCAGTCTGGCAAACGAGCAAAGGTCAACAAGACGGTCGGGATAGAAATTCGACACGCCGATGGCGCGAAGCCTGCCCTCCTCATACAGCTCCTCCAGCGCGCGCCACGCGCCGTAGTAATCCGAGAACGGCTGATGGAGCAGGCAGAGGTCAAGATAGTCCGTGCGCAGCTTACGCATGGACTCCAGCACGGAGCCCTTCGCCTCCTCATAGCCATAGTGCTCCACCCAGACCTTGGTGGTCAGGAATATCTCGCTTCGGGCTATGCCCGACTTTTCGATGGCCGCGCCGACCTGTTCCTCGTTAAAATAGCTCTGCGCCGTGTCAATGGCGCGATAGCCCGTTTTCAGCGCGTCCGCCACGCAGCGCTCGCACTCCTCCTGCGTCACCTGATACACTCCGTAGCCCAGCTGCGGCATTTTCACGCCGTTGGATAAGGTCACATACTCCATGGTAAAAGCTCCTTTCTTCGTTCTGCCGCCGGCGCCGGGATCTTTGACCCTTGCGCAGGGCGGCGGGTCTGTGTTATGATGCGTTTGTTACTTTCGGTTTCTGCTGCCGATTATAGTTACCGGTTGTTACAATCGGTCAAGAACTTTTTGTGCGAAACATGTGAATTTTTTGTGAACAGCGAGGAAAGATCCATGCTTTATACCATGATGCAGACCTGTAAGGAAACGAATATGACCTATCAGGCGCTGAAATTTTACTGCAATGAGGGGCTTGTTCCCCATGTGAAGCGCGATAAAAACAACCGCCGCGTGTTTGACGAGCGGGATATCGCGTGGATCAAGAGCCTCACCTGCCTGAAAAAATGCGGCATGAGCATTCAGGAGATGAAGGAATATCTCGAGCTCTGCCTGCGGGGTGAGGCCACCATCCCCCAGCGCAAGATCATGCTCGCGCAAAAGCAGGAGGCGCTGCGCGAGAGCCTGCGGGAGCTGCAGGACAGCATTGCCTATATCGACTGGAAGCAGGGCTTTTATGACGATGTGCTGGCCGGACGGCGTCCGTATGAGAGCAATCTGATCCCCGTGGACAGGTGAGCCGCACCGCCGCCGGTTTTCGACGTTTTTCGACACTATAATAAAATTTAAAAAAACTCTTGCATTTTCGGCGGGAGGTTGCTATAATCTTCATCTGCGGACATTCATGTTCAGAATTTTATAGGGAGGTGCGAATCCATGCCCAACATCAAGTCCTCGGCAAAGCGCGACCAGCTTCAGAAGGCGGCGCGGGAGAAGAATCGTGCGGCGAAATCCGCTCTGAGAACCGAGCTGAAGAAGTTCGACGCGGCGGTGCTGTCCGGCGACAATGCGGCGGCTGCTGAGACCTATAAGGTTGCTGTGAAGTCCGTTGACAAGGCGGCTTCCAAGGGCCTTATCCACAAGAACAACGCGGCTCGCAAGAAATCGGCCATGGCGAAGAAGCTCAACGCCGTCACCTGATCCCGATAAAAAAGGTTCCGTACCCGGCTCGTCTGAGCCGGGTGCTTTGCTTATGGGGAGGCTTTATGGAGATCCTGTTTGACAGCCGCCGTGCGGAGTATAAGTCGATATTCGGGCCGCTGCGCGTGGGCGAGCGCTGCCGCTTCTGCATAAAGCTGCCGCGGGAGATATCCACGCAGAGCGTAACGCTCGCGAGCGAGGCGTGGTCGCTGGCGCTTGCGCCGGACGGCTGCGAGGGGGACTATATGCGCTTTGCGGGCGAGCTCTGCCCGACGGAGCCGGGGCTTTTCTTCTATCGCTTCGACGTGCGGGATAAAAACGGTGCGTACCGCCTGTTCCGCCGGGGACGCGGCACGAACATCGAGGACGGCGAGCGCTGGCAGCTCAGCGTGCTGCCCGCCGGCTATGCGCCGCCGGAGGATTTTCGCGGCGCGGTCTATTATCAGATCTTCCCCGACCGCTTCTGCCGCGCCGGGGACACGCCGCCGGAGGGGAAGCTTGAGCCGTATACGCTTCGCCCGTTTGAGGGCTTCGTCCCAGGCGCGCCGGATGCCTCGGATTTTGCGGGCGGCGATCTGCGCGGCATTTTGTCCAGGCTCGATTATCTCGCCTCGCTCGGCGTGCGCGTGCTCTATCTCAACCCCATTTTCATGGCCTGCTCCAACCACCGCTATGACACGGCGGACTACCGGCGCATCGACCCGCTGCTGGGGACGGAGGCGGACTTCCGCGCCCTCTGCGACGCGGCGCATGCGCGCGGCATGAAGGTCATGCTCGACGGCGTGTTCTCCCACTGCGGTAAGATCTCCCGCTATTTCGACGCGGACGGGCGCTTTGGTGGGGGCGCTTGCTCGGCGGGAACGGTGTCGCCGTATTATAAGTGGTTTGATTTCAGCGAATTTCCGCATAAATATGCCTGCTGGTGGGGGATCGAGAGCTTGCCCAACATCCGCGAGCTGGACGAGGGCTACCTCGATTTCATCCTGCGCGATGAGGACAGCGTGGTGGCTCACTGGCTGGCGGCGGGCGCGGACGGCTTTCGCCTCGACGTGGCCGACGAGCTGCCGGATGAATTCATCGCGCTGCTGCGCGCGCGCGTGCGCGCGTGCAAGCCGGGTGCGGCGGTCATCGGCGAGGTATGGGAGGACGCGTCTAATAAAGAGGCCTACGGCGTGCGCCGCCGCTATTTCACGGGCGCGGAGCTGGACGGTGTGATCAATTTCCCGCTGCGCAAGGCCATCCTCGCCTTCGCCTCCGGCAAGGACGATGGTCAGGGGCTGGCCGAGACGGTGATGACGCTGGCTGAGAATTATCCCGCTGCGGCGCTCGACTGCACCATGAGCATACTCGGCAACCACGACACCGAGCGCCTTGCGCAGCTTCTGCCGGAGCTGCCGCGTCGGAAGCTGGCCGCCTTTCTGCAGTTCACGCTGCCCGGCTCGCCCGTCATTTATTACGGCGACGAGGCGGGACTTGACGGCGGGCGCGACCCCATGAACCGCCGCTGCTTCCCGTGGGGGCATGAGGATCAGGGGCTGACGGAGTTTTACCGCCAGCTTGCCGCGCTGAAAAACGCCTATACGAGCCTGCGGCGCGGGCGCATCGAATTTCTGGAGGCCGGAGACGGGCGCGTCCGCTTCGTGCGGACGGACGGCACGGAGACAGTTGAATGCCTGGCGGATGCCGCCAAGCGCAGCTTCGGCTTTCTGCACCGCGCATAAGTTTACAAAAGAGTAACACTGTGCTATAATGCCCGTGCTACAATAACAGACTGTCAGGAAAGCGCGTTTTTCTAGCTGCCCAAAGCCTCCCCTGCGCAAGGGGAGCCGGGGCGCCCGGAGCGCCAGTGCGGCGTTCCTGACGGGCTTGCTATGACGGCAGAGATAACGCTCCGTGGGAGATATGCTATGAAAAGGACTTTGATAACGATATTAGCGGCGGCGCTGCTGCTGGGGCTTTGCGGCTGCGGCGACTATGTGAGCCTCATGCCGGACGGCGAGACGGTGCTGGCCGAGGCGGAGGGCGAGGGCTTCACGCCGACGGCGCTGTCCGAGCTGCTGGGCTGGCAGGAGTTCATGGCCGGCTATTACAACGACACCCCCGTCGCCCTGAGCTATACGGGCGCGGAGGGATTTGCCTCACCCGTGTTCGACCGCGAGTCCATCATCCGCGCCTGCGACGCGCTGCGCTCCATGAACGTGACGGAAGAGCTGGGCGAGGCGCCGGAGGGTGCCGTGGCCGACGCGAGCTATACCCTCACCATGTCGGACGGCACGACCTATACGGTCGGCTTCTCCGGCGGCGATCTGCTGTATCATTCGATGCTGTATGCCGTCAGCGGCGGCGAGGCGCTCGATAACCTGAGCTTCCCCGGCTACGGCGGCGGTTTCAGCATCTTCGACCTCTATGCCGACAGCCGCGTCACGGCCTTTGCCGAGGCCGCGGCAAGCGAGCTGCCCGTGTCCGTCGGACGGCGCGCCAACGGCGGCGCGGTGATCTCGAGCCAGGATGCGGACACGGTGCAGGCGGTCTTTGATCTGCTTGCGGATGCGGAGATCGAGAGCGTGGAGATGCGCCCCGATCAGAACATCGACCTCACCAGCGTGACCGACTATGTTTTCACCATGTCCGACGGCAGCACCCAGACCTTCACCCTCACCGGCGGCTGCCTGACGGTGCAGGCGAATGCCGCCTATGGCACGGTGTACTACCATATCTCCACCGCGGATGAGCTTGCGGCGATGTCCATTGCGTCCGGCAGCAGTGCGGCCGCCTTTGAGGGCGGGATGCTTGCCGACCTGCGCAACGACATGAGCCGCGCCATACGCGCCGCAAACGGCGAATATGTCGCGCCGGACAACGATGTGGAGACAGCGGTGCAGGTCTCGCGCAACGAGGAATCGACCGAGGAGAGCAGCGAGTCCGGCGGTCTCTCCGTCGCGGGCGTCTATGTCAGCTTCGATATCAACGGGACCCAGGATTACATCAGCCTCACCGGCGACGAGGCGGCGGAGTTCGTCCGCCTCATGGGCGAGCTTGAGGTCACGAGCGAGCGCCTGACCGCCGCGCCGGAGGGCGATTCCATGACCATCTCCGTGAACCTCTCCGACTGGTCAGGCCCCATCTGCTACCTCGCCGGCGGCGCAGTGCAGCAGACGGTCGGCAACTGGTATGTCTGCGGCTCCGGCTATGACGCCATCCGCTCCCGCGTCCTTGAGATATACGAGCAGCAGATCTCCGAGCGCGACATCGAGGGCACGAGCGAATAAGAAAAAGCAGCAGCAAAGGGGCTGCGGCGAACCGAAACAGTCCACTATTACTTATTGCCCAAAAAATTGGCTCCGCGTCAATAGTTGGGGTGCCCCACACAACAAAACCATCGAGAGGCGTTGTCTCAAAGCAGCAGAACCAGCTGAGTTGAGGCAACGCCTCTTTCCGGGCGAAGGAACTGTGGAGAACACCTCAAAAAATCAGATCAGGTGTGCAAGACCATCCGGAGAGCACCTGCATGGCGCTCTAATGAATGTTCTCCCGGCAGACCCGTTCGATCTCCCGGGAACGGCAGATGTGCCGCACATAACCGGCGGATCCTTCGCTATAAAAGCTTCCGTCTCCATCGGCAGTTTTAGTTGATATTCCGTCTCATATGCGGTATGATCTATCTGCCTATAGTCTTGTTTCATATCCAAATTACACGCCGGCAGCCGACTCTTCTCAAGAGCCGGCTGCCGTTATTCTGCGTATTTTCAGGCTGTCTCCAGTGAGACAGCCCCGTGCCTTGAAAACTATTCAGTTTTTTGCTTTTTTCAAATAACTGTTTTACGAGTTCCGCTCTAGGCTTTGTAGTTTTTGTATTTGGGGAAGAAAATCAGTTTGCATTGGTCTTGGGGACAACCGTATACCAGATGTCGCTGCCCACGGTCTTAGACTCAACCGTGTAACCGTCGGGTACAAAGCTGGTGTGTTCACCCTCGGCCTCGCAATCAGCGGGGTTAAAGTTCTCAAAAGTACCACCTTTGACTCTGATTTTGACGGAGCCATTTTTATAGACACTGTCAATGCAATTTAGCAAGAAGTTGTAGCCATAATCCCCGCTAAATGGTTTTACAGCAAAATGGCCGCCAACGATATCTGCAGGCTCGGGATCAGTGCGCGCTTGGTTTTTCTGCTTTTTTTCATGTTTTTCCGCTCAAAAATAAGAGTTTTCCAATAAATTGACCCCGGTCATATTTCGCAGAGAATGAATCTCTGCGAGAATTTTTTGCCGCTTTACCGCCCCGTTTCTGTCTGGGCGGGCGCCGGGGGGCTTGGTGCGGCGAGGCAATAAAAACGCCGCACGGATGCTTGGTTCATCCGTGCGGCAGCTGTTATGTATGGGCTTCAGCGGTAAGCCTCGTCCTCGGACGTCTCGTCGGCGGGGGCTTCGTCATAATCCTCCCCGTCGTCGTATTCGTCCTCCTCGCGGCGGGCGCGGCGAGCCTCGAGCCGCTCGTTGATGCGTTCGACCAGCTGTGTGAAGAAGCCGGGGCGGCTCTCGCGGCTGTCGTCCTCATACAGCAGCTCGTCCTCGTCTGTCTGTGCGCCGGGGAAATTCTCCCGCAGCGCCAGGCGCTCGGCGCGCGCGCGCTTCGCCCGGTTCACGCTGCGCTTATAGCGGCTGTGCTGGATGAAGTAGAGGTAGGAGAGGATGATGTACAGCGCGACGATGATGATGAGGATGACGAGCAGCCGGTGGATGACAGGCTGCTGCAAAACGGACTTGACGGCGCTTTTCAGATAGACGCTCTTGGACAGATCCGCCGAGTTCGTGGCGACGATGTTGACCGTGCCGAACACGCGGTCGCCGACGCGGACGGTCACCTCGCCCAGGATCGTTCCGGCGCTGACCGGCGCGACGAGCGGCGTGGCATCGCGCTCGCTGTAGATGACGTACTCATATTCAAGGGTGTCCATGTCGAAGTCGTTGGGGAGCAGGACAGTGATGCTCTCGTCGGGGCGGCCGGAAACGGTGTCGCTCGTGGCGAGGGTCACGGGGACCTTGATAACGGAGTCGGTGGAGGACAGAACCTGACGGTAGCTGAAGTTGTCGTAGAGCCAGCTGAATATGGCCGCCGTGTCGGTGTAGCGGTAGTCCCCGTCGTCGTTTATGACGTCGCCGAGGACGACGGCGATGAGGTCGATGTCGTCCTTCTCGATGGCGGTGACAAGGCAGCCGCCGGCAACGTCAAGATAGCCGGTCTTGACGCCGTAGACGTCGGCGTTATAGAAGCTGCTGTCGGGATCGACGAATTTGTTGGTGTTCGTGAGGCTGCGGGAGTCGTTGACGTTTGTCGCGTCGACGGTATAGCTCGAGCTGGAGCAGAGGGCGACAAAGCTGTCATGGCTGACGGCCTCACGGGCGATGAGCGCCATGTCGCGGGCGGTGGAGTAGTGGTCGGAATTCTCCAGGCCGCTGGGGTTGGCGAAATGGGTGTCGGTGCAGCCAAGCTCGGCGGCGCGCTCATTCATCATGGTCACAAAGTCGCTGATGGAGCCGGCGGTATACTCGGCGAGGATGTTGCAGGCCTCGTTCGCGCTCACGAGCATGGCGCAGTAGAGCAGGTCGCGCACGGAGAGTACCTCGCCCGGCTCGATGACGGGCGAGGCGTTGGAGCTGTCCTCGTCCATGCCCTCCTGGCAGTCGTCATAAGCAGCGACGGAGTCATCCAGCGTATACTGGCCGTTCTCGATCGCCTCGATGACGAGCAGCGCCGTCATGATCTTGGTGGTGCTGGCGGGCGCGCGCTGTTCGTTGATGTTGCTCTCATAGTAGATGTCGCCGGTCTCGGTGTCCATCAGAATGGCGGAGGCGGCCGAAACGTCCGGCGCGGCCTCCAGGACAGAGATCGTCTCCTCGGTCGATTCCGTCGACTCGCTCGTCTCCTCCGTGGCCAGCGCGGGCAGCGCGAGCATGGAGACGCAGAGGGAAAGGATAAGGAGAAGCAGGAGGATTTTTGATTTTTTCATGTTAATCTCCGCATAAATATGGTATGATGAGTGGGACGGGGTCAGAGCGGACGGAAAAACCGCCGTGTTTTGCCGTCCCGACGGCATATGCACCGTATATTATAAGAGAATATCCCAAGAAAAGCAACCAACAATTCCTACCTTGGAGAGAAAAAGATGAGCAAGGCGGAAAAACTCCTGCTTGGGCTGGCGCTGCTGCTGGCTGTGCTGACGCCGCTGTTCTTTGCGCTTCCCACGCCGCAGGCCGCATTTTCCCAGCGTCCGCTGGCGCCCGCCGCGACGTCTGCGCCGGAGGAACGGCTCGACATCAATCAGGCAACGGCCGAGCAGCTTGACGCGCTGCCGGGCATCGGCGAGGTGCTGGCGGAGCGCATCCTGCAATACCGCGAGGAGCACGGCGGCTTCAGCTCCACGGCGGAGCTGATGGAGGTCAAGGGGATCGGCGCGTCGCGCTTTGCCGCCATTGAGGACTATATCCGCTGTCAGGAGGAGACGCCATGAAAATACTGGTCGTGGACGACGAGGAGCTTCTCGTCAAGGGCATAAAATTCAATCTGGAGAACGAGGGCTACGAGGTGGACGCCTGCTATGACGGCGAAACGGCGGTGGCGATGGCGCGGAGCGGGAGCTATGGACTCATACTGCTCGACCTCATGATGCCGAAGCTCGACGGGCTCTCCGTCTGTATGCAGATACGCGGCTTCTCGTCCGTCCCCATCATCATGCTCACCGCCAAGAGCGAGGACACGGACAAGCTCATCGGCTTTGAATACGGCGCGGACGACTACATCACCAAACCGTTCAACATCCTGGAGCTCAAGGCGCGCGTACGCGCCCTGCTGCGGCGAAGCTCGGTTCAGAGCGCCCAGACCGCCGGGGACAGCGTCGTCACCCGCGGCCACATCGCCATCGACGCGGAGCGCCGCAGCGCACAGGTGGACGGCCAGACCGTGGAGCTTACGGTGAAGGAGTTCGACCTCGCGGAGCTGCTCATGCGAAACCCGGGCAAGGTCTACTCCCGCGAGAATCTGCTCGATATCGTGTGGGGCTATGACTACCAGGGCGATATCCGCACCGTGGACGTACACATCCGCCGCCTGCGCGAGAAGCTGGAGCACAACCCGGCGGAGCCGGAATACATTATCACAAAATGGGGCGTGGGGTACTATTTCAAGGACTGAAAGAAAAAGACATATCGTTTCCGTCCGGACGAAGATGATCGCCCTGTTCGCCCTGCTGCTTGCGGCGCTGCTCGCGCTGCTGAACAGCTATCCCATCATCGCGAGCCGCGATCTCGTGCTGCGCTCGAAGAAGAGCGCCATGCAGTCCCAGGCAGCCGTCATGTCGAGCTCGCTCTCGGCGCTGGAAACGCTCTCGGCCGAGGGCGTGGAGCAGGTCATGGAGCTTATCGACGTGATGCCGCTGACGAGCATCATCGTGACGGACGACGCGGGACTCATCCTCTACGATTCCTCTGTTGAGGACAGCGCCGTGGGGCGCTGGGCGATGCTGCGGGAGATCGCGGACGCGCTCTCCGGCCACACCGTCTCGGCCTATGCCTACACCGCCGGTGTCTTTACGAGCCGTGCGGCCATGCCGGTCGTGTCGCCCGCGGGCGCCGTCATGGGCGCGGTGTATCTCTATGAATATGACGCGGAGCAGGGCGGCTATATCACAGGGCTGCAGCGCAATCTGCGCAATACCTCCCTCGCGTTCGGCGGGCTTGGGCTGGTGCTGATGGCGATACTCTCCACCACGCTGACGCGGCGCATCAAGCGCCTCGCGGCGGCGGTGCGGGTCGTGGAAAACGGCGACTATGCCTACCGCATCAAAGTGCAGGGCTCGGACGAGGTGACAGAGCTTTCGGAGGAATTCAACGTCCTCACGGGACGCCTGGAGGCCACGGAGGAGGCGCGCCGCCGCTTCGTGTCCGATGCCAGCCATGAGCTGCGCACGCCGCTGGCGGCCATACGGCTGCTGTCCGACTCCATCACCCAGTCCGGCGAGATGGACGCGGCGACCATGCGGGAGTTCGTCTCCGACATCGGCTCGGAGGCCGAGCGCCTGCAGCGGACGACGGAAAAGCTCATGTGCCTCACAAAGCTTGACGCCGGCGCGTCGCAGACGCGGCGTGAGCGCGTGGATGTCGCAGAGGTCGTGCGGCGCACGATGCACCTGCTGGGGCCGCTCGCCGATGCACAGAACGTCTCCATCGTCACCGACCTTGCCGCCGGGTGCACGGTGCTCGCCTCGGCGGACGATCTCTACCAGATCATCTTCAACCTCATGGAAAACGGCATCAAATACAACCTCTCCGGCGGCAGCGTCCGCCTCACGCTGCGGCGGCAGGAGGCTGTCGTCCGCTTCACGGTGGAGGACACCGGCATCGGCATCCCGGAGGCGGAGCTGCCCTCCGTGTTCGAGCGCTTCTACCGCGTGGACAAGGCGCGTTCCCGTGCCTCCGGCGGCAGCGGCCTCGGCCTCTCCATCGTCCATGACGCGGTGGAGGCGAACGGCGGCAGCGTGGAGGTCGCGCGGCGGCAGCCGAACGGCACCCGTTTCACCGTCACCTTCCCATACTATGAGGAAAAGGGGGCGCGGGGATGAAAAGAACGCTTGCCATCGTGCTCGCGCTGCTCCTGCTGCTCCTGTCCGGCTGCGGCCGCACGAGCGGGACAGCGGCGGGTACGGACAGCATATCCGTCTGGCGCGTATATACCGGACGGCAGACCGGCGACCTGCTGCAGGCCGAAACGCTCCCGCTGTCCGGCGGGACGCAGGCCGGTGTGGAGGAGCTGCTGGCGCTGTTTCTGAGCGCACCGCAGGCCGAGGGGCTGCGCGGGGCGCTGCCCGCCGGGACGGAGCTTCTGTCGTGGACGAGCCAGCGCGGGCTTGTGACGCTGGAGCTTTCGGAGGAATTTCTGAACGCGTCCGCCATGGAGCGGAGCGCCGCGGCCTTTGCCGCCGTGCTGACGCTGTGCCAGCTTGACGAGGTGGACGCCGTGAGCATAATATCCGGCGGCGAGACGCTGTTCCACGGGCTCGACCCGGAGGACGCACTGCTGCAGGACACCGACTCCGATCCGTATACCCGCCGCCTGCGCCTTTATTTTGCGAGCGCGGACGGGCGCTGGCTGACCAGCGAATACCACAGCCTCTCTCTCGACGAGGACAGCTATCTCGAACGCTACGTCATGGAGGAGCTGCTGCGCGGGCCGAACGACCCGGAGCTGCACTCGGCCATCCCGGAGGGGACGGAGCTGCTCTCCTGCCGCACGGAAAACGGCGTATGCACCGTTGACCTCGGCGGCGCATTCCGGGACGAGCGTCCCGAAACGGCGCTGGGCGAACGGCTTGCCGTCTGGTCGATCGTCAACTCGCTGACGGCTCTGTCGGATGTGGACAGCGTGCAGATACTCTGCGAGGGCGAAGTGGTGGACAGCTATGTCTACCGCTCGCTCGCCGAGCCGCTCGGCTTTTTGAAGGCGGCGGTGGGGCCGCCGTCGGAGGCCAAGGGCGAGCTGGATGCAACGCTGTATCTCGCCCTGCCGGGGCTTGACAGCTTTGTCGCCATGCCCTACGTTGTGGACACAGGCTCCTATGAGGACGAGACGGACGCGCTGCTTGCGGCGCTGGCCGATTCCGCCGAGCCGGGGCTTCCGGCGCTGTTTTCCGGCGCGGGGACGATCCTGTCCAGCGACACGATCGGGCGTATGCGCGTGGTCGATGTGAGCGAGAGCTTCTTTGCCTCCCTTGACCCGGACGAGCGGGAGGCCGCCGTCAAATCGCTGGCCGCCACGGTGCTGGGGTTCGGCGAGGTGAACGGCGTCCGCATCACCATGAACGGCGAGGATGCCGTTTTCGAGGGTGTTTCCTATGCCGGTCCCTGGACCGAAAAAGATATTGACATTACGGAGTGATTTAAAATGAGCAATGTAAAGAAAATTCAGCAGAGCCTCGGCGCGCTGGACGCGCTGCTGCTCACCGACCCCATCACCATCCGCTATGCGGCGGGCTTCCATATCGACGACGGCGCAGCCATCATCGGGCGCGACAGAGCCTGGCTCATCACGGACAGCCGCTATGAGGAGGCGGCGCGCGAGACCGTGCGCGACATGGAGATACTCTCCGCGTCCTCCGGTACGCCGTTCAAGACGCTGGCGGGGCATATTTTCGCGGAGAGCAGCTTTGCCGCCGTCGGTGCGGAGGAGGATCGCATGAGCCGCCTCCAGTGGCAGCAGATGGAGGAGGACCTGGACGTGACGCTGCAGAACGGCGCGTCCGTGATCGCGGAACTGCGCCAGTCGAAGTCGGACGAGGAGCTTGCCTCGCTCATCGCGGTGCAGCGCATCGCGGAGAAGGCGCTGGACGACCTGCTCGGCATCCTGCGTCCCGGCATGACGGAGAAGGAGCTGGCGGCGGAGCTTGTCTACCGCCTGTATAAATTCGGCGGCGAGGCCAATTCCTTTGACCCCATCGTCGTCACGGGCAGCAAGACGAGTATGCCCCACGGCGTCCCCGGCGACAAGGTCATCCAGCCCGGCGACTTTGTGACCATGGACTTCGGCACGAAATACAACGGCTACTGCTCCGACACGACCCGCACCGTCGCCGTCGGCCACGTCACCGACGAGATGCGCCGCGTATATGACACCGTGCTCCGCGCCCAGCTTGCCGGCATCGAGGCGGCGCGCCCCGGTGCGACCGGGCGCGAGATCGACGCCGCCGCCCGCCGCGTCATCGAGGATGCGGGCTATGGTCCGTATTTCGGTCACAGCTTCGGCCACAGCCTCGGCCTTGAGATCCACGAGGCGCCCAATGCCGCGCCGCGCAACGACAAGCCCATGCCCGACCGCGCCGTCATCTCCGCCGAGCCCGGCATCTATATCCCCGGCCGCTTCGGCGTGCGCATCGAGGATGTGCTTTTCCTGCACGACGGCGGCTGCACCGACATCACCGAGGCGCCCAAGGAGCTGCTTATTCTCTGATGCGCGCAAAAACACTTGCCAATTCTAAGTTTTTATTGTATTATTTATTGTTGGAAATATAAATCACGTTTGGAGGACATAAATATGCCTATTGTTGCAGGCGATTTTCGCAACGGAGTGACCTTTGAGATGGATGGAAAGGTCATGCAGGTCGTCGAGTTCCAGCACGTCAAGCCCGGCAAGGGCGCGGCCTTTGTGCGCACCAAAATGAAGAACGTCATCACCGGCGCGGTGGTCGAGACGTCCTTCAACCCGTCCGACAAGTTCGAGACGGCGCGCGTCGACCGCAAGAACATGGAATACAGCTACTGCGACGGCGACCTTTACTACTTCATGGACCCCGAGAGCTATGAACTCATGCCCATCGACAAGTCCGTTCTTTCCGACGGCTTCCGCTTCGTCAAGGAGAACGAGACCTGCACCATCTCGTCCTATAAGGACAAGGTGTTCAATGTCGAGGCGCCCAACATCGTGACTCTTGAGATTACGGAGACCGACCCCGGCTTTGCCGGCAACACGGCCACCAACGCCACCAAGCCCGCCACGGTCGAGACCGGTGCGGAGGTGAAGGTGCCCCTGTTCATCGAGCCGGGTGAGCGCATCGAGATCGACACCCGTACCGGCGAATATCTCGGCCGCGCCAAGGGCTGAGTATAATTTGAAACAGGAGGTAACTGCAATGACAACGTCCGAAAAGGTAGCGTATCTGAAAGGGCTGGTCGAGGGCTACGGCGTGGCCGGCGGCGACACCAAGGAAGGAAAGATCCTTGCGCAAATTCTGGACATCCTCGAGGATCTGGCGCTGGACGTGGACGATCTGGACGCCTCCATCGAGGAGCTCAGCGAGGGGCTTGACGCCGTGAGCGACGACCTCGAGGATCTCGAAGACCTTGTCTATGACGACTGGGATGACGAGGACGAGGACGAGGACGACGAGCTGTGCTATGAGGTGACCTGCCCCGAGTGCGGCGACAGCATCTGCTTCGACGAGGACACTCTCGACGCCGGCAGCATTTCCTGCCCGAACTGCGGCGCAAAGCTCGAGTTCGCCCCGGAGGACATCGAGGAGATCAGCCTCGAGACCTGCGAGGAGTAAAAGCCAGGAGCTCACATCCCAAAATAAAGCGGGGCTGTCTCACTGGAGACAGCCCGGAAATACGCAGAATAACGGCAGCCGGCTCTTGAGAAGAGTCGGCTGCCGGCGTGTAATTTGGATATGAAACAAGACTATAGGCAGATAGATCATACCGCATATGAGACGGAATATCAACTAAAACTGCCGATGGAGACGGAAGCTTTTATAGCGAAGGATCCGCCGGTTATGTGCGGCACATCTGCCGTTCCCGGGAGATCGAACGAGCCTGCTCCACACACGGCTGCGACCTGAAACAGTCGTGTGCTTCACAGCTGCGACAGACAATCCTGTTGCTATCCGTGGTCAGTGTATGTCAGCACGGCTAAAATGTCAAATTTATTTTCCTTTCTCCATTTAATTGTCCGTATCTTTCAGAGGATTATAACCTATTCTTCCTTCCCATGCAACTACAAAATTAATTCGTGAGCTTTGGTGAAGCGTGAATAAGTAAAAGTCAGCAAGCATCTGACGGCACTTGCCGATTTTCGGCGGGAGTCCGCCGTGAATCTCGGCGCAGCCGAGTTCCCGCAGGGCGGCTTTGCCGGCCGAGGATCTCCAATAAAAAGGGGTCCCCATGAAGTCCTTGGACTTCATGGGGATGGTACGGCTGACGGGATTCGAACCCACGACCTTTGGCTCCGGAGGCCAACGCTCTATCCAGCTGAGCTACAGCCGCATGAATTCATGCCCCGCTATTATAACAGCCGATGCTTGGAATATCAAGTGCTTTGTGCTATACTTGCATGGAAATCTGTGATACGAAGGATGCTTCCATGAAAACTGTCCGAACGATCGCCCTGCTTATGGCGCTGCTGCTTCTGACTGGCTGCACGACCGGCGCGGAGGCCGTGAAAACCCAGCGCCAGATCTATGCCATGGACACGGTCATGCTGCTGACCGCCTACGGTGACAAGGCGGATGCCGCGCTGGATGCGGCAGAGGCGCGCATTATCGAACTCGAGGCCGATCTCGACCCGGAGCGCGACGGCTCAAGCGTCTGCAAGGTCAACGAGCACGCGGGTGAGTGGGTCAGCGTTTCGCCCGACTGCCTCTCCATCGCGCAGACCGCGAATGATATTTCCGCGCTGAGCGGCGGTGCGCTCGCGCCGCAGCTATACGAGCTCGTGTGCCTGTGGGGCTTTGTCGGCGGCAATTACCGCGTACCGGTACAGCAGGAGATCGACGCGGCGCTGGCCGCCATCGACGGCTTTGCTATGGAGGTCGATCTTGCCAACTGCGCCCTGCGCATCCCGGCCGGGACGTCCATCGGCTTCGGCGCGATCGCCAAGGGCTATACGGCGGAGGCGGCGCTCGACGCGATGGAGGACGCCGGGTGCACGACCGCTATCCTGTCGCTCGGCGGCAATGTGCAGACGCTCGGCGAGCGCAAGCCGGACGGCAGCCGCTGGAGCATCGCCATCATGGACCCGAACGACAACGGCGCGTATGTCGCCACCCTGAGCGCCGGCGAGTGCGCCGTCGTCACCTCTGGCGACTACCAGCGCTATTTTGAGCAGGACGGCGTGCGCTACAGCCACATCCTCGATCCGGAGACGGGTTACCCCGCGGAAAACGGGCTGCGCTCCGTGACTGTCGTGTGCTCAAACGGCGCGCGCGCCGACGCGCTCTCCACCGCCATGTTCGTCCTCGGCGAGCAGGGTGCGCTCGATAACTGGCGGCAAAACGGAGGCTTTGAGCTCGTCCTCGTCACGGCGGACGGCCGTGTTGTCGCCACGGACGGCCTGCGCGGCACGCTGACCGAGGACAGCGATGAATATACCTATGAATATGTGAAATGACGGATATATATTCATTTAGGGTGAGATAATATGAACTGCAAGCTATGTCCGCGCGACTGCGGCGCGGCGCGTGATACCGCTGCCGGCTACTGCGCTATGCCTTGGGAGCCGGTCGTTGCCCGCGCTGCCCGCCACGATTGGGAGGAGCCGTGCATCAGCGGCACACGTGGCGCCGGAGCCGTATTTTTTTCCGGCTGCAACCTGCGCTGCGTCTACTGCCAGAACTATGATATCAGCGCCCTGCGCCGCGGCGAACGCCTCAGCGTGGCGGAGCTTCGCGCCCTGTTCGCCAGACTGGAGGCCGAGGGCGTTCACAACCTCGACCTCGTGACGCCCACGCACTTCGCCCTCGCCATCCGTGAGGCGCTCGACCCGCCGCCGGGCATCCCGGTCGTCTGGAACAGCGGCGGCTATGACAAGCCGCTGACGCTGCGGCTGCTCGCGGGGAAGATACAGATTTACATGCCGGACATGAAATATTCTGACAGCGCGCTGGCGGCGGCGCTCTCCGGCGCGCCGGATTACCCGGAGATCGCCCGCGCCGCCATCCGCGAGATGTTCCGGCAGGTCGGCCCCTATGTGCTGGACGGGGACGGCATCCTGCGCTCCGGCGTCCTCATCCGACACCTCGTCCTGCCCGGTGAGCTTGACAACACCTTCGGCGTGCTCGACTGGATCGCGGAGAGCTTCCGCCCCGGCGAGGTGCTGGTGAGCCTCATGAGCCAGTACACCCCGAACGGCCACGGCGGCCCCGGCTGCCGTCTGAGCGCGGAGGAATACGCCCGCGCCGCCGACTATATGCGCGCCCTCGGCATACTCGACGGCTACACCCAGGACCCCGACAGCGCCGAGAGCAGCTATACCCCCGACTTCGACGGAACGGGCTTATAAGGGCATATGAAAATACCGGGCGCGTCCGTGGTGGGCGCGCCCGGCCGTAGTTTTTTCGATCAGTTCTCGGACGGGACGGAGTAGATATAGCTGTCCCAGCCATCCGGGGCGGACCAGGTGCAGAACGGCACGAAGCGCTCGTCGCTGCCGCCCATGGTCAGAGCCGCCGTGCGGTCGGCCTCCGCCTGCTCGCTCGTGCAGGGGCAGACGATGCGGTCAAAGAGCTTCCAGAGCACCGTCAGATCCTGTCCCGTTTTGGCGGCGCTTTCCGCATCCAGCGCCGACTCCGCGATCTGGACGGAGAGCCTGACCCCGCTGTCCTGCATGGCCTCGGCCAGCTTTCGCGCAAGCTGGCTGACGGCGGCGCTCGGATTTGCCTCGGTGCGCAGCGTCACGGAGTATTGCAGCTCCGCGTCCGTGACCGGGTGTGCAAGGTCGGTGAGCAGTATCTCGTCAAAGCCCATGCCGGCAAGCTCCTGCATGAGCTGGATGATATAGCTCCGCAGCTCATGGTTATACGGGTCGAGCCAGTAGTGGCCGTCCGCGTCCTTATACGGCTGGCCGTCCGAACCGCGCAGCGCGATGGGCCAGTTGCGCACCGCCATGAGGTCGTCCGCGCATACGGACAGCTTGGCGACGGCGTATAGACCCTGCTCATGGAGGGCGGCGAGCGTCTCAGTGAGGTCGGCCGCGCCGGTCGTGCCGTAGTTCACGGCAAGCTCCGTGGACGAACGCCACGCAAGCTGTCCCGCCGATGTCTTCATCTCCAGCACGACGGCATTGCACCTGGCCTCCACCGCGGCGGCGATGCCTGCGGTGAGCTTGGCGCTGTCCAGCACCTCGGCAAAGCCGAGCTGCCGCGCCCGCAGCGGGGTCAGATCCTCCCCGACGCTCAGCGCGATGTCGTCAAAGCTCGGGTCGGTGAAGACGATGTTCACCTGCATCCCCGACACATCCGGCGTCGGAACGGTCGTTGGCTGGGCGCTCTCGACCGTCTCGCTCGACGTATCGCGGCTGAACTGGAGCGATACGCCGCTCTGGTCATAGACAAGGAATTGCTGCAGCCCGTAGAACGCGACGACCGCCAGCACCAGCAGAAACGCCAGCAGGAAAAGCAGTATGAGCAGGGGCGTCCGGAATTTCCGGCGGCTCCTGTATATGTCCCGCGAGCTGTAGGGCATCGTCAGCGCTCAAGCTCCGCGATCTGGCCGATGCGGCGGCTGTGCTTCTCCACGCCGGAAAACGGCGTCTCGAGGAATATCGCCAGCATACGGCGGGCCAGCTCCGGCCCGACGGTACGCCCGCCGAAGCAGGCGACGTTGGCGTCGTTATGCTGGCGCGTCATCTCCGCCGAATAGCAGTCCGAAAGAAGCGCCGCCCGTATGCCCGGGAATTTGTTCGCCGCGATGGACATACCGATGCCGGTGCCGCAGACGAGCACGCCCTTCTCTGCACGCCCCTCCGTGACCTCGCGGCATACCGCCGCCGCATAGGCGGGGTAGTCCACGCTCTGCGTGTCATAGCAGCCGAGGTCGTTGTATTCATAGCCCTTTTCCTTCAAAAGTGCGAGCAGCTCCTGCTTGAGCGCAAAGCCGCCGTGATCCGATGCGATCGCTATCATGATTTGTTCCCCTTTCGATTTTTCAGATCGTTATATCCGCGTGTCAAGAAGCGCATTTCCACATCTGCACCGTACCCAAAGCCTCTCCTTATACAAGGGAGCCGGGGCGCTGCGCCGGCGCAGTGTTCTGATGGTTTACATTATAGCATATCAGAAGGGCCAGGAGGCCATCCATTTCAGGACGTTTGTTGAATAGCTGTCCGACACGGGCACGCCGCTCAGCACGGGGTAGAACATCGCAAACAGCAGAAGACATGCCGCCGTATAGCCGCATACCGCGCCGCGCCAGCGGTGTCCGCTCTGGCGCAGGTCGTCAAACAGCCCGCTGAGCGCCAGCGTCAGGAAGATGGTGCACGGGAAGTAGTGATACGCGAAGGTGAGACGGCTCACCGGCATCCACGGGATGAGGTTGGCGAGGTAGCCGAAGAGGATGAAGCCCGCCCGCTTGTCGCGCTCGCTGATGGCCTTCATGCCCATGGCGACGACGGCAAAGAGGCCGCCCCAGCTTAAAAGCGGGTCATTGAACGCGGCGAAGGCGCTGTGCGTCCCGTCGCCGAAGCTCTGGAGGAAGTACAGAATGGGTCTCGCGTCGAGCAGCCACTGGTACCAGCGCGAGGCGTAGGGATGCTCCGCCACGAGCGTGGAGTGGTAGTCCCACATATATGTCTGGTTGTCCACGACGATCTTGAAATAGTCCCGTGTGAAGAACATTTTGACGCCGGAAAGCCCCGCCGCCGTGCCGTAGGCATAGTAGCTCACATAATAGATGGCCGCCGGCACCGCAAGGAAGAACAGCAGGCACCACGCCGCGTTCGTGAAAAAGGCGCGGGCAAAGCCCTCCCGCTCGCGGATGAAGCGCCGTACCCAGTAATACAGCCAGAGCACGCCGAGTCCCCCGCCGGCATAGAAGCACGTCCATTTGCTCGCCGCGCCGAGCCCGAAGCTCAGGCCGCAGAGACCGAGCCACAGAAGCCGCCGCCTGCCCTCCGGCTCGTTCAGCCACAGCCACATGAACAGGAACATGAGCAGGATGAAGAGAGCCGCATAGCTGTCGATGGTGGCGAGGCGCGTCTGCGTGTAGTGCAGGAAGTCAAAGGCGAAGATCGTCGTGCCGCAGGTGCAGACAAGCGTGTTGCCGAAAAGCTTTTTGAGGAAGAAATACAGCGCCGGGAGCATCAGCACGCCGACCAGCGTTCCGGAGAAGCGCCAGCCGAACGGCGTCATGCCGAAGATGCGTATGCCAAGCCCAAGGATGAGCTTGCCGAGCGGCGGGTGCGTGATCTCATACGGCCAGACGGACTGGATATGCTCCCACGCGGTGCGGGCATGATATATCTCGTCGAAATATGTCCCGTTGAGATAGGAATACGAGCCCTCCGGGATGCAGTCCTGCTCATCCAGCAGCGCCGCGCCGTCCGCGCTGCTCATCGCCTCCGCGGGCAGGAGCATATTCTCCCCGTCATAGAGCGCAAGCTCGCCAAGCTCGAGCGAGGCGTTCGCTGTGATGCGGAGATACCTTGTCTCCGCGCCGTCCAGAATGACGTCGTTCCAGCGGAAAAGCTGGGTGTACTCCTGGGTCATGGCGGCGCTGCCGTCGTCCTTGGTGACGGCCGTCCAGGTCTCGCCGTCCGGGGACAGCTCCAGCGTATAATTCTCCGTTCCGAGGCCGCAGTAATAGCGCAGGACGGTCAGCCTCTCCGGCTCGGCAAGCTCGATGTGGACGCTCTCACCCGCCTCGAGCTTCACGAAGCTCTGCGGGGCTTTCGTATCGCCGAGGCCGATAAAGGCCACGACGGCATAGACGAGCGTGACCGCCAGCATACAGAGCCAATCGGTGCGGCCGAAGCGCCCGTCCTCCGGCGGAAGCGGCGTCCCAAGCGGCGTGGCATGGCATTTCAGCCAATATAGAAACCAAAGCAGCACGCCCACGGCGGCCGCGACGGGGAACAAGATGGAGATGCTCATGACTCCTCCCTCTGCAGAAAGCATAGAAAAAAGCGGGAAATTATTATATCAGCGTATCAAAAAGTGCTTTTTCTCCGAACCTGCACAGTCCAAAGCCTCTCTTTACACAAGGGAGCCGGGGCGCTGCCGCGCCGGTGCAGGGCTTCTCGACAGTCTGATCATTATATACCATATCCCGTCCGCTGGCAAGCCGCGCGCATGGGGCGGCGCCCCGACAGACAGAGGGAAGCCGCCCGGCTCCCCCCATGACGCAATATAAGACGCGAAGCGCGCTGTGCAGGCCTCACAGGCTGCGCAGATAGCCCTCGAGTATGAGCGAGGCGGCGACCGCGTCCACGCTGCGGCGGTGCTTTTTCTCCTTTTTGCCGCTTGCGTGAAGGATGGCGTGCGCCTCGATGCTGCTGCGGCGCTCGTCCCAGAGCACGACCGGCGGTGCGCCCGCCTGTGCCAGCAGCGCTGCCAGCGCCCGTGACTTTTCGGCGCGGGGTCCCTCCGTGCCGTCCATGTTTTTGGGCAGACCGAGGACGATGCGCTCCACGCCGCGGCCGGCGGCCTCTGCCGCAATGCGCCGCGCCAGCGTCTCCGCGTTCCATTCCTCGACCACCCACGCCTCACCGGGGAGCGTCCCCGTCAGATCGGACACGCACAGGCCCGTGCGCGCCTCGCCGTAATCGACCGCCAGGATCCTCATGCGTCCGTCCTTTCCGTCATGCCTCCGCGCCGCAGCGCCCGCAGGATGGGCGGGAGCAGGAGCGTGTACAGGCCGCTGGTAATAAGGGCGGCGGCAATGCGCAGCGCGACGCTCGGGAGCGTGGCGGCAAAGGGATAGGCGAACACGCGGCTGTCGACCCACATCGCGCCGGTATTGAGCGCCGTGACGACGAGCGCCGTCAGCACCAGCGCCAGCGCCAGCGGGCGGCGAGCCTCACATTCAAAGCTGCGCCGCCGTGCCCAGAGACCGATGAGCAGCCCGTGCACGACGGAAGGGAGCATCCACAGCGGGGTCGTCACGGACAGTCCGTATGCGCCGAGAAGCTGGCTCAAAAAGCTGCCGAGCAGGCCGATGATGAGCCCGTCGGCTGGGCCGAAGAGCATCGCGCCGAGCACCAGCGGCAGCGCCGCGAACGAGAGCTTCATGTGCAGCAGGCTGATGGACACATAGCTTGACAGCAGCGTGTACAGCGCCGCGCAGAGCGCGTCAAGGACAAGACGTTTTGTTTTCATATTCAGTTACCTCCAGCGGAATGCGGCTCAGGCATCGCGGGGCGCCGCCCCTTCGTCGTCCGACAACTTCCCAATCCGAACGCACTTAACGCGCCTGACCTACTCTGATTTGATCTGCAGGGGCGAAGTAAATTCGCCCGGCAGAATTCAAGATCCGCGTGACGGATCCTGAGCTTCGGCGTGTCAAAAAAGTGTTTTCTTCTCCGAATTCGCACGATCCAAAGCCTCTCTTTACACAAGGGAGCCGGGGGCGCTGCCGCGTCCGTGCTGCTTTTTTGACAGTCTTACGCCCACACCCGGCGGGCGGTGCAGACCATGACAGACAGGAGCATAACACAAATAACAAAAAAAAGCTATGGATTTCAGGGAAAAAGCGTGGGAAAGCCCTTGCAATTCCGGCTTATGTATGGTATCATGCCTTTTACCTGCCGTCCGGACGGGTCAACTCGTTATGGCCGGAACAGGGAGGCAATTTAACAAGGAGGTGCCGAAAATATGGCAGCAGACGCACGGATCAAAGTCACGCTTCGCTGCAGCGAGTGCAAGCAGAGGAACTACAACACGTTCAAGAACAAGAAAAATACCACGGAAAAGCTTGAGCTGAAAAAGTATTGCCCCTTCTGCCGCAAGCACACACTGCATCAGGAAACAAAGTAAAGGGAGGCACGGAATAATGGCAGACGAAAAGAAGAAAGCCGCCCCTGCCCCCACCGCGAAGGTCGCCGTCAAGAGGACCAACGAGAAGCCCGGCTTCTTTGCCCGCGTGAAGAAATGGTTCCGCGAGATGAAGAGCGAGCTCAAAAAGGTCGTCTGGCCGACCGCCAAGCAGACCACCAACAGCACCGTTGTCGCGGTCGTGGTGATGCTCGGCTCGGCAGTCGTTCTCTGGGGCTTCGACGCCGCCGCAGACGCGGCCGTCAAGGCGCTCATCAACATCTTCGCATAAAAATGGCAGATACGGCTAACTGGTATGTGGTCCACACATACTCCGGATACGAAAACACCGTCGCCGCGTCTATCATGAAATCGGCGGAGAACCGTCACATGGAAGACCTTATCTTCGAGGTCCGCATCCCGACGGAGACCGTGACCGAGCATACGGACAACGGTGACAAGACCGTGGAGCGCAAGCTCTTCCCCGGCTACGTTATCGTCAAGATGATCATGACGGACGAGTCGTGGCACCTTGTGCGCAACGCCCGCGGCTCCACCGGCTTCGTGGCCATGGACGGCAAGCCCGTCCCCCTGACGGAGCAGGAGGTCGTTGACATGGGCGTGGAGCGGCATGAGATCGTCATGGAATACGGCATCGGCGACACCGTCAAGGTGACGGACGGCCCGCTGGACGGCTTCTTCGGCACCGTGGAGGAGCTGGAGCCCGACAAGGACCGTGTCCGCGTCGTCGTGTCCATGTTCGGACGCGAAACGCCGGTCGACCTTGAGCTTGATCAGGTCGAGCCGGTCAAGGAAGACTGATTTTTATCACCCTCTATTTTTACAGAGGAATTTGAGGAGATAGTATAATGTCACAGAAAGTAGTTGGATACGTTAGATTCCAAGTGCCTGCCGGCAAAGCGACTCCGGCGCCCCCCGTGGGTCCGGCGCTCGGCCAGTACGGCATCAACATCGGCCAGTTCACCAAGGACTTCAACGAGCGCACCAAGGGCGATATGGGCATGATGATCCCCGTGGTCATCACCGTCTATGCCGACCGCAGCTTCAGCTTCATCACCAAGACGCCCCCCGCCGCGCTCCTCATCAAGAAGGCCTGCGGCCTCGAAAAGGCCTCCGGCGTCCCCCAGCGCGACAAGGTCGCCACCATCTCCAAGGAGGATATCCGCAAGATCGCCGAGACCAAGATGCGCGACCTCAACTGCACGGATATCGAGTCCGCTATGAGCATGATCGCCGGCACCTGCCGGTCCATGGGCGTCATCGTCGGCGACTGACACGCCCCATGTGGGAGGAAAACTTCCGCTAACCACATTATTTGGAGGAAATTTGAATGTTCAGAGGTAAAAATTATAAAGAGAGCGCCAAGCTCTTTGACAAGAATACCGTTTACGACCCGCAGGAGGCGTTCGGCCTCGTCTGCCAGACCAGCAAGGCCAAGTTTGACGAGACCGTCGAGCTCCATGTGAAGCTGGGCGTGGACGGCCGTCACGCCGACCAGCAGGTTCGCGGCGCTATCGTGCTGCCCAACGGCACCGGCAAGACCCGCACCGTTCTCGTGTTCTGCAAGCCGGAGCGCGAGGAGGAGGCCAAGGCCGCCGGCGCCGACTTCGTCGGCGGACAGGAGCTCGTCCAGAAGATCCAGGGCGAGAACTGGTTCGGCTTCGACGTCGTGATCGCCACCCCCGACATGATGGGCGTGGTCGGCCGTCTCGGTAAGGTCCTCGGCCCGAAGGGTCTCATGCCCTCGCCCAAGGCCGGCACCGTGACCCCCAACCTCACCCAGGCCATCAACGAGGTCAAGGCCGGTAAGATCGAGTACCGCCTCGACAAGTCCAACATCATCCACTGCCCCATCGGCAAGGTCAGCTTCGGCGCGGAGAAGCTCCAGGAGAACTACGACGCGCTTATCGGCGCCATCATCAAGGCCAAGCCCGCCACCGCCAAGGGTCAGTATATCCGCAGCTGCGTGACCGCCACCACCATGGGCCCCGGCATCAAGGTCAACGCGCTCAAGAATATGTAATTTCGCTTTTTTACGAGATTCTTCACCAAAACGGCACAGGCGCGTCCTGTGCCGTTTGGCTTTGCCATCCGCGTTTTTGTCGATTTTCGGCATTCTCCTGTTGACGCGGGCGGCTTTTTCCTATAAAATCAAAACGTATTGTTGCTTGATAAGAGACCTTCGTCAATTTCCGAGAGAAAAATCGTGTCAGGCGGGTCGGCGCCCGCAGGGCATGATGGATATATATAGCCAGAGACGCCGGCGCGGCATGGCGCGATTTTCCCCGGAAAGGGTGAAGGTATTCTATCAAACAACCGTACGCAAATTTTGTCGCACGGGGTCGGGCGGCCGTGGCCGTCCGCTTTTTGCGCCCGAGAGGGGTTTTTATCATGGAAAGCGCAACCGCCGTCCGGCTCCCGCAGCCGGCTGCCGCCAGTGCAAAGCCGCGCTGGTACCGCGCGGACAACATCCGCTGGCTGCTTCTGTTCAACGTCATCTGCGAGCATATGCTGACCCAGACCGGCTGCACCGTCAACGGTGCGATGGAGCTTGTGGTCGTCTGGTCGCGTATGATCACGATGCCGGGCTTCTGCTTCCTGTCCGGCTATTTCTCCAAAAAGACCGACAAGTGCTACACCACGGCCATCGGGGAATTTCTCATCCCTTACCTCATTTTTAACGGTCTGTTCGTGCTTGTTTTCGGAAGCGGCACCCCGAACTTCTTCACGCCGACCTTCCTTTACTGGTACCTCATGTGTATGTTCTTCTGGAAGATATTCATCCGCGCCCTGACGAAGATCCGCTTTATTCTCCCTATTTCCTTCGCTGTGGCGCTGCTGGTCGGCATTTACGCCGACGTGGGCGAATTTCTTTCGTTCAGCCGCACGCTCGTGTTCCTGCCCTACTTCCTCGCGGGCTATTTCATGAGCCGGGAGCAGGTCGCCAAGATGGAGAAGCTTCCGAAGCTGCCTGTGCTCCTCGTGACGCTCGTCGTCATGGGCGTGTGGGGCTGGCTCAACCTCCGCTATGCCGACGGCAGCGGCTCGACCGGCCTGCTGGAGGCGTTCAGCGTCGGCGGCGGCCGTGAGCGGCAGGTGCTCGCCGCACACGTCTACGACATCGACTTCTACTACAACTGGCAGGGCTACGGCTACTACGGCTTCTGGGATTCCGCCGTGCTCGGCGCGAACTGGCAGGGGCTCATCATGCGCGCCGCGGGCTATGTCGTCTCCGGCATCCTCATCGTCGCGTTCTTCAACCTCGTGCCCGACCGCGAGCTTCCGCTCATCACCGGCGGCGGCCGCCGCACCATGCCTCCGTATCTGCTCCACGCCTACATCATCATGAATATCCGCTATCTGCTCGAGTTCGTCCCGGCGCTCGACCAGTGGTACATCATGCTCCCCGCCTCGGTCATCCTGGCTGTCGGCATGATGGCGCTGCTCGGCCTCCCGGCGCTCAACGACCTCTATAACGATTTCGTGAAATTCCTCCGCCGCCTCCTCGTCCTCGAGGAAAAGGCCTGAACCCGGACACAGCAGCGCCCCCGCACGATCGATTCACCGTGCGGGGGCGCTTTGTATTTGTTTTATACCGCGTATTTGGCGGAGTATTCGTCGTAGTAGCGGTCGAAGCAGCCGGTGCGGAGGGCCTTGAGGCTGTCGAGGTACTCGTGGGGGTCGAAGCGGTCGGTGGCGTCGAGCTCGATGACCGCGACGGCGAGGTTGGAGCAGTGGTCGGACACGCGCTCATAGTTCGTCACGATGTCGTTGAACACAAAGCCGTTTTCAAGCGTACACGTTCCCTTCTGCAGACGGTCGATGTGGTGGAGCTTCAGCTCGTCGCAGAGGTTGTCGACAAGCTCCTCCAGCGGCTCGACGCGATAGGCGGCGTCGAGCTCGTCCTTCTCAAAGGCGCGCAGCGCGAGCTCGAGGCACTCGCTTACGGCCTCGCTTAAAACGCGCAGCTCGCGGACGGCGTCGGCGGAGAAGCTGAGGCGCTTGTTATGCAGCTCCTGCGCGGCCTCCGCGATGTTCACGGCGTGGTCGGAGATGCGCTCCAGGTCGCCGATGGCGTGAAGGAACTTGGAGACGTCCGCCGTCTGGCGGGGGTCAAGCTCCAGCGAGGTAATGCGGATGAGGTAGCTGCCGAGCTTGTCCTCATAGCGGTCGACGATGTTCTCGCGCTCCTGCACGGCGCGGAAATCCTCGGCGGAATAGTCGCGCAGCAGGGCAATGGCGGAGAGCAGGTTTTTGCGCGATACGTCCGCCATGGCGAAGACGGCCTCGCGGCTGTGCTCGATGGCGAGTGCCGGGTTGAGCAGGAAGCGCTCCTCCAGCGGGGGGATGATGTTCTCCTCCGGTTCGACCTTATCGGGGATCAGACGCGCCAGCAGCTTTTCCAGCGGCCGCAGCAGCGGCAGGAGCAGCAGCACGGCGGCGGCGCGGTAGACGCTGTTCACGAGTGCGATGGTCGCTGCTGTCATGGTCGTGTCCATGAAGGGGAAGTGGAAGATGGCGTTGGAGGGATAGAAAAGCAGGCCGGTCATGATGGCGCCGTAGATGCTGATGGAGAGGTAGGACCATGCGGAGCGGCGGGCGGCCGTGTTTGCGCCGATGGAGGACAGGAGCACGGGAACCGACGCGCCGATGGCGATGCCGACGATGACCGGAAACGCGATGGAGAAGTCGATAAGCCCCGTGACGGCGAGCGCCTGCACCAGACCGACGGTGGACGAGCAGCTCTGCAGCACGGCGGTGATGAGAAGTCCCGCGAGCACGCCGAGCAGAGGATTCGAGAAGTGGGTCATCATCGCGGCGAAGGTCTCGCTGTCCTTTAGAGGAGCGACGGATTCGCCCATGGCGGAGATGCCGAACATCAGCACGGCGAAGCCGAGCAGGATATCGCCGATATGCACCCTGGTCTGGTTCTTGCAGAACATACGGAGAATGATGCCGATGACGGCGACCGTGCCGGTGAGCGTGGCGGTGGAGATGAGGCTGACCCAGCCGCTGCCGCCGGGGAGGCTCGAAAGGCAGATGACCCAGCCCGTGATGCTCGTGCCGATGAACGAGCCCATGATGACGCCGATGGCCTGGTTGAGCTGCATCATGCCGGAGTTCACGAAGCCGATGACCATGACGCTGGTGGCGGAGGAGGACTGGATGACGGCGGTGATGCCCATTCCGAGCAGCACGCCCTTGACCGGTGTGCTGGACAGACGGTAGAGCACCAGCTCAAGCTGGTTTCCGGCGACCTTTTTCAGACCCTCTCCCATCAGGCTCATGCCGAACAGGAACAGGGCGACGCCGCCGAGCAGAGAGATCAGGTTGGCGATGGACAAGAGCGTGTCCTCCTTAGTTTATGTCGTAGGCGGCGAACAGGCCGTCGCGCAGTGCCTGGTAGAGACGGCCGGGGCTGCGCCCGTCGCCGATGATGCAGGTGTTGGGGTGGGCGCGCAGAAGCTCCGCGAGCTCCGCCCGCTTCGGCTGCATACCGACGGCATACAGCACCGTGTCCGCCTCCAGCTCGACCCGCCGCCCGTTGCGGGCGCGGTAGGCCACGCCGCCGGGACGTACCTCGGTGCAGCGGACGCCCGTCCGTATGCGGAGGTTCGGCGGGAGCGCGCGCTCGATGGCGGCGCGCTGGGCGGGATAAGCATCGCGCCCCCACTCGCGTCCGGCCTCCAGCACCGTGACCTCGCGCCCGTCCTCACAGGCGAGGTGCATGGCGCACTCCACGCCGGTCAGACCACCGCCGATAACGACGATGCGCTTTCCCAGCTCGTCCGGGTGGGCATACGCCCAGAGCGCGGGATGGGCAAAGACGGCCAGCCCCGGTATGGGCGGGAGCATGGGCGCGGCGCCGATGGCGAGGATGACCGCGTCGGGCGCATAGCGCTCGATATAGTCCCGGCCGGCCGACACGCCGGTGCACAGCTCCACGCCGGAGTGCTCGAGCCGGGCGCTCAGGCTGTCGCGCAGGCGGCGCAGGTCGTTCTTGCTGCGGCTCTCCGCCGCAAAGCGGAGAAGTCCGCCGATGCGCTTTTCCTTTTCAACCAGCCGCACATGATGGCCGCGTTCGGCGGCGGCGATCGCCGCGTATATCCCGGCGGGGCCCGCGCCGACAACCAATATCTTCTTGGGACTCGTCACCGCTCCGACACGGCTCAGCCGCGCCTCCCGCCGCACCCGCGGGTTCGCGGCGCACTGGAACGGCTCGTCCGGCAGCGCGTCCGGCTCGCACAGGCCGCAGCGCAGGCAGGGGACGATCTCGTCCTCATGTTTTTCGGCGGTCTTGCGGACGAAAAAGGGGTCGGCCAGCATTTGACGGCGCAGGACGACAAGATCGCACTGTCCGGCAAGCAGGGCGTTTTCCGCCTGCCTCGGGTCGTTGAAGCCGTCTCCGGCGGCCACGGCGATATGCAGCGCCGCCTTGAATTTCCCGCACAGCGGCAAAATGCGCCCGTGGTCGTCAAACTCGCCGCTCTGCCGCGCTGGGGTCACGAGCACCATATCGAGCGCCGGTTCGAGCTCGGCGCAGAGGGCGGAAAGCGCGTCCGCGTCCGTCTCGTCACACTCGACGCGCAGTGCGAGCACTGTGTCCTCGCCTGCGGCGGCACGCACGGCGCGCAGCGCACTGTAAGGCGGCTCGCCGGTATGCAGGCCGCTCAGGACGATCATGCGGCAGCCCAGCGATACGGCGGCCTTTGCCACCTGGGTCAGCGCCGCGTGCGCGGCGCGGGAGCTGTCCGCCGGAAGCCGGAGCGGAAATGCCGCGACACAGCCGTGACAGCGGACGGATTCGACGCAGATCAGCCGCTCCTCCCGCTCGGCGGCATCGGCCTCGGCGGAGAACGATGACGGCAGCGTGACGGCGGCAGCGCCGCCCCGGGCGAGAAGCTCCGTGCTGTCGATGAGCGTCTGTGCCGCTTCGGCGCCGCGCAGATCGGGGCGCGAGGGCGGCTCCAGCGCCAGCACGCGGTTTTTGAAGAAAACGCCGCGAATTTCAAGGGGCGCAAAAAGATGCGGATATTTCATGACAAAATCTCCTACATTAAAACAGAAAGCCCTTCTTATCCATTATCATTATAGCATAGAAATACGGAAATGGAAGAAGAAATTCACCATGCGAAGCGTGGGGAAAATGGTTGCACCGGCGGCGGGAACGTGGTATAGTTAAGGTTGTATTTTTATGGGGACGGCAGCGTGCGATCATGGTTATGAAGCTCATACTATACATCATCGCAGGGCTGGGCGCGGGTGTAGCGACCGGCTTTTCCGGCATATCCGCCGCCGTCATCGTAACGCCCATCCTCGTCACCTTCTGCGGCTTCGAGGCCTATGAGGCGACCGCCATCGCCATGATATCCGACGTCATCGCCTCGGCGGCCACGGCGGTCAACTTCGGCCGCAACGGGAATGTCCGCTTCAAGCTCGACACCTGGATCCTGATGGGGACGATCCTCTGCTTCACCATGGTCGGAAGCTGGATCGCCAAATACGTCCCGAGCCCCGCGCTCGGCGGCATCACCATCGTGAGCTCGTTCCTGATGGGGCTCAAATTCCTCATCTTCCCGCAGAACAGCCTCAACAAGCTTCTCGGTCAGCAGTCGCGGCGCGAGATCATCGTCGAGACGACCTTTGTCGGCATGGCGATCGGCGTGATCGCGGGCTTTGCCGGCGCGGGCGGCGGCGAGATGACGCTCTTTGCGCTCACGACCATTCTCGGCTACGAGATCAAGGAGGCCGTCGGCACCGGCGTTTTCATCATGACCTTCATCGCCCTCGTCGGCGGGGTCAGCCACATGGTCGGCATGGGCGGCCTGCCCGATATGACCGCCATGGTCATCTGCGTCGCGGGCAATTTCCTCGGCGCCATCGTCGCCTCGCGTATCGCGAACCGCTCCTCCGCGCGCGCGCTCAACCGCATCATCGGCTGGATGCTCACGATACTCGGCGTCATCATGATCTTTTCCAAGTTCGTCCTCGGCATGGGCTCCTGACGGGGCGCTGCCGTTTGACATAGTTTGAGAACCATTTTCATACACCGCTAAGAAAAGGAGAACACACAATGAGCGAACCGAAATTCCCCCATCTGCTTGAACCGCTGACCATCCGCGGCTATACGCTGAAAAACCGCATGGCCGTCTCCAACTCCCTGCCCCACTTCCTGCAGGGACCCGAGCCCTATCCCGCGGAGAGCGTTATCCAGCACTACGCCAACAAGGCGCGCAGCGCCTCCATCGTGACCTGCATGGGCATCAACAACTTCACCCGCGGCCGCCAGCTTCCCATGGACATGGATTTCGGCCATTTTCCGGATTTTGATCTCTACGACACCAACTGCCAGAACTATCTGCTCCAGCTCGCGGACAACATCCACTTCTACGACTCTCTGGCCTGCATGGCCATCTTTGTCGGCCCGCCCAGCGCCTATCCCGTCATGGTTCCCAAGGGCGAGCAGGGTCCCCATATGTCCGCCTTTGACCAGGCCAAGGGTCTGAACGCACCCCCTCCCGCCGAGTTCGACATCGAGAAGATCCCCGCCCACAACGATCCCTCCTGGTATACGGAGGAGCAGCTCAACAAGATCGCCGACTCCTATGCCGAGCAGTGCGGCATTCTCAAGATGCTCGACTTCGACATGGTGTCCATCCATATGTGCTACCGCGCGAACCTGCCCGCGAAGTTCTTCTCCCCGCTGACGAACGACCGCACGGACGAGTGGGGCGGCAGCCTTGAGAACCGCATGAAGTTCCCGCTCATGTGCCTGGAGCGTATCCGCCAGAAGGTCGGCAAGAACTTCCTCATCGAGATCGAGTGGAGCGCCGAGGATCTGCCCGGCGGCTATTCGCTCGCCGACTCCGCCGCCTTCCTCAACGAGGCCAAGAAATACATCGACATCGTGCAGCTCCGCGCCGCCGAGGTCGACGAGGCGCACCCGACCAGCTTTGAGCTGCAGGAGACGCCGTTCCTGCGCTACGGCGAGTATATGAAGAAGAACGTCCCCGATCTCGTCATCGGCGTGATCGCCGGCTTCCATTACCCCGCCACCTGCGAGAAGGCGCTGGCCGAGGGCAAGGCCGACCTCATCTACGCCGCCCGCGCCTATGTCTCCAACCCCAACTACGGCCAGCTCATTCTGGAGGGGCGCGACGACGATATCGTTCCCTGCCTGCGCTGCAATAAGTGCCATGGCCGCGGCGAGCATGACCCCTTCGTGTCGGTCTGCTCCGTGAACCCGACCATCGGCATCGAGCACCGCCTGAACGACCTTGTGAAGCCCGTCGGCCGCAAGAAGAAGGTCGCGGTCATCGGCGGCGGTCCGGCTGCCATGCGCTGCGCGCTCTGGCTCTCCGAGCGCGGCCACACCCCGGTGCTGTTCGAAGCAGCCGACCACCTCGGCGGCCAGATCGTCCACGCCGACTATGCGGACTTCAAGTGGACGCTGCGCGACTTCAAGAACTGGTGCATCTACCAGCTCGACAAGCACGGCGTGGAGGTGCGCCTCAACACCATGGCGACGCCCGAGATGATCAAGGCCGAGAGCTTTGATGCGGTCGTGGCCGCCACCGGCGCGGAAATGCTCACGCTGCCCATTCCCGGCGCCGATCCCAAAAAGCTCACCTATGCCCTCGAGGCCTTTGCCCATCCGGAGAAGCTCGGCCACAAGCTCGTCGTCATCGGCGGCGGCGAGGTCGGCGTGGAGACCGCGCTGTATCTGGCCAAGAAGGGTCACGACACCACGGTCGTCGAGATGCGCGACCGCCTGTCCGCCGACTCCACCGCCATCCACTACTACGCCATGTTCGAGGCGGCGTGGGAGGCGGAGCCCAACTTCCACGGCGTCACTGGCGTGAAGGTCGCCCGCATCGAGGACGACGCCGTTGTCTACACCGACAAGGAGGGCGTGGAGCACTCCCTGCCCGCCGACGATGTCGTGATGTGCGCCGGCCGCGTCCCGCGCACGAAGCAGGCGCTGTCCTTCTACGGCTGCACGCCCGAGTTCTACATGATCGGCGACTGCAAAAAGCCCGCCAGCGTCCAGCAGGCCATGCGCCAGGCATACGCCGTGGCGATGCGCATCTGATCGCGGCTTCCCACAAGCACAAACCCTCCGCTTGGGCTTCGGCCCGGGCGGAGGGCTTTGCATACGCCCGTGGGTCTGGGCATAATCTGAATGCAGACGGGAGGAGTTGGATTTGCAAATGGACGGGCTTTGTGGTATGGTAGCGGCATGAAAAAGCGAATTTTTTGTATTCTTATGTCGGCGGCGCTGCTGCTTGCGGCGGCCTCCGGCTGTACGGCACGGGAGCAGCCGACCCCCACGCCGATGCCCACGGCGACGCCCACGCCCGACCCACATGCGGGCATGGTCGAGGTGGCGGACGGCAACGGCGGGACGATATGGATCGTCGAATCAAAGGTGCTGGAGCCCTTTTCCGCCGACACGAACGCCTTCGCCGTCTCCGATTCGGCGGCGGTCTATAACGGGACGGGGCTGTCCCTCGTGCGCGGCATCGACGTCTCTGACCACCAGGGCGAGATCGACTGGACATCGGTGGCCGCCTCCGGCGTGAAATTTGCCATGATCCGCTGCGGCTGGCGCGGCTACGGCGGCGGCTCGCTCAACGAGGACTCGCGCTTCCGGGAGAACATCGAGGGAGCGCTGGCCGCCGGACTGGACGTCGGCGTGTACTTCTTCTCCCAGGCCGTCAGCGTGATCGAGGCGGCGGAGGAGGCCGTCTATACCGCGAAACTGCTTGCGGATTATAAAATAACGCTGCCGGTGTTTTATGACTGGGAGTTCATCGGTACGGACTCGGCGCGCACCGACGGCATGGACGGCGCGCTGCTGACGGACTGCGCGCTCGAATACTGCCGTCTCATCGAGTCGGCGGGCTATACGCCCGGCGTGTATACGAACCTCCACGTCGCGTACAACTACTATGACCTCGACGCGCTGGACGGCCTCTCCATCTGGTACGCGGGTCCCGGCGACAAGCCGCTCTACTACTACGACCACGATTTCTGGCAGTACAGCTTCACCGGCACCGTGCCCGGCATCGAGGGCGAGGTCGACCTTGATGTGATGTACGTCTATGACGGCGCGGTCGCCGTGGACAGCGAGGCGGCACAGGAGACAAACGGAAATGATAATAATACCTGAGGAAACGCTCCATGACCAGGCGGGTATGGAGGAGGCGTTCCGGCTCTATTTTGAGCAGCTTTTTGTCAAATGCGCCGGAACGATGAACGCCCTGCTCAAGCCGCGGTACGCGGCCTGTGACTTTGATAAGCGCAGCCTGACCCTCGCGCTGACGGTCGAGCGCTGGATGGTCAACCCGAACGGGAGCCTCCACGGCGGCGTGACCGCCGCGATCGTGGATATGGTGATGGGTCTGGTCTGCCGCTATTTTTCCGGCGGCAAGCTCGTCCCCACCGTCCATATGGACGTGACCTATCTCGCTCCGGCGAGGGAGGGGGAGACGCTCTTCTGCCGCGCCGACTGCGAAAAGGCCGGCTTTACCATCTCCTCCGCCACTGCGCATCTCTGGGCGGAGGGGCGCGAGGACGTCCCCGTCGCCACCGCCACCGCGACCTACTACGTAAATCACCGAAGCTGAAAACAGCGCCGCGCCATGCGTTTGAAACACGGCGCGGTGCTGCTTTATATATGGAAACGCCCCGGGACTTTCCGTCCCGGGACGCCCATTGCTTGGATATAAGAGAGAGGAGTGAAAATGAAAAGCGTCTTTCTGGTGTGCAAGTGTATGATGCCACATCCGCCGATCGATTTGGTGAACAAAGACGCAAAACTTTGTGAACAAATCGTAAACACTTGTTTCCGTATTTTCATGAATGGCGCGTCTCTGTGCTGTTTGTGCCGCTTTTGCGTCGTTTGTGCCGCCGGTGTTGAAAAACGAGCGGCGCATGATAAAATGATAACATACCAATATTATAACCGTCAGGAGGAACAGACATGAAGAAAATATTCTCGCTGGCACTGGCGCTCTGTATGCTGCTCGGCCTCGGCACGGCGGCCTTTGCGGCCTCCGGGGAGGCAAGCGCGGAGACGAAGCCTGGGACGCCCGCCACGCTCACGCTGGACGACCCGGCATGGGAGCTCTCGGCGGACGGGAGCTATTACCAGCTCAAGAACGTGGTCTACTGTACGAAGGTCGTGAACCCGAGCTATCAGTACATGAACATCTATGTCCCCGCGGCCTATATCGACGGCGGCGAGATGAACGGCTATACCGCCGCGACCGCGCCCGTGGTGCTCGAAAACAACTGCGCCGGCTGGAACAGCTCCACGCCCGGCCGCGCCAACAGCGAGTATCTCGCCGCGGGCTTTGTGTTCGTGAGCGTGGGCGCACGCAGCCGCAACGCGGAGGATGGCACCGGCAAGATGCCCGCCCCCGTGGTCGACCAGAAGGCCGCCGTGCGCTATCTGCGCCTCAACGATGCGGTCATCCCCGGCGACAAGGACAGGATCATCTCCGTCGGAAGCTCCGGCGGCGGCCAGATGAGCTCCATCCTCGGCGCGAGCGGCAACATGGACGAGTATTACCCCTATCTCTACGAGATCGGCGCGGCGGGCATTGAAAAGACCGCCAAGGGCTATAGCTCCACCATCGACGACGACATCTTCGCCAGCATGTGCTACTGCCCCATCGCCGACCTTGACAACGCCGACCTTGCCTATGCGTGGATGCGCTACGACGCGGGCGAGACGAGCGCCGTGACGATGTTCAGCGGCGAGATAGGCTTCTCCGAGTTCCAGCTTGCGCTGCAGAACGACCTCGCCGTGGCGTTCTGCGAATACATCAACTCGCTTGAGCTCGTGAACGAGGACGGCGAGCCGCTGAGCTTCGACCTGCTGGCCGACGGTACGCCCGACCCCCGCAGCGGCTCTTACTATGACCAGTTCCTCGAAAACATCTCCGACGCGCTGAACGCCTGGCTCGCGGCGGGCGAGCTCTCCGTCTCCGGCGAGATGTACGACAGCGCGGCCGATTATATCGCCTCGCTCGACAACAGCGAGGACTGGCTCGTGAAGAACAGGGACGGGAGCTATTCCGTCACGAGTCTGGCCGGCTTTGTGAACGGCACCGGCCTTGCGCGGAACAAGAACATCCCCGGCTTCGACACCTTCTTTGCCACCGAGGAGGGCAACGGCTTCGGTACGGCGGACGAGGACGGCGTCCACTTCTCCGCCTCCGTCGCGGCGGTGCTGGAGAAGAACTACGAGAAATACGCCGGACTCGACGGCTTTGCCGACCAGGATGTGGACGCCTATATCGAGCAGGCGAACCGCGCCGACATTCAGGAGCAGGCCTATCTCATGAACGCCACGCAGATCATGCTCGCCGTCGCCGACGGCACGGAGGAGTCCGACATTGCCCGCCACTGGCGCACGCGCAACGGCACGGCGGACGAGCACACGAGCTTCAGTGTCGCGTATAATCTCTGCCTGTCTGCGCTGGCGGCCGGTGCGGAGGACGTGGACTACAGCCTCGTCTGGCGCATGGGACACGGCGCGGACGAGGGCACCAGCACCGGCACCTTCGTCGACTGGGTGAACAGCATCTGCGCCGGGCCTGCCGCCTCCGGCGAGGCCTCTGCGGAGGCCTCCGGTGAGGCCTCCTGAATCCGGCACGGCAATATCGTCAAAGCGCGGGAGCGTGTTCTCCCGCGCTTTGCTTGTCAGAAAACAAACAGATGCGGCCATTGCAAGGGCTGCGGGGCTATGCTATACTGGCATTCCCGCTGTGCATGGCGGAGTAACGACGAAGAGAGAATTTTATGAACATCTGGCACGACATCGACCCCGCGCGCATCACGCCGGAGGACTTTCTGGCGGTCATCGAGATCCCCAAGGGAAGCAAGAAGAAATACGAGCTGGACAAGGAGACGGGCTTCATCATTCTTGACCGCATCCTCTACACCTCCACCCACTATCCCGCGAACTACGGCTTCATCCCCCGCAGCTATGGCGACGACGGCGACCCGCTCGACGTGCTCGTCCTGTGCTCGGAGGCGCTCGACCCGCTGACGCTTGTCCGCTGCTATCCCATCGGCTATATCTCCATGACCGACTGCGGCAAGAACGACGAGAAGATCATCGCCATCCCCTTTTCCGACCCCGGCTATAACAACTGCCACGACATCATGGATCTGCCCGCGCACATTTTTGACGAGATGGCGCACTTCTTCTCCGTCTATAAGGCGCTGGAGGGCAAGGACGCCGTGGCCGGCGACGTGAACGGCCACGACGCTGCCGTCGAGATCATCTCCCAGGCGCTCGCGCACTATGACGAGTGCTTTGGCTCCCGCGTTCAATGAAGCCGCGTGAGCTTTGCCTCTGCGCTCTGTTCGCGGCGCTCACGGCCATCGGCGCGTTTCTGCGCATCCCCTTTGCCCTCAGCGCCATCACCCTCCAGTTCTTCTTCACGGCGATGGCGGGGCTGCTTCTCGGCGCACGCGGCGGCGCCCTGTCCCAGGCGGGCTATGTCCTGCTGGGGCTCATCGGCCTGCCCATATTCACCGCCGGGGGCGGCATCGGCTATCTGCTCTACCCCTCGTTCGGCTTCCTGCTCGGGCTCATCCCGGCGGCGTGGCTCATCGGGCGGCTGTCGAAAGGGAAGAGCGGCTGGGTCTCCATTGCGCTGGCCTGTCTCGCGGGGCTTGGCGTGCTCTACGCCGTGGGGCTGCCGTATATGGCGCTGATCCTGAACGGCTACCAGCATTCCGGACTCACCCTCTGGGCGCTGCTGAAGGGCGGTATGCTCGTCTATCTCCCCGGCGATATGGTAAAGATCGCCCTCTGCGCCCTGCTCGCCCCCAAGCTGCGGACAAGGCTGCAAGGGTTCATGGGGGCATAAAAATTCGCGGAGGCTTTGCGGCCTCCGCTGAGCCTGTCAAAACCGAGCTTTGACAAGCTCGATTTGATCTGCTCGGCCGAAGTGAATTCGTCCGGCATAATTCAAAAAGTCTTGCTGCAGCAAGACTTTTTGAATTTACGCCCGCCCCCGGCGGGCGATCCTGACCTGCTGCATTGGCGTGCAGGACAGAGTTCCTTGACCGTCTGCGCGGAGGCTTTGCGGCCTCCGCTTTTTTCGGCGTTAACGGGTGCGCTTGCGGACGTGGAGGGTGCGGATGGCGTTGAGGACGGCGAGGATCATGACGCCGACGTCGGCGAAGATGGCCGCCCACATACCGGCCGCGCCCAGCGCCACGAGCAGCAGACAGCCGAGCTTGACCGCGAGGGCAAACACGATGTTTTCATAGACGATGCGCAGGCACCTGCGGGATATCCGTATCGCCGCGGCGATCTGCAGCGGCTCGTCGTCCATGAGCACCACGTCGGCGGCCTCGATGGCGGCGTCGGAGCCCATCGCGCCCATGGCGATGCCGATGTCCGCCCGCGTGAGCACCGGCGCGTCGTTGATGCCGTCGCCGACAAAGGCAAGGCGGCTGTCCTTCGGCTGCGCGGCGAGCAGCGTCTCGAGCTGCGTTACCTTGTCGGCGGGCAGCAGCTCGCTGTGCACCTCGTCCACGCCGAGCTCGGCGGCCACGGCCTCCGCCACCTCGCGGCGGTCGCCGGTGAGCATGACGGTGCGGCGCACACCCGCCGCCCTGAGCGCGGCGATGGCCTCCTTTGCATGGGGCTTTACCACGTCGGAGATGACGATGTGCCCGGCATAGCGGCCGTCCACGGCCATGTGGATGACTGTGCCGACACTGTGGCAGTCGGTATATTCGATGCCGAGGCGGCGCATGAGCCTGTCGTTTCCGGCGGCGACGGCAACACCGTCGATCCTTGCCGTGACGCCGTGGCCGCTGAGCTCCTCGATGTCGGTCACGCGGCTGCGGTCGACGGGCTTTCCGTAGGCGCGCTGCAGGCTCTTGCTGATGGGATGCGAGGAGGCGCACTCGGCGAGCGCCGCGTATTCGATGAGCTGCTCATTGCTCAGGGGGCTGTGGTGGACGGCGCTGACCTCGAACACGCCCTGCGTGAGCGTGCCGGTTTTGTCAAAGACGACGCATCTGACCTGCGAAAGTGTTTCGAGATAGTTCGAGCCCTTGACGAGTATGCCCTCGCGGCTTGCGCCGCCGATACCGGCGAAGAAGCTGAGCGGGATGCTGATGACGAGGGCGCAGGGGCAGCTCACGACGAGGAAGCTCAGTGCGCGGTATATCCAAAGCTCCCACTCACCGGAAAGCCCCAGCATGAGCCGCAGCAGCGGCGCAAGCACGGCCAGCGCCAGCGCACAGCCGCAGACGGCGGGCGTATACACGCGGGCAAAGCGGGCGATGAAATCCTCGGAGCGGGACTTGCGGGAGCTTGAATTTTCGACAAGCTCCAGGATCTTGGAGACGGTCGATTCCCCAAAGGGCTTGGTCGTGCGGATGCGGAGCACACCGGTCATGTTGATGCAGCCGCTGATAACGGCCTCGCCCGCCGCCACGTCGCGCGGGAGGCTCTCGCCGGTCAGGGCGCTGGTGTTGAGCGTGGAGCTGCCTTCGATGACCTCGCCGTCGATGGGTATTTTCTCGCCGGGCTGCACGACGATGACGCTGCCGACGGCGACCTCATCGGGATCGACCGTCTCCAGGCTGCCGTCGCGCTCGAGGTTGGCATAGTCGGGGCGTATGTCCATGAGGGCGCTGATGCTGCGACGGCTCTTGCCGACGGCATAGCTCTGGAAAAGCTCGCCGATCTGGTAGAAGAGCATGACGGCGATGGCCTCGTTATAGTCGCCGCTTTTCTCATAGATGGCGAGCGCGAACGCGCCGACCGTGGCGATGGCCATAAGGAAATTCTCGTCGAACAACCGGCCGTTCACGACGCCGAGCGCCGCCTTGCGCAGGATGTCATAGCCGATGACGAGATAGGGAATGAGGTAGAGCGCCGCCCGCAGCCAGCCGTCCACGGGGATGAATTGGAGCGCGACGAGCATCACGGCGGCGGCAATAATGCGTATGAGCATCCGCTTCTGCTTTCTTGTCATAGCGGTCGTTCCTCCTTATTATTAAGCGTCTGTTTAATCGTATGGGCGTAAGCAAGCGCCCCGCATGGGGCGCTTGCTTACAGCTCGATCTCGCAGTCGGGCTCGACCTTGCGGCAGGCCTTGAGCACGGCCTTCATGACCGTCCTCGGCTCGTGCCCCTCGGCGAACTCAACGATCATCTTCTGGGTCATGAAGTTCACGACCGCGGAGGCAACGCCCTCCGTCCTGGCGGCGGCCTGCTCCATCAGATTGGCGCAGTTGGCGCAGTCCACTTCGATATTATATGTCTTCTTCATTCAAAGCTCTCCCTTCGGCTCAAACGATATATTGATTAAGCACTTGTTTAATTCTTATGGCGGCAGTATAATACTGACGAGAAACGAAAGTCAACAGCCTGGGCAAACAGATGTCCAAAGGGGCGAAACGTCCGTCCGAACGGGCGAAGGAGGGGCCGAAATGCAGCTTCCGCATACCCACGGCGGCGAGGCAGAGAGTCCGGCGCTCGTCTGCGCGCTGCTCGGGCGGGTGGACAACTTTCAGACGCTGGCGGAGACCTTTCGCCAGCTTGGCGACGCCACGCGGCTGCGCATATTCTGGCTGCTCTGCCACTGTGAGCAGTGCGTTGTGAACATCGCCGCCATGATGGATATGTCGAGTCCGGCGGTGTCGCACCATCTCCGCGCCCTGCGCGACAGCGGCCTCATCGTGAGCCGCCGTGCGGGCAAGGAGGTCTACTACCGCGCCGCCGAGAACGCACAGAGCGAGCTTCTGCACAAGATGATCGAGCAGGTCATGCAGATCGTCTGCCCCGAATGGAGCGGCGAGGCGCAGCTCGAGGCGACGGTGCGCGCCGTGCATGACGAGCTTGCCGCGCATATGGAGCGGCGCGTGACGATCGAGGAGCTTGCGCGGCGCTATCTCATGAACCCGACGACGCTCAAATCGGCGTTCAAGGCCGTATACGGCAACTCCATCGCGGCGCACATGAGGGAACACCGCATGGAGCGGGCGGAGCAGCTCCTGCGCGAGACGGACAGGAGCGTGGCGGAGATCGCCCGCGAGGTCGGCTATGAGAGCCAGAGCCGCTTTGCCGCCGCGTTCCGCGAGGCATACGGCCAGCTCCCGACGGAGTACCGTCAGAGCCGCTGAGCATAAAAGATAACAGTATCGGAGGAATACGATATGCGATATGAGACGAACATTCCGGCGGAGGAGGTCGGCCGCTGCCTGCTTTGCGATAACGCCGCCTGCACAAAGGCCTGCCCCGCCGGGCTTGACCCTGCGAGGCTGCTGCGCTCTCTGCGCTTTGAAAACCCCGTCGGTGCGGCGAAGCGGCTCAATGCGGGCTTTGCCTGCGCCGATTGTGACGCGCCCTGCGAGCGGGCGTGCGCCCAGAGGGCGAACCCCATCCATATCCGCCGCGTGCTGACCGCGCTGCATGAGGACAGTGCGGCGTGGGAGGATATTCCCGAGGCGCCGGTGGAGCTTGGCAGCGTCTTCCTTGGCGTGCATCTGGAAAACCCGTTCCTGCTGTCGTCCTCCGTGGTGGCGAGCAGCTATGAAAAGCTCTCCCGCGCCTTTGAGCTGGGCTGGGCGGGCGCCTGCTTCAAGACGCTGTGCGACTTCGTCCCGCAGGAGACCTCGCCGCGCTATTCCGCGCTGCCGGCGGAGCATGGCTTCTGCGGCTTCAAGAACATCGAGCAGCTCTCCTGCAACAGCCTTGACGAGGATCTGGACATCATACGCCGCCTCAAGCGCGATCATCCCACGAAGGTGCTGCTCGTCTCCATCATGGGGCGGAACGACGAGGAGTGGGAGCGCCTTGCGCGGCTCGCGCAGGAGGCGGGCGCGGATATCGTCGAGTGCAATTTCTCCTGCCCCAACATGGAGCAGAGCGGCCTCGGCGCGGACATCGGCCAGGACCCGGAGGCGGTCGCCCGCTGCACACGGGCGGCGCGGCGCGGCTGCACCGTCCCGCTGCTGGCAAAGCTCACGCCGAACGTCGCGGATATGCGGCCGTTTGCGCGTGTCGCCATGGAAAACGGCGCGGACGGCATCGCGGCCATCAACACCGTCAAGAGCCTCATGGGCATGAACCTCGACACCTACGCGACCGAGCCGTCCGTGCGCGGTATGTCGGGCGTCGGCGGCTATTCGGGGCGGGCGGTCAAGCCCATCGCCCTGCGCTTTATCTGGGAGCTGGCCTCCGACCCGGCTCTCCACGGTCTCCCTATCAGCGGCATGGGCGGCATCGAGACATGGCGCGACGCGGTGGAGTTCCTGCTTCTCGGCGCCGATCACGTCCAGGTCACCACGGCGGTCATGCAGTACGGGGCGCGCATCATCGACGACCTGCTGGACGGGCTTACCTGGTACCTGCGGGAAAAGGCGCTGCCGCGTCTTGACACGCTGCACGGACTCGGCGTGGAGAATGTGACGGAGCTGGAGGGGCTGAACCGCCGGACAAAGCTGCTGCCGCGCTTTGACCGCAAGAAATGCCTCGGCTGCGGGCGCTGCGCCCTCTCCTGCCGCGACGGCGGGCATGAGGCGCTGCATATGTCAAACGGCAGACCCGTCATGGACCCGCGCATCTGCGTCGGCTGCCACCTCTGCGTTCTTGTTTGCCCCGCCCGTGCCATCAGTCCCTACGGCAAGCGGATCGAGGTCTGAGGCTGCATAAGCGGGAATGGGCGGCGGACAAAGGAGAAGGCCGCCGCGGAAGATTCCGCGGCGGCCTTGTTGTTTCTGCATCAGCCCTCGATGGCGATGTATTTCTTTTCCTCGACCTGGGGGGCGGGCTGCTTCTTCGGGACGCCGATGGTGAGGACGCCGTTTTCAAAGCGAGCCTTGATATCCTGCTCCGTCACCTCGTCGCCGACGTAGAAGTTGCGGCTGAACGAACCGGTGAAGCGCTCGCGGCGCAGATAGCGACCCTTTTTGTCCTTCTCGTCGTTCTCATAGCCGGTCTTGGCGCTGACGGTAAGGTAGCCGTCCTTGAGCTCGACCTGCATATCCTCCTTCTTCACGCCGGGCATATCAATGTCCAGCACATAGCCGTCAGCCGTCTCCTGGACGTCGGTCTTCATCAGGTCCGCACGGGGCGCCGGCATACGCGGCGCGTCAAAAAAGTCATCAAAGAAATCTTTTCCGAAAATAGGCATCAACATATATATCCGCTCCTTCCAAAGTGGTATTCAAGTTTTCTGACTTCAGGACATCTCTGTTTTTCCCTCCGTCTGATTGTATTATACCACGATTTTTAGCACTGTCAAGAGGAGAGTGCTAATTTTTTAAAAAATTTATTTCTTTTGTGCTTTGTTTTATGTGCTTTCGGCTTCGAGAGTTGCTTCCGGCTCGTCCTCCAGCGTTCCGACAAGCCGCGCAAGCAGGTCGTTGAGCGTGATGATACCGAGCATACCGCCGTAGCCGTCAAGCACCACGACCATGCCAAGCCCCTCGCGGCGCATATTGCGGAACAGCACGTCTGCCTTCACGCTGTCAGGCACAAAGCGGGGCGTTCTCACCGCCGCCGACAGGACGCTTTCGTGGCTCTTGTCGTCCAGACGGAAATAGTCCCGCGTGTCGAGAATGCCCACCACATTGTCCGCCGAGCCGTCGCAGACAGGGTAGCGCGTATGGCGCGTCCCGTGGATGGTCGCCGCCCACGTCTCCATCGGCTCGTCGAGCCGCAGCAGCGCGACCTCCGTCCGATGGGTGAGCAGCTCCCCGGCGCTGAGGTCGTCGAACTCAAACACGCGCTGGATGAGAAGCTGCTCCTCGCGGTCAATGCCGCCCTGCTCGCCGCTGGCCTCCACCATCATGCGGATGTCCTCCTCGCCGGGCGTCTCGTCTGCCGAGTTTGGGTCGATACCGAGCAGACGCAGGACGGCGTTGGTCGAGAGGGAGAGCAGCCCCACAATGGGCGCAAAGAGCCTGGAGATGGCGGTGATAATGCCAGACACGCCAAGGGCGACGGCCTCGGCGTTCTTCATGGCGATACGCTTCGGCACAAGCTCGCCGAATATCAGCGTGAAGTAGGAGAGGATGAGCGTGATGACGACAACGGCGACGGCCTCCAGCGTCCCACGGGGCACGCCGATACCAAGCGACACAAGCCAGTCGACCAGCCCGCCGGAGAAGTTTTCGGCAGCAAAGGCGCTGCCGAGAAAGCCCGACAGCGTGATGGCCACCTGTATGGTCGCCAGAAATTTTTCCGGCTGTGCCGTCAGCCGTCCGAGCCGCCGCGCCTTTTTGTTGCCCTCCGCGCTGAGCTTTTCCATGCGGAGCGCATTGACCGAGAGCACGGCGATCTCCGCACAGGCAAACACGGCGTTCAATAGAATGAGTACGAGCTGCAACAGCAGCATAAGTCCGATAGAGTTTGTCAAGTGATGTTCCTTTCCTGCGCAAAACGCGCAAAGGCACGACCTGCGCGTCTGCGCACAGGCCATGCCTTTTTATTGTTGTTTATTATTGTTGTTGATTCGATTTCGTTCGGGGTCCGCGTCGCCGCCGTCGGTGTCCATTGCGTCCTCCTATATGTGATGGCGCTTATTATAAGGGACGCGGGTACGCCTTGTCAAGCGTCACAGACGGCAGCCGAGTTCGCAGCCGGCGGCAATGGCGTCGATGGCGCGGCCGGGGCGCTCGGCGTTGCCGATGCGGTAGACGGGCATACGCGGCGACAGCGCCGTATACAGCCGCTCGTCCGCGACGGTGCCGGGGCACACGACCACGGCGTCGCACGGCCACAGCCCCTCCGCCGTGAGTACGCCCTCCTCCTCGACGCGCACGACCTCCGTGCGCCCAAGCAGCTTCACGCCGAACGCGGCGAGGTCGGCATACACCGGCCACGCGATCCCCGGCTCATAGCCTGCGGCGGGCTTGCCGCGCTCGAACACGGCGATCTCACGCCCGGAATGGGTCGCAAGCTCCCGCAGCCGCGCCTCCGGCTCGACAGCGTAGCGCAGCATCCAGCGCAGCGCCGCGTCGGAATAGGCCCCGTCGAACGCAAGCCAGCGCGCCGTTTCCATGCCCACGAAGCTCCCGCCGATCACCGCCACGCGGCGCGGCAGCACGGGCTTTTTCGTCAAAAGCCGCTCCATCGTCCAGACGCGGCCAGAGTCCATCTCTATGTCGAGCGTCACCGGCTTATAGCCCCGCCCGTTTGCCAGCACCACTGCGTCAAAGCCGCCGGCCTCGACCGCCTCCGGCGTTGCCTCACGTTCCAATTCAAGCGTCACATCGGAGGCTGCAAGCCGCCGCGCATACCAGTCCACAAGCTCGCCCAGCATCTCGCGGTGCGGCAGCGTCCGCGCAAGGCAGAGCTGGCCGCCCAGCGAGGGCGCTCGCTCCCAGAGCGTCACCTCATGCCCACGCGCCGAGGCGCGCAGCGCGCACTCCATCCCGGCGGGGCCGCCGCCCACGATGAGGATGCGCTTAGGCGTGTCCGTCCGCGCCGTATGCAATTCATACTCCCGTCCGGCGAGGCCGTTGGCGAGGCAGCGGATGGGCTTTTCAAAGAATGTTCCGGCAAGGCAGCCCTGATTGCAGGAGACACAGGGGCGTATCTTTTCCGGCGTACCGGCCAGGATGAGCTTTGGGTAATCCGGCTCCGCCACGAGAGCGCGTCCCATGGCGACCATGTCGCAGCTTCCGAGCGCCACGGCGCGCTCCGCCAGCCGGGGTTCGCTCATGCGGTTCGCCATCGCCACGGCCATGCCCGTCTCCGCCCGCGTCCGCGCCGCGAGGTATTCCATCGCGCCGAAGGGCATCTCCTCTGTGAGCTGCGGGGTGCGGCTCTCGTGCCAGCCGCCGGTCATGTCGAGCAGGTCGATCCCGGCCTCCGCCGCAAGCCGCGCAAAGGCCAGCGCCTCGTCCGAGCCTCCGGCCTCCGGCACGAGCGTGTGCCCCGACCAGCGCAGCAGCAGGGTGTAGTCCGCGCCCACGGCGCGACGCACGGCGCGTATGACCTCCAGCGGGAAGCGGCAGCGGCGTTCAAAGCTTCTGCCGTATTCATCCTCGCGCCGGTTCGTCAGCGGCGAGAGGAACTGACTGATGAGATAGCCGGCGCTCGCGGAGATCTCCACCGCGTCAAAGCCGGCCTCCCGCGCCCGCCGTGCGCCCGCCGCCCACGCCTGTATGACGGACTGTATCTCTTCCACGCTCATGGCGCGCGCCGTCTCCCTGGTAAACGGTGTATACACCGCGCTCGGCGCGATCGCGCCCTTGCCGTCCGGCACACCGTCGGAGGCGAGGTAGCGCCCGGCGTGATAGAGCTGCACCGCCACGGGGCAGCCGCGCTCACGCATACCGGCGGTGAAGCGCTGCCACGGCGCTATGCAGCCGTCGTCCGCAAGGCTCATGCAGCTCGGCCTCGCGCCCTTTTCGTCAAAACGGCATGCGCCGACCACGATCAGACCCGCACCGCCCTCGGCGCGCCGCCAGTAAAAGGCATTGAAGCGTTCACTGGGCCCGCCGTTTTCGGGGTACAGCGTGTGCATCGCGGGCATGAGGATGCGGTTTTTCAGCGTCAGCGTCCCCACGCGGAGGGGGCTTGCAAGCGAGGAAAAGGACATATTCGTTCTCCTTGTCTATAGTGTAGAAGAAAAGGGACGTGCCAAGGCACGTCCCCAAGCTGGTTTATTTCGCGGCCTTCATGGCGAGGTAGGCGTTGATGAAGCCGTCGATGTCGCCGTCCATGACGTTCTGGATGTTGCCGTTTTCATAGCCGGTGCGCGTGTCCTTGGCGAGGGTGTAGGGCATGAATACATAGGAGCGTATCTGGCTGCCCCACTCGATCTTCATCTGGACGCCCTTGATGTCCTCGATCTTTTCCAGATGCTCGCGCTCCTTGATCTCGGCGAGACGGGCGCGGAGCATTTGCTTACAGTTTTCGAGGTTCTGGAAGTGGCTTCGCTCGACCTGACTCGACACCACGATGCCCGTCGGGATGTGGGTCAGACGGACGGCGGAGGAGGTCTTGTTGACCTTCTGACCGCCCGCGCCGGAGGAGCGGTAGACATCCATTTTTATCTCGTCGTCGCGGAGCTCGATCTCCCCGGCATCCTCGATCTCCGGCATGACCTCCACGGCGGCAAAGCTCGTGTGGCGGCGGCCGGAGGCGTCATAGGGGCTGATGCGCACAAGGCGGTGTACGCCGTGCTCGCTCTTGAGGAAGCCGTAGGCGTTCTCGCCCTCGATCTTGATGGTGGCGGATTTGATGCCCGCCTCCTCGCCGTCCTGCCAATCCATGAGGGTGTATTTGTAGCCGTGGCGGTCCGCCCACATGGTATACATACGGTAGAGCATCTGCGTCCAGTCCTGCGCCTCGGTGCCGCCGGCGCCGGCGTGGAAGGTGAGGATGGCGTTGTTCGCGTCATATTCGCCGGTCAGCAGCGTGGACAGGCGGGTGGCCTCCAGCTCGGAGGCGAATTTCTCAAAGCCCTCCTGCAGCTCCGGCAGCATGCTCTCGTCGTCCTCCTCCAGCGCCATCTCGCAGATGGTGTAGAGGTCGTCCCAGCTCGTCTCGAGCTTCTGATAGCCCTCGACCTTGTGCTGGAGCGTGCGAAGCCGCTTCTGCGCCGCCTGGGAGCGGGCAAGGTCGTTCCAATAGCCCTCGGAGGCGCTCTCCGCCTCCAGCTTCTCGATCTCGTTCTTCGCGTCGTCCAGCCGCAGCGCTTCCCGCAGATCGGTCAGCGTGGGCTTGAGATTGTTGAGCTTGACTTTATATTCTTCAAATTCCAGCAAGTGTAACACATACCTTTCCTGTTTTCAGGGCGTCAAAAAGCTGCGTTTTTCTCCAGATTTGCACCAGCCAAAGTCTCCCTTGCGTAAAGGGAGGCGGCAGCGGCAAAGCCGCTGGCGGAGGGATCGGGGACTGAAAAGTTCGTATTTTTGCCGAAAAATGGGCGCTTATCGTAACTTTTCGATCCCTCAGTCCGGGGCGCTGCCGCGCCAGTACGTCTTTTTTGATGATCACCCTATTTTAACTTATCTATTATAAACGAAAGCTGTGCGCCTGTAAAGTGTGATTTAGCTGCGAGGAAAATTGCGGAAAGCACTTTTCATCGGCGCGACACTTTGATATAATCAGAGCGTAACGAAATATTGACACGGGCAAAGCCCGTGGTCGAAGGAGAGAAAGAAAAATGATATCACACGGCAAGGAAATCAAGATCTTCACCGGCAACGCGAATCCCGCACTGGCCAACGACATTTGCCGAAGCCTGTCGAAAAACATCGGCAACGCGACCTGCACCCACTTCGCGGACGGTGAGTGCTCCGTCTCCGTGTACGAGCCCGTGCGCGGCGCGGACGTGTTCCTTGTGCAGCCCACCTGCGGCCCCGTCAACGACAACCTGATGGAGCTGCTCGTCATGATCGACGCCATGCGCCGCGCCTCTGCCGGACGCATCACCGCCGTCATCCCCTATTTCGGCTATGCGCGGCAGGACCGCAAGGCCAAGAGCCGCGACCCCATCAGCGCCAAGCTCGTTGCGAACCTCATCACCACCGCGGGCGCTGACCGTGTGCTGACCATGGATCTCCATGCGGCGCAGATCCAGGGCTTCTTCGATATTCCTGTGGACAACCTCCAGGGCGGTCTCATCTTCGCCGACCACTTCCTCAAGCGCTTCGGCCACGGCTGCGAGGATCTTATCGTCGTCTCGCCGGATGTGGGCAGCGTCGCCCGCTCCCGCACCTTCGCCATGAAGCTCGGCACCGGCCTTGCCATCGTGGACAAGCGCCGCGAAAAGGCCAACCAGTCCGAGGTCATGAACCTTATCGGCGACGTGCGCGATAAGAACGTTGTCATTCTGGATGACATCGTGGACACCGCCGGCTCGCTGTGCGGCGCGGCCAAGGCCGTGAAGGAGATCGGCGGCGCGAAGGCCGTCTATGCCTGCGCGAGCCACGGCGTTCTCTCCGGCCCCGCGCTGGAGCGTATCGCCCAGAGCGACCTCGAGGAGCTTATCCTGCTCAACACCATCCCCTATCCGCAGGGCAAGCCCGCCGTGGACAAGATCCACTACCTCAGCGTCGCCGACGTCTTTGCTGAGGCCATCGAGCGTGTTTATGAGGATCTTTCTCTCGCCTCCATGTTCGAGTGAGGCGCATAACGCAAGGGAGTAGCCAATATGCTCTTTAACAGCGGCGGCGTACAGTGGCTCGTCGTCTTTCTCGGCAACCCCGGTCCCAAGTATAACGGGACGCGCCACAACGCCGGCTTCCTCGCGGCGGACGAGCTTGCCAGGCGGCTCGATGTCCGCATCGACCGCCTGCGCTTCCGCGCCCTGACGGGGCGCGCCGTCATCGGCGGGCAGTCCGTGCTGCTCATGAAGCCGCAGACCTATATGAACCTCTCCGGCGAGGCCGTGGGGCAGGCCGCCCGCTTTTTCAAGCTCCCGCCGGAGCGGGTGCTCGTCGTGTCGGACGAGATATCGCTCGCGCCCGGCGCCCTGCGCATACGCACCAAGGGCTCGGCGGGCGGGCATAACGGGCTCAAAAACATCATCGAGCACCTCGGCAGCGACCAGTTCCCGCGCATACGCATCGGCGTCGGCGCACCGCCCCACGGCGGCGCGGAGCAGGTCGACTGGGTGCTCGGCGTCCCGAAAAACGAGGACGCGGCGGCTGTCGCCGACGCGGAGAAGCGCGCGGCGGAGGCCGTGTGTGACTACATCGAAAACGGCGCGGAGCACGCCATGAGCCATTTCAACCGGAGCTGACGCGCCGGGAAAGGGGTTTTGCCATGAAGAAGGAAATGATCGCCATGCTGCTGGCCGGCGGACAGGGCTCGCGCCTCTACGCGCTGACGGCGGACGCGGCGAAGCCCATCATGCCGTTCGGCGGGAAATACCGCATCATCGACTTTCCTCTGTCCAACTGCGCAAACTCCGGCATCGACACGGTCGGAGTGCTGACGCAGTACCGGCCGATGAAGCTCAACTCCTATGTCGGCGGCGGACAGGCCTGGGATCTCGACGGCACGGACGGCGGGGTCTATATCCTCCCGCCCTATATGTCCGCCGGGGAGCAGGGCAACTGGTTCTCCGGCACGGCGAACGCCATCTATCAGAACATCGACTTCATAGATATGTGGGATCCGGACTATGTTCTCATTCTCTCCGGCGACCACATCTACAAAATGGACTACAGCGAAATGCTCCGCGCCCATAGGGAGCATGACGCGGCCTGCACCATCGCCGTGCTGCAGGTCAGCTTAAACGACGCGAAGCGCTTCGGCATCATGAACACCGGCGCAGACGGCTATATCTCCGCGTTCGAGGAAAAGCCGCAGCAGCCGAAAAGCGACCTCGCCTCGATGGGCATCTATATCTTCAACTGGAAAACGCTGCGCGCCGCGCTCATCGCGGACGAGGCCGACCCCGCCAGCGACAAGGACTTCGGCAAGAACATCATCCCCAAGCTGCTGGCCGCGGGCGAGCGGCTCTGGCCGTGGCGCTTTGAGGGCTACTGGCGCGACGTCGGCACCATCGAGAGCCTCTGGGATGCGAACATGGATATGCTCACCCCGGAGCTCATCGGCCTGTTCGACCCGGCGTGGCCGATCCTGAGCCGCAGTCCCATCCGCCCGCCGCAGCGCATCGGCGAGGCTGCGGTCGTCCGCCACTCCATCGTGACGGAGGGCTGCCGCGTGGACGGGAGCGTTACGGCGAGCGTCCTGTCGAACCAGGTCACGGTCGCTCCCGGCGCGGCGGTCGAATACAGCGTCCTCATGCCGGACGTGCGCGTGGACGAGGGTGCGGAGCTGCGCTTTGCCATCGTGGGCGAGGGCGCGCATATCGGCGCGGGCGCTAAGATCGGTGCGGAGCCGGACGGCTCGGAGGGCTGGGGCGTCGCCACCGTCGGCCCCGGCGTGACCGTGGGCGCGGGTGCGACCGTACCGCCGGGCGCCATGCTGTACGGCGATGTGGAGGGACGGACATGAACGATATGCAGGGCATCCTCTATTCGCTGCGCTCCGACCCGGAGCTCGGCGCACTGGTGGCCGACCGCAACACCGCCGCCATCCCCTTCGGCGGGCGCTACCGGCTCATCGACTTTATGCTTTCGTCTATGACCAACGCCGGTGTGCGCGACCTCGGCGTCGTCATGGATCGGGACTATCAAAGCCTGCTCGACCATCTCTCCGGCGGGCGGGAATGGGATCTCGACCGGCATACCGGCGGCCTGCGGCTCCTGCCGCCCTTCGGCCTGCCGGAATCCAAGGGACGCTTCGGCGGCTGCATGGAGGCGCTGCGCGGCGTGCGCTCCTATATCGAGAGCATTCCGCATGAAAACATCGTCCTCGCGGCAGGCGACCTCGCCGCAAACATCGACCTTGCCGCCGTGCGCGCGCTGCATCTCTCCTGCGGCGCAGAGATGACCGCCGCCTGTACCTCCGACGCGCCGCTCTACTCCCACCACCGGCTCGTGACGGACGGGGACGGCTTTGCCTCGCGGCTGCTCTTTTCCCAGAGCGGGGCGGGGGAGGGGCTTTTGTCCCTCGAGGTCTACATCATTAAAAAATCCCTGCTGCTGTCGCTGATGGACTACTGCGCCGCGAGCGGCGAGCTGCATTTCCACCGCAGCGGCGTGGCACACTACCTCAAGACCGGCGGGCGCATCGCCGTCTACCGGCACGAGGGCTATGCCCGGCGCATCCGCTCGGCGCTCGACTATTATGAGGCGAGCATGGCGCTGCTCGAGCCCGCCTCCACGGACAGCCTTTTCCCCTCGGACGCCCGGCGCATCCGCACCCGCGAGCGGGCGTCGACCTCGACCTATTATTCCGACACCGCCGAGGTCGAACGCTCCCTTGTGGCCGACGGCTGCTATATCGAAGGGCGTGTGCGCGGCTGCGTGCTCTTCCCCGGCGTGCGCGTGGAGCGCGGCGCGGAGCTTGAAAACTGCGTCGTCATGCATGACTGTGTGATAAGCCGTGACAGCATCCTCCGCTGCATCGTGGCGGATAAGGGCTGTACCGTCGGCGCGGGCGTGACCCTCATGGGCAATGAGCGCCTGCCCATCATCATCCCGAAAGGAGCCAGCGTCTAAGTTGTCACAGATCTCAAGACAGGAGCTTCACGCCGCCATCGAGGACAAGCTCTGCGCCCACTTCGGCGTGACCGGCCGCAGTGCCGGTAACGAACAGATATTCCAGGCCGCCGCCATGGTGATACGCGAGCTCATGAGCCGCGAGCTTGCCGTCCAGACCCCGTCCGCGGGTGAGAAGGAGGTATGCTATCTCTCCATGGAATTCCTGCTCGGCCGCAGTCTCATGAAAAACGCCTTCAACCTCGGCGTGGCCGAGGCGCTGACCGGCGCGCTGGAGGACATGGGGCGCTGCGCGTCCGATATATTCGAGACGGAGCCGGACGCAGGGCTCGGCAACGGCGGACTGGGGCGGCTTGCCGCCTGCTACTGCGACTCCATGGCGACGGAGGGTATCCCCGCCGTCGGCTACTCGCTCTGCTATGAGCTCGGGCTTTTCCGCCAGGTCATACGCGACGGGAAGCAGACCGAGGCGGCGGACGACTGGCGCGCCGGAGAGGAGAGCTGGCTCGTCGCCCGGCCGGAGGATATGTGCGAGGTGCGCTTCGGCGGACAGGTGTCCGAGGAATGGGACTGGTCGGGCGTTTGCCACACCCACCATACGGGCTATACCAGCGTGCTGGCGCTGCCGCGCGATATGCTCATCGCGGGCTATGGCGAGCGGGCGCGGGTCAACAAGCTGCGCCTCTGGGACGCAAAAAGCCCGCAGGAGCTCGATATGTACCTCTTCTCCGGCGGCAAATACGTCGAGGCGATGGCCGGGCGCACGATGGCCGAGGTCATCACGAAGGTGCTCTATCCGGCGGACGACCACCGCGAGGGCAAGGAGCTTCGCCTGAAGCAGCAATACTTCTTCGTCTCCGCCACGGCGCAGGATATCGTGCGCCGCCACAAGCGTGAGCATGGCTCGCTCGACAGCTTTGCCGGGCATCACGCCATCCAGATCAACGATACCCATCCCGCGCTCATCATCCCGGAGCTCATGCGCCTGTTCATGGACGAGAACGGCCTTGGCTGGGATGAGGCGTTCGCGCTGCTTGGCCGCAGCGTCGATTATACGAACCACACCGTCATGTCCGAGGCGCTGGAGCGCTGGCCGCAGGATATGCTCCAATCGCTCATGCCGCGTGTGTGGCAGATCATCTCCGAGCTCAACCGCCGCTGGACGGAGTGGCTCATTGCCCACTTCCCCGGCGAGCGCGAGGCCGTGGAGAAAAACCAGATCCTCTTCGGCGGCGAGGTACATATGGCGAATCTGTGCCAGGCCGTGTGCCGCCGCATCAACGGCGTGTCCCGCCTGCATGGGGAGATATTGCAGACGCGGCTCTTTGCCGATGTCTGCGCCGTGCGCCCGGAGCGCTATACCTACGTCACGAACGGCATCGACCACCGCCGTTGGCTCACCCAGATCGACCCGCGTCTTGCCGCGCTGCTGCGCGACTGCATCGGGGATGGCTATCTTCTGGAGCCGGAGCGGCTGGAGGACCTTCTCCGATACGAGAGCGACAGCGCCGTCCTGGAGCGGCTCGCCGCCGTCAAGCGGGCAAACAAGGACGATTTCGCCGCATGGCTATACCGGGCGCAGGGGGCGCGGCTCGACCCGGAGGCCGTGCTGGACGTGCAGATCAAGCGTCTGCACGAGTACAAGCGCCAGCTTCTCTGCGCCATGCTCATCGAGCATCTGCGCCAGCGTATCCATGACGCGCCGAACGCGCCGTTTCTGCCGCGCAGCTTCGTCTTCGGTGCAAAGGCTGCCGGGAGCTATACGACCGCGAAGCGCATCATCGAGCTGCTCATCGCGCTGGGCGCGGAGATCGATGCCGACCCGCTCTGCCGCGGGAAATTACAACTCATTTTCCTTGAAAACTACCGCGTGTCCGCGGCCGAGGCGCTCATCCCCGCCGCGCAGGTCTCCGAGCAGATATCCACCGCCGGTAAGGAGGCCAGCGGCACCGGCTGCATGAAGCTCATGGCGAACGGCGCTGTCACCATCGGGACGCTGGACGGCGCGAATGTGGAGATGTACGAGCGCCTCGGCGACGCGAATATGCAGCTCTTCGGCCTGACCGAGCGGGAGGTGGAGGCGCTGCGCCCGCAGTATGAGCCGCGCCGCTGTTACGAGCGCGACCCCGCGCTGCGCGCCGTGCTCGACCGCTTCAGCCAGCGCTTCCCCGACCTTGTTTCCGGCCTACTATACGGGGGCGACCCCTATATGCTTTTGGCCGATTTCGCCTCCTATGTCGAGGCGCACGATGCGCTCTACGCCCGCATTGCGGACGGGCGCGAGGCGGCGCGGATGTCCCTTGTGAACATCGCACAGGCCGGCTTCTTTGCCGCCGACCGCGCCGTACATGAATATGCCAGTAATATCTGGGAAATATGAAAGGAGAAAACCATGAAGAAAATCAGTAAGACCCTTGCGCTGCTCCTGGTGCTGTGCCTCTGCCTCAGCCTTGGCGCGTTTGCCGCGTCCGGCGAGGCCTCCGGCGATGTGACCGCGCTCTCCATGAACGCGGATGCGGCTGCCAGCGGCACGGCATGGACGATGACCGAGAACGGTCTGGAAACGGCGGACGTGGACGGCGTTGAGGTCGTCTCCGGCAAGATCGGCGAGACCGAGACCGACGGAGCCGTCATCAACATCACCGGCTTCTCCGTCAACGGCTTCAAGGTCACGGACGGCGAGTACACCATCCGCAACACCACCGTCAACAAGACCGTCACCGAGCCGGTCGACGCGAACGCCACCGGCGGCTACATCGCGGGTGTGACGAACGGCCGTCTCATCATCGACAGCTGCACGTTCACGAACGCCGGCAAGGGCGGCCGCAACGGCAACTACACCGTCGACTGCGAGTCCTCCGGCGAGATGGTCGTCATCAACTCCGACATCATCCAGACCGGCGCTGTCGGCGACCCCGAGGGCTATACCGCCGACATCAGCGATCCTCCCTCCAACGGCGCGCTGCTCATCTCCGGCTATGCCCGCGCGAATATGTCCGTCGGCCAGTCCAAGACCTACTACTACGGCTCCTATGTCGAGACCGAGGGCTGGGCGGCCATGAGCACCGACTCCGCGCAGTCCGGCTTTGAGTTCTACAGCTACGACTCCGTGGGCAAGGCGCTGTACGGCGGCTACGCCACCTATGCCGACACCTCCTGCGTTGACTGGTTCTACGGCAGCGTTCTGTCCGCCGCCGAGGTCGGCGCGATCATCTCCAACAACGGCGAGATCCACATGGCGAACGGCGCGGACGCGAGCGACGCGGCGCTGGCCTACCTCCCCGAGGACTATGAAAACACCGACGAGTATACCGAGCGCGACGGCCGCAGCGTCGTCGAGGCCGGCCGCAATGACTTCCAGCTCCATTCCCCCGACATGATGGGCAGCGGCGCGAAGAGCGAGTTCACCGCCCTGCTTGACCTCTCCGGCACCGACCTTATCACCTCCAAGGCTCTCGACGACAACGCGACGCTCGTTGACTGGTACGCCGACTACGGCACGGCCTACGGCGAATACGTCGACTTCCTCAAGGGCGCGAACATCCTTGTGAAGTCCACCAGCGCGGACATCACCCTCGCCGACGTGACGACCGAGAGCTATTCCAACGTCCTGCTGCTCACCGCGCTCAACTCCGACTCCATGAGCCGCTTCGCCCTCGCCACGGACGACATGACCGGCAAGGGCACGAAGATGACCGTCGTGGACAGCGAGGTCTCCGGCGACGTGCTGGCCTATGACTACCAGCGCAGCTGCCTCGTGACGCTCGACAACGCGACCTGGACGGGCGCGTTCCGCAAGGCGGACAAGGCTGCCTGGGACGCTCTGTGGTCCGACGAGTGCAAGGCCGACGAGAGCTGCGTCTGGATCCTTGACACCGAGAAGTACTATGACGGCGCGGACAGCGTCCAGGGTCTGGTCGTCGGCTCCGGCTCCGTCTGGAACGTCAGCGACGAGAGCCATCTTGATACCCTCACCATCGAGGACGGCGCTGTCATCAACGGCAGCATCACCGTGGACGGCAAGGCCATCGACGGCGCGGCCGGCACCTATGAGGGCGACATCGTTGTGACCCCCGCCGAGGGCGGCAGCAGCAGCGACAAGCTTTCCCTCACCATCGAGGTCGACCCCGACTCCGCCTTCGCCCAGCTCATCCTCGCCATCCTCAACAAATAAGAAAGCCCTGCAACAATGCCGCCGGAGCATCACGCTCCGGCGGTCAAAAAAACTGCGCTGCCCGTACGGACAGCGCAGCTTTGATCATAAGAGACAAATTACTTGAGCTCGACCTTCGCGCCGACTTCCTCAAGCTGCTTTTTGATGGCCTCAGCCTCGTCCTTGGAGACCTGCTCCTTGAGGACGGCAGGGATGCCCTCGACCTTCGCCTTGGCCTCGGCCAGACCCAGGCCGGTGATGCCGCGGACTTCCTTGATGACCTTGATCTTCTCGGCGCCGAAGTCGGTGAGGACGACGTCGAACTCGGTCTTCTCCTCGGCGGCGGCAGCCGTGGCGGCCACGGGGGCGGCGGCGACAGCGGCGGCGGCGGAAACGCCGAACACATCTTCGATCTCGTGAACGAGCTCAGCGAGCTCCATAACGCTAAGAGCCTTGATCTCCTCGATCATGGCGGTGACTTTTTCGCTAGCCATTATAAATTTCCTCCAATTTTATTTTTCAGTGGGGTGCGCGCCTTATTCGGCGGCGGGTTCAGCGGGAGCTTCCTCGGCCGCGGGGGCCTCGGCAACGGCGCCGCCCTTCTCGGCGACCTGGTTGAGAACGACAGCCAGGGACGTGATGGGAGCGAGCATGGTGCCCAGCACCTGGGAGTAGAGAGCGTTCTTGTTGGGGATGGCGGACAGCTCGGCAAACTGGGCGTCGGTCAGGATCTGGCCGTCCACGAAAGCGGCCTTGACGTTGAACATATCGTCGCCCATCTTCTCGGACTGCTTCGCGATCAGGTAGAGCGCGGCGATGGGGTCGGTCTCGCTCGTGGCGAGGGACGTGGTGCCGTTCAGGACGTCATCCATGCCGGACAGGCCGATCTTGTCGAGAGCCAGACGGGTCAGCGTGTTCTTCACGACGCTGTATTCGACGTTCGCCTCGCGAAGCCCACGGCGGAGCTCGGTGTCGTCCGCGACGTTGATGCCGCTGTAATCGACGAGAACGCCGCCCTCCGCGTTTTTGATGCGCTCGGCGAGAGCCTCGACGATGGCCTGCTTTTCAGAGAGAATCGCTTTACTCGGCATTTTTTGGTTTCACCTCCATAAAGAAAAAATCTTTGTCCAAAGACAAAGACATACAAGCAGAAAGTATCCGTATGCTTGTCCTCGGCGGGGCTTATATCCGCGCGAGGCGGAATGCCAGCTGTCTCTGGAACAGAGCTACTATACCAGCGGGGCATGGGATTGTCAAGTGTTTTTGTGGGCTTCATAAAATCTATGTCAAAAAACTAATTTTGCTTGCAGAATGGCCTAACTATGATATAATCGATATATTATGGAAAACAGATAAACAGGAGATATGAAAAAATGGAGAAACGTTACCCCCATATGTTTGCGCCCATCACCATCGGCGCGCGCGGCCGCTGGCCCGGCCTCGTTTTTAAAAACCGCGTGTGGACCGCGCCGACCGGCGTCCATCTGCTCGCGGCGGGTGAGCCCTATCCCAACGAGGCGGTCATCGCCCACTACCGCGAGAAGGCGCGCGGCGGCGCCGCCTGCATCACCTTCTCGGCGCAGAACATGGATCGCTTCCTGGTCGAGCACCCCGACGAGATCCATTCCGACCCCAACATCTTCAATATGCGCTACCATAACTATTGGTACCGCCTGACGAGCGCCGTGCATTTCTTTGATGCGCGCATCTCGCTGGAGCTGCTGGCCTTCTCCCGCCATGAGGAGCTGGACGGCGAGGTCGTCTGCTGGTCGGTCAACGGCGAGACGGACGAGGAGACGGGCGAATACTGCCCCATGCTCGACCGCGCCGCCATGGACCGTATGTGCGCCGACTATGCCGAGGCCGCGAAGAACGCCGTGCGCGTCGGCTTTGATATGATCATGCTCCACCTTGGCCACGGCACCTTCCCCGCGCAGTTCCTCTCCCCGCTGTCCAACCAGCGCACGGACGAGTTCGGCGGCAGCCGCGAGAACCGCGCCCGCTTCCCCATGATGCTCATCAAGGCCGTGCGTGACGCGGTCGGCCCGCGCGTGCCCATCGAGGTTCGTCTCTCCGGCGACGAGCTGACCGAGGGCGGCGGCACGGTCGAGGACTGCATCGACTTCCTGCGCCGCGTGGAGGACGATATCGACATCGCCCACATCTCCTGCGGCACCGTCATGGACGACGTGACCCAGACCCGTATGCACCCCGTCGAGTTCTATGAGCCGGGCTGCAACGCCATCTTTGCCCGCAAGGTCAAGGAATCCGGCTTCTCCAAGCCCGTCCTCACCATCGGTGCGTTCCAGCGTCCCGAGCTTATCGAGGAGACCATCGCCACCGGCGGCGCCGATTTGGTCGCCATGGCGCGCGGCACCATCGTGGACGCCGACTGCGTGAACAAGGCCGCCGAGGGGCGCGAGGACGAGATCATCCCCTGCCTCAAGTGCTTCGTCTGCCTCAGCTACGACATGGAGGAGGAGTTCTGCTGCTCCGGCAACCCGACCGTCGGCCGCGAGTATATCCTCGACCAGTTCGTGAACCATAACTCCACGCCCAAGCGCGTGGCGGTCATCGGCGGCGGCCCTGCCGGCATGGCGGCGGCGCAGTTCTGCACCGAGCGCGGCCACAAGGTCACCCTGTATGAAAAGGAGAAGGAGCTCGGCGGCACCATCCAGTTCGCCAAGTATGCGAGCTTCAAATACTCCCTCGACAACTATATGAAATACCGCATCCACATGATGGATAAGCTCGGCGTCGATGTGCGCCTCGGCGTGGAGGCCACGCCGGAGATGATCGAGGCGGAGCACTATGACGTCGTGATGACCGCCCTGGGCGCATCGAACATCATTCTCCCCATCCCCGGCCATGACGACCCGCGCTGCATCTGCGCGGTGGATGCATTCGGCAACGCCGACAAGATCGGCCAGAAGGTCGTCCTCATTGGCGGCGGCGAGGTCGGCTGCGAGGCGGCGCTCTATCTCGCGATGGAGTGCGGCAAGGATGTCTCCATCATCGAGATGATGGATCGCATCGCCTCCACCAGCGCCTATGCGCAGGAGCTCGCGCTGTATGACCGCGTCCCGAAATACTGCCACCTCTACCTCTCCAGCCCCGTCACCCAGATCACCCCGACCCAGGTCGGCTACAAGGATCCCGAGGGCGTGGAGCACTTCCTCGACGCCGATACCGTTATCTTCTCCTCCGGCCGCAAGGCGCGTGAGGACGAGGCTGAGAAGTTCCGCAACTGCGCGCCGAAGTTCTTCAAGCTCGGCGACTGCCTCAAGGCGTCCAACGTCCGCAACGCGAACCGTACCGCCTACGACGCTGCGGCACAGATCTAATAACCATATATCCCACACGGAGGCTGCCGCCATGCGCGGCGGCCTCCTTTTTGCGTCTTAAGACAAGCTTAATCGATTTTCGGGCGTATCCTAAGAAATAAGCGGCGCGAACCGTGGTATGATAAGGGTGAGAATTTTTCCGAAGGGGCGAGACCGTTGCCGGAGTGGATACGGGAACCGAATGAATATGAGCGCCGGAGGGATACATCCGCACCGCCGCGTCCGGCGCATATCACGCCGCCGGAGCGCTCAGCGGACAGGAAGCCGGCCGAGCCGACCCGGCGTGAGCTGGAGCGGCAGCGAAAACGGCGCTGCTTCCGGCGTGTGATGGGCTGGCTGCTCGTGCTGGCGCTGCTCACCGGGGTCAGCATTGTGCTGTCAAAGGATGAAACGCGGGCGCAGGCCACGGTCAGCGCTTATGCGCTCCTGCACGGATGCTCGCCGGACGACTACCCGGACGAGCTTGTGTCGCTGCTGGCGCGCAACCAGGAGACGCGGCGCTTTGTGCTCGACTACCCGGCGGAGCACGGGAAGACGCACGAGATCGCCCTGCCGTCCGTCGGGGACGAGGTGCCGCTCTATCTGCAATGGGACGAGCGCTGGGGCTATGAGAGCTACAGCGGCGGGATGCTGGCGCTGACCGGCTGCGGCCCATGCTGTCTGGCGATGGCGGCAAGCTGGCTGACGGGCGACGTGCGCTATGACCCGCTGTGGGCCGCCCGCTGGAGCGAGGAGCAGGGCTATGCCGTGCCCGGCGAGGGGACGGCATGGGCGCTGTTCAGCGAGGGCGCGGAGCGCCTGGGGCTGGACGCGGTGGAGATCGGTGCGGATGAGCAGCGCGTGGCGGACAATCTCGCCGTCGGCAATCTTGTCGTCTGCGCGATGGGTCCCGGCGACTTCACGACGGAAGGACATTTTATTCTTTTGACGGACTATGACAATGGCCGCGTGAGCGTCCGCGACCCGAATAGCCGCAAAAACAGCGAAAAGCAGTGGGACTTCTCGGCTATCAGCGGCCAGATGAACGCCCTCTGGGTGCTGCGGAAGACCGGCTGACGCGAGTCGGGAACTTTTTTCGCGCGGGCGGCGTCTTATGGGTGTCACCATGGAAATACAGAGAAAGTCAGAGGTGCTTTGCATGAGGAAATTGCTTTGTTTTCTGCTCGTTCTGACAATGACAGCGGCGCTGGGCGCACCGGCGCTGGCCGATGGGATGGACGAGGCAATGACGGCGGTCACGCTTTCGGTAAAGGAGACGCTGGATATCTCCGACGACTATGAGGGCTTCACCGGCAGCTGGAACGATTGGCTTGGCGGCCGCTGGGATCTCTATTGGTCGGGCGAGGGGAGCTCGATCAACGTCACGGCGGATGCCGGCGGCAAGGTGCTCGAATACTGGCGCTATGACAGCGGCACGGGCGACGCGGTCTTCTACGGCTTCGACCCGCAGTTTCCGGTGCTGGACGAGGCCGAGGCCGAGAAGCGTGCAGGCGACTGGCTTACGCGGCTGGCCGGGGAGGGCGAGACGCCCGTGATCGAGCGGCGCTATACCGAGCTTGACAGCGGCTGCTATCGCTACACCGGTGCGATCTGCCTCAATGGGGTGGACAGCCCCATCGACTTCACGCTCCGCCTCGACAGCGACGGCGAGCTTGCCTCCTACAGCCGCGGCGACAGCTACGGCGCTTATGTCGGCGAGATCCCCTCCGCCAAGGCGGCGGTGGATAAGAACACGGCGGCCAAGGCGCTGGCGGATACGGTCGAGCTGGAGCTTTACTGGGTGTCCGACGGCGAGGGCAGCGCGGCGCTGCGCTATGTCCCGGTCCCGGCGCGGCATATCGTGGATGCGCAGAGCGGCGAGTGCGTGGACATGGAAGCGCTGTATGCGGACTTTGACGGCGGCGGCTCCGGCCTGCGCATGGCGGCGGCGGACAGCACGGCGGCGGCGGAAAGCGCTGCGGGCGCTTCGCTGACGGAGGTGGAGCTTGCCTCCATCGCCGGGTATGCCGACGTGCTGGACGCACAGGCGCTCGATGCGCTGCTGCGCGAGATCAAGGAGCTGGGGCTCGACGGCTTCACACAGCGCTCTGCCTGCTATAACCAGTCCGAGGAGGACGGCGCGATAAACTGCGAGCTCAGCTACGTCGGGACGATGACGGACGACCAGCTTTACGGCTTCAGCCGCGCAAGCTATGACGAGGCGGTCGGCTACGGCAGCGACATGACGATATACAAGACCCTGCGGGTCGATGCCAGGACGGGGGCGCTGCTGGCTGTGTACACGAGCTATCCCCTCTGGGAGCCCAACACGACGGAGGCGGCGGCGGACGCAGAAGCGGACGCGGCGGTGGCCGAGGCGTTTCTGAAGCAGGCCGCGCCGGATGAGATGAAGCAGAGCGAGCGCTGCACCCTCTCCGCATACAGCGGCGGCACGGTCTGGGCGCAGACGGAGGCGGGTTATTTCTATCCCGAAAACCGTCTGAGCGTCACGGTGAACAGCGCGAGCGGGACGATCGAGTCCTATGAGCGCGTCTGGGACGATGACGTGAGCTTCGGCAGCGCCAGGATCATCAAGGAGGCGGCGGCGCAAAAGGCGTATATTGCCGCGCTGGAGCTGACGCTCGGCTATACGGCGTGGCCGGTCGCGGTGACGGCGAGTCCTGATTACGCGAGCTATGCGGACTATGGCTACACCTGGGTCGAGGAGCTGCGCCTTGCGTGGTATTATGACGGGACGGACAGCGTGTCCGGCATCGACGCCGTGACGGGTGAGGCCGTGAGCCAAACGCCGGAGGGCGCGGCCTATGTCTATGACGATCTGGCCGGACGCGAGGACAAGGCGGCCATCGAGCGCCTCGGCAGCGCCGGGGTCGGGCTGGACGGCGGCAAATTCAAGCCGGACGAGCCGCTCGATATGCGCACGGCGGCCATCCTGCTGCTGCAGGCGGCGGGGTACTCCAACGCGGACGACATGGATGACGAGGCGCTCGGCTCCCTCTGCGTGAGAAGCGGTATGATCGAGGACGGGGCGTGGAAGCCGGAGGCGAAAATAAGCCGCATGGCGTTTCTGAAAATGCTGCTGACGCCCTCGTGCTACGGCGCGGCCTGCGAGCTGTCCGGCGTGTGGCAGACGACGTATGAGGATTGGGCTGTCGTGGCCGCCGCCGACCGCGGCTATGCCGCCGTCGCGCAGGCGCTCGGCATGGCGGACGGCGACCAGCTCCGCCCCTCGGCGGCCTGCACCCGCGGTGCCGCAGCCCAAATGCTCGCCGCGTTCATGCAGCGCGGACGGGGGTAATATAGTAATCAATCAAACGCTGCGGCGGAGGATACCTCCGCCGCATCCGCTTGTCAAAAAAGTACTTTCTTCTCCGAATTTGCACGATCCAAAGCCTCCCTTTACACAAGGGAGCCGGGGCGCTGCCGCGTCCGTGCAAGGCACTTTGACAGTCTGCTGCGGCGGGGGGGGGGATGTTCTCTGCCGCATTTTGGCACTATTTTTGTCGATAAGCATCTACTTTTGCCGCATCGCTGGCATTGCGCGGACTTTTGTGGTATGCTTGGCCAAATGAAGGAAAGCGGGGGATGCCGCGATGAAAAGGCTTGTCTGCCTTGGACTGGTCTGCGTGCTGCTGCTGGCGCTCGTGCCGGTCACGGCGCTGGCGGAGGACGCGCCGCTGCTGGCGGCGCAGAGCGTCATACTGGCCGATATGGACACGGGCGAGGTCTTATACGAAAGCAGCGCGGACGAGCGCTGCGCGCCGGCCAGCCTGACGAAGATGATGACCGCGCTGCTGGCGGTGGAGGCCATCGAGGCCGGGGAGGCCACGCGGACGGAATATGTGACGGCGGATGCCAACGTCCGCGCCGGGCTGGACGACAACAGCAGCACCGCCGGCATCGTGGCCGGGGAGAAGCTGCGCATGGAGGAGCTTCTGTACTGTGCCCTGCTCGCCTCCGCCAACGAGAGCTGCAACGTGCTGGCCGTGCGTCTGGCCGGGAGCGTGGAGGCATTCGCGGAGAAAATGAACGAGCGCGCCGCGGCGCTCGGCTGCACCGGCACGCATTTTGTCAACGCGAACGGTCTCTCCGACACCGACCACTATACCACGGCGCGCGACCTCATGCTCATCATGCGGGAGGCCATGCAGCATGAGCTTTTCGCCGAGATCTGCGGCACGGCGAGCTGCATCATCCCCGCGACGAATATGTCCGGCTCGCGGGAGCTTGAGAACACGAACGCGCTGCTGAACACGCGGTCCATGTACGGCGACGGCTATTTTTACGAGGGGACGCTCGGTGTGAAGACGGGCTATACCGCCGACGCGGGCTATTGCCTCGCCTCCGCCGTGGAGCGGGACGGCGTGCGCCTGATGGCGGTGGTGCTGGGCTGTGCCGGGAGCGCGGAGACGGGCTATGGCAGCTTTTCCGAGACGATACGCCTCTATGACTGGGCGTTTGAAAATTTTGAATGGCGGCTCGTGATCGACCCGGCGCAGCCTGTGTGGACGGGCGAGGTCGCCTACGGGCGCAGTGAGCTGACGCTCTATCCGGCGGAGGAGCTGCGGCTGCTCATGCCGGCGGACGAGGCGCTGCCGGAGATAACGGTCGAGCTTGGTGACGATACACTCGCCGCACCCATCGCGGCCGGTGCGATACCGGGCGAGGCGGTCGTGCGCCGGAACGGAGTCGAGAGCCGTGTTTCGCTCGTCACGCGGACGCCGGTCGAGCGGGATGATCTGCGCTGGACGCTGCACGCTCTGCTCACCAGCGTCTGGTTCTGGCTCATCGCGGCGCTGGCACTGCTGGCCGCGGCCTACGTCGTCTCGCAGCGCGTCGCGGCAAAACGCCGCAGGCGCCGGAGGCGCGAGCGCCGGCTTCAAGCCGGGGCAGCCGCCTCAAACAACGAAAACGAATAAGGACGGATATCGGCGGGGGCGCGGCTCCCGCCTTTTGCTTTCCCATGCTAAACAACTAAAAATCCAACTTGACATAAGACGGAAAGCGCCTTAAAATAGATTGTCTAATAGTGTGCGTCAGGGGTTTGCCGCACATTCTTATTCGCTTCATCGGATCGGGCGCTTGATGCCCGCCGTATGCCGTATTTTAAACTTGAAAAAATCAGGAGAAAGGGAGGTGTGTATACCCGAATGCCATTGTGGACGATTATTGGCTTTATCATCGCGGCGCTGGTGCTGCTGGCGCTGGGTATGGTTCTGGGCGTTATGTACCGCAAGCGCGTCGCCGAGCGCGAGATCGCGTCTGCGGAGGATGAGGCCAAGCGTATATTGAACGATGCCATCAAATCCGCCGAGAGCAAAAAGCGCGAGGCGCTGGTGGAGGCGAAAGAGGAGATACACAAAAGCCGCGCCGAGTATGAGCGCGAGGTTCGGGAGAGACGTGCGGAGCTTTCCAAGCAGGAGCACCGTCTCCAGCAGAAGGAAGAGCATCTCGACAAAAAGACCGACGCCATCGACCGCAAGAACGAGCTTCTGACGAAGAAGCTCTCCGAGATCGAGGCGCAGCAGGAGGAGCTTCAGCAGATCAAGCGCTCCCAGCTCGAAATGCTCGAGCGCGTGTCCGGCTTCACCGCCGACGAGGCCAAGGCCATGCTCATCGACGATCTGGCGCAGGAGGTCACGCATGAGCAGGCCGCCAAGCTGCGCGAGATCGAGCAGCAGTATAAGGACGAGGCGGAGGAGCGTGCCCGCGAGATCATCACGCTGGCCATCCAGCGCTGCGCCGCCGACCATGCGAGCGAGGTCACGGTCTCGGTCGTGCCGCTGCCGAACGACGAAATGAAGGGGCGCATCATCGGCCGCGAGGGGCGCAATATCCGCTCCATCGAGACCATCACCGGCGTCGACCTCATCATCGACGACACGCCGGAGGCCATCACGATATCCTGCTTTGACCCCGTGCGCCGCGAGGTGGCGCGCCTTGCGCTGGAAAAGCTCATCGCGGACGGGCGCATCCATCCGGCGCGCATCGAGGAGATGGTCGCCAAGGCGCAGAAGGAGGTCAACAACACCATCAAGGCCGAGGGCGAGCGCGCCGTGTTCGAGACGGGCGTTCATGGGCTCAACCCCGAGCTCATCAAGCTGCTTGGCCGCCAGAAATACCGCACGAGCTATGGCCAGAACGTGCTCAACCACTCCATTGAGGTCTCGCTCATCTCCGGCCTCATCGCCGCCGAGCTCGGCGTGAACGTCGCCACGGCCAAGCGTGCGGGTCTGCTCCATGATATCGGCAAGTCCATCGACCATGAGGTCGAGGGCAGCCATGTCACCATCGGCGTGGACATCTGCAAGAAATATAAGGAATCCGACGAGATCCTTCACGCCATCGCCGCGCACCACAACGACGTGGAGCCGCAGACTGTCATCGCCTGCATCGTGCAGGCGGCGGACGCCATCTCTGCCGGCCGCCCCGGCGCGCGCTGCGAGAACATCGAGAACTATGTCAAGCGCCTGCAGAAGCTTGAGGAGGTCACCATGTCCTTCCCCGGCATTGCGAGCTGCTATGCCATCCAGGCCGGCCGCGAGATCCGCGTGATGGTCAAGCCCGACGAGGTCAGCGAGGATCAGATGACGCTGCTGGCGCGGGATATTGCCAAGAAGATCGAGGACGAGCTCACCTACCCCGGCCAGATCAAGGTCCACGTCCTGCGCGAGACCAAGGCTGTGGAATACGCGAAATAAACCAAAATACAGACCCGATACATCACGTCCGGCGGGATCTCCCGCCGGGCGTATTTTGTAGTAATTTGTTGCTTGTTACCGGACAGCTCTGCGAATACAATAGAGTTAAGAAAAAATAAATATTAGGATCGTGAACTGGTAGCTGTTTGCTGTAAAGACCCCGGCGCGGGGTCAGGCGGCGGCGAAAAAGAAACGGGGTGAAAAACCCCTGCACGCACGGTGCTGTGAGCGCGAGGCCACGCCGAAGCGGCGATATGCCGCCGGGACGAAAGTCCGCCATTCCGTGTGCGACACATGGGAGAAGGTAGGCTGTGGACGCAGGACGTGGAGCACGTCCCTAGCGCAAGCCAGAAGAATTGCCATGTTCGCATAAGGATGTGACAGCGGGCGAGCTCTCCGCGTGTGGCAAGCAAGCGGAGGCGCAATAACCCCGAGATATCTGTGGTCAAGGCCGGCTGTCCCATCATGGGTACAGTCGGTTTTTGCTGTCCTCGGACGGCATGACGGATCAATGGGAGGGATTTTTGTGAAAAAGACAAATGCGGCGCGGCGCAGCGCGGCACTCAACATCGTGATGGTGCTTGCCGCCGTGCTTATTCTCGCGGCGGGCGTGCTGACGCTGGGCAGCCTCGAGGGCTGGTTCGACAAGCCGCAGCCCGCAGCTGCCGCAGCGGTCACGGCCACGCCGGGACCCGTGCTGCCGACGGCGGAGCCGGAGCCGGCGACAGCCGTTGTGACAGCCGTGGAAAAGAGCGGCACGGTGAACCTCGTCCGCGGGGGCGCGGCCTATACGTTCGACGAGGGAACGCAGCTGCTGGACGGCGATGTGCTGGAAACGCTGAACGCCGCCTCCGCTGTCCTTGACTGCGAGGCCGGACGGCTCACGCTCGACGAGAACAGCCGGGTGCAGATCAATATTGACGAGGCCGGGATATTCATGCCCGCGCTGGACAGCGGCGGGCTTTTCGCCGCGGTGGACGCTCCCTTTGCCATGCAGCTCGGCGGCGAGACGCTGACGCTGGACAGCGGCGTGTTTGCCGCAAGCGCGCCCTATGGGAGCGCCATGGTCTATATGCTTGAAAACGAGGCGGAGCTCGGCGGCAAAACGCTGCGGGCGGGTCATAAGGCCGGCGTCGTTGCGGGTGTGGTGACGCTCGGCGAGCTGGATGAAAACGCGCTCAACGCCTTTGAGCTGGCTGCGGCCAGGACGGCGGCGGAGACGCACACGCTCTGCTTCACGGTCAAGCAGCTTGACGCCGTGGGCACGGAGCGCGAGAAGGCGCGGCAGGAGGCGCAGAAGGCGGAGCTTCTCGACACCGAGGAGGCGGAGGCGGTCGAGCGGGAGCGCCAGGAGAACGAGGAGCGCGTCCGCGCCGCACGCACGGCGCAGGGACAGAGCGCGGACAGCGGCACGCTCGATTATGAGGATATCGTGGTCGAACAAAAAACCTGCACCATCGAGATACGCTGCGACACGATCCTGGACAACATGGATGAGCTTGCCGAGGGCAAGAACGCCTATGTTCCCTCAAACGGCTGTATACTCGCGGCGTCGCGCATAGGCTTTGACGAGGGCGAGACGGTTTTTGACGTGCTGCGCCGCGCCTGCTCGCTTGCCGGTGTCCACCTTGAATTTGCGTGGACGCCCGGCTACGACAGCTATTATATCGAGGGCATCGGCAATCTTTACGAGTTCGACTGCGGCTCGCAGTCCGGCTGGATGTATAAGGTCAACGGCTGGTTCCCCAACTACGGCTGCTCAAGCTATAAGCTTTCCGACGGCGACAGCATCGTGTTCTGCTATACCTGCAAGGGCTACGGTGCGGATGTTGGCGGCGGTATGTGATAGGCAGGGAGGATAGAGACATGAAGCAAGGAATGAAACGACTGCTTGTGGCGCTGCTGGCGGCGCTTATGCTGCTGGGCGTGTCGCCGTTTGGCGTGCTTGCGGCGGAGACGGAGAGCGCCGGCGAAAGCGTTATCGAGAGTGCCGGCGAGGAGCTGACGCTTCCGGAGGAGCCGGTCGAAACGGCGACGCCGGAGGAAACGGAGACGGAAGCGCCGGACGAGCCGGAGACTGAAACGGCGGCCGAGACGGATGAGACGGCGGCCAGCGGCGAGACAGACCCGGCGGAGACAGAAGACGAGGCCGAGGCTGCGGCGGTATCGCTCACGGCGGACAGCGAGCTTTCGCTGGACGCGGCGGCTGTCGATGGCCGTGTCCACGTCATCGTGGAGAACACGACCTATACGACGGATGCGCCTTGGGATGGTGTGCTCGTGGACACATGGCTCAACCTGTCGGCGGATTCGACCATGATGAGCTGCATTGTCGCGGCAGTCAAGGACGCGGGCTATGAGATCGAGGTCGCAGAATCGTCATACGGCGCTTACATCAACGCCGTGAACGGTCTGACAAGCGGAAGCGGCGGCGATTGGGCGGGCTGGACTGGCACGCTCAACGACTGGTTTACCAGCAGCGGCTTCGGTGCATACTCCGTGGAGAACGGGACGCTGCTGGCGAACGATGAGATCCGCGTGATGTATTCGCTGAACGGCGGCGCGGACGTTGGCAACGATTGGAACAGCACCGACACGACGCTGACGGCGCTCGACGTGAGTGTTGGAACGCTGTCTCCGGCGTTTGCCAGCGCTACGCAAGGCTACACGCTGACGCTGCCCGCGGGTACGACCGTCGTTCGCCTGACCCCCACCGCTGCGAACAAGAGCAATCGGGTAAAAATCTCCGTCGGCGAGACGGAATACCGGCGCACAGAGACCATCCCCGTGGAGGATGGGACGGTCATCACGCTCGATTGTGCCGGCACGGTCTATACCCTGACCGTGAAGATCGGCGAGAAGTCCCAAACGGCGAATGTGACCATCCGTGCGCAGATGAATGGAGGATATCTCTGCGGCTTTGAAGAGGTCCAGACTGTGCCGTCGACCTTGGCTGAGGACTATGGCTATGCGGACAGTGTGGACGGCGTTTCCGCGCTGGACGCGCTCGTCCGCGCGCATGAGCGGATATTCGGCGAGGGCTTCACCAAGGATACGGCGACAACGCTTCTGGCCGTCAACGGCTATGTGACCGCAATATTCGGTGAGCAGACATACAACAACGGCTTCTTCCTCAACGAAGGCTACCCCAACGATGGGACGCCCTCCGCGTGGGGCGGCTACAACGGAACAACGGTCGCCACGCAGGAGATCGTGGACGGCGATGTGCTCGACTTCTTCGTTTACCGGGATTCCTGGTGCATGGACTACTACACATGGGTGACCGCGCCCTCGACCGTTGCGGCGGAGCAGAGCTTTACGGCGGTTGTGACCGGCGTGTCGGCCATGATGGGTTATCTTTACAGCACACCAGCGGCTATGAAAGCCGCTGCCGAGCCGCTTGCGGACGCGGGACTGGCGTGGGTCGACGCGGTGACGGGTGCCGCAACGGAGATAGAGGATGCGGCGGCGGATGGGAACGGCCTTGTGACCGTGACCGCACCGAAAACGCCGGGACGCTATTATCTGACTGCGACCGGGGACGAGGCGGGAGATTTTTATTCCCCTGTCCTTATGAATCCCTGTGTCGTGACGGTGACGAATGTCAAGCCGACGGTCATCACGGTCGAATACGCGGGAAGTCAGATGCTGGACGGTCAGCTCATCGGCAAGCAGGGCGACAGCTTCCCGTTCCGGGCAGTCGATGAAAACGGGGTTGAAACGCCGGTCACATGGTCTTTTGCCGGTGAGAGCGAGCTGGGGACGCTCGACACGAATACGGGCGTATTCACCGTGACGGGCGAGCTTGTCAGCGGCGACGTTAAGACGCTGCGCCTCACCGCGACCTCCACGCTGGACAGCGGAAAGACGGCCGAGGCGGGCTTTGAGCTGATCGGCTATGTGTTCGACAGCGACGCGCTGGATACGGTCGTTGACCTGCCCGATGGAGATGCGGCGGCGAGTCTTCGTCTCACCGGCGGCGTGGACGGGCGCAGCGTGTGGAGCTGGGATATCCCGAACGGCGTCGCATCGGTGGCCGGCGAGCCGGGGCGCGGCAATGAAATTCAACTGAGCTGCCTGAGCACCGGTGTCATCAAGGTCACTGTTGCGGTAGAAGGCTTTGAGGACACGCTGTATTCCACGGCGACCGTCACAGTCAGAGGGACGGACGAGCAAATGCGCCTGCGGATAGAGGCGCTCATCAAGGCCATCGGCACGGTGGACGCGACGAGCGGCGAGAAGATAGCGGCGGCGCGCAGTGCATACGAGGCGCTGACCGATGAGCAGAAAGCGCTCGTCAGCAACTATGATGTACTCAAGGCGGCGGAGGCAAGCTACGGCGCACTGGTCTACCAGAAGTCTTACAGCGAGACGACTGGCTATCTGGCCGGACAGGGAACGCCGGGTGTCGGCTCCATCGGCGGCGAGTGGGCGGTCATTTCGCTGACACGCTCCGGCAATACTGTGGGCGGCGGCTACTACGTGGCGGCGCTGGAGTATGCGCTGGAGAACAGCGCGAACAACCGTCTGGATGCGAACAGGGCGACGGAAAATGCCCGCCTCATCCTTGCGCTGACAGCCGCCGGCTATGACCCCACCCAGCTCGCGGGCTTTGACCTGACGGCGGGACTCAACGATATGAAATACATCCAGAAGCAGGGGATCAACGGCCCTGTCTGGACGCTGATCGCACTCGACAGCCATAACTGGCCGGTGTCGGGTGACGTGACCCGCGAGAAGCTGGTTCAGGCGATACTGGACGCGGCCTGCGCCGGAGGCGGCTGGACCTTCTATGGCAATACCGCCGACCCGGACATGACCGGCATGGCACTGACAGCGCTCGCACCGTATTATAAGAAGGGCGACACGAAGGTGACCGCGGCGGTGGATAAGGCGCTCGATGTGCTGTCCGATATGCAGAGCGCGGACGGCGGCTTCGGCAGCAGCGAGAGCTGCGCACAGGTCATCACGGCGCTGACGGCGCTCGATATCGACCCGGCGACGGATGCACGCTTTGTGAAGCAGGGCAAAAACGCGCTGGACGCGCTTTGCAGCTTTGCCGTCGAGGGCGGCGGCTTCGCCCACAGCGCCGGAGGCGCGCGCGACCAAATGGCGACTGAGCAGGGTGCCTACGCGCTCGCGGCCTATTACCGCTTCAAAAACGGCAAGACGAGCCTTTATGACATGAGCGACGTGACGCTCGATGCCAATGCCGCCGTGTCCTATGTAGAGTCGCTCATCGATGCCATCGGCACGGTGGATGGATCGAGCGGCAGCGCCATCGCGGCGGCGCGGCGTGTCTACAACGCTTTGAGCGCGGCGCAAAAGGCGCAGGTCAAAAACTATGCCGCGCTGACGGCGGCGGAGCGCAGGCTTGCCTCGCTCGACCCGCAGGGCGGCACCAAGACCATCGGCAGCGGCAGCACAAAGCTCGTGCTCGACGGCGTGACCTATATGGTGGACGCGGAGGCGGCGGCGCTTATGAAGCGTATTGCCGCGCTGCGCGACAACGGCGGAACGGACGACGACGGCATCCTGGAGGCGTATAAGACCTATGACGCCATGAGCAGCAAGCTCAAGGCGCAGGTGTTCAACTATGACGATCTGGAGGCGCTGTGCACGGCGCTCGGCGTCCGCGGACACCACGACAGCAAGACGGGCATGAAGGCCGAGGGGCTGCCCTGGTATGTGCTGCTGGAGGTCGAGGCGCTGGACAGCGGCAGCGAGCATGAGACGGTCGCGGGCTCCATCGGAAGCAACCGGCTTGCCGGACTGTGGCGCGTCGGCTTCATCGACCGGCTGACCGGCGAGGCGTTCACGCCGTATGAGGACGTCACTCTGCGCGTCACAGCGCCGGCGCATGAGGGCTTTGAGGAGCTGCGCATCGCCCGCCTCGGCGACGATGGCCGCGTGAGCTACAGTGAGTGCAGCGTGACGGGCGGCGAGCTTGTCTTTACCGTGCCGGAGACCGGTGTGTACGGCTTCATTGGCGGCGCGGCGGAGGCGAACGAGATGCTCCCGGCGAACGAGCTGGAGGAAGCCGAATCCGAGGAAGCGGCGGCACCCGCGCTGGACGCGGAGCCGGTGGAAACGGCGGTGGAGCCAGAGGCGCAGCATTCGCTGCTGTGGCTCTGGATCGCCATCGGCGCGGCGGCAGCTGTCGTGCTGGTCGTGGCCATCGTGCTCAAGAAACGCGACAGGCAGTACAGCAAGTGATAAAAATTTTGGCAGGGGCATTGCCCCTGCCATTTTCTATATTACTGAGAGATGCCCGGCGTCAGTCGCCCGCAGGGTCGATGAAAACGCGGTCATCCGGCTTCACGAGGCCGAGCTTGTCGCGGGCGACGCTCTCCAGAACGTCGGGGTCGTCGGCATTCTCCACGGCGTATTCAAGCGCCGCGTTGCTTTTTTCAAGCTGCTCGACCTCGGCCTGCAGCTCGCCGGCGGTCCTTTCCGCGTCGGCCAGCTTTTGCTGCATCCGCACGAGGCGTACGCCCGCGTATAGGATGAGCGCCGCGATGACCAGCACCGTCAGCAGATAGGCTCTGCGCCGCTTCATATGCCGTCCGCCTCCTTCCGCGCCAGCCGCGTTTTTGCTTTGTCGGCTCACAGATTATTGTAAACCATTTTGCGGCGCTTGAAAAGAGAAATTTTCCGCGCGCCCTCAGCCCTGTCTGCGCCCTTCGCAAAAACGCGGCGCAGCGCCCTCCGGCGAGGCGGCGGCCGAGCGAGCGCAGCAAACGGCGCACGCCGGGGGAGGCCAGCCGCCGCCACAGGGCGAAGCCCATGCACGACGACGCGGCCATGTAGAGATAGAGCGCGCCCTCGGCGGCGAGCTGACCCATGCCGAACAGCAGCGTGAGCGCCGCGGCGGCGAAAAATACATCCGCCGCGCCCGTCATGAGCCGGCCGCGCCGCAGCGGCCGCAGCAGGTCATAGCCAAGGCCGAGCACGCAGCCCAGCACGGCGAAGCGCAGCAGCGCATGGAGCTGGGCGGCAGGCGACAGCCCCATCAGCCCCAGAGCCTCGCCCAGAGCCGCCCGCGATCCTCGCGCCCCTTGGCATAGATGAGCTCGTCGACCTCGCCGGAGAGGCGAAGCTCGCCGCCGCTCTTGTCGAGCATATCCACCTTGAGCGCGTGTCCGTGCACGGAAAGCTCGCCCTTCACCGTCCGCACGACGATCAGCTCCTCGTCAAAGCGGACGATCTCCTCCACGCCGCTGACGCTCATGCGCCCACGCTCCTCGAGCGTCAGCGTGTGCGCCTGCGTCCGCTCCCGTTCCTCATACGGCATAAGAAATCCCTCCCACGGCCTTTGTATAAGGCTATGGGAGGGAACGCGATATTATGCGTTACGCCGGGAGACTGTCAGCAGAGTTTAGCGCCGGCGGGTACGGCGTCGTCGATGAGCATGAGGTGGAGCCTTTCCTCGCCGTTTTCCTTGTGGACGGCGGAAATGAGCATCCCGCAGCTCTCGATGCCCATCATTCTGCGCGGCGGCAGGTTCAGGATGGCGATGGCTGTCTTGCCGATGAGCGCCTCCGGCTCGTAATACTTGTGGATGCCGGAGAGGATGGTGCGGTCGGTGCCGGAGCCGTCGTCCAGCGTGAAGCGAAGCAGCTTCTCGCTCTTTTTGACGGGTTCGCAGTTCTTGATCTTCACGGCGCGGAAATCGGATCGGCAGAAGGTGTCGAAGTCGACGAATTCGCTCTCATAGGGCTCAAGCTCCACCGTCGGGTGGGCGGCGCGGCGCTGCGCCTCCTGCATGGCGTCCAGCTCGGCAAGCTCCTTGGCCGCATCCAGACGGGGGAAGAGCGCCTCGCCCTTGCGGACGGTCACGTCGGCGGGCAGACAGCCCCACTTCGCCGCGCTGTCCCAGCTGCGGCAGGCCGCGTCCGCGCCGATCTGGTCGAAGATCTTCTCGCAGGAGGCGGGGATGAACGGCGTGAGCAGGATGGTGCAGATGCGGATCGTCTCAAGCAGATCATAGAGCACCGTGGCGAGGCGCGTCCGCTGGCTCTCGTCCTTGGCGAGCTTCCAGGGGGCCGTCTCGTCGATATATTTGTTGGCGCGGTCGATGAGCTTGAAGGTCTCCTCGAGACCGTTCTGAAGCTGGAAGCGATCCATCTCGGCCTCATAGCGGCCGCGCAGGGCGGCGGCCCTTTCAAGCAGAGGCGCGTCAAGCTCCCCGGCCTCGCGTTCAGCGGGCAGCGTGCCGCCGAAGTATTTCTCGACCATGGCGCAGGTGCGGCTCACAAGGTTGCCGAGGTCGTTCGCGAGGTCGACGTTGATGGTGTTGATGAGCAGCTCGTTGGAGAAGCTGCCGTCCGTGCCGAAGGGGAAGGTGCGGAGCAGGAAGAAGCGCAGCGCGTCCACACCGAAGCGCTCCGCCAGAACGTATGGGTCGACGACGTTGCCCTTGGACTTGGACATCTTGCCGCCGTCCATGACGAGCCAGCCGTGGCCGTAGACGTGCTTGGGAAGCGGCATACCGACGCTCATGAGCATGGCCGGCCAGATGATGGAGTGGAAGCGGACGATCTCCTTGCCGACGATATGCACATCCGCTGGCCAGTATTTGTCCACCTCGTCATGGCGGTCGTTCTCATAGCCGAGCGCCGTGAGGTAGTTGAAAAGCGCGTCCACCCAGACATAGACGACGTGGCCGGGGTCAAAGTCGACGGGAATGCCCCAGCTGAAGCTGGTACGGCTCACGCAGAGATCCTCCAGACCCGGCTTGATGAAGTTGTTCACCATCTCGTTGACGCGGCTGCGCGGCTGCAGGAAGTCGGTGTCCTCGAGCAGATGCTGCACGCGGTCGGCGTATTTGGAGAGACGGAAGAAATAGGCCTCCTCCTCGGCGTCATGCACCTCGCCGCCGCAGTCGGGGCATTTGCCGTCCTTGAGCTGGCTCTCCGTCCAGAAGCTCTCGCAGGGGGTGCAGTATTTGCCCTTATAGGCGCCCTTGTAGATGTCGCCGTTGTCGTGCATTTTTCTAAAAATGCGCTGGACGGCGGCGACGTGATAGTCGTCCGTGGTGCGGATGAAGCGGTCGTTCGAGATGTTCATGAGCTTCCAGAGGTCGAGTATGCCGCCCTGGCCGGCGACGATGCGGTCGACGAACTCCTGCGGCGTGACGCCGGCCTTTTCTGCCTTTTCCTCGATCTTCTGGCCGTGCTCATCCGTGCCGGTCAGGAACATCACGTCATAGCCCTGCAGGCGCTTATAGCGGGCGATCGCGTCGCTCGCCACGGTGCAGTAGGTATGCCCGATGTGCAGCTTGTCCGAGGGGTAGTAGATGGGTGTTGTGATATAAAACTTTTCCATTTTATCCTCCTAGGCGGGATCCTCCGCCTCGTATTTATTGTAGCGGCTGTAGGCCTCCGGCTCGGAGCTGATGAGCGTTCCGTCCGCGGCATAGACATTGCGGTAGGTCTGCGCGTAGTAATAGGTGGCGTCCTCCCAGCCGTCCGCCGTGATGTCGACATAGCTGCCGTCCACGTCGGTGCCCCAGATCTGGACATGGAGCTCGCCGTCCGCGACCCAGGAGTCAATGCGGATGGGCCAGTCGCGGGAGTTCACGAATTTGAAGTCCGGCCAGCCCCAGCTCACCGTCGCGTCCATGCCCATCGGCAGGTAGCTGACGGCGAAATAGTGCTCCCAGCGCTCGGTGATCTCCAGGTTGGCCTTCAGGGCGCAGTAGTACAGCGTCGAGCTGCCCTGGCAGATGCCGCCGCCGACGGCGGAGACGTGCTTGCCGCCGGAGTAGGCACCGGCGGACTCATAGCCCTTGTCCGTCGTGCGCTCGCCCAGGCATTCGTTGTAGTTGAACTCCTCGCCGGGCAGCAGGACGGTCCCGTTCATGGCCTCGGCCGCCAGCGTGATGTTGTTGATGCGGGAAGAGGAAGAGCCGGAGAGCGAGGTCGACTTTTCCGCGAGCAGGTCGCTGAACATATTCTCGCGCATCGCGTCGGCGCTGATGTCGGGCTCGGTCAGTATCAGCGGGATGGTCACCCGCTCGCCGTTTTTGGCAGCGGCCAGCCTGGTCTTGGCCGCGTCTATATCGAAGCTCATGCCGGTCACGCTGTCCGTTACGGACTGGGTCTCCTTGTCATAGGAGGCGTTCGCCGGCTCGGTGTATATCTGGTCATACAGTGCCTGCAGGTCGGTCGTGTCCTCGCCGACGAGCTTCGGCTCATAGTCGATCGCCGCATAATCGCGCCGCATGAAGGCGTCCTCCACCAGCGCGGCAAGCTCGGCGCCGTCGGCCTGTGCCGCGTCCGCGCCCTTGACGATGACGATGGAATCCTCTCCGATGTCGATGCCGGACTGGCTCAGCTTTTCATTGACACGCGCCGCCGCCTCGTCTGCCCGGCTGCGCAGCGCCGTCTCGTCGATGCCGCTGCCCTCCCAGAGGATGTTGACGCCGCGCCCCAGCAGACAGCGCGCATAGCACAGGGCATTCTGCAGCGCATTGCCGTTACGGCCGTAGCCGTAAGCAAGCTCGACCGCCTCGCTGCGCGTACCGCCGAGGCCGATGTCCTCCGCCGCAACGGTCAGCGACTCGTCGAGCGGGAGACGGACGGTCACGCTCTTGCCGTCATAGCCCTCCGGCGCAAGCTGCTCCATGCGCATGCTCGCCGCCGTGCGGGTCTGACCGCCGACGTCGACGCCCTCGAGCTGGACGTTCGGATAGATGGTATCGAGACGGCTCGTATAGAAGACAAAGCCGCCGCAGATCCCCGCCAGCACGACCAGCACGCATACGACGGTCATCACGGGGACGAACCATGCGGGTGTTGTCCGATCCGCTGCTGTCCGGCGGCGCGCGCCCTCCTCGTGCTCCTCGCGTTCGCCGCGCCTGCCGAACCCGTCATCGTATGCACGGGCGGCGCGTTCTTTCTTTTTCGGCGCCTCATGTGCTCCGGCCATAAGAGTTCTCCTCCTTATTCTGTGTGAGCCGCGTCCGCGGCCTCTGTGTCTTCTTTCTCGATCACCCACGGGCTTGCGTTCAGCTTGCAGCGCCCCTGGGCATCCAGCAGCCGCACGATGAGCTCATTCGAGAGCAGGAAGCCCTCCGGCGTGAAGGCCCAGCGGCCGTCCGTCTGCCTTGCCCAGCCCTTTTCCTGAAGCTTCTTGAGCTCCGCCTCCAGAGGGTCGAAATCACTGCGGTAGACGCGGGTGTATTCCTCGCGGCTGATGCCCTTGCCGCGGCGCATACCGAGCAGGATATACTCCGCCGCGCGGTCAAGCTCCGTCAGCGTCTCGTATTCGTCGATCACGCTGCCGCCCTTGGCGGTCATGGCGCTGATGTAGGCCTCCATGTCGCGCACATAGCTGTAGCGGGTGTTCGACATACAGGAGTGCGCGCCGGGGCCGAAGCCGATGTAGTCCTCGAGATCCCAGTATTTCATGTTGTGCCGGGACTCAAAGCCCTCGCGGGCGAAGTTGGATATTTCGTATTGCCTGTAGCCGTAGCGCTCCAGAGTCTCCACGGCGAAGAGGTACATATCGGCCTGCGCCTCGTCGGAGGGGATGACGGGACTGCCGTCGTATTTCTCATAGAGCGGCGTTCCCTCCTCCAGCTGCAGCCCATAGCAGGAGATATGCTCCGGCCCGAGGTCGAGCACCCGCGAGAGGGAGTCCGCCCAGTCGGCCTTGGTCTGGATGGGCAGGCCGTAGATAAGGTCGAGGCTCAGATTATAGAAGCCCTCCGCGCGTATGGCCTTTACGGCGGTCTTTACCTGTGTGAAGTTGTGGCGGCGGCCGATGATCTTCAGAAGGTCGTCGTTGGCCGACTGGACGCCGAGGGAGATACGGTTGATGCCCTCGCGCCGCAGTGCGGCAAGCCCGCGCCGCGTGACGGAATCGGGGTTGCACTCGACCGTGACCTCCGAGCTTTTCAGCACGCGTCCGGACTGCTTCAAGGCGTTGAACAGCTCGGCGATGCGATCCGCGCCGTAGTAGCTCGGCGTGCCGCCGCCGAAGTAGACCGTGTCGATATAGTACGGTGCCATCACGCCGTGCGATTCCTCGATATGCCGCAGCAGAGCGGTCTGGTACTTGCCCATGCGCCGGTCGCAGCCGGCGAGCGAGTAGAAGTCGCAGTAGCCGCATTTGGAGGCGCAGAAGGGGATGTGGACGTAAACGCCCAGATGCTTGTCCTTCATGACTGCCCCTCCTCCGGCGCGTCGAAAAAGTCTTCGCGCCGCAGCTCCATGAGCGCTTCCTTGCCGGGATTTTCCATCGCGGCCACGCGGTCGGCATGGCGGACGACCATGTCCTCGAAGCGGTTGCGCACGTCGCGCCCGTTGGCGAAGTTCTCGTCCCGGTTTTCATAGACCGAGCGGAAATAGTCCCTGGCATAGGCGTCGGCCTCGGCGCTGAGGGTATAGCCGCCGCGCTCGACCTGGCTCAGGAAGATCCGGTAAAGCTCCTCGCCGGTGTAGTCGGGGAAGCGGATGTATTTGTTGAAGCGGCTTTCGAGGCCGGGGTTGGAGCGCAGGAATTTCTCCATCGGCGCGGGATAGCCCGCCACGATGACGACAAGCTCCCGGCGGTGATCCTCCATCGCCTTGAGCAGCGTGTCGATGGCCTCGCGGCCGAAGTCGTTTTCGCCGCCCTCGGCGAGGGAATAGGCCTCGTCGATGAACAAAACGCCGCCCAGCGCGGAGTGGATGACCTCTTTTGTTTTGAGCGCGGTCTGCCCCACGAAGCCGGCGACAAGACCGCCGCGGTCGACCTCGACGAGCTGACCCTTTTCCAGCGCGCCGATGGCGGCATAGAGCCCGCCGAGCAGCCGTGCCACGGTCGTCTTGCCCGTGCCGGGGTTGCCGAGGAAGACCATATGCAGGCTCATCGGCGGAACGGGCAGTCCCGCCTCCTCCCGCAGACGCCGCACGCGCACGAGGTTCATCATGGATTTGACGTCCCGCTTCACCTCGTCGAGCCCGATGAGTCCGTCAAGTTCCGCCATGAGCGTGTCGAGATCGGGCTTTTCCGCGGCCTCCGGCGCGGCAGCTGCCGCCTTGTCCGCTGCGGCGTTGGCCGTCTGTCCGGCGGGCGGGGTCTTTTCGGTGAACGCAGGCTCGGCGCTGGTGATATAGTCGTTGGGGTCAAGGCCGGGACGGCCTTTTTTGACTCCGGCGCTGTCGCAGAGCGCCGTCAGCCGGTCGGCGCATTCCGTGATGTATTTCGCCTCGGTGAAGCTCACGTCATCGTCCACGGCGGCGAGGTAGAGCAGGATGTTCGTCAGCATACGCACGAAAATGCGGCTCGCGTCCGTGCCGCGGCGGGCGTCGTTCTCCGTCAGCGACCAGAAAAAGAGCGGCGGCAGGAAATCGTGCGCCTTGCAGACCTCGCCGGTCAGCTCCCAGAGCAGCCATTTCGGCTGCGGCTGACCCTTGGAATAGAGCTGGTTCATTGCGTCGGCGTGCTCCTGCCCGATGGCGGAGGCATGGGAAAACAGTCCCAGCGCGCACTCGGCGCAGAACCTGTCCATCTCCGGCGCGAGGGCGCGTCCGGCGGTGCGGTACAGCGCCTCCGTATTGGCCGTATAGATACGGTGCAGCTCCTCCGGAGCGCATTTCCATTGTGTCGGCATTTTCCACCGCCTCCCGCGCTTACTATCTCAAATTTATATTATATAGCAAAGCGACGCTTTCTACAAGTAAATGTTTCTTTAATATGACAAGAGCCTAGACTGTCAAAGGACTCTATTCTACACGCAAATACAACAAGTCAGGGTCGCCCGCCGGGGGCGGGCGTAAATTCAAAAAGACTTGCTGCGGCAAGGCTTTTTGAATTATGCCGGACGAATTCACTTCGGCCGAGCAGATCAAATCGAGCTTATCAAAACTCGTTTTTTGACAAGCTCACGCCCCCGCCGTCACCGGGACGGCGGGGGCGCCAGACTGTCAAAGAACTCTATTCTACACGCAAATACAACAAGTCAGGGTCGCCCGCCGGGGGCGCGGGCGCTTTTTACTTGAACTTGCGGCGCGGTCGGTAGAACTCGAAGATGACGGCGTCGGCCTCGCTCTCGGACTTCCAGTCGTGCGACGTCCACAGTACGCGCATGGCGCCCATGGACTCGCAGAGGCGGACGGTGAAGGGCTTTTTGCCGATGCGGTAGGCGATGAACTGTGGGCGGGACAGGAAATTCGTCAGCAGATGCGAACGGCAGAAGGCGCGGAAGCGCCCGATGTCCGGCTCGAGATCCTCATACTGGCTCGAAAGCTGGCCGCGCAGGATATCCGGCGCGTGGAAGCGGAACCAGCGGACGATGTACGGGTCGAAGCTCTCCACGCAGACGGGGCCGCCGTAGCGGTCGATGAGCGCGAGCGTCTTCTCGCAGAGCAGGCGGTTTTTGCGCCCGGTCTTGAGCTCGATGATGATGGGCGTGCGCCCGCCGACGGCGTTCAGCACCTCGGAGAAAAGCGGCATATGCTCGTCGGTGCCGCAGAGCGGAAGGCGCTTCAGCTCGTCCCAGCTCCGGTCGTCCACCTCGCCCTCCACGCCGCACACGCGGTCGAGCGTGTCGTCATGGAACACGACCACCTCGTCATCCGAGGACAGCTGGACGTCAAGCTCCATTCCATAGCCGTTCTCCACGGCGAGACGGAACGCGGTCAGCGAGTTTTCCGGCACGGTCTTGTCGACCTTGTGCAGGCCGCGATGGGCGTAGTTGCGCCCGGTGAAGGGCGCCTTCGCCCGTCTGGAGGCGCGGCCCGGCGCGATCAGCCACGCGGCCGTCCCCAGTCCCAGCGCGGCGGCGCCCGCCGCCGGCAGCAGATATTTCAGTGTTTTATTCATAGATAGACCTCCTTACGGCAGTCCGATTTACCATAACACATATCATCATACTACCAATCACAAAAAATATCAACTCCGTTACAGGATGATTACAGTTTGTCTTTTCGACTTTACTTAGCCCCGTGCGGCGGATATAATGTGATTTACATAATGCGGAGGAGCATAGTATACACCCATGAAACGCTTTATTTGTCTGCTTCTGGCGACCGCGCTGCTGTTTGCGCTGGCCGCCTGTACCAAAAAAGAAACGCCCGCCCCGAGCGCGGCGCCGACCATCGCGGCGACGGCCACGCCGGAGCCGAGCGAGGAGACGACCGCCGCGACGACGGCCGAAACGAGCGAGGAGACGGCGGATGCCGGTGAGGCCAGCGGCCTGCCCGGGCTGAGCTTCTATACGCCGGTCGACGCGGAGCAATGGCTGCCCGCCTATCGCAGCTTCCTGTCCGATAGCTTCGACGTGATCGCGGCGCTGTGGCCGGACGGCATCAGCGGCATCGGCTTCATCGACCTCGATCTCGACGGCACGCCGGAGCTGCTGCTCTTCGACATGGGCGCATCGGCGGCCATGGGCGTGCAGATCTTCGACCTCGTCGGGGATCAGGTCGTGTGCATCTCATCCGTCAACGAGGGCGCGGCGGCCGCCTTCGGCGGGGAGCGTTTCTCTGCCGTGAGCGTATGCGCCCAGCTTTTTGAGGATTTCCGCCTTGTGAATGACGGCGAACAGAGCTGGTTCCTTGTCCACAGTGCGAACGGCACGCCGGAGACCTCGTGGGAGGAATATGTCCGCTTCGGCTGTAACGCGGACGGCGCGCTGACCCTGCGCAGCCTCTGCCGCAGCGAGATCAGCAGCGACGTGGAGGCGGACGAGATCACCGCCGAGAGCTACAGCGCGGACGGCGAGAGCTGCGATGCGGCGCAGTATGCGGAGGCGGAGGCTGCCGCCGAGGACGCGGCGGATCTTGGCTACAGTGCGTTTGGCGTGTTCCAGTGGAACGACCCCGAGCGCTACGATACGAGCCTTGACGGCCTGCTCGTCATGATGGACGATGCGGCGGCGGGCTATACGCCCATCGCGGGTTAAAAACGGAATAATACGGTGTTCTGCCGGAAAGACGGAGCGCCGCGGATGCGGGCGGGACGAGCCATCGTCCCGCCCTTTGTTATGCCCGGACAATTTTAGAAAGGCTAACTTTTGTGTAAAAACGCGGGGCATTATTTTGTATAATTTTAAGGCCAAAAAACATTAAATTCAGTTGACTTTGACGGGACAGGCCGCTATACTATAGTTAGCTGGCTAAATAGCGGCCGGCCAATCCCGCCATACAGGAGAATCGATGTGGACGACAAAGAGCTTCTAAACCTGTTTACCGATATGGTTCGGGCACATACCGCCTATATGGACAGGCAGCTCGCCGCCCTGCGGCTCTCCAACGGACAAGGCGGCGTGATCTCTGTTCTCGGGCGCAACGGCCCGCTGACTCAGAACGAGCTGGCACGCTTCCGCCAGGTCACGCCCGCGACCATCAGCATCATGCTCGACCGCATGGAGCGCGACGGTCTCGTCGTCCGGGGCAGCGTCTCCGGCGGCGGACGAGCCAACCTTGTCCAGCTCACCGACGAGGGACAGCGGATGTTCCGCCTGCTCGATGAGTTCATGGAGGGCGAGCCGCGCGTGGTCTTTGCCGGGCTTGACCCGGCGGAGAAGACCGAGGCGGCCGACTTATTCCGCAAGCTCACAGACAACGTCACCAGCGTGGCGATGTCGGTGCGTTGATATCTGCAAACAATAAAAACTTTATTTTTAGGAGGAACAATCATGGGAAAACCTATGGCTGACTATGCCAAGCTGCCTGAACTCGAGGAGTATTCTCAGTGGTTCAAGGACTTCGCCGACCTCTATCGTGAAGACGGCATCCTCCAGGTCACCTGGAAGACCCTCGATATGCCCATGCATCACAGCGGCATGAGCCATCGTGCCATCGGCCAGCTCGCCCGCGTCATCGGCTCCGACTGGAAGAACGAGATCATCATCTTCACCCACCTGGGCGACAACTGGATGATCGAGTCCGACCCCAACGGCTGGGAGACCTACTCCGAGCTGCCCACCCAGCGCTTTGAGCATCAGTACTTCGACGACACCAACCTCTTCAAGAACATGGTGTTCGATATCGACGTGCCCACCATCGGCGCCATCCCCGGCTCCGGCTTCCATTGGGACAGCGCGCTGCTCGCCGACGTGACCATCTGCACCGAGGACACCAAGATGGAGGTCCCCCACGGCCAGGGCGGCCTTGTTCCCGGCGACGGCATGGGTATGCTCTGCCAGTTCTACATGGGCACCAAGCGCGGCAACTACTACCTCTCCACCACCCGTCAGTTCAACGCCAAGGAAATGCTCGACTCCGGCTTCGTGTCCGAGGTCGTCCCCAAGGGCAAGGCTGTCGAGCGCGCGTGGGAGATCGCCCGCATGTGGAAGAAGATGGCCTATGAGAACCGCTGCATCATGGCCAACCTCATGAAGCGCCCGCTGCGCTGCTACATGATGGACCATTTCAAGCTCCACACCGTTTCCGAGCAGTACGGCTCCCTGCTCCGCATCGCCGCCGGCACCCTGGGCGACGAGCACTCCGAGCAGCAGGACGAGAAATACATCTCCCGCGTCAACGACTGGCGCTATGCCACCGCCGACATGGAGAACCCGCAGGACTACGACTCCTGGAGCCAGATGCCCCACAAGGCGGCCGAGTGGTTCAAGAAGGTCGAGGAAGGCAAGGAGGAGAACCCGTTCAAGTACAACGACACGCCGGGTCACTTCAAGCCTTATCGTCCCGCGCCCCAGAAATAATCTAACCCCGTATAGCTCCCGAAGCAGGCTCCGGCCTGCTTCGGAAACCATAAATATCTTGTAAAGGAGAACGAAAACTATGCCCAAGGTATACAATGGTTCCTACACCGAAATGTTCAAGCTGGCCGGCAAGAAGGCCGTCGTCGTCGGCGGCGCCGGCGGTTTCGGCGAGAAGATCGCCGAGGCTTACGCCGCCAATGGCGTGGACGTCTGCATCTCCTCCCGCCGTGAGTCCGCTCTGAAGGAGGCTCAGGCGAAGATCCAGGCTCATGCCGCCCCCGGCGTGAAGGTCATCTACTTTGCCTGCGATGCGACCGATGAGGACGCGATCATCGCCTTCCGTGATTTTGTCGTGAGCGACGCCGGCCTCGGCGGCTGCGACATCCTCGTGAACGCGCAGGGCTACAACAAGAAGATGTGGTCCTGGGAGATCGACACCAAGGTGTGGAAGGGGATGCTCGACACCAACGTCACCTCCATGATGTACACCTGCAAGTACTTCGGCAACTGGATGAAGGATCACAACCTCGACGCCGGTGAGAAGACCGTGCCCCAGTCCGAGTTCGAGGCCGGCAAGGCCAATCCCAACAAGGGCTACGGCAAGATCATCAACTTCGGCTCCGTCCGCTCCATCCGCGCTGTCGCCAACGGCGGCAACGGCAACGTCCCCTACAACACCACCAAGGGCGCTGTCGAGATGCTGACGAAGGCCTTCGCCGCTGACCTGCGCCCCAACATCCAGGTCAACGCCATCGGCCCCACCATCACCTACACCCCGATGATGGTCGGCCTGCTGCCCCCGGACGAGAACGTCCGCAACGGCATCGCCGCGGCTCTGCCTGCGCAGCGTATCGGCTACGAGATCGACGTCGTCGGCCCGGCCATCTTCCTGGCCTCCGCCGCTTCCGACATGGTCACCGCCTCCACCATCTACCCCGATGGCGGCCTTGTTGCCACCAGCTGATTTCCGCTTTCATTGCGACCGTGGCTCCGGAGTATCCCTCCGGAGCCATCGTCCGATTCTTGTGAAAGGACTGATACCATGAAAATCGAAGACATCAAGACAATTGCCATGTACGGCGCGGGCACCATCGGCGGCGGCTTCGCGGCGTATTTTGCGCTCAAGGGGCTGGACGTGAACGTGTTCGTCCGCTCCGAGAGCTCCATCGAGCGCGCCAAGCCCAAGATTCAGATGGCCATCGATACCTACGTCAAGTACGGCCTCGTGGACGATGCGGAGAAGATCTGGAAGCTCATCCACTTCACCACCGACCCCGCCGAGGCTTTCACGGGCGTCTACTTCGTGCAGGAGAACGGCGCGGAGAACCTGGAGCAGAAGCATGAGATGGTCGCCACGATGGAGAAGTATCTCCCCACCGACGCCATCATCGCCTCCTCCTCCTCCGGCACGCCCTGCACCCTGATCGCCGAGGGCGCCCAGCATCCTGAGCGCATCATCGTCGCCCATCCGTTCAACCCGGCCTATCTGCTGCCCCTCATCGAGATCTGCGGCGGCGACAAGACCAGCAAGGAGACCATCGACCTTGCCCGCGCTTTCTATAAGAAATACGACAAGGCTCCCGTCGTCCTCAACAAGGAGAAGAACGGCTTCATCGCCAACCGCCTCATGCACGCCCTGTGGCGTGAGGAGATCGCGCTCGTCACCGAGGGCGTCTGCTCCATGGCCGACTGCGACGACGCCTGGACCTTCGGCCCCGGCATCCGTCTGGCCGCCTTCGGCCCCGCCATGAACTATGAGCTCGGCGGTGGTGAGCTTGGCCTCAAGGGCTGCGCCATCAAGTTCGGCGCGATGACCGACGCCGTGTTCGCGGACATCTCCGACATGAAGAAGGTCCCCGACACCTGGGCCGACCAGTCCGGCGAGGAGATCGTCGACGAGATGGCGGGCTTCCCCGCTGTCATCGGCAACACCAAGCCCCAGATCGCCGACTTCCGCGACAGAGTTATCATCGACGTGCTGAAAATGCACCACAGAATGTGATAAGGAGATAGAATAATGGCTAAGAGAATCATTACCGCCGCCATGACGGGCGCTGTCACGCCCAGCGGCTTCGACATTCCCGAAAAGCCCGAGGACATCGCGGCTCAGGTCTATGAGTGCTGGAAGCTCGGCGCTTCCGTCGCCCACCTGCATATGCGCGACGACGACGGCATGGGCGTCATGGATCCCGTGAAGTTCTTCCAGACCATCAAGGCCATCCGCGCCTACAAGGACTGCGACATCATTGTGAACTGCACCTCCTCCGGCGACAACCGTGTGTCTGACGACTCCCCCTACGGCAACGCCATGCGTATGCTGCACCACAAGTACGTCCCCGGCATCGAGATGGGCACCTTCGACGCCTCCTCCTTCAACTGGGGCGTCCCCGGCGGCGTGTTCCACAACAGCCCCAGCATGCTGATGCAGCTCGGCACTCTGTACCAGGAGCGCGGCATCAAGCCCGAGTTCGAGGTCTTTGACTTCGGCGCGCTGCGCGCCATCGGCGCCTACTGGAAGCAGGGCTACGTCAAGGAGCCGCTGCACTTCCAGTACTGCCTCGGCGTTATGGGCGGCATGGACGCCACCTGCGCCGACCTCCAGATTCTGCTCCAGGAGACCAAGAACCTCCAGGCGGCCGGCAAGCTGCCCAAGGAGATCACCTGGTCCGCCTTCGGCATCGGCAAGGGTCACCTGCCCGTCATGTTCAGCGCGCTGGGCAACGGCGGCGGCATCCGCGTCGGCATGGAGGACAACGTTGTCTTCGGCGTCGATAAGGACGGCAAGAAGATCAAGGCGACCAACATGATGCTCGTGGAGCGTGCGGCGAACGCCGTCCGCGCCATCGGCGACGAGCCCGCCACCGGTGCGGAGGCTCGTGAGATCCTCGGCCTCCCGGCGCTCGACATCGAGGCTGTCAACGCGAAGCTCGCGGCGGTCAAGATCGAGGACCTGGAAGCGGCCAAGCAGGCGGTCAAGGACGAGTTCGGCGGCCCCTACTTCGCGGCCAAGGGCATGGGCGGCAAATAAGCAAACACCCATATATACCCGCAGGCGGCACGTTCACCGTGCCGCTTGTTTCCATGCATATGAAACGCGCCCCGCAGCGGCTGCTGCGGGGCGCTGGTGCGTGTTGTATGTGGTGTCAGCGCTGTCCCTTGTCGTAGGGGATGCCCTCGGCCTTGGGAGCGCGGGATTTGCCGGAGGTCAGGGCAAGCACGATGAGGGAGATGATGTACGGCATCATGTTGTATACCTGGCTGGGGAGATTGAGCGACGCGAGCGTGGGGAAGCCGGTATAGACGTTCGACAGCGCGCGGAACAGGCCGAAGAGCAGCGCCGCGAGCGCGATGCGCACGGGCTTCCACTGGCCGAATATCATGACTGCAAGCGAGAGGAAGCCGAAGCCGGCTACGCCGTACTCAAAGCGCCATTCGCTCACGCCGGCGGTGATGAACACGATGCCGCCGAGGCCGCCGAGGAAGCCGGAGATGAGCACGCCCGCCCAGCGCATTTTATAGACGTTGATGCCGACGCTGTCCGCGGCCTGCGGATGCTCGCCGCAGGCCATGAGGCGCAGTCCGAAGCGGGTCTTATAGAGCAGAACCCACGAGGCGGCGAGCAGGATCGCCGTGACGAGCATGAACCAGTTGAACTCGAACGAGCCGATGTTCACGAGCAGCGCTTTCTTGGCGCTGCCGTATTGGATGATGGAGGACACGTCATCGGGGTTGGCGGCGGTGTTGATGGCCTTGACGATGACGGTGGCGGCGGCGGTGCCGAGCATATTCAGCGCCGTGCCGACGATGGTCTGGTCGGCGTTGAAGTGGATGCAGGCCACGGCCAGCAGCGCGGAGTATATCATGCCGATCAGGGCGGCGGCGAAGATCACCGCGAGTATCATGAGCAGCGCGGGCGAGCCCTCCGGCATATAGCGCATGGCAAGCGCGCCGCCGAGCGCACCCATGATCATGATGCCCTCCAGACCGAGATTGATGACGCCGGAATGCTCCGAGAAGCAGCCGCCGAGCGCCACGAGGATCAGAACGGAAGCAAAGATCAGCGTGTATTGGAGCAGAAGCAGCATTACGCCTCGCCTCCTTTCTCAGTGTTGGCCGTTTTTTCGCGCTTGCGCTCTTCCCGGCGGTCGAGCGCATGATTCATCCGGTTTTTCATGAACAGCACGAAGCCGCAGAGGTAGATGATGATGGCGGAGATGAGGTCGGATATCTGCGCGCAGTACATGGTTTTGTCCACATACGCGCCGCCGATGGTGATGTGCTGGATGAAGAACGAGGAGAGAATGGAGCCGATGGGGTTCAGGCCGCCGAGGAACGCGGCGGCGATGCCGCTGAAGCCCATGCCCGGGACGGAGGAGGTGGAGCACTGCCATTGCTCATAGCCCGTGAGGTAGAGCATCGCGCCGCCCAGACCGGCCAGCGCGCCGGAGATGACGAGCGAGAGGATGATGTTCCGCTTTTCCGCCATGCCGCAGTATTTTGCGGCGTTTTTGTTGAAGCCCGTGGCCTTGAGCTCATAGCCGAAGCGCGTCTTGTCGAGCACGATCCAGACGGCGACGGCAAAGAGGATGGACAGGGGGATGGCGATGGTGACGTATTTGTTGCCGTTGAAGAGCTCGCCCAGCCCCAGCGAGGGGAGAATGGCCGAGGGATTCACGTGGCTGACGACGATGGTATAGGGGCTTGTGCCCTCCTTGACGAGCGTCAGCAGCATATTGGTCAAATACAGCGTGATCCAGTTGAGCATGATGCCGGAAATGACCTCGTTGACGTTGCAGTATGCCTTGAGGAAGCCGGAGATGGCGGCAAGCACCGCGCCGCCGAGCATGGCCAGCAGCAGGCAGGGGAGCCAGCTCCAGCCCCAGCCGAGCGCCGCATACAGTCCCAGCGCCACGCCCGCGCAGTATTGTCCCGCCGCGCCGATGTTGAAGAGGCCGACCTTATAGGAAAACAGGATCGACAGCGAGCACATGAGAAGCGGCGCGGTCTTGACCAGCGTGTTGCCGAAATATTTGAGCTGCGCCGTTTTCTTGGAATAGGTCAGGAAGTTCTTGATGATGGTGACGATGGCCTCGCCCGCGCCCGTGGGGTTGATGAGCAGCAGGACGACATAGCCGATGAACAGGCCGAGGATGACGCACGCGAGCGACGCGATCAGCGCCTGCACGCCCTCCCGCCGGAGAATGTTCTTTTTCATGCGCCCACCTCGTCTCTCCGGGCTCCGGCCATATAGAGGCCAAGCTCCTCCTGCGTCGTTTTCTTCGGGTCAAGCTCGCCGACGATCTCGCCCTCGTACATGACGAGGATGCGGTCGGGCACGTCCATGACCTCGTCCAGCTCCAGACTGACGAGCAGCACGGCCTTTCCCGCGTCGCGGCGGGCGATGAGCTGCTTGTGGATGTTCTCGATGGCGCCGACATCCAGACCGCGTGTCGGCTGGACGGCGATGAGAAGCTCCGGGTCGCGGTCGATCTCGCGGGCGACGATGGCCTTCTGCTGGTTGCCGCCGGACATACTGCGGGCGATGGTGGCCGCGCCCTGTCCGCTGCGCACGTCGTATTGCCCGATAAGGCGCTCGGCATAGCTGCGTATGCTGCCGCGGCGCAGGAAGCCGGCCTTGCTCGTGAATTCCGGCTCAAAATAGCGCTCGAGCACCAGGTTGTCCTCCAGCGAATAGTCGAGCACAAGTCCGTGCTTGTGCCTGTCCTCCGGGATGTGGCTCATCCCGGCGAGATTGCGCTGGCGTATGGGGGTCCTCGTGATATCCCGGCCGAGAAGATGCACCGAGCCGGAGACGAGCGGCTCCAGCCCTGTCAGGCCGTAGACAAGCTCTGTCTGGCCGTTGCCGTCGATGCCGGCGATGCAAACGATCTCGCCGCGCCGGACGTGGAAGCTCACGTTGCGGACGGCGTTGTTTTTATGCACCTTGGACGCGACGGTGAGCCCCTCGACGCGGAGCACCTCCTCGCCGGGGTGCGCCTCGCCCTTGGCCACATGGAAGCTGACATCGCGGCCGACCATCATGGCCGACAGCGCCTCCATGCTCGTGCTTTTCGTCTCGACCGTACCGATGCAGCGTCCCTTGCGCAGAACGGTGCAGCGGTCGGCCACGGCCATGATCTCGTTGAGCTTGTGGGAGATGAAGAGGATGCTCTTTCCCTCCGCCGCGAGATTGCGCATGATCTGCATGAGCTCGTCGATCTCCTGCGGCGTGAGGACGGCGGTCGGCTCGTCAAAGATGAGGATCTCGTTGTCGCGGTAGAGCATTTTGAGGATCTCCGTGCGCTGCTGCATACCGACGGTGATGTCCTCGATGAGGGCGTCCGGCTCCACGTGCAGGCCGTATTTCTCCGAGAGCTCGAGCACGCGCTTCCGCGCCTCGCTCTTCTGGAGGAAGCCGTGCTTCACCGGCTCCACGCCCATGATGATGTTGTCCAGCACCGTGAAGCACTCCACGAGCTTGAAGTGCTGGTGCACCATGCCGATGCCGAGGGCGTTCGCGTCGTTCGGATCCTTGATGGAGACGGGCTCGCCGTCCTTTCGTATGCTGCCCTCCTCCGGCTGGTACAGGCCGAAAAGCACGCTCATGAGCGTGGATTTTCCGGCGCCGTTCTCGCCGAGGAGCGCGTGGATCTCGCCTTTCTTGAGCTGCAGGGTGATGTTGTCGTTTGCAACGATGCCGGGGAATCGCTTGGTGATGCCAAGCATCTCGATCGCGTAGGGTGCATCCAAGGGCTTTGCCACTTCCTTCCGTTTTATGGCCCGTGCGTAAGCGTATACGGGGACGGAAACCAATGATTCTGATAATATTATACTATAGTGCGTCCCTGAACGCAAAGGATTTATAGCGAAAAAAGCAAAAAAGCGTCCGCCCCGGGCGAGCCGCGCAAAAAAGGGGACGGGCCGAGCCCGTCCCCTGTGGGGTATGCGATCGCTTGGGTTATGCCTTAGCCCTTGATGGAGCCCTGGTCGTCAACGGTGATGACGGTGGCGAAATCAGAGGCGGTCTTGGTGGTGTCGTTGGAAACGGTCAGCTCGCCGTCGAACATGGCCTTGACCATGGCCGTATAGTCGTCCTGGGTGAAGGCGCCGTCCGCCCACTGAGTGGACTCCATGGGGATCTGGACGTAGTTGGCCTCGGGATCGTCGGCGGAGACAAGACCCAGAGTCTCGATCTTGCCGGCGTAGTCAGCCCAGTTGCCGTTGAGGATAACATCCTCGAGCGTGTCAAAGGTGGCGGGGTACAGACCCTTCATGGCGGAGGTGACGGTCATGCCCTCGACGCCGGCGTAGTTGGCGATAACGCCGGCCTGGTCAACGTCAACACCGATGACCTTGCCGTCGACCTTCTTGGCCGCGTCAACAGCGGAGGTGTAGATGCCGCCGCCGCAGGCGAAGACGACCTCGGTGCCGTCGGCATACCAGGTGTCCATAACAGCGGTGATGTCGGCATCGCCGAAGAACTGGCCGCCGTAGATGTACTTGAGGGTGACATCGGTCAGACCCATGTCGGCCGCAGCGGCGTCAACGCCCTGCACGAAGCCGTAGCCGTAGCGGATGACGGCGGGAACAGCCATGCCGCCGAGGAAGCCGAGGCTCTTGTAGCCGAGCTTCACAGCCGCGTAGCCGGCCATATAGCCGCAGAGCTCTTCCTGATACACGGCGCAGTAGACGTTGGAGAGGTCAACATAGTCGGCCAGGTTCCAGTTGTCGGGGTTGTAGTCGTATTCCTCACCGGCAGCGGCAACCGCGGTCTCCAGCAGGTCGCCGGCGGCAACGTCCAGCGCGATGAACTTGACCTCGGGGTACTCGGGAGCGGCCTCGACGATGGCGCCGCCGAAGGCGTAGCCGGGCATCACGATGACGTTGTAGCCCTCGTCGGCCGCGGACTCGATCATGGCAACACGGTCGGCCGTGCTGTCACCGGCGGGCTTGAAGTAGGAGAAGTCAACGCCGTTCGCCTCGCAGAAAGCCTTGCAGGCCTCGTAGGTCGTCTGGTTGAAGGACTGGTCGGTGATGTCGCCGTAGTCGGTGATCATCGCGACGCTGTACTCGGCGGTCTCCTCGGTGGGCTCGGTGGCCTCTTCGGTCGCCGTGGTCTCCTCGGTGGGCTCAGCCGCCGTGGTGGTGGTCTCTTCCGTGGTCTTCTCGGTCGTCTGTCCGCCGCAGGCGCACAGCGCGAAGACCATGCAGAGCGCGAGAACAAGTGCAAGAATCTTTTTCATGGTAATCCTCCTGTTTTTATTTTGTCCTGTGGCGCATCTTGCCACGGCTAGAGTATACCATGCCTCGCGGACACATTCAAGGGCAATTGCGCCAAAAATGCACACTTTTTTCAGGCAGATCCCACATATTCATATGTTCGGTTGCACGCTGCGGCCTTGTGTGCTATATTAAGGCAAAAGAGAAAGCGGAGCGAGGGATAGAGAAGATGGGAAAAGCGCTTACCATTGGCATCGCCGGGGGCACCGGCTCGGGAAAGACGACTGTGACACGCCGTATCCAGCGCAGCTTCGGCGACCGCGTGTGCGTGCTGTACCACGACGACTACTACAAGGCGCGGGACGACCTCAGCTATGAGGAGCGTGCGCGCATCAACTATGACGAGCCGGACGCCTTCGACACCGGCCTGCTCATCGAGCAGCTTGCCGCCCTGCAGCGCGGCGAGGCCGTCCGCTGCCCGACCTATGACTACACCGTCCACAACCGCTCCGAGAGAACGAAATTGATCCGTCCTGCGCCGGTCATCGTCGTCGAGGGCATACTCATCCTCGAGAATCTCGAACTCTGCCGTATGATGGACATCAAGGTCTTTGTGGATACGGACGCGGATGTGCGCATCCTGCGGCGCATCGTGCGCGATGTGCGTGACCGCGGGCGCAGCCTGGAGAGCGTCGTCGACCAGTACCTCACCACCGTCAAGCCCATGCACGAGCTTTACGTCGAGCCGAGCCGCCGCCGCGCCGACATTATTTTGCCGGAGGGCGGGCACAACGAGGTCGCGCTCGAGATGATGATACAGCGCGTGCGGGCGCATCTGCAGGAGGTGGCGCATGGCTAAGCTCTATTTTAAATACGGCGCGATGGGCTCCTCGAAATCGGCGCAGGCGCTCATCACCGCGTTCAACTATGAGGAGCAGGGGATGCGCTGCTGGCTCATCAAGCCCGCCACCGACACCCGCGACGGCAGCGATATCATCCGCAGCCGCATCGGCTTGGAGCGCCGCTGCCAGGTCATCGGCCCCGACGACTCCATCGGCGCGGCGTATCAGGCCGCCGGCTGGAGCGACGTCATCATTGCGGACGAGGCGCAGTTCTTTACGCCCGCCCAGATCGACGAGCTCCGCACCATCGTGGACACGGCGGAGGTGCCGGTGCTGTGCTTCGGACTGCGGACGGACTTTCTGACCCATCTGTTTCCCGGCTCGGCGCGGCTCATGGAGGTCGCAGACTCCATCACGGAGATCAAGACGATATGCCGCTGCGGGCGCAAGGCCGTGGTGAATGCCCGCCTCGATGGGGAGGGCCGCGTCGTCACCTCCGGCGCGCAGGTCATGCTCGGCGGCAACGAGAGCTATGTCGCCATGTGCCACAGCTGCTGGCGGCGCAAGATCGCCGAGCAGCGCGGCGAGTGAAGCGGAGAATCTGACATAGATTTGTCAATATAATAAAAATTATAGTTAAATGATAGATAAGCGCCGCACAATAAAATGAAAGAGTGAGCCCAATGGCGGCGATTCTGTTGCGTGCGTTCCGCGTGTTCGGTGTCCTGCTCTGGCTGGCGTCGCCCCTGTCTCCGCCTTCTGACACTGCGCCTGGCGGTTAAAAAACAGCGGAAGTCCCTTATGATCGGGGCTTCCGCTGTCGCTGTATTCAGGGCGCTGGTGCCGGCGTGGTCTTGGCGGCGCTCGTGTCTGTGCCGTCGTAGGAATCGAGTATGTCGAGCATACGGTTTATCATCTCGTCGTCGGAGAGGCGGAACTTGATCTCCACACGGCGCGAGGCGTCGGCGTTGATGGTGCCGTCGTCGTTATAGACGGGGTCGGAGAAGCTGCGGCCGCTCACCGTCACAAGGGAGCGGACGGTCTCCAGCGTGTCGGTGTCGAACAGAGACTGGTCGTCGTCGAGGCAGTAATCCGCCACGGCGGCGGCACGCTCCTCTGACAGGCGGAGGTTATAGATATAGCTTCCGGCGGTATCGGTGTGTCCCTCGATGATGATCTCGGAGATGTGGTCGATGTAGTCGTCGGAGAGGACGACCGAGAAATAGCGCGGCAGGAACTCGGAAAGCGTCTGGCTGCCCTCGGAGGAAAGACTGCTGTCGTTGAGGGCGAACAGGACGCTGGAATCGAGCAGGATCGCGCCGGTGTTCTCGTCAATGGAGATGTCGAGATCCGTCCCGGAAAACTCCTGGGACAGCGCCTCCACCAGATCTCGCTTGACGCCGATGACGTCCTCGATCTGCTGCTGCTGTGATGTCAGGAGCGCCTGTTGGGTCGTCAAGAGAGTCTTGGAGGCGGAAAGCTGCGATTTCTGGGCTTCAAGCTGCTTTTTCTGCTCGTCAAGCTGTGCCTGCTGCTCGTCAAGCTGTGCCTGCTGTTCCGCGAGCTGAGCCTTCTGCTGCTCGGACAGGTCGGCATAGCTGAGCTTGGCGCTGATCTCCTCCTCCAGCTGTGCCTCGCGGGCGGCGAGGGCAAGCTCGCTCTCGTCATAGGAGTTCTTCACGCCCATGAGCATCAGCAGCGCGCCGCAGATGATGAGGATAAAGGTCAGCAGCAGCCCCGCCATCATGTCGGAATAGGACTGCCAGAAGTTGTGTCCCTCGGTCTCCGGCAGACCCCTGCGTCTTCTAGCCATGCTGCGCCTCCCTTAGCCGCCCAGCTTGCGGGAGGCCGACGTGTTGAACCTGTCGAGCGCCTTGCGGGTGTCGGCGAGCGCGCTGAGGAGGTTGTTCAGCTCGGCCTTGAGGCTCTTGTTCGCCTTGCCGATCTCCGTGTCGAAGCTGCTCGCCGTCTCCGGGAGGTATTTGAGGCTGTCGCCCACGGCATTGGACGCGGCGGTGAGGCGGCCGAGCGCCGAGGTGAGCCCTGTGAGTTCCGTGTCGAAGCGCTCAAAGCTCCCGCCGAGCGCCGCCGTGAGCTTTTCGGAGGCGAGGGTCATATCCGTCGCGTTCTTCTCAGCCACCATGCGCAGGTGGTCGGCGGATTCGTTGAGCCGCTCTCCGGCGGACTCGAGCTGGCGGCGGACGAGCTCCGCGTCGTTGCGGTGATCCTCGCCCAGCACGGCGACCTGCCCCGTGAGCGCGCCGAGCATATCGGCGGTCTTTTTCTCCAGCGAGTCGGTGAAGCGGACGGCCATGTCGTTGAAGGCGCTGACTGCCGCCGCGTTCTTCTCCGCCGCCTCCTGTGCGGACTTGGCGGAGGCGGCCATTTCGGTGATATAGGCGCGCTCGGTCTTATGCAGCGCCTGATAGTCGTTCATGAAGCTCTCGATCTGCTTGAGGGATTCGAGCTGGCGCGCCGTGAGCGTATCGGCGTTGGCGGTGAAGGTATCCACGCGCTCGATGATGAGCTGGGTGTATTTGCGGCTCTTTTCGAGGTCGGACTCCGCAACGGCCACGCTGTCGATGAGCTTGGCGATGCTGGCGGACATATTTTTCTGCCAGCTGCTGAGCTCCGCCGTCTGCTCCCGCAGCGTGGTGAAGATGTTGCCCATGGAGCTGTTGAGCGTCTGGAGGAAGTAGGCCACGACCTTATCCAGTCCGGCGCGCTGATCCTCGATGGCGACGGAGACATAGCCCTCGAGCGTCGTGCGCAGGCGCTCGACCACCGGCCCGATGGAGGCGGACAGGCTCTCGCTGACCGCGCCGCCGATGTTGGACGCGAGCTTTTCGAGAAGCTCGTTCTGCTCGGCCTGCAGGCGGATGAGCGCGTTTTCCGCGGCGTGCTCGTTCGACGGGCGGACGCACTCGTCAAAGCTGTCCTGGAACTCATAGACAGAGCGCAGCGCGAGCGCGAGCGATTTTTTATAGATGAGGCCGAAGAGGATGGAGTAGATGAGGCCGAAGATGGAGGTCAAAAACGCGACCTTGATGCCGGCCATGAGGGTCTGGGTGCTCGTCTGCATGAGCTCCACGCTCGTGGCGTTGAAGCTGCGGAGACCGTAGACAAGGCCGATGAAGGTGAAGAGGATGCCGAGGCCGGTCATGATGCCGCCGATCTGGTCGCTGAACGGCTTGTGCGCGGCGGAATAGACGAGCTCTTCATTGATATAGTCCGAGATATCGGCGCGGGCGGTGGCAGGATTCTGGCGGCTCTCGCGGCGGATCTGCTTGACATAGGCGCCGTAGGCCTCGTCCAGCGTGTCGTGGCCGAAGATCCTTTCCTTGCCGAATTCCTTCCAGAGCGCGGCGGGATCGCCCGCGGCGGCGTGGTTCCGGATGGTGTCCGTCACCTCGTCGAGCGCACAGGAAAGCCGCGCCAGCGGCCGTGCGCTGCCGCTGAAATAGGCGATGATGAAGATGACCGCCGCCAGATCGAACAGGCAGTTGAGGCCAAGGTCGATCCAGCCGTCCCCGCTCCGCGTGAGCCAGAAAACGCCCAGCGATGCGGCGAAAATGAGAAAGTAGACAATACGCCCGATGGTGTTGAGCGTCCGTATCCGTCTGCCCATACAAGCACCTCCCAGAGATTTCGGTGAAGTTTTGATCAGGAGCGTGTCAGAAAGCACATTTTCCCGAGCCTGCACCAGCCCAAGGTTTCCTTTACATAAGGGAGCCGGGGCGCTGCCGCGTCCGTGCGCGTTTTGACAGCCTAATTGAAAATCAGTATATCACATTCGACAAAAAACTACAATTCCCGTGTTTTTTCGACAGGGGCGGAGGCGTGGCTTGGCGGACAAAGCGGCGCTTTTTGTATGCGAGTGGGGGACAGTTGTGAAATGTCCACAAAAATTTTCGATTTACTTCGTTAAAAGTTAAAAAAATTTTGTCTTGACGGATGGGAAAAGAACGGGTATTATTTGACCAATCTCAGAAAAGGAGGCCGCGTCATGAGCCGTTATTTCGCCATGAATATGTCTCGTCACACCGACAACGCCGGTGCGGCTTGCTCTGCACGCGCTTTCTCCTTCGTCATGATGATCATTGCGGGCATCGCGGTTGCGATGTCCGTTCTTCGTATTTCCGCCGTTGTCCTGTCTGTACTTCTGGTAGCCCTGTACATTATGGGCCTCATTATTATCCTGATGCGCGGAGACGATAAGAAACGTCCTGAAGTGATGAGTCAAAGCTGAAACTTGTGAATGCAAGCCGGCCTCGTCCAGAAGGACGAGGCCGGTTTTCATTATAACACTATCATTTGATAGAAGTCTTCCATCTTTTCCGGGTAAGATCGCGCCATGCTGCGTTGGCACCCCTGGCCATATGTCCATTGTGCCCTGCGGGCGCCGCCTTGCCTGACACGATTTCCCCTCGGAAATATATGAAAGCTTCTCATCAAACAATAGTGTCAAATCTGTCAATTCTATTTTAGAAAAGGAGAACAAACATGAAACTCAAGAGACTTCTCTGCATGGCGCTCTGCCTCGCGATGGTATTCGCCCTCTGCGCCTGCGGCAGCGACACGACTGCCGACACCAAGACCGAGACGGCGACCACCGCCGCCGACACGGCCGACACCGCCGAAGCCGGCGATACCGCTGCCACCGATACCGCGGCTGCGGAAGGCACGTTCAAGCTGGGCGTCTGCGGCCCGCTGACCGGCGGCGCAGCCATCTACGGCAACGCCGTTCTCAATGCGGCGCAGATCGCCGTGGACGAGCTGAACGCCCAGGGCGGCGTCCAGTATGAGCTTCAGGGACAGGACGATGAGGCTGACGGCGAAAAGGCCATCAACGCCTACAACAACCTGCTCGACTGGGGTATGCAGGTGCTTGTCGGCCCCGTGACCACGGGCGCAGCCATCGCCGTTTCCTCCGTGGCCAACAGTGACCGCACCTTCTGCCTGACCCCGTCCGCCTCCTCCACCGACGTCATCGACGGCAAGGACAACGTGTTCCAGGTCTGCTTCACCGACCCCAACCAGGGCACCGCTTCCGCGGACTACATGGCGGAGAACTTCGCCGACGCGACCATCGCCGTCATCTATAAGAACGACGACGCCTATTCCCAGGGCATCCGCGACAGCTTCGTGAGCGAGTGCGGCGTCAAGGGTCTGAACGTGGTCTATGAAGGTACCTTCACCACCGATACCGCCACCGACTTCTCCGTCCAGCTCACCGCCGCCCAGAACGCGGGCGCGGATCTCATCTTCCTCCCCATCTACTACACCCCCGCCGCGACCATCCTCTCCCAGGCGCACGACATGAACTATGAGCCCACCTTCTTCGGCGTGGACGGCATGGACGGCATCCTGACCCTTGAAGGCTTCGATACCACGCTCGCCGAGGGCGTCATGCTTCTGACTCCGTTCTCCGCCAGCGCGGAGGATGAGAAGACCCAGGCCTTTGTCAAGGAGTACACCGAGCGCTACGGCGACACCCCCAACCAGTTCGCCGCCGACGCCTATGACGCCGTGTACATCATCGCCGAGGCGCTTGAAAAGGCCGGCTGCACCCCCGACATGAGCACCGAGGACATCTGCGAGGCGCTCGTGGCGGTCATGCCCGAGATCAGCTTTGACGGTCTGACCGGCGCCGGTATGACCTGGGACGCGAACGGCGCTGTCTCCAAGGCTCCTATGGCTGTCGTTATCGAGAACGGAGAGTACGTCCTTCCTTAAAGGGCAACGCCACGCAGCACGGCGGCGGCATCTGCCGGATAATTTGCGCCCCGGCTTAGCCCCTCTTTCTTGAAATACACAAAGTATTCCTGCGAAAGAGTGTCGTCGCCGGAGCACAAATTCTCTCGGCATCTGCTCTTGCCGCATTGCGCGGCGTTACCCAAGGGCTGGAAGAAATCTTAGCACGGGAACTGCCGGGTATCACCCGGCAGTCTCCCGCGCATTGCGGCAGAAAGAAGAATTGTCCGCCGTGACGGTTTTTCTTTCTGTCGCAAGAAAACGGATATGATATAAAGAGGTGCTTTTATGGAATTTCTGTCCTACCTGATCAGCGGGATCAGTCTCGGCAGCGTCTATGCCATCATCGCGCTCGGCTATACCATGGTCTACGGCATCGCCAAGATGCTGAACTTCGCCCACGGCGACGTCATCATGGTCGGCGGCTATATCTCGCTGTGCGCCATGAGCTATCTGGGGCTGCCCCCGGTCGTCGCCATTCTGCTCGCCATGCTCGTCTGCACCGGGCTCGGCATCGCCATCGAGTCGCTTGCCTACAAGCCGCTGCGCTCCGCCTCCTCGCTCGCCGTGCTCATCACGGCCATCGGCGTGAGCTACTTTTTGCAGAACGCGGCGCTTCTCATCTGGGGCGCGAACCCCAAGGTCTATCCCTCCGTTGTCAGCGGCACGCTGAGCCTCTTCTCCGGCCAGCTCAGCGTCTCGTACATCTCCCTCGTCACGGTGGTGGCCTGCGTCGTCATCATGATCGCGCTCACGATATTCACCAGCCGCAGCCGCATGGGCAAGGCCATGCGCGCCTGCTCCGAGGATAAGGGTGCGGCGCAGCTCATGGGCATCAACGTGAACCGTACCATCTCCCTCACCTTCGCCATCGGCTCCGCGCTTGCCGCCGTGGCCGGTGTGCTCCTCTGCTCCAGCTATCCGACCCTTATGCCGACGACCGGCTCCATGCCCGGCATCAAGGCGTTCACCGCCGCCGTGTTCGGCGGCATCGGCTCCATCCCCGGTGCGTTCCTCGGCGGCCTCCTCATCGGCATCATCGAGGCGCTGGCCAAGGCCTATATCTCCACGCAGCTTGCGAACTCCATCGTGTTCGCCGTTCTGATCGTCGTGCTGCTGGTGCGTCCGGCGGGACTTCTGGGCAAGTATACGCCCGAGAAAGTGTGAGGTGGCGGCTATGACAAAATTCAAAAGCTTTCTGGCAAGCCGGAAAAAGGAAAACAAGGTCGATTATCTGACCTATCTCGGCGTGGTCGTCGTGTTCGTCGCCGTTATGCTGCTGCAGAATGCCGGGGCGCTCAACCGCTCCCAGTCGAGCTGGCTCGTTCCCATCTGCTGCTACATCGTCATGGCGATATCGCTGAATCTCACGGTCGGCATCCTGGGCGAACTCTCGCTCGGCCATGCGGGCTTCATGAGCGTCGGCGCGTTCTCCGGCATCATCGCGGCGCAGAGCCTCGCCTCCGTCATCCCCTCGGCGGGACTGCGGCTCGCCATCGCGATCGTGGCCGGCGCGATCTTCGCGGGCATCGCGGGCACGCTCATCGGCATCCCGGTGCTGCGTCTGCGCGGCGACTACCTCGCCATCGTCACGCTGGCCTTCGGCGAGATCATCAAGGAGCTCATCAACTGCCTCATCGTCGGCGTGGACAGCCGCGGACTGCACGTCATCTTCAACGCGACCGGCGCGAAAAGCGCCGCTGACCTCCACCTGCTGGACGGCGGCACGACCATCATCAAGGGCGCGCAGGGCGCGACCGGCACCGTTACCATCTCCAACTTCACGGCGGGCTTCATCCTCGTCATGGTGGCGCTCGTCATCGTCCTGAACCTCGTCCGCAGCCGCTCCGGCCGCGCCATCATGGCCATACGCGACAACCGCATCGCGGCGGAGAGCCTCGGCCTCAACATCACAAAATATAAAATGCTGGCCTTTGTCGTGTCGGCGGCGCTGGCCGGTGCAGCCGGGGCGCTGTACGGGCTGAATTTCTCCAACCTGCTTGCGACGAAATTCGATTTCAACCTCTCCATCCTCGTGCTGGTGTATGTGGTGCTCGGCGGCCTGGGCAACATCTGGGGCTCCATCGTGGCGACGGTGGTGCTCTACATCCTGCCGGAGGCGCTGCGTGCCTTCTCCAACTACCGTATGCTCATCTATGCCGTGGTGCTCATCCTCGTCATGCTCGCCACGAACAACGACAAGATGAAGGCGCTGCTCATGAAGCTCATCCCCGGAAGAAAGGCTGGTGCGTCCGATGGCGAATGAATTCAAGAATTATAAGCGCGGCAGGCTTGCGCCCGTGCCGTCCAACGCCCTGATACCCGAGCGGGACATGGACAAGACCCCCATCCTCGAATGCCGTCACCTCGGCATCGACTTCGGCGGCCTTCACGCCGTCAAGGACTTCAACCTCACCATAGGCCGGACGGAGATCGCGGGGCTCATCGGCCCCAACGGCGCCGGCAAGACGACCATCTTCAACCTCCTCACCAAGGTCTATCAGCCCACCCGCGGCACCATCCTGCTCGACGGCGTGGACACGGCGGGGAAGACGACGACCCAGATCAACCAGATGGGCATCGCCCGCACCTTTCAGAATATCCGCCTCTTCCCGAACCTGACGGTGGAGGACAACGTGAAGATCGGCCTCCACAACGAGACGCGCTACGGGCTGACCGACGCCATCCTCCGCCTGCCGCGCTACTGGCGCACCGAGCGTGTGGCGCATGAGCGGGCGATGGAGCTGCTGTCCCTGTTCGACATGGAGCCGATGGCGAACGCGCCGGCGGGAAGCCTGCCCTACGGGGCGCAGCGCCGCCTTGAGATCGTCCGTGCGCTCGCGACGAATCCGTCGCTGCTGCTGCTTGACGAGCCTGCGGCCGGTATGAACCCGTCGGAGACGGCGGAGCTCATGGACAACATCGCCCAGATACGCGACACCTTCCAGATCGCCGTGCTGCTCATCGAGCATGACATGAACCTCGTCATGGGCATCTGCGAGGGCATCGCCGTGCTGAACTTCGGCGAGCTTATCGCCAAGGGAAGCCCGGAGGATATCCAGTCTGACCCCGCCGTCGTCGAGGCGTATCTCGGCAAGAAAAAGGAGGGCTGAGCCATGCTGCTTGAGGTCAACAATATCAACGTCTACTACGGCGCGATCCACGCCATCAAGGACGTGTCCTTTTCCGTGGACGAGGGCGAGATCGTCACGCTCATCGGCGCGAACGGCGCGGGCAAGACGACCACGCTGAACACCGTCTCCGGCCTGCTCCGCAGCAAGACCGGCTCCGTCCTGTTCGAGGGGCGCTCCATCGCCCACACCCCGCCGGACATCATCGTCCGCCAAGGCATCGCCCATGTCCCGGAGGGACGCCGCATTTTTCAGGAGATGAGCGTGCAGGAGAACCTCGAAATGGGCGCGTTCACGCGCTCCAACACCGAGATCGCGCCGGGACTTGAGAAGGTCTATGAGCTCTTCCCGCGTCTGGCCGAGCGCCGCCGTCAGGTGGCCGGAACGCTCTCCGGCGGCGAGCAGCAGATGCTTGCCATCGGGCGCGGACTCATGTCCTCCCCAAAGCTCATCATGCTCGACGAGCCGTCCATGGGACTTGCGCCCATCCTGGTGGAGCAGGTCTTCGACATCATCCGCCAGCTCCACAAGACCGGGACGACCATCCTGCTCGTGGAGCAGAATGCCCAGATGGCGCTCGCCGTGGCCGACCGCGCCTATGTGCTCGAAACGGGGCGCGTGACCCTCTCCGGCACGGGACACGAGCTCGCCGAGAGCGAGCAAGTGCAGAAGGCCTATCTCGGCGGCTGAGCAACGAAGACAACGGGGGAGACGCAAAACGCGCCTCCCTCTTTTATGCTCCAAAACGCTCCAAATACGCGCAAAATCACGCTTTTTCCCCGTGACAAGCGCTGCGGCGTGTGTTATAATTCTGTCAGTCACCTGAAACGGAGGCGTGTTATGAAAAGGAAGAATCTGACCAATCCGCTGCTGCTGCTTCTTGCAGCCTGTATCTGGGGCACGGCGTTCGTGGCGCAGAAGGAGGGCATGGAATACATCGGCCCCTTCACCTTCAACGGCGTCCGCTTCTCCCTCGGCGCACTGGCGCTCTGCGCGGCGCTGCCGCTGCTCGACCGTGTGCGCAGCCGTTCGGGCAGCTTTGAAAAGGGAACGAAGCGCGATATCTGGCTTGGCGGCATCTGCTGCGGCCTCGTGCTCTTTGTCGCCTCCAATCTCCAGCAGTTCGGCATCGCGCTCCAGGCCGCCGACACCAACGTCGGCAAGGCCGGATTCATCACGGCCTGCTACTGCGCCATCGTGCCGGTGCTGGGGCTGCTGTTCGGGAAGCGCTCCCCGGCGCTGGTGTGGCTCGGCGCGGCGGTCGCCGTCGTCGGCTTCTTCTTCCTCTGCCTGATGGACGGTATCGCGGCGGGACAGGGGCTCGGCCTCGGAATGTCTGACCTGCTGCTGCTCCTCTGCGCGCTCTGCTTTGCCGGACACATCCTCACCATCGACCACTTTGTCGAGCTTGCGGACGGCGTGCGCCTCAGCTGCATCCAGTTCGGCGTGAGCGCCGTGCTCTCGCTCATCGGCATGGCTCTGTTTGAAACGCCGAATATGCAGGACATCCTCGCCTGCTGGCTGCCGCTGCTGTACGGCGGCATTCTGTCCAGCGGCGTGGCCTACACCCTCCAGATCGTCGGCCAGAAGGGCGTCAACCCCGCCGTGGCCTCGCTCATCCTCTCGCTGGAAAGCGTGTTCTCCGTGCTGGCCGGGTGGGTGCTTATGCCGGGCAGCAGCCTGAGCACATGGGAGATCATCGGCTGCTTCATCGTGTTCGCCGCCGTTGTCATGGTCAACCTCGCGCCGCAGGGCAATAAGGAGCTTTGAATATGGACGACTATATGAACAAACACTATGCCTATTTCCAGAACCGCGAATGTGAGTTTTTCCCCTGCCATGAGAACGCCGACCCGGAGGATTTCAGCTGCCTCTTCTGCTGGTGCCCGCTGTTTGCGCTGGGCGAGGACTGCGGCGGCAACTTCCGCTACACCGACAGCGGCATCAAGGATTGCTCCGCCTGCAAGCTCCCGCACCTCCGCCGCAGCTACGGCTATGTGTCGGAGAAATTCGGCGAGATCCAGAAGCTCGCCGCGAAAAAAGAAAAATAAGCCGAAGAAGGGGCTGCAGCGAGAAAAGTCGCCGCAGCCCCTCGGCTTGTCAAAAAACGAGTTTTGACAGGCTTGATTTGATCGATTCCATAATAAATGTTGGGCTTAGTCTACCTCCTGAGGGCGGCTACCCCAACATTTATTATAGAACCAATTTTTTATGCCGAATTTGATGTCAAAAATCCCGCGGCGTTTGCCGCGGGAGCTTGGTGAAATATTGGGTCACAGCGTCTCGATCTCGTCGAGCCAGAGCGCTCCGACGGCGTCGGAGGGGAGGCGGAAGCCGGCGCGGGGCGAGAGGCTGAGGCCGAGGACGGCGGGGCCGTCGGGGCAGCAGGAGCGCTTGAACTGGCTTTGGAAGAAGCGGCGGAAGAACACGCCGAGCCAGTGCTTGATCGCTGCCGCGTCGTATTTTTCGCCGAGGGTGTCGAGCGCGAGTGCATGGAGCTGACGCGGCGAGAAGCCGTATTTGAGGAAGTAGTAGAGAAAGAAATCATGCAGCTCATAGGGGCCGACGATGCTCTCTGTGAGCTGGGTCATGCCGCCGTCCTTCGGCGGCAGCAGCTCCGGCGAAACGGGCGTGTCGAGCACGTCGCGCACGGCCTCGGCCAGCGTCCGGTTCCCGCAGGTCGCGGCATAGTCACGCAGCACAAGGCGGATGACTGTCTTGGGCAGACCGGCGTTCACGTTGTACATACACATATGGTCGCCGTTGTAGGTGCACCAGCCGAGCGCGGACTCGGAGAGGTCGCCCGTGCCGACGGCGAGCGCGTTCTCATCGTTGGCGATGTCCATGAGCACCTGCGTCCGCTCGCGCGCCTGGGCGTTCTCATAGGCGTTGTTGCGCATCCCGTCCGCGTGGCCGATGTCGCGGAGATGCTGTTCGATGGAGGATTTTATGTCAACCTCGCGGAAGTCGCAGCCCAGCGCCTCGGCCATGATCTGGGCGTTGGAGCGCGTGCGCCCCGTCGTGCCGAAGCAGGGCATGGTGACGGCGATGACCTGGTCAGGCTTGCGGCCAAGGCGCTCCATCGCCCGCACGCAGACGGCAAGCGTGAGCGTGGAGTCGAGCCCGCCGGACACGCCGACGATGGCCTTTTGGCAGCCCGCAGCCTGTATGCGCCGCGCCAGCGCCGCGGCCTGCAGCGGTATCACGCGGCCGATGTAGTCGGGCAGCGGCATCCACGGATTTTTCGGCTGGCTGTCCACGGTCGCCTCGACCAGCTTTTTGCTGCGGCGGCTGTCGAAATCGACCTCGGCGCTGACAAAGCCCTCGCCGGAGGCGAGGATAAAGCCGTTCTGCGCAATGACGCAGCGGCCGTCATAGACGAAATCCGTCGTGCTCGCGCCGAGCGGGGTCGCCATGGCGACGACGCAGCCCTTTTCGCCGGAGACGGCGGCGCAGAGTTTCTCATTCTCCATGACGGAGTAGGCGGTGGCTGGACGGTCGGAGCTGCAGCAGAGCAGATCCTCCCGCACGGCGGCCAGCAGCCCCTCGGCAGAGAGGGCGGCGGCGGTGAGCGGATACACCGTCAGAGAGCCCGCGGCGGCCAGTATCTCCGCCTTGGCGGCCTCCGCCGCCTCACGCAGCAGCGGCAGCGTCTCCAGATCGCCTGCGAGACCCATGATGCAGTCGTCCGGCAGCACCAGCACGGCGGCCTTAGCCTCCTGCGCCTTTTGGATGGATGAAATTATGTTAACTTTATTCCGCGCCACATCCGCCGGAAACACCTCCGGCGCGGCGGCAGCAATGACCAGTCGCATACAAAACCCTCCTTATATCAGTTTGTAAGAAAGTGCATTTTTCTCCGATTTTGCACCGCATTCATCGCCTGCCCTGCGTAAGGGGAGGCGGCACGGCGCAAGCCGTGACGGAGGGGCTGTAGGCTGGAGGTCATCGCAGCTTTTCAATCCCTCAGTCAGCCGGGGCGCTCCCGCGCCAGCGCGGCGTTCCTGACAGTCTATTATATTCCGATCACGCCTTATTCTATGCGGTCTGAAATGCAAACAGGGACTTGTCAAAATAGCGCAGGACGGCGCTGCGGACGAGGACGAAGCTGTCGTCCTCGACCGTGATAAGAACGACACCGCCGCTCACGGCGGCGCTGGCCGGGGTGTCAAGCTCGGGCAGGAAACGCTCGTTGAGCTCGTCGGCCAGCTCGTCCAGATGGTTTACATAATAGGCGGTATCATGCGCCGCCTCAAAGCCCGGCACGGGGTCGTGCCCCGCAGTCAGGCAGAGCGCCGCAACGAGTATCGCCAGCGCGAGGAACAGCACGCAGCCCGCCGGCCCTATGCGCCGGATGAAATCCTGTCCGGCGGTCCCCGGCGGCGTTTGGCGCTCGTCCATCAGTAGGCGATGCGCTCGCGGATCCAGGCCGCGACCTCGTCCATGGGGAGGCGCACCTGCTCCATGCTGTCGCGGTCACGCACGGTGACGCAGTGGTCGGCGGGGATGCTGTCGTCGCCGACGGTCTGGAAGTCGAGGGTCACGCAGAACGGCGTGCCGATCTCGTCCTCGCGGCGGTAGCGCTTGCCGATGGAGCCGGTCTCGTCGTAGTCGCAGGAGAACTCCTTGCAGAGCTTCTGGTAAAGCTCCTTGGCCGGAGCGGTGAGGACCTCCTTCTTCGACAGGGGCAGCACGGCGCACTTATAGGGCGCAAGCTGGGGATGGAGGTGCAGCACGGTGCGGATGTCGGGATTGCCCTTCTTGTCAACGCCGACCTGCTCCTCATCATAGGCGTCGATGAGGAACGCGAGCATGGCGCGGTCGGCGCCGAGGGACGGCTCGATGACATAGGGGACGAAGCCCTCGGCCATGCCCTCTTCCTTATAGAGCATACTCTCGCCGGAGAACTGCTGGTGCTGGGAGAGGTCGTAATTCGTGCGGTCGGCGACGCCCCAGAGCTCGCCCCAGCCGAACGGGAAGAGATATTCAAAGTCCGTCGTCGCCTTGGAATAGAAGCTGAGTTCCTCCGGCTCATGGTCGCGCAGGCGGAGATACTCGTCGTTCATGCCGAGGCCGAGCAGCCACTCATGGCAGAAATTGCGCCAGTAGGCGAACCATTCGAGGTCGGTGTCCGGCTCGCAGAAGAACTCAAGCTCCATCTGCTCGAATTCGAGGATGCGGAAGGTGAAGTTGCCCGGCGTGATCTCGTTGCGGAAGGACTTGCCGATCTGGCAGATGCCGAAGGGCAGCTTGCGGCGCGTCGTGCGGAGGACGTTTTTATAGTCGACGAAAATGCCCTGCGCCGTCTCCGGGCGGAGATACACGTCCGTGCCGGATTCGGCGGTGACGCCCTGATGGGTCTTGAACATGAGGTTGAATTTCTTGATGTCGGAGAAGTCGCACTTGCCGCAGCCGGGGCAGGGGATCTCCTTCTCGCGGATATAGGCGACCATCTCCTCGTTCGTCATGGCCTCGACGTTGATGTCGACGCTGCTTTCCTTTGCCCACTCCTCGATGAGCTTGTCGGCGCGGTGACGGCGCTTGCAGCCCTTGCAGTCGATGAGCGGGTCGTTGAAGTTGGTGACATGGCCGCTGGCCTCCCACACGCGGGGATTCATGAGGATACCGGCGTCAAGCCCGACGTTGAGCGGGCATTCCTGGACAAATTTCTTCCACCACGCCGCCTTGACGTTGTTCTTCATGAGCACGCCGAGCGGGCCGTAGTCCCACGAGTTGGCGAGGCCGCCGTAGATCTCGCTGCCGGGGAAGATAAAGCCGCGGTTGGTGCACAGCGCCTTGATCTTGTCCATCGTTTTTTCGGTTGCAAGCATTGGATGTTCCTCCGTTTTTTGATGTATATTTTTATATCTTTTCGGGTTTATCGCTCTCCTGCTGCTCGTCGAGGGTAAGCTCAAAGGACGGGAGCAGGTTTTTGATAAAATATTCAAGCTCTGGCAGCTGCATGGCGTGGAGCGCGGCGAGGGTCTGCTTCTCCGCCTGGGCAAATTCCGCGTTGCCGGCCTTGCGCTCCTCGACGCACTGGATATAGGCCGAGAGCTTGTCCGCTGCCTTGACGAGCTCATGCTCCTGCCTGGGGCAGAGCAGCGGCTCATACGCAGGCATAAGCTCACGCGGCAGCGTGTCGAGCAGCCGCCGTCCCGCCTCGTGCTCAAGCTGCTTGTAGGCGCCGATGATGGCGGGATTGTTGTATTTAATAGGTGTGGGCATATCGCCGGTCAGGATCTCCGAGGCATCGTGCAGCAGCGCCTCCGCCGCACAGGCGTTCGGGTCGCAGTCGCCGCCGTATACGTCGCGGCGGATGACGGCCAGTGCGTGCGCCAGCACCGCGACCATGTGGCTGTGCTCCTGCACATTTTCCGGGATGGTGGAGCGCATAAGCCCCCAGCGCCGTATATAGCGCATACGGCCAATGAGCGCGAAAAAGCTGTTATTCAAGATCGATGACCCCCTTATCCTTCCATTTGCCGGAGAGGAAGCGCCCCAGCGAGAGCGCCAGCGCGCAGCCCCAGCCGATGGGCAGTCCCTTCCAGACCGCGGAGCAGTCCCAGCCGAAGAGGCCGACCATGCTGTAGGCGAAGGTCACGCGCACGACCAGCGCCGACAGTGAGCAGCAGGTCGTGAACATCACGTCGCCGGAGCCCTGCAGCGTGCCGAGAAACGCCATATACAGCGCGAATATCCAGAAGAAGAAGCTCATGAAGCGGACATAGGACATGGAGAGCGCGAGCGCCTCGCCCTCCACGCCGAAGAGCAGCGAGATCTGCTCGGCGAGGATATAGGAGACAAGCTCGAGCACCAGCGCGATGGCGAGGCTGATGAACATGGCGCTGCGGCAGCCGCGCCGCACGCGGTCAAAGCGCTGCGCGCCGATGTTCTGGCCGGTGAAGTTCGCCATGCCGATGTTGATGCCGACGGCGGGGACAAAGAGATAGTTCTCGATGCGGCTGCCGACGGTAAAGGCGGCCATGACGGCCGAGCCGAAGGAGTTGACGAGCCGCTGGATGAAGACGTTGCCGAAGGAGACGATGGACTGCTGGATGGTCGTGGGGATGCCGAGCCGCAGGCAGAGTAGGCATTTATCCCGAAGGAACACGAATTCGCCGCGCCGGAAGCGGAACAGCGGATATTTCCGGAACATATAGACGACGCTCACGACCGCCGAGCCGAGCTGGCTCAGCACCGTGGCGATGGCGGCGCCGGCAACGCCCCAGTGGAAGCAGATGACGAACACGAGGTCGAGCACGAGATTGATGACGGAGCTCACGAGCAGGAAATACAGCGTCGCCTTGCTGTCGCCGACGGCGCGGAGTATGGCCGCGACGGCGTTATAGAGGAACTGGAACACGAGCCCCGCGGCATAGATGGCGAAATAGACGACGGCCTCATCGAGTACGGCTCCGGCCTCGACGTTCATAAGCCCCGCGAGCAGCGGGCGGGCGAGCGCGCAGCCGAGGACGGAGAACAGCGCGCCGAGTCCGACAAGGAGAAGAAGCGCCGTGGACACCGCGCCGCGAAGCTCATCGTGGCGCTGGGCGCCGTAGAGCTGGGCGATCATGATGCCGGAGCCGTTGCCGAAGCCGATGGCGAACGCGAGAAACACGAGCGCAAGCGTCCCGGCCGTGCCGGTGGCGGCGAGCGCCTCCTGCGAGACGAAGTTGCCGACGACGATGCCGTCCACGGTGTTGTAAAGCTGCTGGAGCAGGTTCCCGGCCATGATGGGCAGCGAGAAGAGCAATATGTGCTTCCACTCCGCCCCCACAGTCATGTCGTTTTTGCGTATATCCGATGTCAAATCAGCATCTCTCCATCTTCCGGGCGACACAAGGCCGCATCTCTTATACAATAAATTTCAATATACCATAGCGCGGGAGATTTTTCAATCATAATCCGAAGCAAAAGCCGCAGGATCGCGTCAGTCTCCCTTTGCACAAGCACGGCAAAGACCACAGAGCCGAAGCCCTGTGGTCTTGTGTTTGTTTTGATTTGATCGAATCAGGTAGTGGTGTCCTCGACAACGGTGTACCAATCGCCGTCCTGAACGACTGTGTAGCCTTCGGGGACAACGACCTCATTCGCCTCCCGCTTTTTTTCGCAGAGGTTCAATCTCTGCGAAACGGCTGGAAAATCAATATCTGGTGTCCATATCTTAGCACAAATACGATGGAATAGCAATTGGAAAATTGA
>CAVEQW010000036.1:0-76047 GCA_963618155.1 Alloprevotella sp.
GGTTGCGATAATTGCCCGTTTTTCGACAAAAATGCGAACCTTTCAGCCTGCGATCCCTCCGTCAGCGGCTTCGCCGCTGCCGCCTCCCTTTACACAAGGGAGGCTTTGGATCGTGCAAATTCGGAGAAGAAAGCACTTTTTGACACGCTTGGCTCCGTTTACACAGGGAAGGCGACGGGTGCGGCCACAGAACACAAACGGAGGAACGCCATGAATCTGAAAAGAGCCATGCGGCTGGCGGAGGAGATCGAGCGGGAGCACGCCGCCGAGCTGGAACAAATCAGCCATTTTATCTTCACCCACCCGGAGCTTGGGATGCAGGAGCGCGAGTCAGCCGCTTATCTGACGAATTACCTGCGGCGCAGCGGCTTTGCCGTCCAGACGGCGGTCTGCGGCATGGACACCGCCTTCATCGCCGGCTTCGGCACGGAGGGACCGCAGATCGACTTTCCGGCGGAGTATGACGCGCTGCCCGGCTACGGCGGCGGCTGCGCCCACGCCTGCGGCCACAACTGGATATCGGCGACGACCTGCGGCGCGGCGGTCGTGATGGCGGAGCTGGTGCGGCGCGGCGAGATACGCGCCGTGATACGCCTCGTCGGAACGCCTGCCGAGGAGAGCTACGGCGGCAAGGTCATCATGGCGCAGGAGGGCGTGTTCGACGACACGCTGGCCGCCATACAGTGCCATCTCCACCCCGACACGAACACCGCCTGCAGGACGCTTGCCATGAACAGCTTCGAGTTTGCCTACCATGGCCGCGCCTCCCATGCCGCGTCCGCTCCCTGGGACGGCATCAACGCGCTGGATGCGGTGCAGCTTCTCTTTGCCGGGGTCAACGCGCTGCGCCAGCACGTCCGCCCCGACGTGCGTATGCACGGCATCGTCAGCGACGGCGGCGCCGCACCGAACATCGTGCCGGAGACGGCCTGCGCCAAATTTTTCGTCCGCGCCGAGCAGCGCGGCTATCTCAACACCGTCATCGAGCGCGTCAAGAGCATCGCCCAGGGCGCGGCGTTGATGACGGGCGCGACGCTCACGATAACAGAGCCGGACCCGCCGCTCGATGAGCTTTGCCCCGCGCCCACCCTGTCGCGTCTCGGCGAGGCGCAGCTTCGCGCCCAGGGGATCGAGCCGGACTTCACCCTCGACCGCCCCGGCGCGAGCTCCGGCTCCTCCGACATCGGCAACGTGAGCCACGTCTGCCCGACGCTCTACATGGAGATCGCGCCGCCGGACGCGCCGGTCTATATCCACACCGAGCAGGCGCTGTCCGTCGTGGACGGGACGCAGGCGCATTGGGCGCTGCACGCCGCCGTGCGGGCGATGGTGGGCGTGGCTCTGGAGCTGCTCGCGGATAAGGCGCTGCAGAAGACCGTGCGGGACGAATTTCTCGCCGCTTCGCCGGACAAAAACGACTTCGATACAAAAAAGACTTGAATACGGAGAACGTCTGTAATATAATGTATCAGTCACGCCGGGAAAACCGGCGGATAATCTCGCAAAAGGGCGTGTTTGAATGAGCGCATCAAAAGACAAGATCAACCGTAAGCAGCTCCGGGAAGCCGGACAGGACAAGCACCTGCTTGCCCAGCAGCAGGCGGAGGCGGAACGCCGCAAGAGCCGCACGAAGTACATCCTCATCGGGGTGGCCGTGGTTCTTCTGTTCGCCTTCATCTTCACCTATAACTCCTCGCTGCCCAGCCGCTATCTGACCGGCGCGACCATCGACGGCCGCGAATACAGCGTGGCGGAGCTGAACTACTACTATGCCAGCAGCTATCAGACCTTCTACAGCACCTACGGCCAGTATATCCAGTACGGCCTCTTCTTCGACACCTCCAAGAGCCTGGCCGACCAGGACTATTCCGAGGATCAGACCTGGCGTGAGTATTTCCTCGAGCAGGCGCTCGCGAACATGAAGCAGGTGCAGGCGCTGTGCGATGCCGGCGAGGCCGCGGGCTTCGAGCTGCCGGAGGAATACCAGACCCAGTATGACGAGGCCATTTCGTCGCTTGAGACAAGCTGGCAGACCAACGGCTACTCCAGCCTTGCCCAGTTCCTGAACATGGTCTACGGCAAGGGCGTGGACGAGGATCTGGTGAAGCAGGAGATGTACCGCGGCATCTATGCCTCTGCCTATGCCGAGTATGTCTACGACAGCTATGAGTATACGCCGGAGGAGCTTTCCGCCTACTATACGGAAAACGCCGATAAGTTTGACTTCATCACCTATGCCACCTACACCGTCATCCCCGAGGAGGACGACGACGGGAGCAGCAAGACCGCCATGGAGACCATGGTGGCCGAGCTTGACGGCACGGATGAGGACAGCTTCGCCGCCTATGTGAGCGAAAACTACGACGGCGACGAGATCTCGACCAGCACGACACAGGGCGAGAGCCTGTCCGAGAGCTATTCCGAATGGCTGCTGGACAGCGCGCGCAAGGCCGGTGACTGCACGCTCATCGAGACGGACAGCGACACCCTCTATGCCGTGATGTTCCTTGGCCGTGAGAACAACCAATACGCCACCCGCTCCTTCCGCCACATCCTCATCAAGGCGGCGGACGAGGACGGCGACGATGTGACCTCCGCCGAGGAGATCCAGGCTGCGGTCGAACGCGCCGAGGAGATCTATGAGGAGTGGAAGGCCGGCGATGCGACCGAGGACAGCTTTGCCGAGCTTGCGAACGAATACAGCGACGACACCGGCTCGAACACGACCGGCGGCCTGTATGAGGACGTCTACAAGAACCAGATGGTCCCGCCGGTCAACGACTGGCTGTTTGCTGCGGCCGAGCCCGGTGAGACCGGCGTGGTCGAGTATAACGAGGGCGGCAGCTATTCCGGCGGCCACGTCCTCTACTACGTCGGCGAGAGCGACGAGACCTATGCCGACGAGCTTGCGGACACCGATATGCGCAGCACGGCCGCGAATGAGTGGGTCGAGGAGCTTACCGGCGCCATGACCGCGACGCTCTCCAACACCGGTATCGCCGCGAAGACCTACTGATAAACTCCATAAAACCGCCGTGGGCCGCCCGTTCGGACGACCCACGGCCTTTGTTTATCTTATTGCCCGAGCAGCTCCCAGGCCGCCTCGGCGTTGGCGTGCTCCGCACGGCGGAGGCGCTCCCGCGTCTCGGCCAGCGTCTCCATGTCGGCATGGACGGCGCGGTCGACCAGGGCGCACAGCCCGGAGACCGTCACCTCGCCCAGCAGCGTACACGGCAGCGCATTCTCCCGGCAGAAGGACGACACCTTGACGTCATAGCTCACGCCCGCCGCACCCGCGCCGCCGAGCACGGCGAAGATGAGCCCGTGCAGCCGCATGGACAGCACCGCGCTCATGCGGGCGATGCCGCGCGGGTCGGCATACAGGCGGCAGGGGATGCTCCCCATGGCTGTCATCACGCGCCGCGCCGCCGCTGCGTCCCCGGGCGCAAGGGCGAAGAACACCGGCGTGAGGCCGTAGCGCTCATAGGCATAGCGCGCCGCCCCGGCGAAGGCAGCCTTTTTCTCGGCAAACTCCGGCCAGTCCCGCAGCGCGAAGCCGATGGCGCGCTCCCGCTCGCCGCCGGGCGGCGCGAGGGCGAACACGGGGTCGGCGGCCGCTATGACGCGCGGGCGCGTCACGCCCCATTCGGCAAGCGTCCGGGCGCTTTTTGCATCACGCAGGCAGATCACATCGGCGCAGTCGTTCAGCGTCCGGGCGCAGCGCCGTATCTCCCGCTCATGCCGCACGGGGCCGAGGCCGCAGCCGTAAAGCTGCACGGCACAGCCCGATCTCTTCGCCAGCCGCAGGGCGGCGAGATAGTACCACAGACTCCGGCGGCTCGTCACATCCTGGAGCAGACTGCCGCCGCCGAGGATAAAGAGCTTCGCCTCCCGCATTTTGCGAAGCCAGCGGAAAATTTGAAGCCGGCCAGCCGCCTCTATGCCAAGCTTTTCGGCGACAGCGCGCGGCCGCCGCCCCATGACGCAGACGGGAAGCTCGCCGTCAAACTCCCGCAGCGCGGCGACGATGGAGCGCAGGCTCGCGTCGTCCCCGGCGTTGCTCATCCCATAGGCGCCGCAGATCACGACGCCGTGCCGTTCATTTTTCATACCCGCGCCCCCTTGTGAAAGTTCCGCGCTTATTATACAATAGAAAGAAAATGCAGACAAGGCAGGCTTTTTTCATGACCGACATCTATCTTATCCGCCACGCCGAGGCGGAGGGCAACCTCTACCGCCGCGCCCACGGGCAATACGACTCCAACCTGACGACCCTCGGCCGCCGCCAGCTCGTGCGCCTTGCCGAGCGCTTCCGCGATACACCCATCGACGCGCTCTATTCCTCCGACCTCACCCGCACCCAGAGCACAGCCAGCGCCATCGTGAAGTACCACCCCGATCTGAACATCCGCACCACGCCGCTGCTGCGTGAGATCGGCGTTGGCGTGTGGGAGGATCAGCCCTGGGGCGACCTAAGCCGCGACTGGCCGGAGCAGATGGAGCTCTTCTCCCGCGACCCCGACCGCTTCCGTGTCCCCGGCAGCGAGGGCTTTGCCGACGTCGTGTCGCGTATGGAGCGCGTGCTCACCGACATCGCCCGCGAAAACGAGGGCAGGACCGTCGCCGTGCTCTCCCACGGTATGGCCATCCGCGCCACGCTCTGCCACTGGATGGGCATCCCGTCGCCGGAGGTCATGCGCGTCCCGCACGGGGACAACACCGCCGTCCACCTCCTCCACTATGACAACGGGGCGTTCAGCATCGAATACTACAACGACAACAGCCATCTGGGCGACGAGCTCAGCACCTTTGCCCGTCAGGTCTGGTGGCGCAAGGCCGCCGGCGGCAACGAGGATACGGACAACGCCCGCTTCGAGCCGCTCGACCTCGCGGCGGACGCGGCGCTCTATAACGAATGCTACGCGGACACCTGGCGCATGAGCCACGGCGGCCTCGCGGGCTATAACGAGAGCGTCTACCTCGCCATGGCGCGGGCGCACAGCGCACAGGATCCGCAGCTTCTCATGCAGATGCGCTGCGGCGAGAGCTTCGTGGGTCTCATCGAGCTTGACCGGGAGCGCGGCGCGCGCGAAAAGGCCGGGTGGATCAGCCTCATCTACTGCCGCGGGGAATATCGCGGCCGCCGCCTCGGCATCCAGCTTCTCGGCCACGCCGTCAGCTATTTCCGCCGCAGGGGCTTTGAGAAAATACGCCTGCATGTCTCCCAGACGAACGAGGCCGCGATCGGCTTCTATGAAAACAGCGGCTTTGCCCGCCGCGAGCGGGTCGAGGGCATCGGCGGCGATCTCTGGCTGATGGAGATGGACATCCGCCCGCGGATATGGTGCCTCCCTTGAGCCGCCGCTATTCCCGCAGCATCCTCATGCGCCTGCACGAGCCGCCGGTCGTCCGGCGGCTGCACGTCGCGCCCGGCCGCCGTATCATCGCGCTCTCGGACGTACACGGGAAGCTCGACTATCTTCAGGGGCTTCTGAACAGGGTCGATTTCAGCCGCGACGACGTTCTCATCATCGTGGGCGACATTCTCGAAAAGGGACCCGATCCGCTCGGCACGCTGCGCTATATCATGGCGCTGTCGGAGCGGTATGAAGTCCACAGCGTCTGCGGCAACTGCGACTTCTGGCAGGATTTCTGCGACAACGAGCCGGACGAGCGCATGGACGCCTGGTATCTCCAGTATCTCGTCGGCAAAAACCGTGGCTGGGGCGACGGACTCATCGCCCAGATGCTCCACATTCTCGGCATCCCCATCGCGCCGGATATGGATCTGACCGCAGCCAAGGACGCGGTGCGCGAGGCGTTTGTGCCGGAGTTCGCCTTCCTCCGCGCGCTGCCGCATATCATCGAGACGGAGGACTATGTGTTCGTCCACAGCGCCTATCTGCCGGAGCGCGGCGCGTTCGCCTGCATGAAGACCGACCGCTACCGCGATCTGGGGCGGAAGCACGAAAAATGGACGATCGTCGGCCACTGGCCGGTGGTGCTCTACGGCGGAGACACCACCTGCGCCCAGCCCATCATCGACCGCGAGACGCGGCTCGTGAGCATCGACGGCGGCTGCGTCCTCAAGGACGACGGCCAGCTCAACGCGCTGCTGCTCCCCTCGATGGAGTGCGTGAGCTATGACCGCTTCCCCGTCCGCCGCGTGCGCGACGCCCAGCGCGAGAGCGAGCGGCACTATTATATCCGCTACGGCGACAACCGCGCCGCGCTGCTCGGCACGGACGGCGAGTTCTGCCGCGTCCGCCATGTCCGTACGGGCTATGAGATGGACGTGCTGCGCCGCAATCTGCTGCGCGAGGAGAACGGCCTCTGGCTGCTCAATGACTGCACGGACTACCGCATGGCGCTGTCCCCCGGCGACGAGATCTCCGTCGTGCGGGAGACCTCGCGGGGCATACAATGCAAATTTCACGGAATATCAGGTTGGTATGATGGAAAACTGGAATAGCTTTCTCCCTGTTTCACAAGAGGATATGCGGCGGCGCGGCTGGCAGGATTATGACTTCCTCCTTGTCACCGGCGACGCCTATGTCGATCACCCCAGCTTCGGCCCGGCGGTGATCGGGCGGCTGCTCGAGCGCGAGGGCTACCGCGTCGCGATGCTGGCGCAGCCCGCGTGGCACGATGCCGGCGCTTTCCGCGCCATGGGACGGCCAAACTACGGCGTGATGATCTCCGCCGGAAACCTCGATTCCATGGTCGCGCACTATACCGCCGCACGCCGGCGTCGGAGCGAGGATTTCTATTCCCCCGGCAAAAAGCCCGGCCTGCGCCCCGACCGCGCCGTCATCGTATACGCCAACCGCGCCCGCGAGGCCTTCCCCGGCCTGCCGGTCGTCATCGGCGGGCTGGAGGCGAGCCTCCGCCGCTTTGCGCACTACGACTACTGGGACGACCGCGTGCGCCGCAGCGTGCTCATCGACGCCAAGGCCGACATCCTTGCCTACGGTATGGGCGAGCGCGCCATGGTGAAGATCGCGCACCGGCTCGAAAAGGGGCTGGCGCTGGAGAATATCCCCGGCACGGCCGTCGTCCTGCGCGAGCCGCCGGAGGGGCTGGCGCTGCCCTCGTATGAGGAGGTCTGCGCCGACCGCACGGCCTATGCCCGCTCGGTGCGCATGGAGTATGACGAGCATGACCCCATACGGGGACACACGCTGCTGCAGCGCCACGGCGACCGGACGCTTGTGGTCTACAAGCCCGCCATGCCGCTGACGGCGGCGGAGCTCGACGCGGTGGCGGCTCTGCCCTATACCCGCGAGGTACACCCCATGTATGACGCGATGGGCGGCGTGCCCGCCATCGAGGAGGTGCGCTTCTCCGTCATCCACAACCGGGGCTGCTTCGGCGGCTGCAGCTTCTGTGCCCTCGCGTTCCATCAGGGGCGCATGGTGACCTCGCGCAGCCATGAGAGCGTCATCGCCGAGGTGCGCGCCATGACGAAGCACCCGCTCTGGAAGGGCTATGTCTCCGATGTCGGCGGCCCCACGGCCAACTTCCGCCACCCGAGCTGCCGTAAGCAGATGGAGCACGGTATGTGCCCGAACAAGAGCTGCCTTGCGCCGACGCCCTGCCCGAACCTCGATGCGGACGAGTCGGATTATACGCTGCTGCTGAAAAAACTGCGCGGCATCGAGGGCGTGAAAAAGGTTTTCGTGCGCTCCGGCGTGCGCTTTGACTATCTGCTCTGCGACAAATCCGGCGCATTCCTGCGCGAGCTTGCCGACTGGCACATCTCCGGCCAGCTCAAGGTCGCGCCGGAGCACTGCGTGGACAGCGTGCTGTTCTATATGGGCAAGCCGCCGGTGCAGGTATACGAGCGCTTTCTCGACAAATACCAGAGCCTCAATGAGAAGCTCGGCAAAAAGCAATACGCCGTGAGCTATCTCATGTCGAGCCACCCCGGCTCGACGCTGACCGACGCGGTGAAGCTCGCCGAGTATCTCAAGGCGCACCATATGCGCCCGGAGCAGGTGCAGGACTTCTATCCCACGCCCGGCACGATGTCCACCTGTATGTACTACAGCGGCATCGACCCGCGCACGATGAAGCCGGTGTATGTCGCGACGAGCGAGCATGAAAAGGCTATGCAGCGGGCGCTGCTCCAGTTCACCGAGCCGAAAAACCGGCGGCTCGTGGCGGAGGCGCTGCGTCTCGCGGGACGCGAGGATCTCATCGGAACGGGGCCGAAATGCCTTATCCGTCCGCCCGTGTCCGACGGCGGCGCAAAGCCAAAGCCGGGCGCAAGGACAGGTGCAGCGACGGGAAAAAAGCCGAAGGCGGCCGCTGCCGCACCCAGGAAGCGAGCGCCGCACGGACGAAAAAAGCGGGGCAATTGACGCGCCGCGGCTTTTGTGATATATAATAGGCGTAGTATTTTGCAGTTTTCTTGATTCCGACCGGGAGGCATAATTTGAACAAACAACGATTTCTGGCGGAGCTGCGGCGGCTGCTCGTTTTTATGACGGAGTCCGACCGCAGCATCGCCCTTGAAAAATACACCCTCATGTTCGACGAGGCGGGCGAGGAAGGCGAGGCGGCGCTGCTTGAAACGCTCGGCTCGCCCACCAAGGCCGCCATCACGCTGTCCCGCGGCTATGTCGCCGGGCAGCTCACCGCCGAGACGAAGCAGCGCGAGGCGCTCAAAAAGGCCGAAAAATCGGCGCGCGCCGCCAAGGCCGTCTCCGCCGATGACTACGATCCCGGCGCGGTGGAGGAGGATCCCATCGACATCATCCTGCGCTCGCTCGACGAGCCGGATGAGCCGGAGCCCGAGGAGGAGCCGGAGGACGACGGGGACGAATACGACGGCTATGACGATGAGGACGAAGAGGATGCGGACGGGGACGCATATCAATACGACCGCCGCCCTGTATACCGCCGCGCAGAGCCGCCCATGCCGCGCGCTGCCGGGGTGTCGCTGCTCGTGCTCATCCTGCTCGTGGCCGGCGTGCCGCTGGCGGGACTGACCCTCGGCGTGGCGCTGCTGTGGCTCGTGCCGGGCGTCGGCGGCATCGGTGCCGCCATACTCGCGGCCATCGGCGCGCTTTGGTGCATCAGCTATATCGCCGACGCGCTCATCATGCTCGGCCTCGGCTTCCTGCTGCTGGCGGCGGCGCTGCTGCTGCTGTTCTGCGGCATATGGCTGGACACAAGGCTCATCGGCCTCTATGTGCGCGGCGTCCGCGCGCTGGCTGACGCGCTGCTGGGAAGAAGGGAGATCGTGAGGAAATGACGATGCGACGTGTCTGGAAGCTCTTCTGCATATTCGCGCTGGTCTTTCTGGTGATCGGCGTGGCGCTCATCGCCGCCGGCTTTTTTGCCGGAAGCTCGCCCGTGACCATCCAGAGCCACGGCTCGCTGGACGAATACCTCATCCGCCTCGAGACGAACCGCCAGGTGTTCCTCCGCGACCTCGCCGCCCTCTTCGGCTGAGCGGCGAACCAAATATAGAACAGCTCATCGGCGCGGCTTCGGCTGCGCCGGATTCTTTTTGAAAAAAGGCTTGCAATGCGGCGGGGATGGTGCTATCATGTTCACACGTTACGGACATTTAACCGCCACAGGGGGACAATCTATGACAGACAGCAGGAAATATTATCTCGTGGAGGGCAGCGCGCTGCCGGAGGTCTTCATCCGGGTGACGCAGGCGCGCGAGCTTCTCGATACGGGCCGCGCCCAGACCGTCGCGGAGGCGGCGGCGATGGCCGGCATCTCCCGCAGCGCCTACTATAAATACCGCGACACGGTGCTTCCCTTCCGCGACCTCGGACGCGGACACATCGTGACCTTCCAGCTCCTGCTGGAGGATGTGGCCGGGATGCTCTCCAACGTGCTCGCGCTTTTTTCGCGCCACGGTGCGAATATCCTGACCATCAATCAGTCCATCCCCTCCAACGGGACGGCGCCCGTCACCATCACGGCGGACACCGCCTCCCTCAGCGTCTCGACCGAGGCGCTGCTGTCCGATATCTCGGCGCTTGACGGTATCATCAAGGCCGCTGTGCTGGCGGGGTGAGCGGGATGGAGATGAAACGCTTTGCCGTGCTTGGCTATGGGACGGTCGGAAGATCCGTCTGCCGCGTATGGAGTGAATTTGAGCACGCACCGCTCATGCAGGGACCCATCCTCGTGCGCCGCGCGCATGAGCCGGACGAGTTCTCGGCCTATATGACCGAGCGCTTCGAGGACATCGAAAAAGACCCGAGCATCACAGTCGTGGCCGAGGTCATGGGCGGCACGGACGCCGCCTGGGAATACTCCCGCCGGGCGCTGCTCGCGGGGAAGAGCGTCGTGTCGTCGAACAAGGCGCTCGCGGCGGAGCGCGGCGCGGAGCTCTGCGCTCTTGCGCACCGCATGGGCGTGAGCTACCGCTTTGAGGCGGCGGTCTGCGGCGGCATCCCGCTGCTCGCGCCGCTGACCGACTCGCTCGGCGCGAACCGGGTGGACGAGCTCTGCGGCATATTCAACGGCACCACGAACTACATCCTCACGGCCATGCGCCGTGACGGGGCGGCCTATGCGGACGCGCTGGCGCAGGCGCAGGCGCTCGGCTATGCCGAGGCCGACCCCACCGCCGACGTGGAGGGGCACGATGCCGGACGCAAAACGGCGCTGCTCGGCTCGCTCGCCTTTGGGCGGCGTATCCGCTTCGACACCATGCACGTCGCCGGTATCCCATCGGTCACGCCGGAGGATATGGAGCTTGCCGATGCGCTCGGCTATGCCGTCAAGCTCCTCGGCCGGACAGGCCGCACGGCGGAGGGCATATACGCCTATGTCCAGCCGCAGCTCGTGCCGCACGACGCCCTGCTCGCCTCCGTGGACGGCGTGATGAACGCCTGCCTCGTCCATGCCAGCGCCGCCGGTGAGATTCTGTTCTACGGCCCCGGTGCGGGCGGACGCCCCACGGCGAGCGCCGTCTGCGCCGATATACTCGCGGCGGTGCGGCACCCCGGCGACTGCATGGAGCTTTCCGCCGAGCATACGCCGCTTTTGCCGGAGGCGCAGCTCGTCTCGCGCTGGTACGTCCGCGCGGAGGCAGAGCCGGACGCCCTGCTCGCGGCCTTTCCGACGGCGAAGCCGGTCTATGGCAGCGGCGGCAGCTGCGCCTTCATCACAGAGCCGTGCAGCCGGACGGCACTGGGCGAGGGTCTGCACGCGATACACGCCGGCCGCGCGTGGCGCGTTTGGGAAGCATGAATAGAATGATATGGGGCAGCGCCCCGTATATGAGCGAATAAGGGGAATCTATATATATGCTGATCGTACAGAAATTCGGCGGCTCCTCCGTGGCGGATGCCGCCAGGATCAAAAATGTCGCCTCCATCATCGCCGAGACCTATCTGGCCGGAAACGAGCTTGTGGTCGTGCTCTCGGCTCAGGGCGACACCACGGACGAGCTTCTGGAAAAGGCCGCCGAGCTGAACGCTGCGCCCTCCCGACGGGAGCTTGATATGCTCCTCGCCACGGGGGAGCAGCAGTCCATCGCGCTGATGGCCATGTGTCTGGAGGCCATGGGGCTTCCGGTCATATCCCTGACCGGCTGGCAGGCCGGTATGCACACCGACGCCGCCTATGGCGACGCCCGCATCCGCCGCATCGACACCGAGCGGCTGCGCCGGGAGCTTGATATGCGGCGCATCGTGCTGGTGGCCGGCTTCCAGGGGCTCACCAAATTCGACGACGTTACCACCCTCGGCCGCGGCGGCTCGGATGCAACGGCCGTGGCGCTGGCGGCGGCGCTCCACGCCGACCGCTGCCAGATATTCACCGATGTCGAGGGCGTCTTTACCGCCGACCCGCGCAAGGTACCGGCGGCGCGTAAGCTCGATGAGATAAGCTGCGACGAGATGATGGAGCTTGCGTCCATGGGGGCGCAGGTGCTCATGAATCGCTCCGTGCAGCTCGCCAAGCGCTACGGGGTGGAGCTGGAGGTGCTTTCCTCCACCGCCCGCAAGAGCGGAACTATGGTCAAGGAGGTCACAAAAGACATGGAGGAAATGAAGATCACCGGCATTGCCAAGGACGAGAAGGTCGCCCGCATCACCGTGGAGGGACTGCCCGACACACCCGGCGCGGCGTTCCGCGTCTTCGGCGCGATCGCCCGCGAGGGCGTGAACGTGGACGTCATCATCCAGGCCAACGGCCGCGACGGACGCAACGATATGTCCTTCACCGTGGCGGAGGCCGACGCGGACCGGGCGCGGGAGGCCGCCATGAGCCGCCGCAGCACGCTCGGCTTCGACGACGTGTCCATCGACACGAGCATCGCCAAGGTCAGCGTCGTCGGCGCGGGCATGATGTCGAATTCTGCGATCGCGGCACTGGTGTTCGAGGCGCTCAACGACGAGAATATCAACATCCAGATGATCTCCACGAGCGAGATCAAGCTCTCCGTCATCATCGAGCAGGATAAGGCCGACCGCGCCGTCGCCGCCATCCACCGCAAGTTTTTTGAGAGCTGACGATTTTGTAACTTTTTTAATTTCTCGACAAAATACAACATCTTGCGCAAAGCGTCCCGGCCTGACACAAATGGCTGGGACACTTGTGTTTTCAATGATTTTTTGTTGTTGACAAGAGATGACTCGTGTGTTACTTTGTTTCTATATCGTAACTAAATTGTAACTTTTTCATTACGCGAGGTGTTTCCATGAGTCAGTCAACCACTCTCTCGCCCGCGCTGACGGCGGCCCGGCTTGCCGCCATGAACGGGGAGCAGATCGTGAAAATGGGGCGTGAGCTGCTCGCCCAGCTTGACCGCGACCCGGACGGCGTCCACGGCAATATATGGCCGGGCAACATCCACATCGACGGGGACGGGAAGGCCGTGCTCGGCGAAGGCTCTGTCGCGCCCGTCTCCGCCCGCACGCCGGAGCAGGTCGAGTATATGGCGCCGGAGGCGTTCTGGGACAACGACTTCAGCCGCGCCGCCGACCTTTACAGCATCGCGCTCGTGATGTACACCGCTTACAACGGCGGCCGCCTCCCCTTCACCGACTCCGCCGAGCCGGACGATGCGGCGCGGGCGCAGGCGCTGCGCACCCGCATGAAGGGAAACGAGCTCGTTCTGCCGGAGGGCGTCAGCGAGGATGTCGGGGAAATACTGCGGCGCGAGCTTGCCTACAGTCCGGAGGGGCGCTACCTCACCGGCGAGTCCATGCTCCACGACCTGAGCGAGACGGACGAGGCGCTGCCCTCTGCCGCGCCGGACGATGAGCCGCCCAGCGATGCCGAGGCTGCCGCCTCTGCCGCCGCCACCGGTCTTGCAGGCGTGTCCGCCGTGGCCGAGCCCTCCGCGATGCCGCGTGAGGAGGCGCGTCCCATCGAGGCTGCCGCCGGCGTCTCTGCCAGCAGCATACTCATGGAGCAGGAGCTGCGCGCCATGGATGAGCCGAAGAAAAAGAAGAAAAAGCCCGCCAAGGCGTCTGCGGATACGACGCCGCTGGCCGCTATTTTTGCCGAGCCTGTCGCGGCGCAGAAGCAGGAGCCGAGGGCGGATGCCGCGCCGGACTTCACCCCCGGAGCCGATGACACGGTGATCCTGACGGCGGAGAAGGAGCCTGACAAGGGCGGTGAAGCGGGCGCTGCGGCGGAGAAAAAGACGCCGGCTGCCTCGGGTTCGAGCGGAGCGTCCAAGAAAAAGAAAAAGAACACAAACGCCAAAAACGGCGGCGGCAGTGCGCAGAAGCCCGCCGGAAAGCCCGCCGATACCTCCAGGCCGGAGGATAAAAAGCCGGGCGACACGGTCGTTCTGACGGCCAAGCCGGAGCCCAAGGCGCAGGACAGGCCGGGGACTGCGGGGAACGCCGCGGCAAAGACGCCGCCCGCCACGGGCACATCCAAGCCAAAAACGGCCGGCGGCGGGAGCACAGCGGGACAGAAGCATCCCAACGCGCAGAAGCCCGCCGGGAAAAAGGCGGGCGCCGCGCCGCGCAGGAAAAACAGCGGCACGATCGTCGCCATCGGTGCGGGCGTGCTTGTGATCGCGGGGCTCGTCTGCGTCGCCGCCTACTCCCTCGGCGCGTTTGAAACAAAGCCAACGCCGCTCACCGCCGCGACCATCCCGCCGCAGGCCGTCCAGTCCACCGAGGAGCCGTCCACGCCGACGCCTGCTCCGACTGCGGCGGCATACAGCTTCACCGCCCGTGCGACCACCCTTGACTGGGATGAGCTGACGGACGCCGGGCTTGCCGTCCTCGATGGACAGGACGCGCTTGACGCGGCCGTGGCCGCCGCCGAAAAGGCGGGGCTTGAGAGCCTCTGGATCGGCGCACGCTATCTCGATGCGGCCGATGCGCCGGACGGCGAGGCCGGCTGGTACTGGCTCGACGGGACGCAGCTTCCCGAAAACAGCAGCTTCTGGGCGGATGGCGAGCCCTCCGCAAGCACCGGCGGACGCCTGATGCTCCGCCGCGGTGCGGACGGGAGCTGGCGCTTCTATGCCGTCACGCAAGACCAGTTTGAGGACGGCGGCTTCACCGAGCTCGGCTATATCACGGACGGCAGCGGCATGATCGTCAAGGCCTCGCCCTCGCCGTCGCCCTCGCCGACCGCGAAGCCGACGCTGACGCCTGCGCCCACCGTCTCGCCGAATTCAAACAATCGCTACATCTATGTTCCCACCGCCGCGCCGACCACGGCGCCGACTACGCAGCCGACCACGGCGCCGACCACGCAGCCGACCACGCAGCCGACCACCAAGCCGACGACGCAGCCGACCACCCAGCCGGTGACGCCCTCGCCCAAGCCGGACGATAATTATATCGCCATTACCGAAAGCAAGACGTGGACGCAGTTCAAGGAGGAGGGCAAGACACTTGCCGAAGCCGCGACGCCGGAGAAGCATACGGCCATTGTCAAGTTCCTCGATGACTACAACAGCATGCACAGTGACGCGAAGCTTCTCAACGTCTGGCTCGGTGCGCAGTATCTGGCTGCCGATGAGAGCAGCGACCGCTCCGCGGGCTGGTACTGGCTCGACGGTACGGCGCTGGCCACGACCGACGCCAGCTGGGCGACAGCGGAGGAAAGCGCCAAAACAACGGACTGCAAGCTCATGCTGCGCTATGTCGATAACGCGTGGAAATACTACGCCGTCACGGACAAGGAATTCACTGACGGGCTTGAAACGACCTATGCCAACAGCGGCGCACTCACCGTGACCGCGACCGAGACGACCACCGGCGAATGATCAACCACAGCAGCGGCGCACGAGGCACTGCTTGACAGGTTTCGTGCGCCGTTTCTATGGACAAAATGGGCGCTATCTGGTATGATATAGGACACTTATCTGGGACCGAGGAAAGGGACATATGAAAAAATATCTCGCATTTATCCTTTGCGCCGTGCTGCTGGCATCACTTCTCGCCGGCTGCGGCAAAAGCAAGATCGAGGAATACGACGCCGAGACGGTCACCACCGCCGAGGAAACGGCGGAGCAGGCGCGCGAGGCCAGCGACCCCGCCAACTACTACCTCGCCGACGCCGTCGTATGCGCGGTGGACGGGCTTGAATGCAGCTGGGAGGAATATTACTACTGGCTGAACAACTGCCGTCAGAGCGTGGAGAGCCAGTGCGGCGAGATCAGCGACTGGGACGCGCTCAACAGCTACTACACCAACATGAGCAACGAGCAGGTCGTGCTCACGCTGGCGCAGAACGATATGTTGTATTACCAGACCGTTCTTGTCCAGACGGACGAGGCCGGGATCACCCCCACGGACGAGGAGGCCGAGCAGGAGCTGCTTCTCGAGGCCGACCAGATGTTCGGCGACGGGGACGGCGAGCTCACCGAGGAGGAGCGTGCCTCGCTCGACGAGTATCTCGCGGAGGCGGGCATCAGCTATGCGCTCCAGCTGCGGCTTGCGAAGTATAAGCTCGCGGAGCAGACGCTGTTTGAGTATACCACCGCCGATGTAGATGACGAGCAGGTTGTCGAATGGGCGGCGGAGCAGGGCTATATGGCGGCGAAGCATATCCTGCTGCTGACCGTGGACGCGACGACCCGCGAGGCGCTGGATGAGGCGACCGTGACGGAAAAGAAGGAGACGGCGGACTATCTGCTCGCCGAGCTGACCGAGGCAAAGGCTGCCGAGGAAAAGGCCATTGCCGCCGCGCCGCAGACCGAACAGACGACTGCGGAAACGGACGAGGCCTCCGGCGAGCTGCTCGACCCCGCCGCGCAGGCGCGCGCCGATTTTGAGGCGTATTTCGACAAGCTCATGAACGAATACTCCGAGGACACCGGCCTTGAAAGCCATCCGAACGGCTATGTCTTCCTGCCCGGGGAGATGGTCGAGGCGTTTGAGACGGCCGTCCAGTCGCTGGACGAGGATCTCGGCCTCAGCGGCGTGGTCGAGAGCGAATACGGCTACCACATCATCCTGCGCCGAGAGCTCGACCCGGACGTGGTGCTGGGGCAGAACCGCTACGGCTATGACGTGACGCTGCGCAGCTATGTCCTCAACAACATCTTCAGCGAGGCGAACAGCGCCGCCGCCGAGGAAGTGACCGTCGAATGGACGGAGGGCTTCGACACCATCGACCTCGCCCAGCTCTTCGCCACGCTCGGCTGAGAAATAAAAATCGACAGGTCTCAAACGAGACTTGTCGATTTTCTATGTGCGCTGTCATTCACCCTCCGCCGAGTCCGATTTTTCGTACAGCTTTCGTACAGCTTTTGTGAAGAAGTAAAAATCGACAAGCGCCGGATGTCGCTTGCCGATTTTTGGTGGGGGAAGGTGGATTCGAACCACCGAAGGCATTGCCAGCAGATTTACAGTCTGTCCCCTTTGGCCACTCGGGAATTCCCCCATATGGAATTGTCAGGCGGTGGAGCTGGTGAAGGGAATCGAACCCCCAACCTACGCATTACAAGTGCGTTGCTCTACCGTTGAGCTACACCAGCACAGGAAGGTAGCCTAAGCATAATAGCAGACCACTCCGCGTTTGTCAACAAAAATTTCGAGGTTTTTATGAAAAATACCATCACCCTGCCCGCCGGGGATCCGACGCGGGCGATCTTCACCATGGACGGCGACTATATGCTGCCGTACATCCGCCCCGGCGAGGCCGTCCGCGTGAGCTTTGAGCGCCCGGAGACGGGCGAGTGCGGCCTCTTCTCCGCCGGGGGCGAGGCGCTCGTCCGCCAGTACTGCGAGGACGGCCTCGGCAACATATATCTCTTCGCGCTCAACCGCGAGCGGCGGGAGCTTGACCGCTGCTTCCCCGGCGGGCGCGGTCTCGTCTGCCTCGGCCGGCTGCTGCTCGACCGGCGCGCCCCGCTCCCGCTCGATCTCAGGGGCTAGCTCGTATATTTCTGCTTGAGGCGGTAGAGCGTGTTGAGCGCCTCGATGGGCGTCATCGTCTCGACGGAAAGCGCTCGCAGCTCGTCGGCCAGCTCCGACCCCGCCATGTCCATGAGGCTCATCTGACCGTCGTCCTGCGCGGCGGCACGCGGCGCGTCAATGCCAGAGCTTTCAAGCTCCTTCAAATGCTCCGCCGCCTTGCGTATCACGCTGTCCGGCACACCGGCGAGCTTCGCGACCTCGATGCCGTAGCTATCATCCGCGCTGCCGGGGACGATCTTGCGCAGGAAGACGAGCCGCCCACTCTGCTTCTTGGCGGTGATGTTATAGTTCTTCACGCCGGGCAGCACGCCCTCCAGCGCGGAGAGCTCGTGGTAGTGCGTGGCGAACATCGTCCGCGCCCCGAGCGTCCGCTTGTCGGCGCAGTATTCAAGCATGGCGCGGGCGATCGCCATCCCGTCAAAGGTGGAGGTGCCGCGCCCTATCTCGTCGAGTATGAGCAGGCTCGCGGCGGTGGCGCTGCGCAGGATATTCGCCATCTCCGCCATCTCGACCATGAAGGTGGACTGGCCGCTTGACAGATCGTCCGAGGCGCCGATGCGCGTGAACACGCGGTCGGTCACGCCGATGCTGGCCGAGCGCGCCGGAACGAAGGAGCCGATCTGCGCCATGAGCACGATGAGCGCCGTCTGGCGCATATAGGTGGATTTACCGGCCATATTCGGCCCCGTCACGATGGCGACGCGGTCGCTGCTGTCGTTCAAAAACGTGTCGTTCGGCACGAATAAGCTGTCCTTCTGCGCCGCCTCCACCACCGGATGGCGGCCGTCGCGTATGTCGATGGTGCGGGAGAGGTCGACCTGGGGCATACAGTAGTTGTTGCGGAACGCGACCTCCGCCAGTGCACAGAGCACGTCCAGCTCCGCGACGCGGGCGGCGCTCGCCTGTACTCGCGAGACCTCCGCTGCGACCGACTCGCGCAGCGCCGAGAAAAGCTGGTATTCCAGATCGTTGATGCGCTCACGGGCGTTCAGCAGCGTGCTTTCGAGCTCCTTGAGCTCCGGCGTGAAGTAGCGCTCGGCGTTGGCCGTCGTCTGCTTGCGTATGTACTCTGCGGGAAGCTCGATCGCCCCGGCGGAGCGCGGTATCTCGATGTAGTAGCCGAACACGCGGTTATAACCGACCTTGAGCTTCTTCACGCCCATGCGCTCGCGCTCCCGCGCTTCGAGCGCGGCGACCATGTCCGCCCCGTGGTCACGCACGGCGCGGAGGTGATCGAGCTCCTCGTTATAGCCGTCGCGTATCACGCCGCCCTCACGCACGGAAAACGGCGGCTCGTCGGCGATGGCGGCGGCGATGGCGGTCTGAAGCTCTTCAAGCGTGTCCATCCCGGCCACGTCGCGCAGCATGGCAGCCGAGGCATTGGCGAGCAGCGTGCGGAGCCGCGGGAGCTGGACAAAATAATTCGCCAGCGCCTGCAGATCGCGGCCGTTCGCCGTGCCGTAGACGCAGCGGCCGATGAGCCGCTGGATGTCCCCGATCTCGTGGAGCGACAAAATAAGCTCGGCGCGGGTGATGCCGTCGGAGAAAAGCTCGTTGACGGCGGCGAGGCGCCGCCCGATGGCGACGGGACTGAGCAGCGGGCGCTCTACCCAGCTTCGGAGCAGACGGCTTCCCATCGGGGTCTGCGTGCGGTCAAGCACCCAGAGGAGGCTTCCGCGCTTTTCGCCCGTCCGCAGGTTCTCTGTGAGCTCAAGGCTGCGGCGGCTCGTCCAGTCGAGCTCCATATAGCGCCCCTCGCCGAAGCGCTCCAGACACCGGATGTGGCCGAGATCGCATTTCTGCGTCTCGATGAGATAGCTCAGAAGCGCCCCGGCGGCAGCCGTCTCGTCGGCGCTCGCCTCCTCGCCGAAGCGCTCCAGCACGCGCTTGGCGCATTCCTCGGGCTGAAAGCGTCCGGCATCCGGCTCGGCGAGGCAGCCGAGCCGCTTCAGCATGAGGCCGACGGTCTTGTTGGCGGCGGCCTCACTGCACAAAACGACCTCACGCGGGGAAAAGCGGCCAAGCTCGTTTGCGATGTGCGCGGCGGCATCCTCCGCAAAATCGGCCACGCAGAACTCGCCCGTGGAGACGTCGCAGAACGCGACCGCGCCGCGCCCGCCGTCCAGCCAGACGGCGGAGAGATAGTTGCTGCGCCCCTCCTCGAGCATGGAGGCCTCTGTCACCGTGCCGGGCGTGACGACGCGGATGATGCCGCGATCCACCAGCCCCGACGACGCGGCGGGATCCTCAAGCTGCTCGCAGATGGCGACCTTATAGCCCTTTTCGATAAGGCGGGCGATATACGCCTCGGAGGAGTGGTACGGCACGCCGCACATGGGCGTCTGCTCCCCGGCGGGCTTGCCCCGGTCGCGGGTCGTCAGCGTGAGGTCAAGCTCGCGGCTCGCGGTCTTGGCATCGTCGTCAAACATTTCGTAAAAGTCCCCCAATCGGAAGAACAGGAGGCAGTCCGGCACCTGTTCATGGACCTTATAGTACTGCTTTTTCATCGGCGTCGGCTCCGCCATGCGTCAGCCCTCCCTGCTTTCCAGAAGCTCACCGAACAGCGCCCAGGTGGACGAGCCGGTGATGCGCACGTCGGCAAAGCGCCCGACCATGCCGCCGTCTCCGGCCAGATGGACGAGCCGTCCGCCGCGTGTGCGCGAGGAAAGGTTGTGCGCCGCGTCGCCCGTCTCGCCGTCGATGAGGACGCGGAGGGTCTGGCCGACGTATCCGGCGTGCTTTTCGAGCGAGATGCGGTTGGCCGTCTCAACGAGGCGGTCAAAGCGCGCCTGCTTTTCCTCCCGCGTGGCGGGATCGTCCATCCCCGCGGCGGGCGTTCCCGTGCGCGGCGAGTAGATAAACGTGAACATCGCGTCATAGCGGACGGCCTCGACAAGCGAGAGCGTGTCGGCAAAATCCGCCTCCGTCTCGCCGGGGAAGCCGACGATGATATCCGTCGTCAGCACGAGGTCGGGCATATACTCCCGCGCGAGCCGCACCTTTTCGAGATAGGCGGCGCGGTCATAGCGGCGGTTCATCTGCTTCAGAATGCGGTCGGAGCCGGATTGGAGCGGGAGATGGATGTGGTGGGCGCAGTGCTCCGACCCGGCCAGCGCCGCGAAAAGCGCCTCCGTCGCGTCCTTTGGGTGGCTCGTCATAAAGCGGATGATGTGGTCGCCCTCCACCGTGTCCAGCCGCCGCAGCAGCGCGGGGAAATCGACGGGGGCATCCAGACCCTTGCCGTAGCTGTTGACGTTCTGCCCCAGCAGCGTGATGTCCTTATAGCCCTGGGCGGCCAGCGACTCGAATTCCGCGAGTATATCCTCCGGATGGCGTGAGCGCTCACGTCCGCGCACGTAAGGCACGATGCAGTAGGAGCAGAAGTTGTCGCAGCCGTTCATGATGGAAAGCCACGCCTTGACGCCGCCGTCGCGCACGCGGGGCAGCCCCTCCGCCACCACGCCGTCCGACGGCTCCGCCATGAAAAGCCGCCCCTTGTCGCCGCGCAGACCGTGGCGCTCCATCGCCTCATAGAGCAGCTCCGGGAATTTCCATACCTCATGCGGGCCGAACACCATGTCCACCATGCGGAACGAGCCCTTGAGCCGCTCGCGCATGGATTCCTGCTGCACCATGCAGCCGCCGACGCACACGAGCAGGCGCGGGTTTTTCGCCTTGCGGTGGACGAGCGAGCCGACGTTGCCGAGCACGCGCATCTCCGCGTGACCGCGCACGGCGCAGGTGTTCACGGCGATGAGATCGGCCAGCGCCTCGTCCTGGATCAGGCCGAAGCCGCATTCGCGCAGCCAGCCGCGCAATATCTCCGAGTCCGACTCGTTTTGCTGGCAGCCGTAGGTGTCCACGAGGGCAAGCCGCCCCTCGCCGTCGATACGCTGACGGATGGCGTCGCAGAAGCCGTGCTGCCGCGCAAGCTCTGCCTGTGATATTTCCCGGCGCTGATACATAAGCAATTATTTCCGTTTCTGTCTGTTTTCCCGCCGTAAAGGGCGGATCGTTTTTCACTTTATAATATCATTTTCTTGTGTTATAATCAAGAGATGATCCCGATGGAAACGGAGCTGTGTTATGTCTGTGATTCAAGTCCTGTCGCCGCTCGTGGCGGACATGATCGCCGCCGGCGAGGTGGTGGAGCGTCCCGCGAGCGTCGTCAAGGAGCTTCTGGAAAACGCCGTGGATGCCGGCGCGAAAAATATAAGCGTGGAGATACGCGGCGGGGGCTGCGGGCTCATCCGCGTGACGGACGACGGCTGCGGCATGACGCCGGACGACGCGGGCAACTGCTTCCTGCGCCACGCCACGAGCAAGCTGCGCGACGCGGAGGGGCTTGCCGCCATCGGCACGCTCGGCTTCCGGGGCGAGGCGCTGGCCGCCATCTCCGCCGTGAGCCGGGTCGAGCTGCAGACGCGTCCCAAGGGCGCGGCGGCCGGTACGCTGGTCGTGGTCGAGGGCGGCGACATCGTCCGCGTGGGCGAGTGCGGCTGCCCGGAGGGGACGAGCTTCACCGTCAGCGACCTGTTCTACAACACGCCCGCCCGCCTGAAATTCATGAAGTCCGACCGGACGGAGGGCTCCGCCTGCGTCGCACTGGCGCTGCGTGTGGCACTCGGTCACCCGGAGGTGTCCGTCCGCTGTGTGCACGACGGCAAGGAGGACTTTCTGACCGCCGGGGACGGCCGCGCCCGAAGCGCGGTCTACACCCTGCTTGGCCGCGATATGGCGGGCTCCATGCTCGCCTGCAGCGGCGGCAGCGCCGGGGTCGATGTGACGGGCTACGTTTCCTCGCCGCGCAGCGGCCGCGGCAACCGCTCCATGCAGTTTTTCTTTGTGAACGGCCGCTCCATCCGCTCGCTGACGATGCAGGCCGCGCTGGAGCAGGCGTATAAAAACACGCTGCTGACCGGGCGCTTTCCCGCCTGCGCGCTGTACATCACCCTTTCGCCGGGGCAGGTCGACGTGAACGTCCATCCGACGAAAAATGAGGTCAAATTCTCCCGCGAGGGCGAGATCTTCGAGGCGGTATACCACAGCGTCAAGGCCGCGCTGGAGGCCGAGAGCGAGACGGCGCAGATACCGCTCTCGCCCGCGACCGAAAAGCGCCTCGGCGCGGACATACTCCGCCGTCCGTCCACGGCGGACGGGGCGCGGACATGGGTGCAGCCGGCGGTCGAAAAGCCGCCCGCCGTGCCGCCGCTGTTCAAAACGAGCATAGCGCCGGTCAGGGACGCGCCCTCCTCGTTTGTGAGCGTGCACGCGCCCAGGCCGGTCTATGCCTCCTCGCGCCCCGCCGCAGGGGCGTCGTCCGAGCCGCCCGTGAAGCCGCAGGCGCCGGAGAAGACCTGGCGCGTCGTCGGGGAGGTGCTCGACACCTACATCGTCGTGGATATGCCGGAGCAGGTGCTGCTCATCGACAAGCACGCGGCGCATGAGCGCATCAACTTCGACCGCCTCAAGGCGGCGCAGGGCGCGGTCATGTCGCAGGGGCTGCTCACGCCGCTCACCTGGCACGCCGGGGCGGAGGGGCGGGAGCTTGCGGAGGCGCACGCCGCGTTGTTGAGCGAGCTTGGCTTCACCTTGGAGCCCTACGGCGAGGAGGATATGGTCATCCGCGCCCTCCCGGCGGATATGGACAGTGCGGACGGCCCTGCGGCGCTCGACGAGATATGCGAGAGCCTGTCCCGCGGCGGGACGGATCTGGCGCGGGACCGGGTGCTGCAGACCATCGCGTGCAAGGCGGCCATCAAGGCCGGGCGGCGCTCCGACCGGCGGGAGCTGGAGGCGCTCGCGGCGCGGGTGCTGTCCGGGGAGATACGCTACTGCCCCCACGGCCGCCCCGTTGCGACGGCGTTTACGAAAAACGAGCTGGATAAGAAATTCAAGCGCATTGTGTAATAGAAACAGCCAAGCAGCACACACCCATGGCTCCCCTGAAAGGGGAGCTCAGCGTGTCAAAAAATGATGCACGGACGCGGGAGCGCCCCGGCTCCCTTGGGTAAAGGGAGCTGTCAGCGAAGCTGACTGAGGGATCGAAAATCCACGACAACTGCGAGTCTACAATCCCTCCGTCACGGCTTGCGCCGTGCCGCCGTCCCTTTACACGGGAGCGGCTTTGGACTGGTGCAAAATCGACAAAAAGGAGCTATCAGCATGAAGATCGAGTTTTCCGAGGAGCAGCTTGCGCTGCTCAAGGAGCTTTTGGACGAGGCGGCGGAGGCCAGCTATCAGGATATGTTCGACTGCAAGAAGATCGCCGTGGACGCCCAGGAGGACTTCGTGAAGAAGGAATACAACGCCCTCGCGGACGCGGAGGAGGAGCGCTTCGGACGTATCAAATCACTGGTCGAGTATGTGCGGAAGTACGAGGATCTAATGCGCAATGCCTGAGCTGCTCATCGTCACCGGTCCGACCGCCACGGGGAAAACGGCGCTTGGTGTGGTGCTGGCCGGCCTGCTGGACGGGGAGGTCGTCGGCGCGGATTCCATGCAGATATACCGCGGCCTGGACATTGGCACGGCCAAGCCCACGGCGGCGGAGATGGGCGGCATCCCCCATCACATGATCGATGTGGCCGACCCATCGGAGAGCTTCTCGGCGGCGCGCTGGGCGGCGCTGGCGGCGGCCTGTGTGGACGATATTCTGGCGCGCGGACGCGTGCCCATCGTCGTCGGCGGGACGGGGCTTTATCTCGACGCGCTGCTGCGGCGGACGGCGTTTGCCGACACAGCCGGGGACGGCGCGCTGCGCGCCCGGTTGGAGGCCGAGTATGACGCGCTGGGCGGTGAGGCGTTTCGCCGCCGTCTCGCCGAGGTCGACCCCGAGCGGGCGGAAAAGCTCGCGCCTGCGGACAAAAAGCGCCTTGTGCGGGCGATGGAGGTATACCGTCTCACCGGCGAAACCATCACGGCGCACGATGAGCGCAGCCGAGGCCTGCCGCCGCGCTACACCAGCATGAAGCTGGCGCTCGATTTCACGTCGCGGGAGCGGCTCTATGAGCGCATCGACCGCCGCGCGGCGCAGATGTTTGAAAACGGGCTCGTGGACGAGGTGCGCGGACTTCTCGCGGCGGGGCTTGACGGGCGCTGCACGGCGATGCAGGCCATTGGCTACAAGGAGACCGCCGCCTATCTGCGCGGCGAGACGACGCTTGCCGAGGCGATCGAGCGCGTGCAGCGCGAGAGCCGCCGCTATGCCAAGCGCCAGCTCACCTGGCTGCGCCGGGACGAGAGCGTGCGCTGGCTCCGGTGGGAAAATGCGCCGGATATGAACGCCGCTCGACCGATTGCGACGGAATTTTTATCGCGCTGACCGTAAAATGGCGATATGGACAGGGGCGTTCCCTCTGCTCAAATTTACATTTTACGGGTCGGCAGTTGCATGGCCGCACCCGGAAGGGACGGAAACAGATGCAGAAAATACAGAATCTTCAGGACAGCTTTCTCAACCAGCTTCGGCGCGAGCGGCTTCTCGCCACGGTCTTTCTGATGAACGGCTTTCAGATGAAGGGCTATGTGCGGGGCTTTGACCCCTTCGTGGTCACGCTCGACTCCGACGGGAAGCAGATGATGATCTACAAGCACGCCATTTCCACGGTCATTCCCGTGCGGGCGCTCACACTGACGGAGGCGGATACGGATTGAAAAAAACGGACGGGCTGACGAAGGCGGTCGGGATACTGCTCTTTCTCGCCATGCTGTGCTATGCGGGCTTTGCCGTGGCACGGCGGCTCACGAGCACGCTCCAGACCGCGCTGGCCGCGGAGACGACGCTCACGCTCAGTGCCGACATGAGCGGTCTTGTCATCCGCAGCGAGCAGCCCGTCCTTTCCGACCGCAGCTATATCGACGTGACCGCCGCGGACGGTCAGCGTCTCGCCGCCGGGGAGGCCATCGCCACGGTATACGCGACGCCGCAGGCGCTCGATCGCGCCGTCGAGCTGCGCGAGCTCACGCAGGAGCTTGCCGCCCTGGAGGCCGGGACGCAGGAGAGCGGGCAGACGGAGCCGGGCGCGGCCTATACCGCCATCCACCGGCTTGCCGCCTCGGTGCAGAGCGGGGATATGGCGGCGGCGCTGCTCGATGCGGAGGCGCTGGAGGAGCTGCTGCTGCCCGCCTCACCGGCGGAGACGGAGGCCGACGGCGAATACCTCATCACGCTGACGAACCGCCGCAACCAGCTTTTGGAGGCCGCTGTGCGCGACAGCGAGACAGTGACGGCGGAGGACTCCGGCCTCTTCACCCGAGTCACGGACGGCTTTGAGACGCTCACGCCGGAGGATGCGCTCGCGCTCACGCCGGACACGCTCCGCGCCTATATGAACGAGACGCGCACGGGCGCGAAAAATGCGCTCGGCAAGCTCGTGACCGGCTTTACCTGGTATTACGCCGCGCTGCTCGACGAGTCGGACGCGGCGCGTCTTGCCGAGGGGGACGAGCTTGCGCTGCGCTTTGCCCGCTACTGCTCCGGCACGCTGCGGGCGCGTGTGGCGCACATCAGCGAGGCGCAGGGCGGCGAGTGTGCGGTGGTGTTCTCGCTTGACGAGGGCATGGCCGAGCTTTTGACGGCGCGGCGGGTCGCCGCCTCGCTTGAATTTGAAAGCTACACCGGCATCCGCGTCCCGCAGAAGGCGCTCTACCGCTACTGGGCGGGCGAGATGGCGGAGGCGGACGCGGCGCAGCTTGCCCCCGGCGAGGCGCTGACGCTTATGAAGGGCAGCTGGAGCGCCAAGGTCACCGTGTCGGAGATCGGCGCGGCCGACGACAAGGGGCAATGCCAGATCGTCGTATACTGGCCGTGGGCGGAGGACAACGCGCCGCCGGCGCAGGCCAGGGACGCGGCGCTCGTGTCGGCGGACGCCGGCGCGGGCTATTACGCCGCCGACCTCTATGATGCCGAGAGGCAGAAAAATTGTCTCTGCGTGTTCACCATGACGGGGCTGCAGGCCGAGCGCAAGAAGGTCGAGCTTGGCTATGTCGGGGAGGACTACGTCCTCGTGCTGTCGCAGGGCAGCGACGGACTGCGGGCCGGCAACGAGCTCATCGTGCGGGCGGACACGCTCTATGACGGACACGTTTTTGACTGATGGGAGACAGAGATATGAGCATTTCGGACAACGTAAAGCGCGTGCTTGAGCGCATAGACCGTGCCTCCGGCGGGCGGCCGGTCACGCTTGTGGCCGTGGCGAAGACCAAGCCCGCCGCCGCCGTGCGCGAGGCCATCGGGGCCGGGGCGCGGGTCATCGGCGAGAACCATGTGCAGGAGATACGCCAGAAGGGCGCGGAGGGCGCGTATAACGGCGCGTCGGTGCAGCTCATCGGCCACCTGCAGAAGAACAAGGTGCGCTATGTGGCGGGGCGCGTCGACCTTATCCAGTCGGTCGATTCGCCGGAGCTGCTGCGCCTCATCGACGCGCGGGCGGCGGCGCTCGGCGCGGTGCAGGACGTGCTGCTCGAGATCAACATCGCCCGCGAGATATCCAAGACCGGCGCGATGCCGGAGCAGCTGCCGGAGCTTTTGGAAACGGCGGCGGGACTCACCGCCGTGCGGGTGCGCGGACTCATGGCCATCCCTCCAGCCGGGGCAAGCGCTACATATTTCAATAATATGCAAAAGCTTTTTGTTGACAACGCCGGGGAAAAATACGATAATGTCAGCATGGACTTTCTGTCCATGGGTATGTCAGGCGATTTTGAACAGGCCATCGGCGCGGGCTCAAACATGGTTCGCGTCGGCAGCGCGATATTCGGCGCGCGGGACTATGGCCGCCCCGACTGAAACGAAGGAGGGAGCCAATGAGCTTTTTCGATGAGATACGAAAGCTGACGCAGCCTTACGACGAGAGCGACGAGGACTACTTCGACGACGATACGGCCCCGGAGGCCGACGAGGAACCGACCCAGGTGGCACACCGGCGCGACCGCGCCCCCGCAAAGGCGGCGTGGGACGACCCGTTTCAGGGCGACGCGAGGGCGCCGTCCCGCAAGGAGGATCGCCGTCCCGCCTATCACGCGGACGGACGTCCCGTGACCCGCGAGGGCAGCGACTATGCCCAGGAGGCGCCGTCCGCGCACAGCGCGCCCCCGGACGAGCGCGTCGTCAACATCCATGCGACGACCTCGGTGCAGGTCGTAATGGCGAGACCGGAGCACTTCAGCGACGCGGCGGCGATCGCCGACCATCTGCGCGCCGGGCGCACGGTCGTCATCAATCTCGAAACGACCAACAAGGAGGAGGCGCGCCGCCTGATCGACTTTCTGTCCGGCGTGGCCTATGCCAACGACGGGAAGATCAACAAGGCCGCCATCAACACCTACACCATCACGCCCCATAACATGGACATCATGGGCGACCTGATGGACGAGCTTGAGAACAGCGGAGTCAGCTTCTATTAAAAGCGGCGCCGCCCGGTCGGTATATTGCGTAAGAAACAAATAAAAATATAAAACTCGAGAGAAAGGGACGGGTAAAAAGACATGATAACTCCCCAGGATATACGAGAAAAAGCCTTTGACCGCGCGGTTCGCGGCTATGACATGGAAACGGTGGACGAGTTTCTCGACGAGATCGCCGACGACTACACCACCCTCACCAAGGAAAACACCTCGCTGAAAAGCAAAATGCGCGTGCTGGTGGAAAAGATCGAGGAATACCGCCAGACCGAGGACTCTATGCGCCTTGCGCTGCTGTCCGCCCAGAAGATGAGTGCCCAGATCGAGGCCGAGGCCAAGGAGCGCGCCGAAAAGCTCGTCAGCGAGGCGCAGGCCAAGGCCGACAACGCCAAGCGCATGGCCGAGGCCAGCATCGCCAACGAGACGGCCAAGCTCAACGAGGCGAAAAAGGCCACCCAGAAATACATCGACCACATGACCGCCGTCTGTCAGAAGCAGATCGAGTTCTATGGACGTCTCGTCGACGCCAAGCTCGTGACGGCGGAGGAGCCGGAGCCTGCTCCCGCCAAGCCGGAGGCCGACGAGGACACCGTCCGCTCCATCGAAAGCTCCGCCGTCAGGGCGGCGCTCAAGGAGCCGGAGGAATCCATCCGCCTCGACGAGCTTCTGGGCAGCAGCGACGACGACGAGCCCACGCGGATGTTCAACGCGGACACGACGGCCAAAAAGCGCAAACGCAGCCGCGCGGAGTACCGCTTCGACGACGAGGACTGACAAGACGCTGCGAGGGAGGGCTTCCGCCCTCCCCGTATGCGCTTATATGCCCTTCGCATAATACGGACAGAATTAACAGACGGAGACAAGAAAAATGGATTACAATGCAACGGTAAATCTTCCGCGTACCGACTTCCCCATGCGCGCCGGGCTTCCCAAGCGCGAGCCGGAGATGCTCAAGGCGTGGGAGGATATGGATCTCTACCACGAAATGGTCAAGCGCAACGAGGGCAAGCCTGCCTTCGTCCTGCACGACGGCCCCCCGTTCTCCAATGGTGCGCTCCACATGGGACACGCGCTCAACAAGTGCCTCAAGGACTTCATCAACCGCTATCGGAGCATGGCCGGCTACCGCATGACCTATACCCCCGGCTGGGACAACCATGGTATGCCCATCGAATCGGCCATCATCAAGGAGCAGAAGCTCAACCGCAAGGCCATGAGCGTGGCGGAGTTCCGCGACGCCTGCCATGCCTATGCCGACCACTATATCGACGTGCAGCGCGAGGGTTTCAAGCGCCTCGGCGTGCTCGGCGAGTGGGACAAGCCCTATAAGACCATGGATCCGAAGTTCGAGGCCGAGGAGGTCCGCGTCTTCGGCAGGATGTACGAAAAGGGCTACATCTATAAGGGCAAGAAGCCCGTCTACTGGTGCCCCAAGGACGAGACGGCGCTGGCGGAGGCCGAGATCGAATATGCGAACGACCGCTGCGAATCCATCTATGTGAAGTTCCGCGTGACGGACGACCACGGCAGGCTCGCGCAGTATGCGCCGCTGGAGGAGCTCTATTTCGTCATCTGGACGACGACGACCTGGACGATCCCCGGCAACCTTGCCATCTGCCTCAATGCCGACCTCGACTATGTTCTCGCAAAGCAGCCCAACGGCGAGGTCTACATCGTCGCGGAGGGGCGGCTCGAGGCGCTGCAGAAGGTCACGAACATCGAGAAGTTCGAGATACTGGCGCGGCTGAAGGGCGCGGAGCTGGAGCTTATGCGGGCGAAGCACCCCCTCTTTGACCGCGAGAGCGTTGTCATCCTCGGCGACCACGTTACGCTGGAGGCCGGTACCGGCTGCGTCCACACCGCGCCGGGTCACGGCCAGGAGGACTATGAGGTCTGCCGCCGCTATGACCAGTCCGGCAAGACCGACATCGGCATCCTCGTCCCTGTGGACGACCGCGGCCGCATGAACGAGCTGGCCGGACCCTACGAGGGACTTACGACCGATGAGGCCAACAACAAGATCTTTGCCGATCTGCTCGCCTGCCGCGCCCTGCTTGCCAGCGAGACGATCGAACACCAATACGCCCACTGCTGGCGCTGCCACAGCCCCATCCTCTACCGCGCCACCGACCAGTGGTTCTGCTCTGTCGACGCCTTCAAGGAGGACGCCGTCCGCGCCGCCAAAAAGGTGCACTGGAACCCCGAATGGGGCAGCGACCGCATGGAGGCCATGATACGCGAGCGCGCCGACTGGTGCATCAGCCGCCAGCGCCGCTGGGGGCTTCCCATCCCCGTGTTCTACTGCGGCGACTGCGGCAAGCCCGTATGCACGCCGGAGACCATCGAGTCTGTCTCCGCCGTCTTCGCCGAAAAGGGCTCCAACGCCTGGTTCGAGCTCGACGCCCCGGCGCTGCTGCCGGAGGGCTTCGTCTGCCCGCACTGCGGCGGCAGGGTCACGGAAAAGGAGAGTGACACGCTCGACGGCTGGTTTGACTCCGGCTCGACCCACATCGCTTCCATGGAGCTTGACAGCCCCGGCTGCTGGCCGAGCGACCTCTATCTCGAGGGCGGCGACCAGTTCCGCGGCTGGTTCCAGTCGAGCCTGCTGACCGGCGTGGCCGTCAAGGGCGACGCGCCCTACCGCAGCGTCCTCTGCCATGGCTGGACGGTGGACGGCGAGGGTCGCGCCATGCATAAGTCCCTTGGCAACGGCGTTGCGCCCGATGAGCTTATCGCCAAATACGGCGCCGATCTCGTGCGCCTCTGGGCGGCGAGCGCGGACTTCCGCCTGGATATGCGCGCCTCGGATGCCATCTTCAAGCAGCTTTCCGACAAATACCTCAAGATCCGCAACACGGCGCGCTACATCCTCGGCAACCTCGACGGCTTTGACCCGGAGGCGGATGCCGTGGCGCTCGATGAGATGATCGAGCTTGACCGCTGGGCGCTCGACCGCTGCGCCCAGATGACCGAAAAGTGCCTTGCGGCTTACGAGAAATACGAGTTCTGGTCGGTCACCTACGCCATCCACAACTTCTGCGTGGTCGATATGTCGAATCTCTATCTCGACGTGATCAAGGATCGACTCTACTGCGAGGGCGCAAAGAGTCTCGCCCGCCGCAGCGCCCAGACCGCCATCTGGTACATCCTCGACACGATGGTGCGCCTGCTCGCGCCGCTGCTGTCGTTTACGGCCAACGAGATATGGCTCGCCATGCCCCACCGCGCCGGCGACGATGCGCGCAACGTCATGCTCAACGATATGCCCAAAAACACCGGCGCATGGCTGCTGGACGAGGAAAAGCGCGCCTATTGGGACGAGTCCATCCGCCTGCGCACGGACGTGAACAAGGCGCTGGAGCTTGCCCGTGCCGACAAGACCATCGGCAAGCCCCTCGACGCGAAGCTCCGCATCCATGTCGGCGCGGCGGCGGAGGATGCCGTCCGCCGTATCTCCGGCCAGCATTTCGAGGCCTTCTTCATCGTCTCGGAGGTCGAGTTCACCTCCGGCGAGGGCCCCGGCTGGGCGGGAACGGAGTTCCCCGGCGTGAGCATCGAGGTCGAGCCGTCTGCGCTCCCGAAATGCGCCCGCTGCTGGACGCACAGCGCCGGCATCGGACAGGACGCGGAGTATCCCGAGCTCTGCCCGCGCTGCGCGGCGGCGCTGCGTCAATAAGCTCCCGCGCGGTACGCCGCGCCGGAGAAGGAGGAAAACGATATGACCTATGCCATAGTGACCGTCATCGTGCTGGTGCTCGATCAGCTCCTGAAATTCTGGACGACGAAAAACATTCCGCTGGATGCCGTCGGCAGCGACTGCGTGGAGCTTTTGCCGAATGTTCTGCACCTCACGAACGTGCACAACTACGGCGCGGCGTTCAGTATCCTGAAAAACGCCCGCTGGCTGCTCGTCGCCGTGACGGTGATATTCGCCGCCGCCGTCATCATCCTCATCACGCAGGAGATCATACGCGGCGATCTCGGCCGCTGGTCGGCGGTGCTCGTGATGGCCGGTGCGGTGTCGAATGCACTGGACCGCGCGCTGTACGGCTATGTGGTGGATATGTTCGAGCTTGAGTTTATGAAATTCGCCGTGTTCAACATTGCCGACATCTTCATCACGGTCTGCGGCATTCTGTTCTGCATCTATATACTCTTTGAAAAGCCCTCACCGGAGGAGGCGGCAGCCGGTGCAGGCGGCGGCCTGATCACCATGCTGAAAAACGGGTGGAAGAAGAAGACCGCCCCGTCCCGCGGAGGCTCCCGTGCATCGGTGCGCCGTGAGCGCGAGCCGGAGGCGGAGGACGGAGCCGAGCCGCTGGGCGCGGTCGGGCTTCGCTCGGACGAGGGCGATGAGCCGCCCCGCCGCAGCCGCAGTGAGCGCCGCCATGCCAGGCAGAGCGCGGCGAAATATGTCCCCGCAAAGCGCGGGGAGCATAAGACGCTGGCCGACGAGCTTGCGACCATCGACCCGAACGATCCCTTTGCCGAATGGAACCAGGGGAGCGAGAGCGCTGCGCCGGAGAAGGCGGACGAGCCGGAAACCGCGCCGGTGTCGGCGGAGAAGCCGAAAAAGCCGGAAGCCAAGACCGATGCGCTGTCGTTTGACGACGACCTGGGCTTCGATCTGGACGACATTCTGTCCGAGTTCGGCGATGACACATAAGTTCACCATAGAGGTGCAGGAGGGCGGCGAGCGCATCGACGCCCTTCTTGCGCGTTTGAGTCCCGAGCCGATGAGCCGCAGCGCGGCACAGCGCCTGCTGACCGCCGGTGCGGTCACGGTAAACGGCGCGCCCGCCGCGAAGAACTACCGTGCGTCGGCCGGGGATGTCATATGCGCGGAACGGGAGGAGCCGGCTCCGGCGCGTGCCGCGGCGCAGGAGATACCGCTGGACGTGGTGTATGAGGACGGCGACCTCATCGTGATCAACAAGCCGCGCGGCATGGTCGTCCACCCCGCCCCCGGTCACGCGGACGGGACGCTCGTCAACGCCCTGCTCGCACACTGCGGCGCAAGTCTGTCCGGCATCGGCGGGGAGCTTCGCCCCGGCATCGTCCACCGCCTCGACAAGGACACCTCCGGGCTGCTCATCGCGGCGAAGAATGACCGGGCGCACGAGCGCCTCTCGGCGCAGCTCAAGGATCGCAGTCTCTCGCGCATCTATGACTGCATCGTGCAGGGCGGCTTCAAGGCGGACGCCGGAACGGTGGATGCGCCCATCGGCCGCGATCCGCGCAACCGCAAGCGCATGGCGGTGACGGAGAAAAACGCCCGTACGGCGGTGACGCACTGGGAGCTTCTCGAACGCTTTGGCCGCTACAGCTATGTCCGCTGCCGCCTCGAGACGGGACGCACCCACCAGATCCGCGTCCATATGGCGCACATCGGCCACCCGCTCCTGGGCGATACGCTGTACGGCGGCCGCGCCGACAAGGGACTTGACACCCAGTGCCTCCATGCGCGCGGTCTGAAATTCATCCACCCGTCCACCGGTGAGGCCATGGCGTTCTGGACAGAGCTGCCGGACTGGTTTGCGGAGGTTTTCCCGCGTTTGTCATAGACAGCGCGGCGAAAAAATGCTATACTATCAAAATCTTAATAGAATCTCAATAAATTGTATGAGGAGAGAGAACATGAAAAAGACTCTTGTATGCCTGCTTGCCCTGCTGCTTCTCGCGGCGCTCTGCGCCTGCGGCCAGACGGAGACACCCGCCGCAGCGGACGATTCCGGCGACCTTGCGCCCGCCGAGGCCGAAACGTCTGCCGAGGAGACCAAGGCGGATGCCTCCGGCTCGGACACCTTCGTGCTGACGGAGGATATGCTTACATCGGATGCCGGCGGCTCGCTCAACGAGGAGAAGTATGAAAAGGCGCTCGCCTGCGTGGGCGAGAGCGTGGATGTGCTCTATGAGACCATCGGCAAGCCGGAGGCGGATCCGCACTATGCGTCGAGCTGCCTTGAAATGGGTGCGCAGGACGGCCAGCTCTACTATGACACGGACGGCTTCTATGTCACCACACTGAAAAACGACAGCGGCGAGACGGTCATGGGTGTCGTCACCTACGACTGACAAACATCCAGGACGCATGGCGGGAGAGCGAAAAACGTTCTCCCGCCTTGGACTATCAAAAGCTCAATTCTATACACGAGCCCGACGGTCTGCGGGCGAAAAAAAGGAGGCATCGACCTATGATCTGTGACAACATCCGTGTGGGAGAAAACGGGCATCTTTGCTTTGCTGGGCAGGATACGGCGGCGCTTGCCGAGCGCTACGGCACGCCGCTGTATCTGCTGGACGAGGACTATATCCGAAAGCAGTGCCGCGTGTACCGGGATGCCTTCCGAAAGCATTTCGGCCCCGCGAGCCGGCCGTTGTATGCCAGCAAGGCCAACGCCTTCAAGCGAATCTATGAGATCATGCGCGAGGAGGACATGGGCATCGACGTCGTGTCCTCCGGTGAGATATACACCGCGATGCAGGCGGGCTATGACCTCGCAAATGCCTATTTCCACGGCAATAATAAGACCGATGCGGACATCGCCTTTGCGATGGAAAATCACGTCGGCTGCTTTGTCGCGGACAACGCCGAGGAGATCCGCGCCATCGAGGCCGAGGCCGCCCGCCGGAATATAAAGCAGGGCGTGCTCCTGCGGCTCACGCCGGGCATCGATCCGCACACCTATGAGGCCGTGTCCACCGGTAAGGTGGACAGCAAATTCGGCGCCGCCATCGAGACGGGTCAGGCGGAGGAGCTTGTCCGGTCCACCCTGCGGCAGCCGCACGTGACGCTGCTCGGCTTCCACTGCCACGTCGGCTCGCAGGTGTTCGGCGAGGATGTTTTTGAGCGCGCCGCCGTCGTCATGCTGGAGTTCATCGCCGCCATGCGGGAAAAGCTCGGCTATACGGCGCGGCAGCTCGATCTCGGCGGCGGCTACGGCGTCCGCTATGTGGACAGTGACCCGTATCTGGATGTGGACACCAAGGTGGGGCAGGTGGCCGCCGCCATCCAAAGCGCCTGTGCGCGTCTCGGCATCGATATGCCGGAGATCCACATGGAGCCGGGGCGCAGCATCGTGGGCGCGGCGGGCATGACGCTCTATACCTGCGGCACGGTGAAGAAGATCCCCGGCTATAAGAACTATGTCTCCATCGACGGCGGCATGACGGACAACCCGCGCTTCGCGCTCTATGGCGCGCGCTATACCTGCTTCCTCGCCAACAAAATGGACGAGCCCTGCGAGCTGGAGGCCAGCGTGGTGGGGCGCTGCTGCGAGAGCGGCGACATCATCCAGGAGCACGTCATGCTCCCCGCCTCCGTGGGGCGCGGCGACATCGTGGCGGTATGCACCACCGGCGCGTATAACTACTCCATGGCATCCAACTACAACCGCCTGCCCCGTCCCGCCACCGTCATGCTGCGCGGCGGCGAGAGCTATACCGCCGTCCGCCGTGAGACCCTTGCTGACCTCTGCGTCTGTGACCTGTAAGGGCGTATAGGCGCGCGGCCCGCCCCCTGTCCATGCCTTTGATTTATACGGTGCAGTCTATGGATACCTGTATTATAACACGGGACTTTATTCATTCCTACATTTGAATTGGTCATTTGGGGAGTTTCGTTATACAATCTGCCTAAAGGATGCATGGATGGATGGAGCCTTGACAAATCGATAAATGATTTCATCGAACAGCGTTTATAGAACAGCTCCATGCTTCGCTCCGAATGAAAGGGCAAAACGGACGGTCGGGAGTCCGCGTTTGAAGATCTACCCCGAGCAAGTAACGTCAAAAAGATTAGGAGGAAACAAGCATGAAAACGAAGAAACTCTTGATATGCATTGCACTGCTGACGATCCTGTCGATGATGCTCACCGCGTGCGGGTCGAACAGCGCCGCCCCCGAAACGGCGACTGCTCCTGCGGAAAGCGGCACGGCGGCCGAGACCGCCGCCGAGGTCAAGACGGAAGAGACAGAAGAAAACGGCGAGCACGTTCTGAACGTTCTCTGCGGCGGCCAGCAGGTGTCGCTCGAGGTTCTTGAGGCCTCCACCGGCTCCTCGAACATCGTCAGCAGAGCGCTCTACGACTGCCTGTGGGATTACTATTCCGACGATCCCACCAACTATCACTTCAACATCGCCACCGGCTATGAGTACAACGACGATCAGACGGTCATGACCATCAAGCTCCGCGATGACGCCTGCTTCTCCGACGGCACGCCCATCACGGCCGAGGACATTCTCTTCACCCTCAACTACTACGTCGGCACCACGCAGTCGATGGCTGTCGAGGTGATCGACTTCGAGAACTCCTATGTCGAGGATGACAAGACGCTCGTTCTGACCTTCACCGCGGCCAGCCCCGTCATCGCCGACAACTTTGCCGGCCTGAAGATGGTGAGCAAGGCGGCCTATGAAAACAGCGACGCCGACACGCTTGCCTTTGAGCCGGTCTCCAGCGGCGCCTACATGATCGAGACCTTCGAGACGGGCGAGCCGATCGTCCTTGTCAAGAACCCCTACTACTACGGCGCGGACGAGCTTTACTACGACAAGGTCGTTCTCACCTGCATCAGCAACGAGAACTCCCGCTACCTCACCTTCCAGAGCGACGACAGCTATGACATCATGACCATCAACTCGAACGAGTATGTCGCCATGATCCGCGACGGCGATACGGCGGGTGCGCACCTCCAGAGCACGGCGATGCAGTGCCTTGTCTATATGGCCTTCAACACCTATGACTACCCGCAGTTCGCGGACGTCAACATCCGCGCGGCCATTGCCCACGCGGTCGACTGGGAGACCATGATCTACGGCATCTGCGGCGACGACTACACGATCGCCACCTCCCCGCTGCTCCCCCATGTGAACTGGGCGTACTACAACACCGGCGTCTATGAATACGATCCCGAGCTCGCGGCCGAGTATCTGGCGGCGGCCGGATATGAGCCGGGCGAATTCTCCTTCACCTGCCGCATCGCGGACGAGGACTTCAACGCGGACATCTGCGAGGCCATGCAGGCTTACCTCAGCGAGGTCGGCATTACCATGAACATCAGCCTGTCCGACTCTCCCACCGTCCGTGCCGAGATCCGCAACAACGAGATCGAGTGCGGCATCGCCAAGGCCATGGGCAGCGGCGACCCGACGAGCGTTGTCCGCTCCAGAGTCAGCACGACCCCCGCAAACATCTACCACATGGTGGCTACCCCCGATCTGGGTGACACCTACCTGCTCGACCTGTTTGACGAGGCATCCTACTCCAACGAGGGCCGTGAGTACCGCATCGGCCTCTACGAAGAGGTCCAGCAGCTCATGTTCGACTACTACAACTGCTATCCCCTCTATGAGACGAATGCATTCCTCGGCGTGCGGGATCAGCTCGGCGACATCGCGGCCGCCTGCGAGACCTCCATGGGCGACCTCTGCCTGAGCCAGCTCACGACGGAGCTTGTCGAGTCCTGGTGATTAAGGCAACGGATTTTTCCTGAATGACGCTGTGGCCACAATTCGATGGCTTTGCCCTTGGATTGTGGCCGTTTTTATATCGAAGCGGAAAGGGTGGAAGGATGTTCAGATATTTTATCAGAAGACTGCTGCTCATCATACCGGTCCTGGTCGGCTGTGTAGTCATAGTCTTTACCATCAATTACTTTTCTTCCGTAAGTCCCGCGGAAGTCATACTCTCCTCCAATGCCACCGATGAGGAGATCGCGGCCAAGGAGGAGGAGCTCGGCCTGAACGAGCCCTATCTCACGCAGCTGGGAAATTATTTCTGGAATATCATCACGAAGTTTGATTTCGGCAAGTCGTATATCCACGGCGTCTCCGTGCGGGAGCTTATCCTGAAGAGAATGCCGGTCAGTATACGGATCGGTATCCTCGCCTCCGTGCTGGCCTCCCTGATCGGTATCCCCATGGGGATCCTGTCCGCGGTGCATCAGGGGAAGCCACTGGATTATACCTCCTCGTTCATCGCCATTCTCCTCGGCGCCTGCCCCGCGTTCGTGCTCTGCCTGTTCCTGCAGCTCTTCTTTACGGTCAAGCTGACATGGTTCCCCGTTACGGGCATCAGCACGTGGAAGGGTTATGTGCTTCCGATCGTGGCCAGCGCCATGATGCCCGTCGGCATGATCATGCGTATGACCCGCTCGTCCATGCTCGAGACGGTGCGCAAGGACTTTATCCGGACGGCAAGAGCCAAGGGCGTGCCGGAAAAGAGGGTCATCTGGAAGCATTGTCTGAACAACGCGCTGATCCCCATCGTGACGGTCGTGGGCAACAACTTCGGCGTGTCCATGACGGGCTCGCTGATAACGGAGAACATCTTCAACGTCCCCGGCCTCGGCTATCTGATGAATTCGTCCATCGTTTCCAAGGACTATATCACGACGCAGGGCTGCGTCCTCTTTACCGCGTTCCTTGTCACCTTCTGCATCCTGCTCACCGACATGGTGTATGCGCTCGTTGACCCGCGCATCAAGGCGCAGTATCAGGGCATGGGACGGCGGCCGAAAAGAAGCAAGGAAAAGGAGGCGTCTGCGGCATGATCGGGAAACTGAACAGAAAAGAAGCGATCCTGAATAAAGGTGCAACGCCGGGAAAGCTCTTTGTCAAGCGCTTTGCGAGAAACAAGGTCGCGGTCGCCGCGCTCGTTGTGATACTCTGCCTTTTCCTGATGGCGTGCTTTGCGCCGCAGATCGCGCCCTATGATTATTCCGCGATCGACATCAAGAACAAGCTGCAGTACCCGTCCGCCGGGCATCTGCTCGGAACGGACAACCTCGGAAGAGATATGCTCTCCCGCTGCATCTGGGGCGGACGCGTCTCCCTGCTGGTGGCGCTGTTCTCCGTCAGCATCAGCACCGTGGCCGCCATCGTCATCGGCTCCATCGCGGGCTACTTCGGCGGTCAGATCGACAACATCATCATGCGCATCTGCGACATCTTTCTGGCGATACCGGGGCTGGTGCTGGCCATGTGCGTATCCGCCGCGCTCGGTACGGGCATCGTGAACACCTGCATCGCCATGGCGATCACGGCGACGCCCGGCCTTGTCCGACAGATACGCGCCTCCATCATCCTGCTCCGCGACCAGGAATTCATCGAGGCCTCCAAGGCCTTCGGCGGGAGCAACGCCGGCATCATCATCAAGCACGTCGTTCCGAACGCCTTTGCCCCCATGATCATCCAGATCGCCATGAGCCTCGGCAGCTGCATCATGCAGATCGCGGGAATGTCCTTCCTCGGCCTGGGCGTGCAGCCGCCCACACCGGAATGGGGCAACATGGTCTCCGCAGGGCGGGACTATCTGACGAAATTCTATCCGATGTTCCTGTATCCGGCGCTGTTTGTCGTTGTCACGATGCTGTCGTTCAACATGGTCGGCGATGGACTCCGCGATGCGCTCGACCCGCATATGAAGCGCTGATGCAGCTTGGGAGGTCTTCACTATGAGTTTGTTGGAAATCCGCGGATTAAAGATCCAGTTCAACACGGACACAGGCGTGGTCAAGGCTGTAAACGGCGTGGATCTGGACATTGAAGAGGGCGAATCTCTGGGTCTCGTCGGCGAGACGGGCGCAGGGAAGACGACGACGGCGCTCGGCATTATGAACCTGATCGAGACGCCGCCCGGCGAGATATGCGAGGGCAGCATCCTGTATAATGGGCAGGATCTCCTCAAGATGAAGGAGAACGAGCTGCGTAAGCTGCGCGGCAACGAGATGTCCATGATATTCCAGGATCCGATGAGCGCGCTGAACCCCATCATGACCATCGGGGATCAGATCGTCGAGGCGATACGCCTGCATCAGGACTGCTCGGCGCTGGAGGCGGAGCAGACCATGCTGTCGCTGCTCAACAAGGTCAGGATCGCGCCCGACCGCGCGCATGAGTATCCGCACCAGTTCTCCGGCGGCATGAAGCAGCGCATCGTGATCGCCATGGCGCTTGCGTGCAACCCGAAGCTGCTGATCGCGGACGAGCCGACGACGGCGCTGGACGTGACGATACAGGCGCAGGTGCTCTCGATGATAAACGACCTGAAAAAAGAGTTCAACACCTCGATGCTCATGATAACCCACGATCTCGGCATCGTCGCCGAATCCTGCACCAGAGTCGCCATCATGTATGCGGGCGAGATCGTCGAATCCGGCGAGACGGCGCAGATATTCGACGAGACGGCGCACCCGTACACGGAGGCTCTGTTCGATTCCATCCCCTCTCTCAGCACCAAAACGGCCCGGCTTTCGCCGATACCCGGCCTGATGCCGGATCCGACGGAGCTGCCGTGCGGCTGCGTGTTCCACCCGAGGTGTACGCGGCGGATGGAGCAGTGTGATAAGGTCGTTCCGGAGGCGCATGAGGTGTCGCCGGGACACGTGGTAAAGTGTCACCTATACTGCGACGGAGCGCGTCCGGAGCATCGGGAGAGGATGTGAGCGGCATGGCTGATCTGCTTGAAGTAAAGAACCTGAAGAAATATTTTAAAACCAACAGGGGCTATCTCCACGCGGTGGACAACGTATCCTTTTCCATCGCGGAGGGACGGACGCTCGGCGTGGTCGGCGAGTCCGGCTGCGGCAAATCCACGCTTGGCCGCGCCATCCTCGGCCTGAACGAGGCGACCGGCGGCAGCATTTTCTTTGAGGGCAACGACATCACCCATGTGCGCGGCCGCAAACGGAAAGAGGTCAAGCAGAAAATGCAGATCATTTTCCAGGATCCCTATTCCTCGCTGGACGGCCGGATGAACATCATGTCCCTCATCGAGGAGCCGCTTCGCATCTCCCGCCAGTACCGCGACAAGGCGTCGCTGGAAAAGCGCGTCTATGAGCTGATGGACACGGTGGGACTCTCGCGGCGCTATATGTACTCCTATCCGCACGAGCTGGACGGCGGGCGGCGGCAGCGCGTCGGCATTGCGAGAGCGCTGGCGATGAACCCGCGCTTTATCGTCTGCGACGAGCCGGTCAGCGCGCTCGATGTGTCCATCCAGGCGCAGATACTGAACCTGCTGATGGATCTCCAGGAGGCGTCCGACCTCACCTATATCTTCATCACGCACAACCTGTCCGTCGTGAAGCACGTTTCCTCGGACATCATGGTCATGTATATGGGCTGCATGGTGGAGAAGGCCGAGACGGAGGAGCTTTTTGCCCACCATCTCCACCCCTATACCAAGGGACTGTTTTCCGCGATCCCCATTCCCTCCCTCCATGTCCAGCGGAACCAGATATTGCTGGACGGCGAGGTCACCTCTCCCATCGACCCGAAGCCGGGCTGCCGCTTCTGCTCGCGCTGCGTGTATGCCAAGGACATCTGCCGCACGGAGGATCCGCAGATAGAAGAGGTGCTGCCGGGTCATTATGTGGCCTGCCACTGCGTGCGGGAGATCAACGATCTGTAACGGAGGGACGGCGGAATGGCACGTCTGCATCGGGATTGGTATCTGGAGGGCTGGCACCGGGAATACTGCGAGGTAAACGGGAGGCGGCGCACGGTGTGGAAATACACCGGCGAATACTTCCGCTTCGCGCTGTCCCCGAGGGGGCTTGCACGCCTGAAGGCGGCGTATCCGCTGCTCACACTCCTGATGCTGGGGCTCTGGTTTTATCTCTCCATGCTGCGCGTTGCAGGACGCGAGATGTTCTTTGTCGGAGCCGAGTGGTTTCTCTGCATACTCCCGTTCATGCCGCTGCTTTTGGGGGCGGCGAGCTTTCTGACCGTGCCGGAGCGAATGACCTATCGCGCCATGTACGGCTCCTATAAGCGCTGCAGATACGCTGGCCTTGTCCTGCTGGCGCTGCTCGGGCTGACGGCCGTCGGGGAGATCGTTTTCCTCTGCCTGTACGGCGCGCAGGTCGCGCTGCTGCGCGAAATTCTGTGGCTTGCGGGCGTTCTTGCCTGCCTTGCCTGCGATGTGGCCATCGTGCTGCTGCTGCGCAGATACCCGCCGATGCTTGATTAAGCAACGGATGCGGCGCTGCTCCGCGCCCGTCCGCGATGAACCCATACCAAAGGAGGCGCTTACATATGGATAAGAAGATCTCACTGGAGCAGCTTCTGGAGCTGACCTACAGCAAGGGCAACCGGGGCGAGAACCCGGAGGCCAAGGCTCCGAGCACACCGGAGGAATACATCATCCAGAAGGGCGACGGCTTTGCCCTCGCGTCCATGCGGATCGGGAAGGTTCCCGGACTGGGGCTCACGCCCGACCAGACCATGAAAAACGTTCCGCTCTGGCTGGGCGAGACACCGGAGATACCGGAGCTTGCCTATGAGGAGGACTGCGAGCTGCTTGTCATCGGCGCGGGTCAGTCCGGCTCGGCGGCCACGCTTCGCGCGGCGGAGCTCGGCGCCAAGGTGCTGTGCCTCGAAAGCCAGACCTGGGAGGAATATGACGACTACGCCTGCGATATGGCGACCTACAACTCCCGTTATTTTCTGGAGCGCGGCGTTCCGGAATATGACCTCATGGAGATTTTTAACGAATATATGCGCAAGTCGCTGGGGCACGCTCACCCGAAGCTGGTGCGCGACTATGTGACCCGGTCCGGCGAGATGCTCGACTGGCTCCTGGAGCATATTCCCGAGGAATACATCCGGCGCTATGCGCGGATCCACAACCGGAACGGGAACCCGCACTTTGACGGCTCCTCCTGCGGCTCCGGCAGCTTCATCGGCCTGCTTCAATGGCGCGACGAGGAGACGAATATCAATATGTGGCCGTTTGTCATGCGCTCGGTACACGAGTCGGCAAGGCAGCACGGCGCAAAATTCAAATACGGCGCCCAGGCGATACGCCTGCTTCAGGACGAGAGCGGCCGCGTGACCGGCTGCATCGCCAGGGACATCGAAAACCGCTTTTTCAAGGTGAACAGCCGCGTCACGCTGCTTGCGGCGGGCGACTTCGGCGGGAACCCGGATATGCTTCTCGACCTGAGCGACCGGATGCGGAACATCGCGTGGTCGTTCGGCCATGACCGAAGCTCCGTTGACAGCATTGTCTGCGGCGGACGCGACGGCTCCGGCATACGGATGGCGCTGTGGGCCGGCGCCACCATGGAGGTCGGCCCCCGCGCGCCGATGGGCGCCAACATGAACAAGCGCCCCGAGTTCCCCTTTGGCGGCATATGGCCGTGCTTCGGGCCGGACGGCAGGCGCTTCACCAACGAGTCCATCATCCATCACGGCGAGGATGGCGCCTCGGATATGCTCCCGCTGGGCGGCATCATGGCCGTGGTCACGGATGCCAACTGGGACAGCTACTGCGAATATCAGGGCTACGGCCACGAGGTGATGGATCGCAGCAACCCCCATATGCTGGAGACTGTTCGCGCCGAAATGGCGAATTACAAGACCGGACGCGACGGCTTCCTGGTGCAGGAGTTTGCGCGCTACGGCAAGGAATACACGCGGATATTCGCCGCCGATACGCTCGAGGAGCTCGGCACGATACTCGGCTATGAGGGCGAGGCGCTGCAGGGCTTCCTGGACGAGGTGGCGCACTGGAACGAGATGTGCCACGCCGGAAAGGACACCGACTGGGGTATCGACCCCAAGTGCCTGTTCCCCATCGAGAAGGCGCCGTTCTTCGGCCGCTCGTCCGCGCTCCAGAACGGCAAGGTCTTCGGCGGCCTCTGCCAGCACGCCGGCATATGCACGGATGGAAGCTACCGCGTGCTGAACAAGGACAAGCACCCGCTGGGCGGGCTTTACGCGGTCGGCAACAACTGCGGCCAGCGCTACGGCGTTCAGTACAGCACGCCGACCGGCGGCAACTGCTGCGGCTTCGCGCTGACGAACGGCTATGTCTCGGCGGAGTATATCTGCGGCGAGCTCCAAAACGGATAAGGCCGCGCCATGAACCGAAAGGGAGGGCGAAAAATCTGGCGGTACGCGCCCTCCTTCTCACGCACACTTACATACGCCGGCACCGCACGGCAGAGGTTTTCTCATGAACGAACGTGTTTCCGCGCTCCTTTCCCCATTGAAAATAGGCAATGTCGTCCTGAAAAGCCGCTTGTGCTATCCCAACGCGTCCCCGCACTTTCTGCAGGGACCCGAGACATGGCCGTCCGATGAATTCCGTAATTTCTATGCGAACCTGGCCAAGAGCGGCGCGGCCTATATCGACCTCTGGGAGTGGAACAACCCGAAACAGCGCGTCGAGGGCGAGCAGGACAGCATCCGTATGCAGTGCTTTGACACGAGCGACCCCAGCACGACCAACTATCTCTCCGCGCTGGCGGACGAGGTGCATTTCTACGGCTCCAAGCTCTGCGTGGTCAAGAAGTTCACCTGGCCGGAGGGCTATAGCTTCGGCGGCGGCTTCCCCATCTATGCCCGTCCCGGCCTCCGGAGAGTCGAGACGAAGGCCGTGACCGAGGAAATGATACAGGAGGCTGTGGAGGATATCGTCCGGAGCCTCGAGATGTATAAGACCTGCGGCTATGACATGGTCTGCTTCATGATGGACTGGTTCCTGAATCCCAACGCCAACCACCGCACGGACAAATACGGCGCGCAGACGCCGGAGAATGCGGCGAACTTCATGAAGCTGCTTGCGACCCGGATCAAGGAGCGGCTGGGAAAGGATTTCCTGATCGAGGGGCAGATCCACGGCGAAGAGCACCGCGCGTTCTCCGTGGACGACATGGTGCGCTTCCTCAAGGCGCTGGAGGGCTATATCGACATCGTGTCCCTGCGCGAAAAGGATGCGCCGCTCAACCACCCGAGCGGATATAACTTCAAGGAAAACGTATACCCCTGCGTGGAGTATGCCCGCGCGATCAAGGCCAGCGGCAACACGATGAAGGTGGCGCTGAACGGCGGCTTCCAGAACCCGGAGGTCAGCAACCGGTACATCGCGGACGGGAGCGCTGACCTCATCAGCCAGTCCCGCGGCTTCATCGCCGACTGCGATTATTTCCAGAAGATCAAGGAGGATCGCGTGGAGGACATCATCCCCTGCGTGCTCTGCAATAAATGCCACGGGCTCCTGCGCGGGCCGTGGATCAGCGTCTGCACCGTCAACCCGAAGTTCGGTATGCAGGCGAAAATGAAGCGGATGATCGACGCGCCCACCGGCGTGCGGAGGGTCGCGGTCATCGGCGGCGGCCCCACCGGCCTGCACGCGGCGATGTATGCCGCTGACCGCGGCCATCAGGTGACGCTCTACGAAAAGACCGATAAGCTGGGCGGCCAGCTCTTCCACAGCGACTATGTTTCCTTTAAGTGGCCGCTGAAGCGCTTCAAGGAGTGGATGATCGCCCAGTGCGAGAAGCGGGACAACATTCAGATCGTCCTCAACTGCGCGCCCACGCGGGAGGAGCTGCTGGCGCAGGGCTATGACGCGGTCATCGCGGCGACGGGCGCTGTCCCCAATGTCCCGAACGTGGAGGGCATGAGAGACGCGGACGGGAAGCTTGCGCCCGGTCTTATGACCTGCCTCGATGTTTACGGCCACGAGGACGAGCTCGGCAGGAACGTCGTCGTGATCGGCGGCTCCGAGACGGGCATCGAAACGGCGATGCACCTGACGGAAAAGGGTCACACCGTCCATGTTCTCAGCCGCCAGAAGGAGCTTGCGCCCGATGCGGGCAAGCTGCACGGCATCACGATGGCCTATGCGGAAAACCGTCCCGACGGGACGGAGGATATGTTCGCCGCGTGGGAGATGTACGGCGCGCGGCGCGACCTCTGGGGCAGCGGGCTCAGCTGGACGCTCGAGGCGACCACGACGAGGGTGGAGCCGAAGCGCGTCACCTTTGTGACAAAGGACGGCGTGGAGCACGTTATGGACTGCGACACGGTCGTGATATCCGGCGGCATGAAGCCGTGCACGGACGAGGCGCTCGCCTATGCGGGAACGGCCAACCAGTTCATGGCCGTCGGTGACTGCGAGAAGCCGACCAACCTGCAGATAAACCTGCGCCGCGCGCTGGGAGCGGCCTCCCAGATCTGAGCGCCGGTCACGCGGAGGCGGCCTCCGCAGAAGTAAGCTGTTGTATTTGTTGTATTTGAAGGAGAGCAAGCATGAATCACAGATATCAGACTCTTATATCCCCGTTCGTTCTGCCGAACGGCGTTGTCCTGCGTACGCGCATGGTGCATCCGAAATGCGCCCCCGACCAGAATCAGGGGCCGGAGGACTTTCCCACCGAGATGTTCATCCACTTCCACCGCGAGATGGCGCGGCGGGGCAATGCGCTGGTGATCGCGGATATCCGCGACACGCCCGCCGTGCGCCAGATGCCGGACTCCCACGACTTCGCGCATTCCTATACCTTCGATATCAAAAATCCGGCCGTGCAGAATTACGTCTGCCAGCTCGCGGACGACGTTCACTTCTATGGCTCCAAGGTGCTTGCCATGTGTATGCCCATGCTCCCCAGGGGGAAGACGCTCGGCGGAAAATCGCCCCGCTTCCGCCAGGAGGCCAGAGGCTTTGTCCCCATGCCGCCGATGGAGATGGCGACAAAGGAGGAGATAAAGGCCGCCATCGACGATGCGGTCGCCCGTGCGCTGAAGTTCAAGAGCTGGGGCTATGACGGCATCGCGGTACACATCTACAATGACCTGAACGCGGACATGAACATCCGCACCGACGAATATGGCGGGAGCACGGAAAACCGCTGCCGCATGATGATGGAGCTGTTTGACGCGGTCAAGAGGGCGTGCGGAAAAAAATTCATCGTCCACGCGATGCTCAACGGCGTTCCCGTGGAGGCGGACCGCCGCCCGGAGGACGTCAGCCCGGGATACACGCTGGACGACGTGGTCACGTTCTGCAAGCTGGCCGAGGGGCGCTGCGATGTGATCACGGTGCGTGAGCTGAACATCACCGAAAGCCACCCCACGGGCTATACCTTCGATAAGGAGCAGCATCGCTGCATCAATATGATCGCCTATCTGAAGGCGGCCGGGGTCAGGATCCCGCTTGCCGCCGCCGGTGCATTCCAGGATCCGGGGGAGATGGAACGGCTGCTGCGCGCCGGCGCCTGCGACCTTATCAGCATCGGCCGCGGCCAGTTCACCGACAAGGACTATTTTGAAAAAATACTCGCGGAAAAGGGCGAGGAGATACGCCCGTGCATCCGCTGCAACCGCTGTCACGGACGCCGCCGCGCGCCGTGGACCTCCGTCTGCACGGTCAACCCGGAGTTCGGCTGCGAGCTGAAGGACCGGCATATGATACAGCCTGCGGCGGGCGGCAAGAAGGTCGCAGTCATCGGCGGCGGCCCCGCCGGTATGCAGGCGGCGATCACAGCGGCGGAGCGCGGTCACCGGGTCACGCTGTTTGAAAAGACCGGCTATCTCGGCGGGCAGCTTTTCCATGCGGATCACTTCTCCTTCAAGTGGCCGTTCCGCGACTACCGCCTCTGGCTTATCGACGAGCTGGGGCGCAAGGGCGTCGAGGTGCGGCTCCACTGCGAGCCGACCCCAGAGGAGCTTTCCGCGGCCGCCTATGACGCGGTGCTTGCCGCGACCGGATCGGTGGCCGTCCTGCCCGAGGTCGAGGGGATGCACAAGCCGGACGGAAGTCCCGCACTGAAGACCTGTCACGACGTCATCGGCCACGAGGACGCGCTCGGCAAGAACGTCATCATGGTCGGCTGCTCGGAGACGGGCATCGAGACGGCCTGCTATCTCGCGCAGCACGGCCATAACGTGACCTGCCTCACCCGGCAGGATATGCTCGCCAAGGATGCCTCGCCGCTGCACAGCATCACGATCGCCTATGTGAAGCCCTGCCACCCGATGACCGGCGAGACCTATCTGGCGCACTACTGGGAGCGCTTCGACAGCATCCGCGGCATCACCAACGCGAACACCGTGAGGGTCAGCGAAAAGACCGTCACCTATGTGGATGCAGAGGGCACGGAGCACACGCTGGAGGGCGACGACGTCATCGTCTGCGGCGGTGTCCGCCCCTATCTGGAGGGCGCGCTGAAATACGCGTCTGCTGCGCCCTACTTCCGCCTGATCGGCGACGTGGACGGCGCCGGCGATATGCAGAGATCCATCCGCGGCGCCTTCGGCGCAGCCAGCCAGATCTGAGCCGGCACGTCAGGAACGAGCTTTGACAAGCTCAATTTGACCCGCTCGGCCGGTGTGAATCCGTCCGGCATAATGCAGAGGGGCTGTCTCATTGGAGACAGCCCGGAAATACGCAGAATAACGGCAGCCGGCTCTCGAGAAGAGTCGGCTGCCGGCCGGGAAAACGTTATTTTTCACTGTCCTCCTGACGGGGCGCGGTTCAAAAAATCGCCACAGTCGCTTTTTCTTATGCCGCGCAGGCTGTTGGCTGCATGGCGTCGGCGGCGAGCATACTCTCGATGGAGATGCCGTAGCCGCGGCTGGCGTCGGAGACGAGAACGTGCGTCACCGCGCCGACGAGCTTGCCGTCCTGTATGATGGGCGAGCCGGACATTCCCTGCACGATGCCGCCCGTGAGCGCGAGCAGCGCCTCATCCGTCACACGGAGATCGAGCATCTGCCCCTGCGCCCCGCTCATGCCGCGGCTGATCTCCACGCTGTAGCGCTCCACACCGCTGTCCGTCACGCTCGAGAGGATATAGGCCGGGCCCGCGTATATCTCGCTGTCGCTGGCCACGGGCAGCGCCTCGCCCTCCGCGGCGGCGTCCAGCGTGCCGAACACGCCGCAGAGTGTGTTGCTTTCGATGACCCCGATGGCCGCGCCCATGTCGAACACGCCTGCCAGCGCGCCGGGGCTGCCTGCCGCGCCCGGCTGTATATCCACGATGCGCGCCGGGCTGACGCTGCCGCTGCCGAGAGGCAGCACGGCGGCCGTCTGGCTGTCCGTGACCGCGTGGCCGAGAGCGCCGAAGCGTCCCGTGCCGGGGTCGTAATAGGTCAGCGTGCCCACACCGGCGACGCCGTCGCGCAGCCACAGGCCGAGCTTCGTTCCCTCGTCGCTTTGCGCCGGGGTCAGCTCGAGCCGCAGCGTTTCACCGCCGCGCTCGACCGTGATATCGACCGGCTCACCCGTCAGCCCCGCCGCCGCCTCTGCGAGACTGGCCGCCGTGTCCGTGGCCTGGCCGGAGAGCTCCGTGATGATGTCGCCGGGCAGTATGCCTGCGTCCTTGGCGGGCGATACGCTGCCGCCGCTGGTTGGCACCTCGGTCGTGTCCACAACGAGCACGCCGTCCGTATTCATCTGTATGCCCACTGCCGTCCCCAGCGGCACGAGCGCGTCCGCCGCCCACGCCCGTCCCGTCAGCGCCGCGCCGAGCAGCACCAGCATGACCGCCATGCGCGGCGGTGCTCTTTTTATTTTTGCCATAAAGCACATCCCTTCCTTTCATCGGCTCTGTCATTATGCGGCGGCGGGCACCCGCTCACACGCGCAAAAATTTTGCCGGATTTCCAAGCGTCCCGCCGCGCGCGCCGCATCGGGCTTTGGCGCGGACGGTAAATTCTGCGCGTTTAAAATTCTTGTTTATATTTTGTCCGCTGCGGGAGAAAATAGTCGAGGACGCGTCAAAATTTATTCTTGACGGGCATGAAAAGTCCCCCGTTCCAACGAATGAAACGGGGGGGATGGCTTTGTCGTATTTGCTTTGGACTCAATAGCCGACGATGGATGCGCCGCCGTCGATGATCATGGTCTGGCCGGTGGTGTTGCCGGAGAGGTCGGAGCAGAGGAAGAGCGCCGCCGCCGCGATCTCATACGGCGTGTTCATGACACGGCCGGTGGGGACATAGTTGGTGATGGGGGACGGATTGCCTCCGGGACCCTCATGCTGGGAGACGACGCCGGTGTCGAAGCTTGCCGTGCCGCCCGGAGCGATCGCGTTGACGCGCACGCCCATATGACCCCATTCGGACGCCGCCTGCATCGTCAGGGCGACGACTGCGCCCTTGGAGGCGCTGTAGGAGGCGGAGCACATCGGCGGGGTCATGCCGCGGATGCCGGCCATGGACGCGATGTTCAGGATCGCGCCGCCGTGCGCCTTCATCGACTGGCGGACGACCTGCTGCATCATGAAGAAGCAGCCGCGGGCGTTCGTCGCATACACGCGGTCAAATTCCGCAGGCGTGAGCTCCAGCGCGTCGCCGCCGGTCATCACGCCGGCCGCCTGCACCAGAACAGATATCTCGCCCAGCTCGGCGCGGATGCGCTCGACCACCGGGGCGATGGCCTCCGGCGCGGACACGTCGAGGGCGTAGGCGTGCACCTCGCCCTTATCGGCGAGCATGGCCGCCGCCTGTTCGATCTTGGCGGCGCTGCGGCCGATCATGGCGACGATCGCGCCGGACTGCGCCAGCATATCCGCACAGGCAAAGCCGATGCCGCTGCCCGCACCGGTCACAACGGCGACCTTGCCGGTAAAATCAATGTTCATTGCGTTTCCTCCTGTTTTTTGTTCGTCCTATTGTACCGCAAATCCCGCTCCCGTGCAAGCGCTTATGCTCCCGCCGCGGCACTTTACATACGAGCGGGGAAAGATTATAATAGGCGGGTGAACAGGAGGCATAGATCATGATAGAGCATTCGGATTTTTTCGGCTATGAGAAATATACGATACGCGCCGGACGCCTGGCCGTTTCCGTCCTCACGCTGGGGGCGGCGGTCTGCTCCATCGAGTTGGACGGACACCCCGTTGCGCTCGGCTACGGCACGGCGCAGGAATATCTCGACGGCAGGGATTATGTCGGCGCGGTCATCGGCCGCGTCGCCGGCCGTGTCGCGGGGGCGCGCTTTGTCCTTGACGGCAGGGAGTATCCGCTGACCGCCAACGAGGGCGAGAACCAGCTCCACGGCGGCGCGGACAGCTTTGACAAGCGCCGCTGGACGGCGGAGATACAGGGCGCGAACCGCATCCGCTTCGCGCTGCTGTCCCACGAGGGCGACAACGGCTATCCCGGGATGCTGGCCGCCGCCGTGAGTTATTCGGTGAACAACGATACCCTGCGCATCGACTTTGAGGCCGAGGCCAGCGCGGATACGCCCTATGCCCCGACCAGCCACATCTACTTCAATCTTGCGGGGACGCCGGATATCCTCGGCACGCGCGTCGCTGTCAACGCGGCGCAGTACCAGCCGCTGGACGCCGCCGGGCTGCCCTGCGGCGAGCCGAAGCCCACGGAGGGCGACTATGACTTTGCCGAGCTGCGGGAGCTGGGGCGCGACTATGACGGCTGCTTCCTGCTTGCCGGAAAGCAGGCGGCCATGGCCGAGGACGGCGGCATGGGCGTCGCCGTGCGGACGGATTTCCCGGCGCTCGTGCTCTATACCGGCGGCGGGCTTGCCGCACCGCTGCATAAGAGCCAGGGCTTCTGCCTTGAGCCGTCGTTCGGTGCGGACTCTCCAAACCGCCCCGATGCGCCCATCGTCCACCGCGGCGAGCGCTTCCACCGCTTCGCGGAGTACCGCTTCTACCGCCGCAGCGAGGAATAATTGGACAGGATACAAAAATCCGGCCTGTGGACGTGTGCCACAGGCCGGAGGAGCTTGTCAAAAAACGAGTTTTGACAAGCTCGCTTTGATCTGCCCGGCCGAAGTGAATTCGTCCGGCATAATTCAAAAAGCCTTGCCGTGGCAAGACCTTTTGAATTTACGCCCGTCCCCGGCGGGCGACTCTGACTCGCTGTATTTCCATATAGAATAGAGTTCTTTGACAGTCTGATCCGGCCTGTGGACGTGTGCCACAGGCCGGAGATCTTTATGCGTTTTTTATCACTCGGCTTCGACGACCGTCACGCTGGTGATATGGGGGTTCACGCCCTCGTACCAGTAGAGGAAGCCCTCCATGTCCACGGTGTCGCCGATCTTGAGCGACTTGACGGCCTCATAGACCTCGGTGCCCGCGCCGCAGAGGTAGGACTCGACGGTGAAGGTGTAGACCTCGTCGTTGAGGGAGACGTTGAAATAGAGGTCGTTGCCGTCCTCGCCGGAGCCGTCCCAGTTGTAGAGAAAGGCTGCATCGCTGCCGTCGGCAGCCTCGGAGGCCACGACGGTCAGCCCGGTGAAGCTCACGAACTCGTTCTGGTGGTCGATGAGCTTATCGCTGCCGAGCAGCGCGGTCACATCCTCCGGCTCGGCGATGAAGCCGTCGCCGTCGATGATCTCAAAGCTCGCGTCCGCGATCTCGATCTCACCCGACCACTCGGCCTTATAGCCGCTGACGCGGATATGGGTGCCGGGGACGAGCTTGTCCGCGTCGGCCTCCGGGCAGGCCATGTTGTAGATGAAGTAGGCGCCGTCCTCGCTCTGGGCATAGACCGTGATCTGATCCTCCCACCAGGACTGCGTGGCCTGGACATAGGTCTCGATGGTGACGGGGCTGTCGATGTCGGCGGCCATGTATTCCTCGTGGGTCATGACGGCGGCAGCCTCTTCCTCGGCGGCGGCCTTTGCTGCCTCCAGCGCAGCAGCCTTTTCCTCGGCAGCCTCTACACGGGCGGCCATATCGTCGATGCGGGCGAGCGTTTCCTCATCGGGGCTCGCCGAGCAGCCGGCCAGCAGGCCAAGCAGCGCACAGGCGGCCAGAAGCAGTGCAAGGGTCTTTTTCATGGTGTGTCTCCTTTTCAATTTTCCGCGTCCACAGACGTTATTTTGCGTGGTGTTGCCACTATTATAATCAAGCGCTCCGATAAATCAAGCTAAATCTGCCTTTTAACGGTATGACGGCGCCGGATGACGCGCACGAGCGCGTATATGCCCATACACAGCCAGGCGCAGCCGAGCCCCGCAAGCAGCGCCACGGCCTCCGCCGGGAGCGGGCCGAGCGAGGCTGCGCCGTCCGTCCGTGCGGCGGCGGTCTGGTCAAGGCGGTAGAGCGCCGCCGTTTCCTCGTACAGCGTCGCGATATAGTCCGCGTCCACGGTCTGACTGCGGCGGACGGATTTGGTGACGCTCTCGATGAGCTGTCCCGCCGCGTCGCGCAGGGAGGCGGAGCCGTTGAATACGGGGGTCGTGAAGGTGTTGTCCGTATTGTCGAGCAAAAGCTGCGCCGCCGCGAGCTTGACGGCATAGTGCGTGTCGTTGTCCTCCCCGGCGCGGGCAAGATAGTCCGTGTATTCCGGCGCGGTCTGCGCCGCCGTCGTCACGGGGACATAGCCCTCCGTTTCGGCGTAGGCGATCTGCACCTCGTTCGTCAGAAGAAATTGCGCAAACAGCCACGAGGCGAGCACCTCCTGCGCGTCGTCCTTGTTGAACACGCACACGCTCGGCCCCTGGGATATCATCTGCGGCTCATCCGGGTCAAGCTGCGGCACGGGCCGCACGGCGATCTCAAAGTCCACGAGCTTGTCCTCGCTGATGTCCGAGAGCGGCGCGTCCGCGCCCATCCAGCTCGCGCCCGCCGTGGAATCGACGGCGAAGACGCACTGTCCCGCGTTGAGGAAGTTGGCGGGATAGCCGGAGATCTTGAAGGTGGAGAAGGCGCCCCGCTCCGTGTGCTCCGCCACGGTGTAGAGGACGGAGGCCGTGTCATCGCTGAACAGACCGATATTCCCGTTTTCGTCGGAGTAGTCCGCGCCCATCTGGCGCAGGAGCTGTATCATCATATTGTCGCTGGATTTATAGATGAACGGGAGCATGACGCTCTGGCCGTTGACGGCGTAAAGCCCGTCCGCGTTTTTTTCGGCGGCAGCATCCGCCACCTCCCACACGAAGTCCCAGGTCAGTACGTCCGGCAGCTCATAGCCCAGCGCCTCCACGAAGCTTTTGTTGACATAACACGCCTCTGTGGAGCGCATGAACGGGAGCGCGTAGTGCAGCGAGCCGATGACGCACTCCTCCAGAAACGCCGGTACGAGCTCATCCTCCGACGGCGCGTCATAGCGCAGCTCGCTCCCGCCGAGGCCGAAGCGCCCGTCCTCCATCAGTCCGTCGAGCGGCACGACGACGCCCTCGCCGGAGAGGTAGGTCGCGATGTGGTCGGGGTAGCTGATGCAGACGTTCGGCGTGGTGTTCGTGGCGATGTTCGTGATGACGTCGTTATAGATCTTCCCGTAGTCCGTATAGAGGCGAAGCTCGACCGTGATGTTGGGGTAGAGCGCCTCAAAGTCGGCGATGGTCTGCTCATAGACCGCGACCTGATTCTTATTCGTGTCGTTCTTCGCCCAGAAGCGGATCGTATACGCGCGGCTGTCGTCAAAGCTCTCCGGCACGGCAAAGCCCGCCCGCTCGCGGGCGCCGTGGCAGCCGCCGAGCAGCCCGGTGAGCAGCAGCGCCGCCAGCAGCAGAGATATGCATTTTTTCGTGCTCATCCCTTGGTGCCTCCTCTCGAAACGCCGTCCATGATCTTTTTTCGGAAGACAAGGAAGAGGACGATCAGCGGCACGGATATGACCACGACCGCCGCCATCATGGCGGGGATATTCTCGCGGCCGAAGCCGTTTTCACGTATCTCCTGTATGCCGTTCGAGACAAGATAAAAGGCGGGATCGTCCGTGATGAGGCGCGGCCAGACATAGCTGTTCCAGCACTCGATGATCTTCAGGATCGTGATGGTGACGACCGTGGGGCGGCAGATGGGGAGCATGACCCGCCAGAGATAGCGCCAGTCCGTGCAGCCGTCCACCCGCGCGGCGCGGTAGAGCTCGTCCGGTATCTGCTCGAAATTCTCCTTGAGCAGATAGATATAGAACACCGAGCTGACCGACGGCAGGATGAGGCCGAGGAAGTGGTTGCGAAGGCCGAGGTCGGTGACGGTGACGAAGTTCGTGATGACGACAAGCTCATTCGGTATCATCATGAGCGAGAGGAAGAGCGTGAACACGAGCGATTTTCCGCGGAATTCAAGCCGCGCAAAGGCAAACGCCGCCGGGATCGTGACCACGAGCATGAGCGCCGTGGTCGCCAGCGTGAAGAGGAGCGTGTTGGCGAAGTAGCGGGCGAGCGGGACGGCCGTGAACGCCTCGGCATAATTCTCAAGCGTCGGCGCGAGGGTGAAGAAGCGGGGGATAAATTCGCTGTTGTAGGCGCCGTAGCCCTTGACGGAGGTCAGGAGCATCCAGTAAAACGGGAACAGCACCAGCAGCGCCCACAGCGTGAGCAGCAGATAGCAGGCCGTCTGCCGGAGCGCTCTGCGCGAGCGCTCGCGGCGTTCGAGCACCGCCGGGTCTATCGTGTTATTCATAGCGCGTCACCCCCTCACAGCCTTGCGTTTTTATGGCTGGCCAAAAGATTGATGCAGGTGATGGTCAGCACGATGGCGAACAGGATGAGCGCCGCCGCCGAGGCATAGGACGGCCAGCCGCCGCTGTCGCCGTAGAGCATATCGTAGACATAGCCGACGATGGTGTTCATGCCGGCGGCATTGAGATCCGTCCCGAACAGCGCCACCGCGTCGCTGTAGGCCTTGAACGCGCCGATGAAGCCCGTGATGACGAGGTAGATGAGCATGGGCGCGATCATGGGCAGCGTGATGCGGACAAATACGCGCCCCCGCGGCGTGCCGTCGATCTGCGCGGCGCGGTAGTACACGGGATCGACCGAGGCGAGGGCGCTCGTGAGTACCAGCACCTTGAACGGCAGTACGACCCAGATCGTATAAAAGCAGAGCACGAACAGCTTTGCCCAGTAGGGGCCGTCGATGAAATCCACGGTCTCGCCGCCGAATGCGGCGATGAGCAGGTTCACAAGCCCGTCGGAATACGGCGTTTTCTTAAAAAGTATCATGAACACCAGCCCCACGGCGAGCGTGTTGGTGACGTAGGGCAGGAAGAAGATAGTCTGATACAGCTCGCGCAGCCGCCGTATAGATGTGAGCGCCAGCGAAATGAGCAGCGCCAGCCCTGTGGAGAGCGGGACGGTGATGACGACGAGCAGGAAGGTGTTTTTGACCGCCTGGAGGAAATAGGGGTCATGCAGAACGTAGGAGTAGTTGTAAAGCCCCGTGCCGAAATAGCTCTGCGAGGCGAAGTTATAGCCCTCCTCCAGCGAGTAGATGAGCACGTCGATGAGCGGGTAGACCATGAACGCGCCCAGAAAGGCGATGGCCGGAAGCAGATAGAGCCATGCCTTGCCGCTTTTTCCGCTCATGTCTCAGCCCTCCGCCCGGCGGCCGTCAAGCTCGAAGATATGCAGCTTGTCGGGACGCAGGGTGAAGCGCACTTCCTGTGCGCCGGCGCTTGGCTGCTTATCCGCCGGGACGATGGCGCGGAGCGTCCCGCCCTGTGCCGCCGGGTGCGCCGCGACGACGCTGGTGTCGCGCCCCATGACCTCCACGGCGCGCAGCGCGGTGTGCAGCGGCCCGTTTTCATCCGGCGTAAGCCCCTCCGGCCGGATCCCGACGATAACGGCCCTGTCACGCCGTCCGGGGACATCCAGCACCGTGTCGCCGCCGAGCAGCAGCTGCCCGCTGCGGATCTCGCCGTCCAGAACGTTGATGGGCGGCGTGCCGAGGAATCTGGCGACAAAGAGGTTCTCCGGCGCGTCGTATACCTCCTGCGGGCGGCCGAGCTGCTGCACCGTGCCCTCGTTCATCACGACGATATGGTCGGAGATGCTCATGGCCTCCTCTTGGTCGTGGGTGACGAACACCGTGGTGATGCCCGTCTCGCGCTGGAGGCGGCGCAGCTCCTCGCGGGTCTGCAGGCGCAGCCGTGCGTCCAGATTGGAGAGCGGCTCGTCGAGCAGCAGCACGCGGGGACGCTTGACGAGCGCCCGTGCAATGGCAACGCGCTGCTGCTGGCCGCCGGAGAGCTCCGCCGGACGGCGCTCCATGAGCGCGTCGATCTGGACAAGCCTTGCGGCCTCGAGCACGCGGCGTTCCATCTCCGCCTTGTCGAGCCGCGCCGCGCCGCGCAGGTTCTGGAGCGGGAAGAGGATGTTCTGGCGCACCGTCATGTGCGGATACAGCGCGTAGCTCTGGAACACGAGCCCCACCCCCCGCACATCCGGCGGCAGCTCCGTCACATCGTCGTCCCCGAAGAGCACGCGCCCCGCCGTGGGCTTTTCCAGCCCGCAGATAAGGTTGAGCGTGGTGCTCTTGCCGCAGCCGGACGGCCCCAGCAGCCCGACCATCTCGCCGTCCGGTATCTCAAAATCGAGCGCCTGCACGGCGACGACCTCCTCGCCGCGCTTTCCCCGTGCGGGAAATTTTTTCGTCAGACCCCGCAGCACGACCTTCATATCCGTCCACCTCGCATCCGCCGTGCAGGACACGGCGTTTTTTGCCAACTATTTTATCATTTTATGCCCCCGCTTTCAAGCGCTTCGAGCCGCATCTCCGGTAAAAAAGATGCGCCCCTTGACAAAGTGCGGCGCAGGGCGTATCATGCGAGTGGTTAGACTTGTCTAACCGAAAACCGACAAGGAGGCCGTGAGCATGACAGAGACGGTTTTGAAAATCGAAGGCATGGCCTGCGGGATGTGCGAGAGCCACGTCAACGACGCGGTGCGCCGCGAGTTCTCCGTGCGCAAGGTGTCGTCCTCACACAGCAAGGGCGAGACGCGCATCGAGTCCGACGAGCCGCTGGACGAGGCGGCGCTGCGCCGCGTGATCGACGCGACGGGCTATCAGGTCCTCAGCGTGGAGAGCCATCCCTTTGAGAAAAAGGGGCTGTTCGGCCGCCGAAAATAAGGCCGGACGCCGGTGTATGAAAAACGACCCGCTTCCCTTGTGTGTGGGGGAGGCGGGTCAAAATTATCGGCTTACTTCGTGTTTTTCTCCGCGAGGAGCGCCATGCCGCGGAAGACGAGGTGCTCGTCGTATACGACGCTGCGGCGGCAATAGGGCGCGATATAGCGGCCGAGGCCGCCGGTGGCGACGGCGGTGCAGGGGCGGTCAAGCTCGGCCTCGATGCGCTCGATGATGCCGTCGGTCATGGCGGCGGCGCCGTATACCGCACCGGCGCAGAGCGCGTCCGCCGTCTCGGTGGCGAGGACGCTGCCGGGGGCGGTCAGGTCGATGGCGGGAAGCTGAGCCGTGCCGCTGGCCAGCGCGCGCAGCGAGAGCTTGATGCCGGCCATGAACACGCCGCCGCGGTAGATATGCTGCTCGTCCACGACCGTCACGGTGGTGGCGCTGCCGTAGTCGAGCACGATGACGGGCAGCGGGTAGAGCGCCGCAGCCGCCGCGTCGGCGGCGATGATGTCCGCGCCGAGCGTCTCCGGCTGGCCGATGGCGAGGGTGAGCCCGGAATCGAGGGCGGCGCTGACGGTGAGCGCGTCAAGTCCTGTGGCCTCCCGGATGGCATCGTGCAGCGTCCCGGTCAGCGCGGGCACGACGGAGCAGAGCACGGCGGTCTTTGGCGCGGACATATCCGTCCGCTTGAGAAAGGCGGCAAGATCCGCCGCGTATTGCGGGGCGCTGCGCTCGCGGTCGGAGAGGATGCGCAGGGCTTCGCCCACGGGCTCGCCGTTCCGCAGGACGGCGACGACGATGTTGGTATTGCCTATATCAACGGCGAGAAGCATACAAAGGCCCCTCCTATTACTGCTTTTGACGGAAGCGGATCAGACGCTCCGCCGCCGGTGCAAGGATCATATCGACCGCAAGCTCCAGCAGGAAATTCACGCCGACCATGCCGACGATCATATACGCGCCCGCATGGGCGAAGCCGGCGGCAGCCGCCCAGTCGCAGATGGTCTCCCAGAAGAAGAGACGGCAGCCGATGAGAAAAACGCCCGTATTCACGACGGGTGCGGCGACGGCGGCGAGCAGTATGCCCCAGAACGGGTGCGTTTTCGCCAGCGCCCTGTAGCAAAGCCCGGCGGCGAGGCCGCAGCCGATGCCCTTGAGCAGGACGGTGAGGATGGTGCCCGCAGGGCTGATGGCGAGAAAGAGACTCGCATCGCCGGTCAGCAGCACGGTCAGGCCGAACACGAGGCCAAGCCAGCAGCCGATCTGCCAGCCGTACAGAGCCGCGCCGACAACGATGGGGAGCAGCACCAGCGAGATGGAAAAGGGTCCGAAGTGGATCGCCCCGCCGATGAACTGCAGCACCACGACGATGGCGGCAAACAGGCCGCCGCCCACGATGGTACGGGTCGAACGATTCATATTCAATTACCTCCACTGCCGCTTCGCCCTCATGACGAATGCAGCGTGTTATTTTTCCCGGCCCTAGCCGGTTTCAATAAAATATCACAGAACGCAAAAAAGTTAAAGAGGAAATTTCACAATTTCCGCAGGAAAAGCCCGTTTTTCTGCGCTGCGGGCGCACAAAGCCGCCGACCGTTGCGCCGGACGGCGGCCTGGGATGCGGAAAATGTGTTTTCAGGCGTTGGCTGTATCGTCTATGCGGCCGGCGCCTTTTTTGCGTATGTGTACCGGCTGGCAGCTTCCCGCGCCGAAAAAGGCGTCCATCGCCGCCGTATACGGCTCCAGAAGCTCCTCCGGCATGAGCGCCTGTACGCAGCCGACAAAGCCGCCGCCGTGGACGCGCCATGCGCCGCGTCCGTCCAGCAGCCGCGCCGAGAGCGCAAGCCCTGTGGCCAGCCCCTCGCCGCAGGCGGGATCGATAATGTTTTTGAGAAGCTGCTCCGAGCTGCGCCCGGACTCGTTCATGAGCTCCATATAGCGCTCGCCGTCGTGCAGACCGAGCGCGTCGGCCATGGACGCGGCGCGGCGGCATTCGTCGAAGAAGTGGCGGGCGCGCATCCAGGGAAGCTCGCCCTTGTGGGCGAGCCACTGCTCGTCGAAGTCTGCGGGCCGCACCTTGGCGAGCCAGCGCTGGCCGAATGTCCGCGCCACGGCGCTCATATCCTCCGTGATCTGGGCATAGGCCGCCTGGGCGCCGGTCTGGCTCCCGCCGGTGTCCGTCAGGCACATCGCAAGCCCCATGCCGGCGAAATCGCAGTCCATGCGGATGATCTTGGAGTTGAGGAAGTCGACATAGATCGCGCCGCCCATGGCGCAGGCGAGCTGGTCAAGCAGGCCGCTCGGCTTGCCGAACCAGCGGTTCTCCGCCTTGCGCGCGGCCTTGGCAAGCTCCTCCGGCGCGAAGAACGCGCCCTCGGCGAATTCGGATATCATGCAGCCGATCAGCACCGAGAACGCCGCCGAGGCGCTCAGACCGCGGCCGCTGGGCAGATGGCTGACGACATAGGCGTCGAAGCCGCGAAGCTCCTCCGCACCCTCCGTCAGACTCGCCGCCACGCCGCGCACCAGCGCCGCCGGCGTACCGGCCTCCGCCTCGTCCGGCCAGAGCTTGTCCAGATCGACGACGACCGGGTCATAGCCCTCGGAGGAGATGCGCAGAAGGCGGGTGCCGTTCGGCTCGGCCTCGGCATACATGCCCTGCTCTGCGGCGGCGGCCATGGCGCGGCCCTTCTGGTGGTCGGTATGGTTTCCGGCCAGCTCGACCCGGCCGGGACTGAAGAATCGGATCATTGCATCATTTGCGGCCGGCCGCTTTCCGGATTGCCGCCGCCACGGCCGCCGCGTCCAGCCCGTAGCGCGCGAGCAGTGCGTCATACTTGCCGGACTGGGTGAAGCAGTCGTGTATGCCGACGAACTCCGTCGGCGCGCCGGCGCCGGCGCCCGCCAGAACCTCGGCCACGGCGCTGCCCGCGCCGCCGTAGATCTGGTGCTCCTCGGCGACCACGCAGCAGCCCGTCTCGCGGGCGCAGCGGATGATCGTCTCCGCATCGATGGGCTTCACGGAGAGCAGGTCGACGACTCGGACGCTGATGCCCTCGGCGGCGAGCGTCTCCGCCGCCTCCAGTGCCTTATGCACGAGAATGCCGATGGCGAAGACGGTGCAGTCCGTGCCCTCGCGGACGAGCTTGGCCTTTCCAAGCTCAAAACGCTCCCCGGCGGGGTAGAGGTCGGGGTATTCCGTGCGGCTGAGGCGCAGATAGACGGGACCCGGGTTTTCCGCCGCCCAGCGCGTCGCCCAGCGCGTGGACTCCGCGTCCGAGGGGACGAGGATGCGCATATTCGGCAGCGAACGCATGGCCGCAATGTCCTCGGTCGCGTGGTGGGTCGCGCCGTCCAGCGCGTCGGACATACCGCAGTACGCCCCGGCGAGCTTGACGTTCAGGTTCGCATAGCAGACCTGCGCCCGCGCGGCGATGAGGCCGATGGTCGTGAGGAAGACGGTGAAGGTGTTGACGAAGGGGATCTTGCCGACGCTGGCGAGTCCTGCCGCGCAGGAGACCATATCGCTCTCGGCGATGCCCATGTTGAAGAAGCGCTCGGGGAATTTCTGCCCAAAGACCTTGGACTTTGTCGAGCCGGACAGATCGGCGTCCAGCGCCACGATGTCGGGGTATTCCGCGCCGAGCTCCGCGAGCGTCTGGCCGTATATGTCACGAATGGAGCTTCCCATCAGATCGCACCTCCCAGTTCCTGCATTGCCTTGGCAAAGCTGGCGTCGTCGATGGCCTTGCCGTGCCATCCGGCCTGTCCCTCCATGAAGGATACGCCCTTGCCCTTGATCGTGTCCGCGATGAGGACGGTGGGGCCGGCGGTATACGCCTCGGCCGCGTCCAGCGCCTTGTTGAGGCTGCGCAGATCGTGGCCGTCGCAGCGGATGACGTGCCAGCCGAAGGCTGCCCACTTGGCCTCGAGATCGCGCAGCGGCATGATCTCGTCCGTCGTGCCGTCGAGCTGGACCTTATTGTAGTCCACGATGGCGCAGAGGTTGGAAAGCGCAAATTTTGCGGCGGAGGCGGCGGCCTCCCAGACCGCGCCCTCGTCCAGCTCGCCGTCGCCGAGCAGGGCATAGACCCGCGCCCCGGAGCCGTTGAGCCGCAGACCGAGCGCCATGCCCTGCGCTGCGGCAAGGCCGATGCCGAGCGGGCCGGAGGGCATATCCACGCCCGGCGTATGCGGGCTGGGGTGTCCCTGCGCCGGACTGTCGATGGCGCGCAGCGCCGCAAGCCCCTCGGCGGGCATGAAGCCCTTTTCCACGAGGTTGCGGTAGAGCATGGGCGCGGCGTGTCCCTTGCAGAGCACAAAGCGGTCGCGGCCGGGGTCGTCCGGGGCGGGGACGTGCATACGGTGCTGATACAGCAGCGTCATGATCTCACAGGCCGAGAGGCTCCCGCCGGGGTGGCCGGACTGGGCGGCGTGGATGGCCGTGAGCACATCTATGCGGAAGCGGCGGCAAAGCGCCTCCAGCTCCCGCTGCCTTTCCATGGTCAGTTCCATAAAAACGATGTCTCCTTTGGCGGCATATACAAAATGCCATGATAACACAGCCTGTATTATATAATTGCTTTATTTGCAAATCAACGCTATAATATGTAACCGAGATTACAAATGAGAAACGAATCCGATCCGGGAGGCGGTTTTATATGATGGAATTTGACCAGGCGCTGAACATGACGATGATGTGCGATTTCTATGAGCTCACGATGGGCAACGGCTATCTGCAGAACGGGATGGAGGATCAGATATGCTATTTCGACCTCTTTTTCCGCCAGGTGCCGGATGGCGGCGGCTTTGCCATCGTCGCGGGGCTGCAGCAGGTCATCCGCTATATACAGCATCTCCATTTTTCCCCCGGGGACATTGACTATCTCCGCTCGCGCGGTCTGTTCTCGGAGGAATTTTTGTCCTATCTCGCCGGTTTCCGCTTCACGGGCGACATCTGGGCGGTGCCGGAGGGCACGCCGGTGTTCCCGCATGAGCCGCTGCTGACCGTCCGCGCTCCGGCGATACAGGCGCAGCTTCTGGAGACCTATCTGCTCTGCACCGTCAACCACCAGAGCCTCATCGCGACCAAGGCGAGCCGCGTCAACCGCGCCGCCGGCGGGCGGACGGTGCTGGAATTCGGCTCCCGCCGCGCACAGGGGGCGGACGGCGCCATTCTGGGCGCGAGGGCGGCCTATATCGGCGGCTGCGCCGGGACGGCCTGTACCATCTCCGACGAGCTCTTCGGCGTGCCCGCGGGCGGCACGATGGCGCACTCCTGGGTGCAGATGTTCGACTCGGAGCTCGACGCCTTCCGCGCCTACTGCCGCAGCTATCCCCATGCGGCGACTCTGCTCGTCGACACCTACAACGCGCTGGAGTCCGGCGTGCCGAACGCCATCCGCGCCTTTGACGAGATATTGAAGCCGCTTGGCATCCGCTCCTGCGGCATACGCATCGACTCCGGTGACCTCGCCTATCTCACGCGCAAGGCGCGGAAGATGCTCGACGATGCCGGGTGGACGGAGTGTAAGATCACCGTGTCGAACGCGCTGGATGAGTATCTCATCCGTGATATCATCAGCCAGGGCGCGTGCATCGACTGCTTCGGCGTGGGCGAGCGGCTCATCACGGCGCGCTCCGAGCCCGTATTCGGCGGCGTCTACAAGCTGGCCGCCGTGGAGAAAAACGGCGTGGTCGAGCCGCGCATCAAGATCAGCGAGACGCTGGCGAAGCTCACGCTGCCGCACGTCAAGAAGGTCTACCGCCTGTACAGCCGCGAGAGCGGCAAGGCGATGGCGGACTATATCTGCCTGCATGACGAGACGGTGGACGACACGAAGCCGCTCGAGATATTCGACCCGGACGCGACATGGAAGCGCAAGACGCTGCAGTCCTTTACGGCGCGGGAGCTGCTCGTGCCGGTGTTCATGGACGGCGAGCTCGTCTACGACCAGCCGGAGCTGCCCGCCATCCGCGACTACTGCGCCGCGCAGCTCGACACCCTCTGGGACGAGGTCAAACGCTTTGAAAATCCCCACCACTACTACGTCGACCTCTCGGAAAAGCTCTGGAGCATACGCGACCGGCTCCTCCGCACCGGCGGACGCTGAAAATTTTCCGACGAATTTCGACGAATCCCGACGAATGTCTCCGAATCGGCCGGATACCCGAAAAAGCTTGCAAACACTAGGTTTTTTGGTTATACTGAACCCGAAATAACGACTGGGAGGCCGCTATGACGATTCAGGAAATGTACGAAAAAAAGCGCACGACGCTGGAGGGCGCGCTCGCCCTCATCCGCTCGGACGACAACATCTGCTTTGCCAAGGACTGCAACGAGCCGAAGCTGTTCTGCCAAAGCCTGCACACCATCGCCGACCGCGTGGAGAACGTCACCATCCTCAAGGGACGCAGCTCCGATTTCGGCTTTCTGCAGAACGACGGCATGAGAGGTCACTTCCTGACCCAGTCCGCGTTCTATTCCAAGGGCTGGGTGCCCGCCATCGAAAAGGGTCACTGCACCTTTGTCCCCTGCGATCTGCCCGACCAGCCCATCTGGTACAATGCGGCCTATCCCCGCAACGTCTATATCTCCGCCGTCACGCCGATGGACGAAAACGGTAACTTCCAGGTCAACCTCTCGCAGATGTGGGAGCGCGACATCGATCCATTGAGCTGCGGCCGCATCATTCTGGAGGTCAACCGCCAGCTTCAGACCGTGCGCGGAGGCGTCGAGATCAACATCCGCGACGTCACGGCCTTTTATGAGGCGGACTATGACATCTACACCATTCCCGACGCGCCCTTTTCCGAGACGGACGATGTGATCGGCCAGTATGTCGCGGAGCTCGTGAACGACGGCGACTGCATCCAGCTCGGCATCGGCTCGCTGCCCAACGCCTGCGCCCGCCGCCTCATGGACAAGCGGGAGCTCGGCATCCACTCCGAGATGTTCACGAACTCTATGATGACCATGATACAGAAGGGTGTCGTGACCGGCGGACGCAAGAACATCAACCGCGGGGAGCATACCTTCTGCTTCGCGGGCGGGAGCCACGAGCTCTTCCGCTTCCTGCACGACGATCCCGACTGCCACATCCGCCCGTCCAGCTATGTCACCGACCCCTTTGTCATCCGCTCGAACGACAACATGGTCTCCATCAACTCCATCATGGAGATCGACCTGACGGGACAGGTCAACTCCGAGACCATCGGCACGCGCCAGTATTCCGGCCCGGGCGGCGCGTTCGACTTTGCCTACGGCGCGGCGCATTCCAAGGGCGGGCGCAGCATCCTTATCATGCACGCCGCCACGAACAAGGGCGCGAGCAAGGTCAAGTCCGTGCTGCCCTCCGGCGCCGCCGTCACCATTCCGCGCACCTACACGGATTATGTCGTGACGGAGTACGGCGTGGCGCATCTGCGCGGCCGCAGCGTCGCGGACAGGGCGCGCTCGCTCATCGCCATCGCCGATCCCGCCGTGCGTGACGAGCTGACGTTTGAGGCGAAAAAGCTTCTGTACATCGTCTGATAAAGCATAAAGCAAGGGACACCGTATTCAAGCGCTGACGAATACGGTGTCCCTTTTGCTGTTCGTCCTTACAGGCGCAGCACGGCCCAGTAGCCCTCGAGCATGGCCTCGCGGGTTTTTTTGGCCTTGACGCCGCGGAGGCAGTCGCCGACGGGAATGACGACGGGCGCGGAATAGATGAGGCTGTCATAGGCCGCCGTGTTCGAGCGCAGGCCGAGTGCGTAGATCACAGAGTCGGCCTCGATGCTGTGCTCGCCGCCGGCGGCGTCCGCCGCGTGAACGGTCCTGCCGTCGTCGATGCCGGTGACGCGAAGGCCGGTGCGGACGTGGAGCGAGGGCGTCTCCGCAAAGGCCTGCAGCATACCCTCCTTGTGCATCCAGTTGGCCTCCGGCGCGATCTCGTCAAGCATCTCAACGATGGTGACCTCGTGCCCGGCCTTGGCGAGAAACAGCGCCGTCTCGCAGCCGATGAGGCCGCCGCCGAGGACGGCGACATGGCGGCCGAGCTTGTCAAGCCGGGTGTACGCGGCCGTCGCGTGCTGCACACGGGGGTCGTCCAGCCCCGGAATGGGGGGCTTCGCCGCGAGTGAACCGGCGGCGAGTATCACGGCGTCAAAGCCGTTTTCCCTGACATACTCCGGCGTGACCTCGGTGTTGAGGCAGATTTTTGCGCCGGACTTTTCGGCCATATAGACAAGGTGCTCCTTGAGCCGCCACAGGTCTATCTTCAGATCGTCATAGTCGGTGAAGCTGAGGAAGCCGCCGAGCCTGCCGGAGCGCTCGCAGAGCGTCACGTCATGCCCGCGCTTCGCCGCCGTGGCCGCCGCCTTCAGACCGGCAGGGCCGCCGCCCACGATGAGTACCTTTTTCTTTGCGCCCACGGGCGGGACATAGTTGCGGTAGCGATCCTCGCGTCCGGCGGAGGGGTTGACCGAGCATTGGAAATGCTCGCCGCTGTGCATCCCGGCGAGGCAGTCGAGGCAGCGGAGGCATGGGGTGATCTCCATGGTTCTGCCCTGCGCGGCCTTTTCGGGGAAATGCGGGTCGGCGATGAGGGCGCGCGTCATGGCGATGATGTCTGCCTTGCCGTCTGCCAGTATCTGCTCCGCAAGCTCCGGCGTGTTGATGCCGCCGATGGTGACGACCGGGGTTCTGATGCCCGCCCTTTTCACGGCCTCCGCGTATTTCACGTTGACGCCGTGGGGCAGAAACATGGTGGGGTGGGTGCGGACGGCCTGCGCCCGCTCCGGGTCAAGACCGGCGGAGACGTGGATGAAATCGACCCTGCCGTCGATGAGCCTTGCAAACTCCACGGCCTCGTCGATCTGGAGGCCGCCGTCGATCTCCTCGCAGCCGCTCATGCGGTACTCAATGAGGAAGCTGTCGCCCACGCGCTCACGCACGCGGTCGATGACCATGAGCGGGAACCTGGCGCGGTTTTCAAGGCTGCCGCCGTAGCCGTCTGTGCGCCGGTTGTAGTGGGGGGAGAGGAACTGGTCAAGAAGCCAGCCGTGGCCGCCGTGGATCAGGCACATATCATATCCGGCGTCCTTGAGCAGCGCCGCGCAGGCGGCAAAATGCTCTGCCACGTCGTCCATGTCCCCCTCCGTCATGGCGCGCACCCGCACGCCGTCCGGGCGCAGGAGCTCCACGGGGCCGATGGGCTCGCCGCCGCCGTTTGCGGCGGGAGAGGCGTATATACCGGCGTGGTTCAGCTCGTGCGAGGCGAGGGCGCCGCCCTCATGGATGGCCATGGCGAGCTCGGAGATATAGGGGAGGACGGCATTGCGGTTTTTGCAGTCGAGGTTGAAGCTCCGGGGATTGGAGGCGGCGTGCTCGCGGTCAACGGGCGTGTCGCCCAGCGTGACGACCGCCGCGCCGCCGCGTGCCTTTTCGGCGTAGTAGGCGATCATGGAGGGCATGGGGAAGCCGTCCTTATCCATCATGCACATCATATTCGGCGCGGAGAACAGGCGGCTGCGGAAGGTCAGGCCTTTGACCGAGAAGCTCTCGAACAGATGCGGATAATATGCGTTCATGGTTATCGTCTCCTTGCTGTATCGTTCTTGTGCTTTATGCAGGTGCCTCGCCGTCCGGCGAAACGCAGCCGCGGAGCACGTCGAGGAAGAGACGGACGCTGGGGTTGTGCCCGTCGGCGCGCCACGCGGCGATATAGCGGCGGCTGGTGTCCATGTCGGTGATGGGAACGACATCCACAGAGCTTGCGAACAGCACCGAGGGCAGCGCCGCCGGCATGATGGACACGCCGAGCCCCGCGCTGACGGCGAGCAGCACGGATTCGAGCTTGTCATAGCGGTTCATGATGCTCGGCACGAAGCCGTGTGCGGCGCAGATGGACATGATCTTGCGGTAGAGGTCGGTGTTGCACGGCTCCTGCGACAGGATGAAGCGCTCGTGCTCCAGCGCCCGGAAGTCGAGCGGCTTATCCGCGAGCGGGTGTCCCTTCGGCACGACGAGCGCCAGCGAGTCCTTGTGCGTCACCATCGAGTCCCAGCCGTCGCCCGGCGGAAGCATATCCTGCTGGAGCAGGTGCACGTCATAGCGGCTTTCGCGCATGGCGGCGGTCTGGCCGGCGGCGGTCTGGAACGCCACGTCGACGATGACGTCCGGGTGGCGGGTGAAGAAGGCGTCGAGCGCCCGCGTGAGCATGGTGGAGCAGGTCGTGAGCGCCGAGATGTAGAGGTGGCCGCCCGCGCCCTCGCGGACATGGCCGACGAGAAGCTGTGCCGACTGCGCCGTGTTGAGGATGTCGAGCGCATAGGGGAGCAGCGCCGCCCCCGCCTCCGTCAGAACGACCCGGCGGCTGCTGCGGGAGAAGAGGGTCACGCCGAGGCTCTGCTCAAGCTGGCCGATCTCACGGCTGACGGAGGATTGCGAGATGCCGAGCTGCTGCGCTGTCTGGCGGAAATTGAGGATGTTGGCCAGCGCGACAAAGCAGCTGAGCTGGGATATTTCCATGGCGTTCGCCTCCTTATACTGTGTTATGATACTGTGCTATGACGCTATTTTAGGGGCTTGTGATGAAAAAGTCAATTCGTTTTACGCCGATCAATTTATATTATGAATCACTGTAATCGAAAAAATGAATTTGAGTATTGACAAGCGGCGAGCGGCAATGCCATAATGAGCATACACATTAGAATTAGGAGGGGCGCATGATGGAGCCGAAGAGGCCGGAGAACGCGGTGGAGCTTGCGCCGCTGGACAAGGACGGCGCGAAGCTGCTCGAATGTGTGGACGGCGGCGACATGGGCGCGGTGCTGTCCGGGGACGAGCTCATGTATGTGCTTTTGTTCCGGGGACAGTATCACTGCTTCATCCACAAGCTCGACGCGCCGGAGGGGCGGCATAAGTGCTTTGCGCCCGATGAGCGCAACCGCGCGATGCTGAAGAATCTTGATTCCGCGGCGGATGCGCTTTTCCGGATACGCTTTGAGAAGGACATGGATCGCATGGGCGTGATGGAGGCGGCGGAGCGCGGCATATGCCGCTATCTGGACAGCATCGGAAGGCTGCCGGTGGAGGATGTGGACTTCATGGCGGCCTATGAACAGGAGGGAGATAAGACATGAAAACCTATCGTTTTCTGGTGAGGAGCACCAGACGCGGCTTCACGGAATGGGTCAGCGTGCGGGAAGACGGCGTTGAGCTGCGGCGCATCGACCGCGACGTGTGGCAGGAGACGGTGCGCGAGTTCCGCGAACGCGTGGCGGCGGAGCTCGAGGCCGAGGGCTATGTACCGGAAGAGCACCAGTACACATTGTAAGGAGGGGAGAGCATGGAATATTTATCTGTTCTGATACAGCACCACGCGGGCCCCACCGGCGATGTGCTGGTCGCCAAGAACGAGCGGGGTGTCTGGGAGCTTCCCAACGGTGCCGTCCGCGTGAACGAGAGCGACGGGGATGCGGTGAAGCGCGTGTGCTGGGAGACGCTCGGCATGACCGTCACGCCCGGCCGCCTCGAAATGCTGGGGCACCACTATTGCCTTGACGGCACGGTCGAGCATATCGTCTGCGGCAACATCACGCACAACACCCACACGAAATGCGACTATCATAAATATTATACCGCCGTGGACACCTGGCAGACCGAGCCGCAGAGCGGGAAATACAGCGAGTTTATGTGGGTACACCCGTCCGAGCTCGGCCGGCTTGACTTTGGCGGAGACGACGCGGATTTCATGGCGAAATTCGACCCGTGGATCAACGGCCGTCCCGTTCCCGACCGCCGGATGTACGGCAGGGAGGCGCAATGAAGAAATACGTTTTTGAAGCGGCGCGGCGGCAGCTTGAAAAGCCGACCGAGCCGAAATATGTCTTCTGCACGGCGGCGCGCACCGTCGTCCTCGCGGAGACGGAGGAGGAGGCGCGGCTGCTGGCGCAGCGCGATCTCGATAAGATGTACCACGGCTCCGGCACGGCGCTCGGCGCGCTGCGTTGCGTGTCGGTGGAGGAGCTTCCCGTGGACTGGAGCTACGGCTACGGCGAGCGCACGGATAGAGACGGGCTCATCGCCCGCTATGTGATACGATAAGGGGGCGGCGATAATGGAGCTTGAGAAAAAATATCTGCTGCATCTGCCGGAGGGCAATGTGTTCCTGCGGCGGGAGGAGCTTTATGAGCGCGTGAAGGGCTTTCTGAAGGATCACCCCAGCGAGCATATCAACGCCTTCCGCATCTGGTACGAGGACTTTGAGGGCTGCGGTATGCCCGGGTCGGACGTATACGACTGCATCGTGGACTGCATCCGCTCCATGCCGGAGGACTGGCAGGACATCGGCCCCATGCGCTCCGAGCGCTACGGCGTGATCGACCCCACGTTTCTGAACCTGCACTATGCCGAGCGCCGCAAGAGCGCCGAGGCAGCCGGCGGGCCGGTCGATATGCTGCAGCACCAGTTCCACCTCGGACGGCATTATCAGGGGCCGGACGGGCGTGTGTTCTGGCTGCCCGTGATCGAGGATTTCGATATGCGCGGCTTTGAGCGCGTGGACGGGAAATACGTCGGCACGATGGTCGAGATCGACCCGCGCTCGGACTATGCCCGCCAGATGGTCGAAGTGAAGTAAGGGGGAGGACGAGAATGAACGAAACTAACGCCATGCGCTCCGTGTCCAAGGACGAGCGCATCACACACAGCGTATGCGTCGGCGGGCCGATGACGCTGCACACCTACAACGGCGTGATCCGCCGCGTGCGCCCCATCGTGCTGACGGACGACGACCCCGCCGCGTGGGTCATCAAGGCGCGCGGCAAGCAGTTCACGCCCCAGCGCAAGACGACGATGAGCCTGCTCGGCTACTGCGAGCGGGATAAGACCTATGCCTATGACCGGCTGAAGTACCCCATGATACGCGAGGACTTCGTGGAGACGCCGGACGGCAAGAACCGCAACACCGAAAACCGCGGCAAGTCCGGCTATCGCCGCGCCTCCTGGGATGAGGCGCTCAGCCTTGTCGCCCGCGAGATCAAGCGCCTGCAGAAGACCTATGGCAAGGAGACCATCACGGCCTGCACCTCCTCCCACCACTCATGGGGGCTTGTCGGCTATAAGATCTCCCTGTTCAAGCGCTTCTTCTCCATGATGGGTTATACCCGCATCGCGGACAACCCCGACTCATGGGAGGGCTTCCACTGGGGCACGCCGCACTCCTACGGCTACTACTGGCGGCTTGGCGGCCCCGAGCCCTACGATATGCTGGAGATGGCCATGCAGAACGCGGAGACCATTATCTGCTGGTCGACCGACCCCGACACGAGCCGCGGCGGCTACTCGGCGCAGGAGTCCGCCCTCTGGCGCTGGTGGATGAAGGAGTCCGGCATCCAGTTCATCTATATCGACCCGTTCAACAACTACACCTCCGTCAAGCAGGCGGACAAGTGGATCGGCCCGCGTATGGGCACGGACTCCGCCATTCTGGAGGCCATCGCCTATGTCTGGATAACGGAAGATTTGTACGACAAGGAATACGTCGCGCAGCACGGCCATCGCTTCGAGGAATTCAAGGCGCACATCCTTGGCCTCGGCCCCGACGGGACGGCCAAGACCCCGCACTGGGCGTCGGAGCTCTCGCTCGTGCCCGCCATGGACATCAAGGCCATTGCCCGCCGCTGGGCAAACTCCGTCACGACGGGCGGCTCCGGTATGCGCGGCGGCTTCGGCGGCGCCTGCCGCCACTCAAACGGTACGGAATATGCCCGCCTCATGACGCTGCTCTTCGCCATGCAGGGCATGGGCAAGCCCGGCCGTGCCTTCTGGTCGCCGGCCTGCGGCGGTCCGATGAACTATAACTTCTGGTTCGGCGGCTACTCCGACCCGCTCTCCTCCATCGCCAACCCGCCGGTGTGCGACAACCCGCCGGTCAACAGCGTGGAGCAGGTGCTGTACCGTCCGAATCTGCCCGACGCGATTCTCGACGGGCATTATGAATGGTACGGCGAGGGCTTCTGCGGCGGCGGCGTCGACCTCGAGTTCACGCGCCACGTCTACCCCATGCCGGGCTATAATAAGGTACACTGCTTCTGGCGCTACGGCGGCTCGTTCTTCGGCACTATGCTCGACACGAACAAGTGGGCGAAGATGTACAAGAGTCCGGAGCTGGAGTTCGTCATCAATCAGGACATCTATATGACCCCCGAAACGCGCCATGCGGACGTGATCCTGCCCGCCTGCTCCAATCTGGAGCGCGTGGACATCGGCGAGGTCGGCAACTCCGGCAACGGCGGCTACTGCTCCCACTCCCAGACCGGCAACTCGTGGCAGGTCATCGTCTATCAGGACAAGGCCATCGAGCCGATGTGGGACTCCCGCTCCGACTTCTGGATCTTCTCGCAGGTCGCGGCGCGCCTCGGCTGGGGCGAGGCATTCACCGAGGGACGCGACGAGGAGCAGTGGGCCAAGCGCTTCTGGCAGTTCTCCGACCTGCCCAAGCACATCAGCTGGGAGGATTTTAAGAAAAAGGGCTACTATATCCCGCCGGTCTCCTATCACGAGGAGGACAAGGACCCGGAGACGGGACTCTATGAAAACTGGGATCGCTACCCCGGCTTCCAGTGGTTTGCGGAGAACCGCCCCTGCGACACGATGAACCATAAGATATTCCAGGAGGAGGGCAAGCTCGGTACCTTCTCCGGTAAGTTCGAGTTTGTGTCCGAGTCGCTGGCCTACTGGGCGCCGGACGACGAGGCGCGCCGCCCCATCCCGAAGTATCAGGATTCGTGGGAGGGCTTCAAGTCCCTGTCGGCGGACAAATTCCCGTTCGGCCTCATCTCGCCGCACCCGCGCTTTGACTACCACACCCACTACCAGCAGCACGCAAAATGGCTCTGGGAAATACCGAAAAACCGCGTCATCATCAACGGCAACCCCTATCTCGTCTGCCATATCAATGTGAAGCTGGCGGAGCAGAAGGGCATCAAGGACGGCGATGTCGTCCGCCTCTTCAACGACCGCGGCAGCTGCCTCATGGTCGCCCGCGTGACCCGCCGCATCAACTATGAGACGATCCACGCCTATACCTCGTCCGGCATCTATAACCCCATCGACTACGGCACGGTCATGAGCACCGACAAGGGCGGCAGCATCAACGTCCTCGTCCCCGGCCGCCTGATCGGCGATTACGTCCCGGCGATGGCACCGTACAGCTGCAACATCGACATCGAAAAGAGCGAGCCTGACCCCAACTTCGGACAGGGCTTTGAGCACATCCTCGACGCGGTGGACAAGCAGCAGCTCGAGACGGAGCGCCCCATCCGCACCTCCATGCAGGCCGACAGGCTGTTCGGTGAGCGGGAGCAGTGGCTGCGTGAGCAGCTTGAACAAAAGGAGGCTGACTGATATGTGGAAAAAGCCGATGAAAAAACCGGGCATCGCCATCAACTCCGCCCGCTGCATGGCGTGCTACGCCTGCTTCATGGCCTGTAAGGACGAGCACTGCGGCTGGGACACGGCGCTGTCCAGGTCCGAGCCGGAGCTTGGCCAATACTGGATGAACATCGTTGAATGGGAGCGCGGCGACAACGAGCGCCGCATCAAGACGGCCACCGTGCCGACGCCCTGCTCCCACTGCGACAAGCCCGCCTGCCTCGCGGCGGCCAAGAACGGCGCGGTCTATAAGCGCCCGGACGGCATTGTCATCATCGACCCGGAGAAGGCAAAGGGACAGAAGCAGATCGTGGATGCCTGCCCCGTGGGCGCGGTCTACTGGAACGAGCAGGAGCAGCTTCCGCAGAAGTGCACGATGTGCGCGGAGCTGCTGGACGACCCGGATTATCCCGGCTTTGAGCCGCGCTGCGTCGAGGCCTGCCCCAATCAGGCGCTGGTGTTCGGCGATCTCGCCGACCCCGACTCTGAGATAAGCCGTCTCATCGCGGCCAACAAGGTCACGCAGCTTGAATGCCTGGGCGACATGGGCTCCAGCGTGGTGCACCTCAACATCCCAAACGCCTTTCTGGCCGGAACGGTCGCCTATCCCAGGGAGCTGGAGGAGGTCTGCATCGGCGCGCACGTCGTCATAAGCTGCGCCGAGACGGGCGAGCGCCATGAGATGGACACGAACTGGGCGGGCGATTACGAGTTTGAGGATCTGCCCAAGGGCAAGAGCTGGACGGTCGAGATAAGCTACCCCGGCTTCAAGCCGGTCGTCTACAACGATGAGCGCACCGACCACGACCACTATGTCGGCATAACCTATCTGGAAAAGGAATAAACACTGTGTTACAATAAACAGGTATGCTCCTCTGCGGGCATACCTGCTTATTATACTATACTTTGGGAGCATACAAATGAAGGATTCGACAAGGAAGCTATTGAGCCTGTGGGCGCGGCGGCTGCTGGTGTACTTCACGGGACTGTTTATTATGGCCATCGGCGTGGTGTTCTCCGTGCGCTCGGCGCTGGGCGTGAGCCCCGTGACCTGCCTCGCCAACGTGATGTGCCAGATCACGGCAGCCGACCTCGGCCTCTGCACAACGCTCAGCTACTGCTTCTACATACTGGTGGAGGCGCTGCTCCTGCGACGCGATTTTCAGCCGAAAATGCTGCTGCAGATACTGGCCTCGACCTTTTTCGGCGTGCTCGTGTCGCTGGCGACACGGCTTTTCTCGTTCCTGCCCGCACCGACAAATTACGCGGCGCAGCTCGGCTATCTGCTCGCCTCCATTCCTATGGTGGCCTTCGGCGTCATGCTCTACCTCGCGCCGAACATCCTGCCCACGCCGGGCGAGGGGCTGTCGCTCGCGGTGTCGAAAAAAACCGGCAAGCCGGTGGCGAGCTGCAAGATCATCACCGACTGCTGCATGGTGGTGCTCTCCGCCGCCGTCTCGCTCATCTACTTCCACCGCTTTGTCGGTGTGCGCGAGGGCACGGTCATCTCCGCGCTGCTGGTGGGCTTTGTGATGAAGCGCATGATGCGTATTTGCAACGGCTTCCTGCTCCGCTTCGTGGAGCGCGACACCAAGCTCGAGCGCGCCATCGCCGCCGCCGGTGACTACGACATCGACCGCAGCGGTAAGCCCAAGCTGCTCATCTCCGTGAGCCGCGAGTTCGGCTCCGGCGGCTATGAGATCGCGCAGAAGCTCGCCGAGCGCCTCGGAATCACCTTCTATGACCGCCAGCTTGAGACGGTGGAGGCGGAGGAGAGCGGCGTGCCGCTCGCCTTTATCCGCGAGCATGAAAACCGTATGCGGCACAATCTGGTCTATGATTTCATCACCGCGGGCTACGCCATGTTCAACGAGGATCTCCCGCCGATGGAGCGCCTGTTCGCGGCACAGACGCGCATTCTGCGCCGCATTGCCGCCGGTGACGAGTCCTGCGTCATCATGGGGCGCTGCTCGGACTATATCCTCTATGACGACCCCAACAGCTTCCGTGTGTTCATCCACGCGCCGACCTGGAAGCGCACGGCGAAGATCGCCGCCGACAACGGCATCAGCGAGGAGCAGGCCAAGGCGGACATGGAGCGCACCGACACGGGACGCGCCCGCCACTATGAATACTTCACCGGCCGCGAGTGGGGCAATACGAAATACTACAACCTCGCGGTCGACAGCTCGGTCTACGGCGCGGACGGGAGCGTGGAGCTCATCGAGAACGCCGTGCGTATCTGGTGCGCCGAGCGCGGCTATGACTTGAACGGCAAAGGAGAAGACCATGAATAAGCAGGAAACATATCAATATCTGACGGAGCGGGGCATCGCCTATGAGGTGACGGAGCATGAGGCGGTGTATAACATGGAGGAGCTGGAGGCCGTGGCGCTGCCCTATCCCGAGTGGGACGCGAAAAACCTCTTTGTGCGGGACGACAAGCGGCGCGGCTACTACCTCATCACGGTCAGGGGCGACAGGCGCGTGGACTTGAAGGCATTTCGCAGGGAGCACGGGCTGCGCGTTCTGTCCTTCGCCTCGGCGGAGGAGCTTTCTGAGATGCTGGGGCTGACCCCCGGCGCGGTCACGCCGCTCGGACTGCTGCATGATAAGGAACACCGCGTCCGTTTTTATCTGGACGCGGCGTTTGAGGGCAATAAAATTGGCATACATCCGAACGACAACACGGCGACGGTCTGGATGCAGGCGGAGGACCTGATGGCGCTGCTCCGGCAAAACGGCGTGGAGGCCGAGTGGGCGGAGGTCTGATGTGTGCTTATTTCTGCGGCTCGTGGGTTCTGGCGTGGGCGCAGATGGCGTCGAAGCTGCGCTGGCTGATGTCATGCTCCATTTTGCAGGCATCGGCTGCCGCCGTCTCTGCATCCACGCCGAGCGAGACGAGGAATTCCGTCAGCGTCGTATGGCGCTCCAGCATCTTCTCCGCAATGGCCAGACCGCTGTCGGAGAGGGTGATGAGGCCGTCCTTGTCCATGGAGATATACCCGGCTTCACGCAGGCGCTTGGTGGCGTAGGTGACGCTGGGCTTCGTCACGCCGAGCTTCTCCGCCACATCGATGGAGCGGATGTAGCCACGGCTGTTGCGGAGCATGAGCATGGCCTCGAGATAATCCTCAGAGGCACGCAGTATCTGCATAAAAATCACCGGCTTTTCCGTAGAGTTTCAGCCTGTCAAAAGCAGCACGGACGCTTACAGCGCCCCGGCTCCCTTGTGTAAAGGGAGCTGTCAGCGAAGCTGACTGAGGGATT